>PKXZ01000109.1:2713-3671 GCA_003132525.1 Candidatus Dormiibacterota bacterium | reverse complement strand
CCTCACCCCCGCGGACTTGGTGCGCTGCCACGCCGCCGCGTTAGAGGTCGCTGAGTCCACTGCTCGCCATCACATGCTCCACCGTGACGGCCTGATCGCGGCCCTCGAGCGACCGCGCTGGCACGCCCATTACCGCAACGCCGATGTCATCGATCAAGCGGCCGCGCTGGCCGAGGGTCTGTTGAGGAGCCATGCGTGGGTGGACGGAAACAAGCGGACCTCATGGGTGGCCGTCTGTACATTTGTCGAGGTGAACGGCCTCAAGTGGCTGGCGACGCCGGAAGTGGATGAAACGGTGGGGCAGTTGGTCGGTCTGACCACCCGACGAATCACTTCGGCAGCATTTGCGGCATGGCTCCGAGATCGACTCAGTCCAGTTCGCCAGCGATAATCCACTTTCGTGGACAGCGACGACGTGCGCCGGTGGTTCAGTGATTATCTCGACCTGTTCGCCGCATGTGGGCGAGGCGAGCGAGACACTGCCTCACTACTTGAGTACTACGCCGTACCGCTCCTGATCACCACCGACGATGGGTTCTTCGGGCTGACAACCGACGACCAGGTGGTGGCGGCCGTGCAGCCGCAAATCGATGGGATGCGCGCGGCAGACTTTGACCACAGCGATGTCGTCGACTCGGAGGTCACCGTCCTGAACTCCACGTCCACGCTGTACCGGGCGACGTTCTCGCGCCAGCGGAGGGATGGTGGCGAAATCGGCCGGTTCACCGCGACGTACCTGGTGACCGACGGCCCCGAGGGCCGCCGCATCTCCGTGCTAGCGGTGCACAGCCCCCAGGCGGGTTAGGCCTTCTTCGCCTGCTCGGCGCGGCGGCGGAAGCGCTCCACCTGGCCGCCGGTGTCGACGATGCGCTGCGTTCCGGTGAAGAACGGATGGCATACCGAGCACACCTCGGTCTTCAGCTCGGTGAGGGTAGAGCCGGTGGTGAAGGTGTTGCCG
>PKXZ01000109.1:0-2706 GCA_003132525.1 Candidatus Dormiibacterota bacterium | reverse complement strand
CGGGACGGGTGAAGTTGCCGTGGGTCACCCCGGGCAGCCGATCCACGAGGTGCTGATACGCCGCCGCCAGGCCGATTCCGTCGTCGGGGAGCAGTTCCCGAGCCGCGAGCACGTCGATCAGCCAATCGTGGTCGCAGTTGAGCGAGCGCCACTGAATCTGATGGGCGCCCATCTCCATGACGGCGGCTGCGGTCCGGTCGAGTTCGGCCCTCGAATCGGTGAGGCCCGGGAAGGTGAGGAGGTTCAGGCACACCTGACCGCCGGAGCGCGACATCACCCGGCCGCACTCCAAAACGTCCTCGATCGTGTAGCCGACCGGGCGGTAGTACGCCCGGAACACGAGGTCATTGAAGGAGATGGCGCTGATCCGGACGCTGTTGC
This sequence comes from Candidatus Dormiibacterota bacterium, assembly GCA_003132525.1. Taxonomy (GTDB): domain Bacteria; phylum Chloroflexota; class Dormibacteria; order Aeolococcales; family Aeolococcaceae; genus Palsa-851. The sequence goes on along the minus strand of PKXZ01000109.1, from coordinate 2,325 downwards.
AGCCGGCGTCGATGAGCCGCTGGAGCACCTCGGGCCGGCTCCCGTTGGTGTTGACGTGGATGGTCGCCTCGGGGTGGTCGGCGCGGATCTGCGCCACCGCGCGGGCGAGGACGTCGTCGCGGGTCAACGGCTCACCCTCGCACCCCTGGCCGAAGGAAACGATCCCCGCGTCGGAACCGCCGAGGTGGAACGACGCCATGCCGGCGAGCTCTGCTGCGGTCGGCGCGAAGCGCATCCGCGGCTGCGGTGCCGGCGCCTGACCGTCGGTCTGCAGCGAGATACAGCCGAGGCAGTCGGCGTTGCACGCGGGTGAGGCCGGCAGCGCTCCCTCGTAGCGGCGNNAGCCGGTTGCCCGGCAGGGCGAGACGCGCGCTCTCGATGGCCGCGTCGAGGCCGCCGCCGGCGTAGCGGCGCGGTTCCCACCACCCGAAGGCATCGGTGTTGAGCGCCGCGACCCTGAGCTCGTCGTGGTGCTCCACCACCGCCGCATATCCATAAAGAGGAAGGCGCCTGCTGCCCGGCAGCGGCCGCGAGGCGGGCAGCAGGGTGCGTAGATGGCCCACCGGGAGCACAGCCGCAACGGGAAGCAGGTCCGCCTCGACATCGACCGGGCGATCCTTGGAATCCAGCGCCAGCGCCCGCCGTCCCGGCAGGTGCATGAGCGTGGTGCCCTCGGGCAGCGGGATCGTGTCGGTCAGCTCGAGCTTGAGGACGCGGCCACCCGAACGGGCCGCGGGACGGAATCCTCCAAGGACTTCTATCTCGCCGTCAGGCCGAGCGACGATGGGGCGCATCAGACGATTCTCCCCCAGCGCACTCGACGCGGTTCCGGCCGGCGCGCTTCGCCACGATCAGCGCACGGTTGGCTGCGTCAACCACGCCGGCAGCAGTTGCTCCTTCCTTGCAGTCGGCCGCCGCGACACCAACTGAGATGGTCACGATCTGAGGATCGGAGCGGCTGTCGTGCGGGAGTGCGAGTTCGGCAACCGCGGCACGAACCCGTTCCCCCACCTCACACGCTTCGGTGATCGCGGTGTTGCGCAGGGTGATGACGATTTCCTCACCCCCATAGCGATACACGAGGTCGCCGGGTCGGCACGCGCCATTGATCGCATCGGCAACTTTACGGAGCGTCACATTGGCCGGCTGATAGAGGTAGCGCAGGTTGTAGTTGTGAAAGAAGTCGATATCGCACAGCACGATCGCGTAGGTCGTCTCCTCCTGCGCTGCACACGCGTGTAGCAATGGCAGGTCCTGTTCGAACGCAGCAGGGTTGAGCAACCCGGTTCGCTGATCGTGGCGGGTCTCCTGCTCGAGGCGCAGGACATCCGACCGGAGGTCGGCGACCGCCTGCTCCGCCGCCGTCAGCGCATCTCGATCGCGCTGCCGGACCCGATCCCAGCCCGGCTCGTCGCCACGAAAGAAGTAGACACCTCCGCGTTTCGTCCTCTTGCCTTCGTAGAGCGCCGAGTCCGCACGATGCAGCAGCCCTGGCCAATGGCGCGCCATGGTGGACAGCGCCACGCCACAGGTTGCGCTTGGAAGAAGATCGGTGCCGTCGATCGGCGCCTGAATCGCTCGACACGCTGCTTCGAGGAGCCGTCGCACCGTCCCCCGATTGAGGTCGGGAAGTATCACCGCGAATTCGTCACCGCCGGTGCGGGCCACGGTCCCTGCGGTTCCGACGGCAGTGGACAAACGTCCGGCCACGCACCGAAGCACGTCATCGCCGATCTTGTGCCCGTGGACATCGTTGAACTGCTTCAACCGGTCCACGTCGAACATGGCGACATAAGCGGGGTCAGCGACGCCATCCTTGAAGAGTTCCCGCGCACGATCCTCGAAGGCACGGCGATTGAGCAGACCGGTGAGGGGGTCGAAGTTCGCCTTCCGCCTCTCCACGTCGAGCGCGCGACGGAGCTCGGTGCGATCCGCCAGGCTGACCACGATTCCCCCAACCTCCGGCGAGTCCACCATGTTCACCGCGGTCATCTCGATGGATCGCTCGTCGCCCTCACCGAGGATGCAGGTTGCCTCCATGGGCGCGATCTCACCCTGCGATGCCGTGACGTGGCGGAGGAACGCGTCAACACCATCCTGGGATTCGCGAGCGAAGAGCGCAGGAAACAGCCGCCCGACAAAGTCCGCGTCCCTCCCAGTGAGCATCAGCGCTGCGCCGCGGGTGTGATGGACCACCAGAAGGTCGTCCCCCACGACCACCATGGCCACATTCGACGACTCAACGACCTTCCGATAGAAGGCGCCATCACGAAACACTCGGTTCCCCTGAGACAACCACGGGCTCGCGCCCACCCCACCTGAGAT
>PKXZ01000001.1 GCA_003132525.1 Candidatus Dormiibacterota bacterium | reverse complement strand
CGAGGCGACCGCCCCCGCATGAGCTGTCGGCAAAAAGCAGGTCCCCTCCACTGCGCTCGCTTTCGCTCCGCTCCGGTCGGGATGACAGGACGCTTGCGTAGCTACATGCTGACAGTTAAAGGCTGAATCTCCTTGACATTCGCCTTATATTCGCCAACAATGGCGGCATGGCGATCACCAAGAGGCAGCGGCAAGTGTACGACTTCATCTCGCGCTTCGTGGCCGAGCATGGCTACTCTCCGTCGTTCGAGGAAATCGGCAAGGGGATGGACCTGAACTCGCTGGCCACGGTGCACAAGCACATCACCAACCTCGAGAAGAAGGGACTGCTCACCCGCGACTACAACCGTAGCCGCTCCATCGACCTGCTGCCGCCCAAGGGACGCCTCAAGCAGGCCATGAGCGTGAACACGGGACTGGTGCTGCCCTTGCTGGGACGCATCGCAGCCGGCCAGCCGATTGAGGCGGTCGAGAATCCGGAGACCATTTCGCTGGCCGACTTTGTCCGCTCAAAAGATGTGTTCGTGCTGGAAGTCCGCGGAGATTCCATGCAGGATGAACACATTCTCGACGGCGACTATGTTTTGGTGGAGAAGGCGAAGATCGCGCACAACGGAGACATTGTGGTCGCGCTAGTAGATTTGAGCGACGCTACCCTAAAACGCTTTTACCGCGAAGGCGACAACATCCGTCTGCAGCCTTCGAACGTGAACATGAAGCCGATTATTGTGCCAGCGGCGTCGGTGCAATTGCAGGGGCGGGTGATTGGGGTGCTGCGGAAGTATTGAAGGCGCTTAGCTGCTAGCTGCTCAACTGAGATACTTGTCGAGAACTTGCGCGATGGAGTCTTTGGAGCGGTTGCCCCCGACTAACTGCTCGACGACCTGGCCGCCCTTGAAGATCAAGAGCGTTGGAATACCTGTAATCCTGTAACGCATTGGAGTGGCGCTGTTGGAGTCCACGTCCATCTTGCCGACTTTGACCCTGCCTTGATAGTCCTGAGCCAGTTCGGCGACGATGGGAGCGATCGCGCGGCAGGGGCCGCACCAGGTCGCCCAAAAGTTGAGCAGCACAGCTTTGCCGCGAAGGTCGGAGAGCCGCATGCTCTTGCCGTCGAGCGATTGCAGGGTAAAGTCAGGAGCCATGCTGGCTTTGGTCAAATAGGCCGTCTCAGTTGTGCGCGGACGGCGCGCTTTGTGATAGCCGAAGTACAGCATCAGCGCGACCACGAAGGCTATGACGACGAGTGCGAGAGGATTACGTTTCACGGATCAACCCCTCCTACAAAGCAAAACGATTCAGAAACGAGAGCCAGTTCGAAATCAAAGTGAACCGCCCGATTACCAGCAGCACGCCGAGCGCGATCAGCAAGCCGCCCGAAGCCACTTCCAGCACGTGCATGTGGGAGCGGAAACGGCCGTAGAACTTGAGGAAGCGCTCCATCAAGAGCGAGGTCAGCAGAAACGGCACCGCCAGCCCCAGCGAATATACGGCGAGCAGAAGTATGCCTTTGGTCAGAGTGTCCTGCTCCGCAGCGAGTGCGAGAATTGCCGACAGAATCGGGCCCAGACAAGGAGTCCAGCCGAAGGCAAATGCGAAACCAATCACAAACGCGCCGACCGGCGTACTGCTGCCTTTTACGCTGTGCAGACGAGCGTCCGTATAAAGCGCTTTGATCTTGAAAAGCCCGGTCAGGTGCAGTCCGAAGATGATGATGACCACTCCGGCCACAATCGACAGCGTGTGTTTGTAGCGGGCCACGATTTGGCCGAGTTCGGTAGAAATCGCTCCCAGAGTGATAAACACCACGCTGAAACCCAAGATGAAACCGACGGAATTTACCATCCCCCGCCGCATGAGCTGGCCTTGCGGCGACTTCAGCTCTTCCAAGCCTGCGCCGGAGATGAGCGAAACATATCCCGGCACGAGCGGCAGCACGCAGGGCGAGAGGAACGACACGAGGCCCGCTGCGAGCGCGAGCGGAATGCCCACGCCCGTGGCGGTGTCCGACGAGGTTGCGGCGATGATCAGCTGCGCGTGGCTCATGACCACGCTCGCGATGGGGGCTCACTCGCTCGCGCATCGTCTGCCTCGATTGGCGAGCTCTCCAGGCCCGTCCCTGCCTGCCTCTCCAGGCCCGTCTCCGGGACCGTCCCTGCCTCCGCATCGCTCGCGGCACGGAGTGCGGCGACCTCGCGTTCCAGCCGAGCGACACGCTCCTCCAAGTCGTTGACCGGCGCGAGCGCGGCAGATGGCCCCGAGGAGGGCGACTCGTATGGGGACGCGGACCGAGCGGTGATGTCCGCCCCGTTGGCGTCGGAGTCGACCTGCGCGTCGCGGTCTTCGAACAGCTGTATGTAGCGGTCCTCCTTCTGCCCCGGCCGGCGCTGCAGACATGCGGCCAAGTCCCGCTCGATCAGCCGCGCGAGCGTCTCGTGGACCGCGGGCAGGTCGGAGAAGGAGTGCATGCGCTCGGCTCGTTGCTTCAGCTCACCCGGCGTCTGGGGGCCGCGCAGCATCAGCACACACATGACGGCTTGCTCGTCGCTTGCCATCGGCAGCGCCTCCGCGAGCAGATGCCGGTACTTCGGCGTGCGGCTGCCACGTCCGCTCGCCAGGCGGGTAAAGCCGCGGCGCTCGAGACGGTGCAGCGCATCGCGCAGTACCGCGTCGTCGTAATCCACCACGGGGTCGCGGTTGGTCGACTGGTTACACGCCAAGCGCAGGCTGTTGAGCGACAGTGGGTAGATATCGGGTGTCGTCAGCTGCTTTTCGAGCATGCACCCGAGCACGCGGGTCTCCGAGGCGGACAGGTTCATCGCCTTAAGCCTACGACCCGGCGGCTAAAGTCAGCCCAGTGAGCAGTCAGCCCTTCGCCCAGGGGCACGGTGGAGGCGGCAATGGCCGCCGGTCCGGAGAATCGAATCTCCGTCCACCCCGCCCCGAGGACACCCCCGACCGGCCGGTCTCGCTGCGACGCATTGCCCGTCTGTTCATCCCCTACCGGCTGCGTCTGGGGACATTGCTGGCGCTGATCTTCCTCGGCTCGATCCTCAGCGTCGCCTCGCCGTTCCTGCTGCGCGAAGCGATCGATAAGGGGCTCCAGCAGCGCAATCTGACGCTGTTGTCGTGGCTGGTCGGCGGGATGATCGCGCTGGCGATCATCAACGG
>PKXZ01000062.1:6012-10589 GCA_003132525.1 Candidatus Dormiibacterota bacterium | reverse complement strand
CGCGGGTTGATGCCGAGGGCGTCAAGCACCCGGCCGATGGTCACCGCCCGCGCGTCGACGAACTCCTCGTAGAAGACCCGCACGGGTTCGCGGCCGGTCGCGTGGAACCAGTCCTCCCAGCGGGCGTCCCAAAAATGCAATTCGCTGACCAGGTGCTTGAGTGCCCGATAGTCGTACTCGACGGGCAAGTCGTCCCGAGCGGGCTCGTCCTCATCGCGCCACTGGCGGGTCTGGACAGCCTTCCACAACGAAACCGCCTGTGCCACCTTGTTCCGCCGGCGGACAAAGACGATGCGCAATTGCGGAAAAAGGACGTCGAGGGCTTGGTTGAAGGTCACATCGCCGAGGCCCGGGAGCTCCCTGACCCGGCTGCGGAAGTCGTCGAAGTAGTTCCACATCATCTTCGCTCCGAACACGCCGTTCCGGGTGGTTCCTCTCTGGAGGACGTAGCGAAACCAGCCCTCGAACTCGCCGAGCTGTTCGGGGCGCCCGGGGTCAGTCGGGGCGATCGGCTCTGCGATCTCAGCTAGCGCTCGGCCCTCGAAGTACTGTCTCGGTTGGCGCGGCAGGCTTGTCGACCGGAGCGCTTCGAAGTACTCGTCGGGTACGCCCGCCACCTGGGTACCTTTGAGCAGCTCGCACAGCAAGCTACTGCCGCTGCGTTGCGTGGCACAGACAAAATAGGAGATGCCCTCTGCCCGCGGAAGGAGCTCGTTCATGCTATCTCCACAATGTCCATTACCTTAGTAGAAAATAACGCCAACCTCGTATCATCGGTTGGATATGGCTCCGCCGAACGTTCTCTATGTTCACTCGCACGACACGGGCCGCTACGTGCAACCGTACGGTTACCCGGTCCCCACACCAAACATCCAGCACCTGGCCGACCAGGGTGTGCTGTTCCGTCAAGCGTTCTCCGCCGCCCCCGTGTGCTCGGGTTCGCGCGCAGCGCTGCTGACCGGGCAGTGCACCCATGCGACCGGGATGATTGGACTGGCCCACCGGGGTTACCGTCTCACTCACCCTGAGCGCCACATCGCCTATCTGCTGCGTGCAGGCGGGTACTGGACAGGGCTCATCGGCGAACAGCACGTCTCGGCTGACCCTGCGGAACTGGGCTACCACACAGTTGTCGAGGTCGACAGCACCAAGGTGGGCGACGTCGCACCGGCGGCCACCCGGCTCATTGCCGAACGGGCCCCGGCTGGCGAGCCGTTCTTCCTCTCGGTCGGGTTCTTCGAGACCCATCGCGAGTATTTCGAACCCTCGTCCATTCGGGACGCGCTGTACTCACGGCCACCGGAGAACATCGTCGACACCCCGATGACCCGCCGCGACATGGCGTCATTCAAGGCCAGTGCCCGGTCGCTTGACCAGGGCGTGGGCGCCGTCCTGGAAGCGCTCGAGGAGAACAGCCTGGTCGACGACACCCTCGTGATATTGACCACTGACCACGGCCTTGCCTTCCCGGACGCCAAGGCGACGCTGTTCGACCGGGGCACAGGGGTGATGTTGTTGATACGGGGTCCGGGTGGTTTCGAGCGCGGCCGGGTAATCGACTCGCTCGTGAGCCATCTCGACCTCATCCCTACGATCTGTGAGATCGCGGCGATCGACCCGCCCGATTGGCTGGAAGGGTTGTCGCTCCTACCGCTGGTGCGAGGCGAGCAAGAGGAACTGCACGAGGAACTCTTCTCAGAGCTCACCTACCACGCCGCCTACGAGCCCCAGCGGGCAGTCCGGACCGTGCGCTACAAGTACATAAGGCGCTATGACGAGCGGCACCCGGTCCGGGTTCTCGCCAACGTCGATGACGGTCTGTCCAAGGACGTGATGCTGGCTAGTGGGTGGGCCGACGTCAGCCTGCCCATGGAGGCGCTGTACGACGTCTGGCTTGATCCCAGCGAGGGCACTAACCGGATCGACGACCCAGCGCTGGCCGGCGTACTTTCCGATCTGAAGGAGCGCTTGCACGGCTGGATGGTCCGGACGGACGATCCGTTGCTGCAAGGCGCGGTTCCCCCAGCAGAGGGCACGTTTTACAACACGCTCGACCAGATCTCACCGAGCGACCCCACCACGCCGTCGACCACGCACAGTCGCACTCTCACCCGTCGGGTCCGCAACGGCGCCTTCCAAAGCGATTAACACAGAGTCTCCAAACGGTCATCAGCGACGCGGCGTCCGGGACTCAGGAGAGACCTTGGCGCGATCGATCGTATGCTGCGGCTGCATCGGACAGGTCCGATTGGTTATCCCACAAAGGAAATCCGGAGCGAGAGGGATTCGAACCCTCGATACCGCTTGACGCGGTATACCGCATTTCCAGTGCGGCGCCCTCGGCCAACTAGGCGATCGCTCCTCCCCGATTGTATCCGCGACCCGCGCGTAGCCCCGGCCGACTCGCGAGCCGCCGGTTTCAGCCCGACCCCCCGTCGGGTATTTACCATCTGACCTTCAGATCGTCCCAGGGAGAATCTCCGTCATGTGCGTCCTCTTGGCCTTCCTCCTCTTCACAGCCCTTCTGTTCGGGCTTGGGTTCGCGCTCCACGTCCTGTGGTGGATCGCCTTGATCTTCCTGATCTTCTGGCTGATCGGGCTGGCCTTCAGACCCCGTGGCGGCCGCTGGTACTACTGGTAACGCCCAAGCCGCAACTCGGTCGTCGCTGGGGTCTGGTCCGAGGCCGCCCCTATACTCGACGCTCCCGGAGAGGTGTCCGAGTGGTTGAAGGTGCCGCTCTCGAAAAGCGGTGTGGTTTATAGCCACCGTGGGTTCGAATCCCACCCTCTCCGCCAGCGCAAAGTCCACTGCTTCGAGGCCGTGAGTAAGCTTGCGCGCGTATGACCGACGTTGATCTCGCGACCGCAGACGGCCAGGACAGGTACGTCCCCAGCGAGACGCGCGACATCACCTCGGCGGGCCATGAAGGCACGTATGAGTGGGTGGCCGAGCACCTGGTCAAGGAAGGGATGCGGGTGCTGGACTTCGGCTGCGGCACCGGGTACGGTGCCGCGCTCCTGGCGAGGGCCGGGGCGAGCGTCGACGCCGTCGACGGCTCCCCAGCCGCCATCACCTACGCGACGGCGAACTACGGGGGACCGAACGTTCGATTCGTGGTCGCCGACCTGATGAACCCGCTGCCGGAGCCGTTCACCCCGCGGTCATATGACCTCGTTGCGAGTTCCGAAGTCCTTGAACACGTCGTCGATCCATTCGCCTTCGTCCGAGCGATGGCGGACTCGGTCAAGGATGACGGGGTCTGCTTTGTCGGCACGCCGAACCGCGTCTGGTCATTCGAGCACGCTCCCGGTGGACACCTGCTGTCTCCGTCCCACCTCATGGAGTTCACTCTCCCTGCGCTGGGCGAGCTGCTTCGCCTCACCTTCGATGAGGTCAGCCTGATGGTGCGTGTCTTTCCGGAGGGTTCGATGCCGTTCGACGTCCCTCCACCAACTGACGGAACTCCATCGCCGGATCAGCCCCAACGCCCGCAGTGGGTTCGTTCGAGCGCGGCACTCGTCCGGAAAGTGGCCCCCGAAGTCGTGGAGCGAATCAAGCGAGCCGTCGACTCGCCACAGCGCCTGCCCGACGTGGCACCGGTGTCTGCGCCAGCACCACAAGAATGGTTCGCATCGGACATCGTCTGGGCGCCTGCCGATGACTCCTCAGTCAACATGAGCCGCGCCGTCGGCCTCGCTGCCGTTTGTCGTAAACCTCGCCGCGACGGTCGTGGCAACGACCACGGGACAGGCCCGATCCCCGCTATTTGACCACGGCAAACGCGGCTGAGACGGTCCCGTTCGCCGGCACTGACACGATGAGTCGCAGGTCAGGTAACCGCGAGATGCAGTTGAAGTTCCACGGGTNNCGGGTACTGCGGCGGCACGATCTCCAGGGACCCCATGAAGATCGCATCTGGATGAGCCTGCTGAATCGCAACCTCGGCGGCGGCGGGATCGGCACACGCATTCTCAAGGTCGACGTCGAGGGGCGTGTCCAGCGTCCTCCACGCAAAGCCGTTGGGAGTGAGTGGCGTGAAATCGGTCAGCGCAGCGAGCCACTCGCCCGCGTCGTCACCACCATCGTTCATCACGATGGCGCCCTTGGGGAGCACCTCACCCATGCGATTGAGGACGGTCACGTCTGCCGGCGAAACCAGTGATCGCGTCGCGACCTCGTGCTGATACACGCTGAGCTCGACGGATGCACCTATGACGACGCAGACCACGGCGATNNACCCCAAGCACCATTCCTGCGGCGTCAAGTCCCTGAGCCGCAGACCCCAATCGTTCGCGGACAACACGTGGCGCACTCAGCCCTCGACCCATCGCGAACCACGCGACAACCACTGCCAGTGCGGCAATCCCGACGGTGAGGAGCCACGCGCGCAAATCGGATAAGGGATCCTCGATGCCGAGTGGGTATACCGCGAGCGAGTACTTGCCGATGAGGTCCGTCCACAGATGACCCAGCGGGTGCCGCAAGGCAACCGCAATGGCGAGAACGATCACCGCCGCGACACCCACTCGGAGCTGCAGCTGGCGCGTGCGGGACAGCGATCGCACCACGCTCACCA
>PKXZ01000062.1:0-5998 GCA_003132525.1 Candidatus Dormiibacterota bacterium | reverse complement strand
GGCGAGAAACCCGGTGCCGAGCACCAGCGGGATCAACCAGTACTGCACCCCGACGATTCGATCCGGGTCGCCCCAGGGGTAGATGATCCGCCAGAGCTTGTCGAGCTTGTGGAGATAGAAGTCGTCAACCATCAGCACGACGAGCAGGATCTGGGCGACGAGCACCCAGAGCATGCGCCGGCGGATCAGCATCGTGACCACGCCGATGACGTAGAGCGCGAGGGTGATCGGGCTGACCAGATCACCCTGGGCGATGTCGGCTGCGAGCTGACGCAGTTGCACCGGCGAGCTCGTCGTGGGCAGCACCACTGCGGAGGGCTCGGCGGGATTCGCCGGAGGCACGTGCGGCATGCGCGTCAGGACTGTGACCAGGACCGCGCCCACCAGCACCGCAACCACCGCCGCACCGATGCGCTGCAGCGCGAGCTGGGGGGATGCCCGGATCGCTCGAACAGCGCCCACCGCGAGCAGCCCACACGCAACGACGAGCGCGGTGAAGATCTCGAGCCCGTGGATCACCCAGATCGACGCGGTGATCGCGAGGAGCAGGAGCAGGTTGTCGAGCGTGAACACGCCTCGCATGACGCGGAGCGTGGCGACGACAAAGGGCACGATCAGCGTTGCATCGACCATTTCTGGAAAACGTCCGAGGATCGCCTGATACGAAGGAAACGCCATGCCGAGTGCGAAGAACGGGACGACTGCCGCAAGCGCGATCGACCCGGTCGCCTCGAGAGCCAGCAGCGTGAGCGAAAGCGGGAGCAGCACGATCGTCGCCACCACGATCGGGGCCATCGACTCGGCCGGCGAAGGTCCTCCCAGCCACGACACAACCGCGGACATCGCCTCGAACCCCGGGCGCACGCGCACGAACTCCGTCGCCTCGAGCGGTATCGAGATCAGGGGAAGCACGTCGTGCGTGCGGGCGATCGTCGCGGCGAGGCCGCCATGCGTTGGCGCGTCCCAGTCCGGTGGCAGCACCTGTCCGCGCAGCGCCCAGACGAAGACCACTGCACCCACCAAGCCGACGAGCAGCCCAGGAATCACGATCCACCACGGAAGGTCGTCGCTCGGACCCGGTGTGGCGCGCCGCCACCGGAATACCGCCGCCACGCCGAGCACGACGAGCAGTGGAAACACCGTGGCCGGCTCGAACGGGATGTGCACGTCGTGCATCGCCATCCCGAAGACGCCGATGAACCCTGCCGACAGTCCCGGGGACATCGCCAGCCGTGCCCACCAATGCCATCGAGGACTGAGCAGGGTCGCAAGGGCGAAACCCGGCAACAGCGCGGCAATCACCACTCCGGGAATCGATTGCGCGAGGTCTTGCAGGGGCACGCCGAAGCGAGCTTAGCGGCCGTCAGCCGCCGGGCGTGGCGTCAGGAAGCTCGCAGGCGCGAGCGCCAGCGTGAGGCTAGATCGACCCGGCGACCGACTGGGCGGCCGACCCGACCTGTGAATCCATGTCGGAGCCGCTCTTGGTTCCCGAGGTGACGTTGAGGACGACCAGGTAGTTGTCCTTCACGAACGCGTAGGTCACCGAATTCGCATCGACCTCCTTGATCGCGCCACTGCCAAGCCCGGACACAGACACGGCAGTCCCGCCACTGGAGTTCGCCTGGCCGCTCAGCGCGGTGTCGATCGCCGCCTGCAGCGCCGACTGACCGAGGCCTCCCGGGAAGGGCTCGACGAAGATCACGCCGCCGCCTCCCCCGCTACCGCTCGTGTCCGAGTAGATGCAGGTCGTGGCAGAGCACGCACCGGTCAGCGCCGAGACACTCGAGTCGCCACTGATGCTCTGGACGTCCGAAGCCGTCAGCAGCTTGCTCGCTGCCGGCGCCGACCCGCCGGAGCTGTTGCCCAGGCCCGGAATGTTCGGCAAGGTCAGCCCGCCGCTCGACGGGGTCGGGGTGGTCGAAGCGTTGGATCCGCCGCAGGCGGCCAGACCGCTGATCGCGCCGAGTGCCACGGCTCCCACAAGGAGTGACTTGATGGTCATCGAATTCCTCGCTGTCGTCTGCCAGCGCTCCCTCCGCGCTGAATTCGCCGCCGATCATAGCGGTCGCAATAGCCAGGCACACCTGTTACCAGATCGGGAAATCGACTTCACCTTGGTACAGTCGAAGTCATGACGCCCGTCACCCACGCGAGTCCAGGAGGGCCACGGCCGTGATGCACGGAGGCGGCCTCATGGGCGGCCGCAAGCGCGAGAAACCCTCAGGACGCGTCCCCAACCGGCAGCTGGTCCGCCAGACGGCGGCGCTCTTCAAAGGGCATCGCGCCGGGGTCGCGACCATCGCGTTCCTGGTGATCATCACCGCCGGCGCGGGTGTCGTGAACCCGGTGCTCATCGCGGTCGTCTTCGACGCCGCGCTCTTCCCGACGCGTGCAGGCGTTCTCCTTCCCGTGAACCTCCCTCTGCTCGAGATCCTGGTCGCGATCATGATCGGGATCACCATCGTCACCGGTGCGATCGGCGTGCTCCAGACGTATGTCACCAACCGCGTGGGGCAGCGCGTCATGGAGGAGCTTCGCAACCGCCTCTACGAGCATCTGCAGGGCATGTCGCTGCGTTTCTTCACCGGCACGCGCACGGGCGAGATCCAGTCCCGGCTCACCAATGACGTCGGCGGCATCCAGTCCGTCGTCACCGACACTGCGACGTCCCTCCTGTCCAACATCGTGACGCTGCTGAGCACGTTGATCGCGATGCTGTTCCTCTCGTGGCAGTTGACGGCGCTCTCACTCGGAATCACGCCGCTCTTCATCTTCTACACGTACCGCGCCGGCAAGGTCCGGCGTCAGATCACGATGCAGGCGCAGGAATCCAAGGCCGAGATCAGCGCGATCACCGAGGAGACCCTCTCGGTGTCGGGCATGCTCCTCGCCAAGGTCTTCGGCCGCGGCTCTGACGAGGTCGTGCGCTTCCGCAAGGAGAATCACCGGCTCGCCAACCTTGCCATCCGTCAAGAGATGATCGGGCGAGCGCTGTTCGCGGTTATCGGCGCGTTCTTCAGCAGTGCGCCCGCGCTCGTGTATCTCATCGCCGGATTCGTCATCGCGGGCAGCCACGGCCCCCATGCACCAATCCAGTACGGAACGATCGTGGCCTTCACCACCCTGCAGAGCCGGCTCTTCTTCCCCATCGGCAGCATGCTCTCCGTCTCGATCGAGATCCAGGCAAGCCTGGCGCTCTTCGAGCGCATCTTCGACTACCTCAAGATGCCCCACGACATTGTCGACCGGCCGGACGCACGCCCTGTTGCGGCCAATGACATCAAGGGCGACGTCCAGCTCAAGAACGTCTACTTCCGATACGACCGGGGCAGCTTCGGTCCGATGACCGAACCGATCCAGCGACCGGCGCCGACGGTCGTCATCCCGAACGGAGACGCGCCGGACGAGAACGACCCGGTTCCCAACGAGATACGCCGCGACTGGGCCATCGAGGACGTCAACTTCGAGGTCAAACCTGGACAGCTTGCCGCCATCGTCGGGCCGAGCGGCGCCGGCAAAACCACGATCTCGTACCTGATCCCGCGCCTCTACGACGTCACCAAGGGAGCGGTGCTCCTCGACGGCATGGACGTCCGCGACTACACGATCGCCTCGCTCGCAGACGCGATCAGCATGGTCACCCAGGAGACGTACCTCTTCCATGCCTCGGTGCGGCGCAACCTCATGTACGCCAAGCCCGACGCGACCCAGGAGGAGCTCGAGGCCGCCGCCCGCGCGGCCTTCATCCACGACCGCATCGTCGCGCTCGACGAGGGGTACGACACGCTCGTCGGCGAGCGCGGCTACCGGATGTCCGGCGGTGAGAAGCAGCGCCTCGCGATTGCTCGCGTCGTCCTCAAGGCGCCGCGCGTGCTGATCCTCGATGAGGCGACCTCCGCCCTCGACACCACCAGCGAGCGCCTCGTGCAGGCGGCCCTCGAGCCCCTGCTCACCGGCCGGACGACCATCGCGATCGCGCACCGGCTCTCCACCATCCTGGCCGCCGATGTCATCTTCGTCATCGACCGCGGCCGCCTCCTCGAGCAGGGCACGCATGCCGAGCTCCTCCGGCGTGGCGGCGCATACGCCCAGGTGTACGAGCAGCAGTTCCAGGGCGGGCGCATTGAGGCCGTCTGCGAGGACGGCATGGTGCTGGCCAGCGGCGAAGTCGTCGCCGGCACCCCGGCAGCTCCGGCAGCGTAGAAGGCCCGCGTGCCGCCCCGCCTGGACGCCGTCGTCATCGGCAGCGGTCCCAACGGCCTCGCCGCGGCCGTCGAACTGGCGCGCAACGGCGCTGAGGTCCTGGTGCTCGAGGCTGCGGCAACGGTCGGCGGCGGCACCCGGACAGCGGAGTTGACGCTCCCCGGTTTTCACCACGATGTCTGCTCGGCGGCGCACCCGCTCGGCATCCTCTCGCCATACCTGCGCACGCTTCCGCTCGCCGAGCACGGACTTCGGTGGATTCAACCCACGGCCTCAGTTGCGCACCCGCTCGACGGCGAGCCCGCGGTGATGCTCCGCACGTCCCCTGATGCCACCGCGGCCGGTCTCGGCCGGGACTCCAGCGCCTACCGGCGGCTCGTCGGTCCGATGCTGCGCCACCCCGACGAGCTCCTCGCCGAGATCCTCGGTCCAGCGCATCTCCCCCGTCACCCGCTGGTGCTCGCAGGCTTCGGGGCCCCGGCGCTGCTCCCGGCAAGCGTCCTGGGGCACACGCTGTTTCGCGGCGAGCGCGCCCGAGCCCTCCTGGCGGGATGCGCCGCCCACGCGATCCTTCCTCTGACCCGGCCGGTCAGTGCGGCCATCGGGATGCTCTTCCTTCTCACCGGGCACGTCGAGACATGGCCGATCGCGCAAGGGGGATCCGCCGCGATCGCCGGGGCGCTCGCCGGGTACCTGCTGGCCCTCGGAGGTCGCATCGAGACAGCGACGCCGGTGCACGAGCTCGCCGACCTGCCTCCATCCAGAGTCGTGCTCTTCGACACGAGCCCTGACCAGGTCGCGACCATCGCTTCGCCGGTGCTGCCCACCCGATACGTGAACCGTCTGCGCCGCTATCGATACGGACCAGGCATCTTCAAGATCGACTGGGCGCTCGACGGCCCCATCCCCTGGACGGATCCGGCCTGCCTCGAATCGGCCACCGTTCACCTCGGGGGAACGCTCGACGAGATCGTGGCATCGGAGGCGGCCGTCTGGCGCGGCGCGGTCTCTGACCGGCCGTACATGATCGTGGTGCAGCCGAGCCTGTTCGACAGCTCGCGAGCCCCTGCGGGCAAGCACACCGGCTGGGCGTACTGCCACGTTCCCGCCGGGTCCAGACTCGACCTGACCGACGTGCTCGAGCGCCAGGTCGAGCGGTCCGCGCCGGGGTTCCGCGACCGCATCATCGGCCGTCACGTGATGAACACCGTCGACCTCGAGCTGTACAACGCGAACTATGTCGGCGGAGCGATCACCGGCGGCGTGACCGATCTCGGCCAGCTCTTCACGCGGCCGGTGGCACGCGTCGACCCGTATTCCACACCCAACTCAGACGTGTTCATCTGCTCCGCCTCCACCCCACCCGGCGGCGGTGTGCACGGCATGTGCGGATACCACGCAGCCCGCAGCGCGCTGCGACGCCTGGCGTCGGCGGCTGTGTGAAGATGACGGCATGATCCTGGTGGTCTTTCGGTCACGCAACCGTCCCGACGGCGACCTCGAGGAGTATTCGCGGCGGAGCAAGCGCCTCCACGAATTGGTCGCGGAGCATCCGGGGTTCATCTCGATCGAAAGCTTCGAAACGCCCGACGGCGAGGAGGTTTCGCTCGAAACCTTCGAGACCGACGAGTCGGTCAAGGCGTGGCGCGACAACCCCGAGCATCGCGAGACCCAGCGCTGGGCGAGGGAGCACTTCTACTCCTGGTACTCGGTGCAGGTGAGCGAGGTGATCCGCGCGCACGAGGCCGACCTCATGGCACCCAAGGAGGCGGCGGCCGCCTCGTAGCTCAGCGTC
>PKXZ01000074.1 GCA_003132525.1 Candidatus Dormiibacterota bacterium | reverse complement strand
GCTCGTCTCATTGAATGAAATCGGTGGAGTCAGCCCATCGGTCGAAAGGTTGGTCAGCGTCTGAGCAGCGGTCTCGAGACCTGCAGGCGTGAAGTTTCCTTTTGCATTCTTCAGCACTCCGACAATCACCATCGCGCTGAGGTAGCCCTCAATTGTGAACGGCGCGTCTGGGTTGGCGTTCGGGGCATACTTCTTCAGGTTCGCGACGTACTGTTGCCAGCCGGGGGAATTCGAGAACTGGTCGACGAACACTGAGCCATACACGTTGTTCATCGCGCTATCCCCTGTCTCCGCCGGGAGTCCAGGATCGGCCGATGCCTGCTGAGAGAAGATGCTCTTCGTGTAGCCGAGACTCTTCAGCGTCTTGTACCAAAGCGCAAACTCAGGCGTCGTGGTATACATCAGAATCATGTCCGGGTTGTCCGCAATGACGTGTTGCGCAATCGTGGTCACGTCGGTCGCGCCCTGTGGATACGTCAGCGTATCGACCAGCTCGCCGGGATCCAGCCCGGCCGCGTAAGCCTTGGCGTTCGACGGGCCCAAGGGATCGTCGCGAGTGACGATGACGTACTTCTTGAAGCCCTGCGCCTGGAAATACTTGACCACCGGCCCGAGCTCGTCGGCTCCGCCTGGAAAGACAGGGAACGCATACGGAATCACGGGGTCGTAAAGGGACGTGGTAAAGGCGAATGGGGCGATCATCGGAACTTTCAACTGCGTGACCAGCGGTACTGCGGCAAGCACGTTCGAACTGCCGAAGGCCGTTACGGCGCTGACATTGTCTTGCTGGATCAGTTGCCGTAGGCCTGCGATCGTGTTCGCGATGACGAAGCCGTCGTCCTGGGTGATGTAGTCAACTTTGTGCCCATTGACTCCGCCCTTTGCGTTGGTGGCGTCGAAGTAGGAGTTGTAACCGTCCAATGCCTGCTTTGCCGCGGCGGCAACAGCCCCTGTCAGCGGCATGACGCCGCCGATCTTGATTGGAGCCGACGAGGCTGGCGAGGACGAGCCGCCACATGCAGTGAGCGCCAGGAGCGCGAACGCCGATGAACCAGCCACAATGCGAATCCGAAAGCCGAGTCCACGGTCTGCTTTCTTCCAATTCATGAACCTATCACTCCCCAAGTAATGCGGTTTGCGATCGCCGCCATCGTTAGTCCTCAATCTGTCCGAGTGCTCGATGGTGCCGCCTGATAAGCGGCGCCACCATAACAGCGGCATCGACACGCGTCAATGATGCGTCCCGTATGTGCCACGTCTGTGCGACTTCTCGCGATTGAAACGCACCCGACATTCGCCGCAACGCAGAGTTGGCTGTTTCCGGCCCAGCGCCAGCAATCTCTATCTCCACCCATTTCAGCTAGATTTCATAGAGTCGCTCCACCATGACACAGAGAAAGGGGACAACATGACCCCACCTTCGGAGAAGCCGCCATTGACCGAGGCGGAGGTCGTTTCGTACTTCGAGTCGATGTCCAATTGGGGCCGATGGGGAGTCGATGACGAACTTGGTGCGCTCAACCTCATAGGGCCTGAAAAGATCCATGAAGCCGCCGCGCTAGTCGAGCACGGGATAGCGATCTCGTGCGCTCGACTCATCGAGTGGGCGCCGCGACCGAAGCACCCTGAGGCGACCGTGCCTCCGGTGCACTTCATGCAGCGGAGCGGCGAGTCAGCCAACATGAATGCGATGGACTCGGCAACAGATTGGGCCGGTCTACCGCTTCATGGTCTCTACATCACACACATCGACGCCTTCTCCCACATCTTCTGGAAGGGGCAGATGTATAACGGGCGGCCGGCCGGGGCTGTCGTAACCAACCACGGGGCACGCTCCGGATCAGTAGAGCTCGCGTCCAGCGGCGTTGTGACCCGCGGCATCCTGCTGGATGTCGCACGCTCCCGTGGGATCAAATGGATGGAGGATGGTGATGGTGCGGATAGCGGAGACCTAGAGCGGGCCGAAGCGATGACAGGAAGTCGCGTCGAGCCGGGGGACGTCATGTATGTCCGCACTGGTTACGCGGCGCGGCGACCCGGCAAGANNGTGACCGTGAGCCGGCCATTGTCGCCACCGATTCCGGCACCGACGCCTTCCCCTCTGGTTACCCCTCGCTGGAGGCACCAGTCCATGGCGTTGCGATGGTCGCTATGGGAATGTGGATCATCGACAATTGTGATCTCGAGTCACTGGCGAGGAAATGCGCAGATCTCACGCGATGGCACTTCATGACAGTGATCAGCCCCCTCCGCCTCAAGAACTCCACTGGAAGCCCCGTGAATCCGTTGGCGATCTTCTAGTCGATCTGAGTCCACCGTCAGGGCGCCAGTCACCTCTCCCTGGCGATGGACTCCCGGCTCAGTACCGCGCCTTCCCTCACCCGATCCCACGTATCGGACGTGATGCCGCTGCTGCGTATTGTGTGCTTGAGCATCTTTCCGTGTTCGTTACGCGGCAGCTCCTCAACAAAGCGAAGGTACCTTGGAATCGCGAACCGCGGCATCACCGACTCGCAGAACGCGATCACCGCTGCCGGGTCTAGGAGGTCGCCGGGTCGAAGGACGATCCATGCGAGGACGTCCTGCTCACCAGCCTCAACGTCTGAGGGGACGCCCACAACACCACACATGACGATGTTCGGATGCTTCAGGATGGCCTCCTCAACCTCATATGTCGCGATGTTCTCCCCACCCACGCGCAGGGCGTCTGCGGCACGATCGACGAAGTAGTACCAGCCATCACTGTCCCGCCGAAGGAGATCCCGCGTGTGCCACCAGAGATTTCTCATGGTTTCGGCAGTCTCCTCGGGCCGCCCGTCATAGCCAAGCGTGCTCGTCCACGGTAATTTTGGTCGAACCAGGCATTCACCAATCTCACCGTCGGGAACGTCCTCGTCCGTCTCTGAGTCAACGAGCCTGACCTCGTAGTAGTCTCGGATCAGTTTCCCAGCGGCACCTGCCGGTCGTGGGGTGTTCCACGGCGTACACATGCAGATGCCCACTTCCGTTGAGCCATAGAGCTCTGCAACCTCATCCACGCCGAAACGGCGACGAAACTCAGGCAGTAGGCTGTGGGCCGTCGGAATCGCACCGACCACACGCAGCGCGTTGTCAGAGTCTTCGGGTCGACTGGGCTGCTTCATGACGTAGTCCATCGTGACGCCGAGGAAGTGCGTCACGGTTGCCCCATGCAGCCTGACCCGGTCAATCCACTGGCTGGCGCTGAAGTTTTCGTAGATGACAGCCCTGGCTCCCTGGATGAGACAGGGATAGATGCACTGCAGGAGAGCGCCCAGGTGGAAGAAGGGGAAAGCCGTAAGGGTCACGTCTGCATCGGTGAGCCGAACAAGGCTTGCCTGAGTCTCCGCCTGGAGGTGGAACTGGCCAAAGGGCATGAGGACACTCTTGGATGGACCTGTTGTTCCTCCAGTCCCAACCACGAGTCCTACGTCACGGTAAGTAACGACGGCATCCGGATTCGTCTCAGTGTCGGAGTAAAGGTCAAGGAAGTGTCTCAGCGCGAATCCTCTGATGCCGGGGAGACCTTCGTCAGAGCCGCGCACATAGATGGTCACCAGGTGTTCCAGGCTGCCTGCGATCTCGTGGATTCTCGGGAGGAAGGATCGATCGACTATTAGCGTGGTCGCCTTGGATGCGTTGATCGGGCGCTCGAGAAAGGCTCCAATCGCTTGGGCATTCACCAGGATCGGCAAAGCACCAACTTTGTCGAGCGCGAACCAGAGGAAAACGTAATCGAGGCAGTTGGGTAAGAGCACGAGCACCCGGTCGCGTTGTCCAATACCCGCCTGCATCAACCCATGCGCGAGCCGGTTTACCTGGCGATTTGTCTCCGCGAATGTCCACGGCGGATCCGTGGCCATCTGGATGTATGGCTTGTCGGAAC
>PKXZ01000075.1 GCA_003132525.1 Candidatus Dormiibacterota bacterium | reverse complement strand
GCGCATGAGCGACGTGATTCCCGCCGCGTCGCGCCAAGCCGGCTGGGCGGTCGACGAGCCGCTCGTCTTCGAGCTGAGCACCAACTACACGAGCGGACCCGCGGTCACCGCCGCGGGCGTTCCG
The DNA here is from genome assembly GCA_003132525.1 of Candidatus Dormiibacterota bacterium. GTDB lineage: Bacteria > Chloroflexota > Dormibacteria > Aeolococcales > Aeolococcaceae > Palsa-851. The sequence continues at coordinate 22,390 of PKXZ01000075.1, read as the reverse complement.
GCCAGCAACGGGGGCACGTCGATTCCCAAGTCGATGCTGCGCAGCACGCCTCCTACGGTGCCCGCGGTACCGGAGGCGGTGCTCGCGCGACATTTCGGACGTCTCGCGCGACGCAATCACAACCTGCATGAGGGGATGTACCCGCTCGGCTCCTGCACGATGAAGTACAACCCGGTAGTCGACGAGCAGCTGGCGTGGCTCGACGGTTTCGCGCAGCTGCACCCGTACCAGGACGAGGACGACACACAGGGCGCGCTCCAGTTGATGTGGGAGCTCGACCGCATGCTTGCTTCGATCACCGGGATGGCGCGGATGTCACTCCAGCCCGCTGCCGGCGCGCATGGGGAGTGGACGGGTCTGCGCATGATCCAGGCGTACCACGCCAATCGTGGTGACACTGCTCGGACGCGCGTGCTCATCCCGGACTCCGCTCACGGCACCAACCCGGCCTCCGCCGCCGCATGCGGTCTCGAAGTCGTGACCGTGAAGAGCAACCACGATGGCACCGTCGACGTCGAGGACTTCTCGAGCCATCTCGACGCGACCGTCGCCGCGGTGATGTTGACCAACCCCAACACGCTCGGCGTCTTCGAGAAGGACATCGTCGAGATCGCGAGGCTCGCGCACGACGCGGGAGCGCTCGTGTACTACGACGGGGCGAATCTCAACGCGCTGGTCGGCATGGCGCGGCCGGGTGACATGGGTTTCGACGTCGTTCACCTCAACCTGCACAAGACGTTTTCGACGCCGCATGGCGGCGGTGGTCCCGGTGCGGGCCCGGTCGGCGTTGGCGAGCGCCTCATCGATTTCCTGCCCACACCGACTGTCGAGCGCGACGGCGAACGTTTCTTCCTGGATTACAAGCGACCAAAGAGTGTCGGCAAGGTGCGCTCGTACTACGGCAACTTCGGCATGCTGGTGCGCGCCTACGCGTATATCCGCGCCTACGGGGACCACCTGCCCTGGGTCGCACGCGACGCGGTGCTCAACGCACGCTACCTGCAGTCCAGGCTCCGCGGGCTGTTCGCGATGGCGGTTGAGACTCCGTGCATGCACGAGTTCGTGGCGAGCACCAAGGGCGGCCGGGTCGAAGGATTGCGCGCCATGGATGTCGCCAAGCGACTGCTCGACTACGGCGTCTACGCCCCGACCGTGTATTTCCCACTCACCGTCCCCGAAGCATTGATGTTCGAGCCGACCGAGACGGAATCGAAGCAGAGCCTCGACGCCATGGCCGACATCTGCGCGGCCATCGTCGATGACGCGGAACGCGATCTCTCATTCGTGCAGAACGCACCTCACGAGACCCCGGTGAGCCGTGTCGACGAGGTGGGCGCCGCGCGCCATCCTGTGTTGCGGTGGACGCCGTGACCACCGCGACCGACACCGATCTGCGCGAGGAGCTGCGTGAGCTGGTCGCGGTGCGAGCGTTTACATACGGCACGTTCACACTGACCAGCGGCCGCACCAGCGACTACTACGTCGACGGCAAGCAGGTGACCCTCGACGGGCGCGGCCTGTACCTGGTCGCGCGCTTCACCCTCGAGCACTGTCGCGACCTCGGCGTCGACGCGGTCGGGGGGCTCACGCTGGGCGCGGATCCGATGGCGGCGGCCACCGCGGCGCTGAGCGGCGACACCGATCATCCGATCAGCGCATTCATCGTCCGCAAGGAGGTGAAGGCGCACGGGACCAGTCGCGCCATCGAGGGACCGGACCTTCACCCGGGGATGCGTGTGCTCCTGGTCGATGACACCATGACCACCGGCGGCACCTTTCTCCAGGCGCAGGATGCCGTCATCCCCACCGGCGCGACCATCGCCGGCGCGCTCTGCGTCGTCGATCGCGAGGAAGGCGGGCGCGAGGCGCTCGAGGCCGCCGGTGTCAAGCTGCACGCGCTCTTTCAGCGCAGCGAGTTCAGCCCCCCAGAATCCCGCGCATAACGCCGCCGGTGATGGCGCCGCCGGCCGCGCCCGCGGCGCCGGCCTCGGCCGCCTGACCGGGCGAGAACTCGGAGAGCGACTGGGCGAGCTTCTGGAGCGGGAGCGACTGCAACCAGACCCGGCCCGGCCCGGTGAGCTGCGCGAGGAAGATGCCGTCGCCGCCGAAGATCTTGTTCTTGATGCCCTTCACGGTGGTGATCGTGAAGTTCACCGTGTCCTGGAACAGCCCGACATGGCCCGGATGCACGCGCAGGAACTCGCCCGGCCTGAGGTCGTACGTGATGATCTCGCCACTCAGCTCGCACCATGCGCGACCCTGACCGGTGATCTTCTGGAGGCGGAACCCGTCGCCGCCGAAGAAGCCGGCGCCGAGGTGCTGCTGGAACCCGATCGAGAGTTGCACCCCGCCGACGCCGGCCACGAACGCGTGGCGATGGGCCAGGTACCCATAGCCCGGCTGGGGTGCCACGTCGAGCGGGAAGATCTGGCCGGGGAGGCGCGCGGCGAACGCGACCATGCCCGGACCACCCTGCGCGGAGTACTGGCTCATGAAGATCGAGCTGCCGCCAAGCGCGCGCTTGAACACGCCGCCGACCCCGCCACCGCCGCCCATCTGGGTCGACGTCTGCATGACGATCGACTGGGTCATCCAGGACAGCTCTCCCGACTCGGAGAAGATTGCCTCGCCCGGGTCGAGCGTGATCTCGAGCACGGGCATGGTGGTGCCGATGATCCGGTCCTGCATCAGTCAGTCCTCCGAACGGTGAGCATCACGCGGAGTCTATAGATGCGCAAGGCCGACGACTGGAACTGGTCGCCGGCCCGCCCTACACAGAGGGCAGCCACAGCTTGACTTATTGAACAGACCGGTCTACCTTTCCAGTACGGATCAGACAGACCAGTCTACTCAGGGGACGGCGCCATGAGCGTAGCGAGCGGTTCCACCGCCAGGGAATTGGGGACAGCCCTCGTGACCGGGGCGACCTCGGGAATCGGCCGAGCAACCGCGCTCCGCCTCGCGCGCGACGGTTGGCCGGTCGTTGTGCACGGCCGAAACGCCGAACGCGGTGCCGAGGTGGTCGGGGAGATCGAGGCCGAGGGTGGACACGCCCGGTTTGTGGCGGCCGACCTCAGCGACCTGGCGTCGGTCCGATCCCTGGTCGACGAGCTGGGACCCGGTGGACGTTCTGGTGAACAACGCGGGAACATCGTGGTTCGGCCCCACTTCGGAGCTCGACGAGGCGACCTTCAACGACCTCTTCGACGGCAACGTGCGCGCCGCGTACTTTCTCGTGGCCGGTATCGCCCCACGCATGGCCGAACGGTCCTCGGGAAGCATCATCAACGTGGCGAGCATGGCCGGCCAGATCGGTCTTGCCGGCGGGGCTGCGTATGGGGCCACGAAGGCCGCGCTCAGCTCCATGGCCCGATCGTGGGCAGCCGAGTTCAGCCCGAGTGGCGTCCGGGTCAATGCCGTCGCCGCGGGTCCGGTGTACAGCACGCCCGGGAAGAGCGAGTCGACCGATCGGCTGGGGAAGACCACGTTGCTGGGACGAGGTGCCCAGGTTGAGGAGATCGCCGAGGTGATCGCCTTCCTCGCCTCCGACAAGTCGAGCTACATCACGGGGGCGACCATCGCCGCTGATGGCGGCCGGACGGCAGTGTGACTCCGATGATCCCCCCTGCTTGCCGCCGCTCCCGTGCTGTTCTCCGTTTGGGCGCTTGGCGGGTTCTATGGCTCGCTCGGACCAAGCCTGCTCGACCACCTGATCGGCTCCGCCTCCGCCGTCAACGGCGGACTCGGACTTGGCCTCCTTGCCGGAATCGGTGCGCTGACCACCTACCTGCTGCGGGCGACGCCCGCGCCCACCGTGATGCTGATCGGCACCGGTACGCTCATCGCCGGCGTCGCCACCGTGCTGCTCGCCCCTCTGGGTTGACTTCCTGCCGGGGTTCTTCGTTGGAACCGCCGTCGCGGGGATCGGCTTCGGCGCCGGCTTCCAGGGCGGCATCCGGCTGGTCGCCCCGCTTGCTCACCCCGACCAACGAGCCGGGGTGCTCTCCGTGCTCTTCACGGTCTCGTACCTCGGGTTGGGGATCCCGGCCATTGCTGCCGGTGTGGCTGTGGTGAAGAGCGGCAACCTTGTCGCCACGAGCTCTGTGTACGGGATGGTCGTGATCGTCCTGACCGCCTTTGCCACGGTCAACCTGACGCATCTCCGGGCCGGCGGTCGCCGGTCGACCGAGGGTGGCTCGATGCCCGACGGCCGTACGATAGACAGACCTGTCTGAGAGGAACGCACCCGTGAGCATCACCGCACCGACTGAGATTGATCATCGCGCCTCCGCGCGGGAGCGGCTGCTTGCTGCCGCCAACGAGCTGTTTTATGCCGAGGGCATCCAGACCGTCGGGATCGATCGGATCATCGAGCGTGCTGGAGTCGCGAAGGCCTCGCTCTACAACCTCTTTCGCAGCAAGGAAGAGCTCGTGGCCGCGTACCTCGCGTCGCGGCACGAGCTCACCACCGGCCGGCTCGCCGCGGCAATCGCGAGGGTCGATGATCCACGCGAGAAGATCCTCGCCGTCTTCGACGCCCAGGCGCAGCAGTTCGGGCAAGCGGACTTCAACGGGTGCGCCTTCACCGCCGCGTCAACCGAGGCACCGCGGGGCGGTCTCGTGGAGCACGCCGCTGAGGAGTACCGCGCCTCGATTCGAGGCATGTTCACCGATCTGGCGGAGCAAGCCGGGGCCGCCGATCCCGTCACCCTCGGCCGGCAGCTTCACCTCCTCTACGACGGCGCCGGTCTCGCCGCCCGCATGGACCATCGCGATCCCGGAATTGCGCCGTCAGTGCGCGAGGCGGCCGAGTCGCTGCTGGACGTCGCGGTCTACCGCGGGACCTAGAGTCAACGGCGCCCGACCAGGCACGCAGCATCGGATCCGGGAAGTCAGAGCCCGAGAGCGGTCTTCGCGATGATCTCCTTCATCACCTCGTCGGTCCCGCCGCCGATACGGATGAGCCGCGAGTCGCGGAAGTATCGCGAGATGCCGCTTTCAGCCATGTAACCCATGCCGCCGTGGAGTTGCAGACACGTGTCGGCCACCTGCGTCGTCACACGTCCCACCAGGAGCTTGGCCATCGAGATCTCGGTCACCGGGTACTCGTCGCGATCCCAGCGCTCGGCGATGCTGTACACGAAGTTCTTGGCGACGGTGATGTCGGTGTAGAGGTCGACGAGCCTATGCCGGTTGACCTGGAACTTCGCGATCGGGCGTCCGAACGCCTCGCGATCCTTGCACCACTGCAGGGTCTCCTCGAAGGCAACTTCGGCGCCGGCAATCGAGCCCGCGGACCCGATCAGGCGCTCACCCTGCAACTCCCACATGAGGTTGTAGAAGCCTTGGCCGATCTCGCCGAGGACCGCATCGTCGCCGACCTCGACATCGTTGAACGAGAGCTCGGCAGTGTCGCTCGAGTGCATCCCCAGCTTCTTGAGCTTTCGCGAGACCGTGAAGCCGGGCAGATTCTTGTCGACGAGAAACAGGGTGATCCCGTGCGCACCGTCGCCCTGTGAACCGGTGCGCGCGACCAGCAGGATGAAGTCGCAGCGCACCCCGTTGGTGATGTAGAGCTTGCTGCCGTTGATCCGCCAGTGGCCGTCGATACGCTCGGCGCGGGTCCGGATGGCGGCCACGTCGCTGCCGGCGTCGGGCTCGGTGATGCCGAGGGCCGCGATCTTCTCTCCCTTGATCGCCGGCACGAGATAGCGCTGCTTCTGCTCCTCGGTCCCCCACCTGAGGAGGGGCGGTGTGGCCATCTCGGTGTGCACGCTGATCGCCATCCCGACACCGCCTGAGCCGCAGCGGGCCATCTCCTCGGCGAGGACGATGGCGCTGAAGTAATCGCCGCCCTGGCCGCCGTATCGTTCCGGGTAGCGCAGCCCGAGCAGACCGAGCTCGCCCATGCGGGCGAAGACGCTGTCCGGGAAGCCCTCGGCCGCTTCCCACTCATCCGCGTGAGGACGCAGCTCCCGCGCGACGAAGTCACGCACCGTCTCGCGGAGCGCGTCGTGCTCAGCCGTGAAATGCAAGCGAGGATGCCTCCGTGGGCCGAGCGATTCACCGGGATGTCAATTCTGTCACGCGCCGATTGAGGCTGAAACTGCCCCTAGGATGGTGGCAATGCCTCGCACCCGATCTCCCCTGCTGTGGCTTGCCGGCGTCGCGATGGTGCTGGTCTCCGCATGCTCGGGCACGGGCGCAAGGAGTCCGACCCCCTCACCCACGTCCGCAGCGACGCCCTCACCCTCCCCGACTGCGCTGCCGCCGGACACGCTGTCGGTCGGCGTGCTGGGCGTTGGCGTCGGGACGTTCGACCTCGCCGCGATCCCGGTCGCCCGGATCAAGAACGACGCCAAGTACCACGGTGCCGCTGCCGTGGTCGTGCACTTCGTCACCCATCGCGCCGGCCATACCCTTGGCTCGCTCGACTCCGAGGCGGCTGTGAACCTCGCTCCGGGTGAGACGCTGTCGGTCAGCGGCGATTGCACCGATGCCTGCAACGGCGCGACCAGCATCGACGCGACCGTCACGGTCGGCTCCTGGCCGACCAGCATCGGACCGACCTTTCCGACCCTCTCGGCCGCGTACTCGTGCCAGCCCTGCCAGTCGGCGCACGGCTACGGCAACGTCAAGGGGACGTTGACGCCATCGGACCCGGTATCCGCAGGCGTCGCCGTGATCAGCTACGCAGTCTGCGAGAACGCTGCCGGAGTCATCCTGGGAGGTGGCTACGAGGAAGCCGTCTGGCAGGCCGGGTCCACCCTGTCGGCAGACGTCCCGGTCGTGCTCAATGCCGCACCGGCCACCTGTGCGATCGGGGCGTCCACCGGCTGGTAGACGCGTTCGCTCCTTTTGAGCGAGTTGCAGGCGCAAGTACCCGTTGTGGTACGGTCGCCCGCGGCTCAGGCCGCCAGTGTCGTCGAGACGAGAGTCTCCAGAGGGGCATCAGGGGCGAGCCGCCTTTCAAGCCCGGTCGAGGGAGCGATGACCGGAGCCCGACCTAACAGGAGTGATCCGCCTTGCATTTACCCAAGCGGGCACGTGGACTGGTTCTCGGCTGCCTGATGTTGGTGGCCGGACCAGCGACCGCAGTGCTCATCACGGCCCCCACCCAGGGAGCCGCAGCGTCCGCCTCGCTCGTCCGTTCGTCAGTCGGTGAGGTCGATCTCCTCACCAACGTGACCGCACACCCCCTGATGCTCAGGGTTCGTACGGCGACGCTGTTCAGAGCCTTCCCCGCTCCGGCGAAGAAGGTGGCCCCGCGTCGCGCGCGATTGTCTCGCCCCCGTTTCGTGGTCCCGTCGGTGCTCTCGGTCAGCCAGGCACAGGTGGTCGCCGACATCACCGCCGCCGCGGAGAAGTACGGCGTGAGCGTCTCCTGGATGCTCCAGACCGCCAATTGCGAGTCGCACTACCACTGGAACTCGGTGAATCCCAGCGGGCCCTACATCGGCGTGTTCCAGTTCCTGATGTCCACCTTCATCGCCAACGGCGGGACCGCGGCGACGATCTGGAATCCGGCGGTGCAGGCCGACATCGCGGCCAAGATGTTCGCCGACGGTCAGTCCCGTGAGTGGTCCTGCGCCTGATCTTCGCCTAGGGGCGTCAAACTCAGAGGGTGATCACTGAGACGGGTTCCGGAGATGCCGGAGCCACGGAGCACCTGCGCGAGACCAAGACGTCCCGGCGGGTCATCTACGAAGGCCGGCTGCTGACCTTCTACGAGGATGACGTCACGCTGGCTGACGGGACTCGCGCCCAGCGCGAGGTGGTCGCTCATCCCGGTGCTGTGGCGATCGTCGCGATGGACGACCACAGCAGGGTGATCCTGGTCCGGCAGTGGCGCCACGCGGTCGGACGGGCCCTCTGGGAGCTCCCCGCGGGCACTCGCGACGCCGGCGAGGAGCCGGCACGAACCGCGGAGCGCGAGCTGGCCGAGGAGACGGGGCTGCGCGCGCTGCACATCACCCCGTTGGGCAGCGCCCCGCTCACGCCGGGCTACTCCACCGAGGTGATGCACTTTTTCGCGGCCGGCGGCCTCACCGAGGGGCCGACCGATCGCGATGCTGACGAGCGAATGGACGTCGAGCACTTCGATCACCAGGCGATCGAGACGCTGGTCCGCCGCGGCGAGGTGGACGTCAAGACCATCGCCGGCCTGGCGCTCGCCGGATGGTTCGAGTGATGGCCGACCGACCGCTCAACGACCCCCTCGAGGCCGACCGGTTGATCGCCCGCGCGATCGAATCGGTGCTGGACGCCGTCCCGGAACTGCCTGTCAGTGACGCCCTTGCCGGCGAAGCCAGCCCCAAGTCGCAGCCGTGGGCGGAGACGGCCGCACCCCCGGCGAGCGACAAGCGACCGCTCGAGGCCGTGCTGGCGGAACTGGAGACGCGGGTCGCCGCGGCGCCCGGTGCGCGTGCGGGCCATCCGAACGAGCCGCACCCCGGCGAGGCATACCTCGAGAAGCTCTCGCCCGCGCCACGGAGCGCNNGGCGGCGGTGGTGGAGGTGGCACGCCGGCGTGAGCGGTGGCCGGGGCGGGAAGGGGCCGGCAATCGAGGGCGTGCTCTTCGATTACGGGGAGACCTTGGCCGGATTCTCACGCCCGCGTGAAGCACTCGCTGCGGCGGAGGAGCAAATCATCGCGGTCGTGGAGGCCTCGGGCAGGGCTGCCCCGTCGAGAGCCGCTCTGCGCGCGATCCTCGACCAAGTCGAACGTGAAGTACTCCAGCACCAGGAAAGCGGCGCCCTGGACGAGATCGACGTGGTCGCGGTGTCGCGTCGGGCCTACGAGCAGGCCGGACTCCACCTTGACCACGACCTGCTCGACGAGGTGCTTCGCATCGAGCAGGAGGCTTGGTGGCAGGGCGCCCATCTCGATCCGGATGCGATCCCGCTTCTGGATTCCCTGCACGGTCGAGGGCTCCGCCTCGGGCTCTGCTCGAACGCGCCATACCGTGTCGAATCCCTCCATGCCCAGCTCGCCTTTCTCGGCCTGGACGGGCACCTCGACGCGGTGACCTTCTCGGCGGAGGTCGGCTGGCGCAAGCCGTCGCCGCGCATCTTCGAAGCTGCGCTCGCAGCGCTCGGGACCAGCGCGAAGGACACGGTCATGGTGGGCGACAGCGAGACCGCCGACGTTACCGGCGCGCACGCGGCCGGCATGCGCGCCGTGCTCATCCGCAGAAGCGGCGACAGCGGTTCCGGCGACGCTGATGCAGTGATTGCAGCACTTCGCGAATTGCCCGGTGCATTGCGGAACATGTGCCTATACTTTGAATAAGCGTGGAGTTCAAGGAGTACATCAAAGAACGGTGCGCGGAGAGGGGGATTTCCTTGCACCGGCTTGCCCTTCTGTGCGATCTGAATCAGATCTACTTCTATCAGAGCGTCAACAAGAACAAGGACAATCCACCGCCTTGGGTGTTGCGTCGCGCCGCACCGCATCTGGCAGTTCCGTATATGGAGCTGATGATTCGCGCAGGCTACGTGCGTGAGGCGGATATCGATGAGTGGGGGCAGCACAAGAGCAGCTGACGTGGCTCTGTTCGCGGTGCGGACGTGACGTCCCGGGCGATCATTCACCTCGACCTCGACGCCTTCTACGCATCGGTCGAGCAGCTGCGCCGGCCGGAATTGCGCGGTCTTCCGGTGATCGTCGGCGGGGCACCGTCGGGTGATGGCAGCGCGCAGCTGAACCGCGGAGTGGTCAGCGCCGCTTCCTATGAGGCCCGCGCTTTCGGAGTCCATTCAGCGATGCCACTGCGCACGGCACTGCGGCTGTGCCCAAAGGCGATCCTCGTCCCGGTCGACTTCCGCGCATATCGCGAAGCGTCGAAGACCGTGTTCGACATCGCTCGCGACTACACGCCAATCATCGAGCCGCTCTCGCTCGATGAGGCTTTTCTTGATGTCACCGGATCCTTGCGCCGGTTCGGCACGTCGCAGCACATCGCCGAGGAGATCCGCGAGCGAATCCTCGCCGCGAGTGGACTGCACGCGTCGTTCGGCGTCGCCACCTGCAAGACCGTGGCCAAGATCGCCTCCGACCTGCGCAAGCCTCGCGGCTTCGTCGTTGTCGAATCCGGTGACGAAGCTGCATTCCTGGCCCCGTTACCGCTGCGCCGGCTCCCCGGGCTGGGACCGGCCGCTGAGCGCGCATTGAGCGGATTGGGAATCTCGACGCTCGGGCAGCTCGCGGCGCTGCCCCTGGACACCGTGCAACGCCGCGTCGGTCGCGCGTCCGGGACATCCTTGTGGGAACGAGCGCGAGGCGTCGACACAGCCCCCGTCACCGTGCCTGGCGCTCCCCGGAGCGTGTCGCGTGAGGAGACCTTCGCTCGCGACGTCGCAAAGCGCGACGCATTGCATGCACGAGTCGCTGAGCTGGCAAACGATGTCGGAGCGCGTCTCCGGACCGGCGGGTGGACCGCACGCACGGTGACCCTGAAGCTCCGCTACTCGGACTTCACCACGATCACGCGTCAGGAAACCCTCGCATCATCGACGGCGACGGACACCACAGTTCGCGATGCCGCGCTCGCGCTGCTCGAGGCGGCATGGACGGGGGCCGCCGTGCGCTTACTCGGAGTCGGAGTGAGCGGGCTCGCCGAGGCTCCCCAGCTCGACCTCTTCGACCGACCGGCGAACGACCGCATCGATCACACTCTCGACCGGTTGCGTGAACGCTTCGGGCAGAGCGCGATCAGGCGCGGCACCGGCGAGGGACTCCACGACCTCGACTGGCGCGGCGACGACCTGCGCCGATGAGTCAGAGTAGACCGGCGTCACCAAGGGAAATCATGAGCACACTCGAAAACCGTCCGAACACCGCCCTCCTCGTCATCGACGTGCAGAACGGCGTCGTCGGCGGGACGCCGCGCCGTAGCGAGGTCGTCGCCAACGTCGGCAGTCTCGTCGAGAAAGCACGCCGGGAGGAGGTGCCAGTCGTGTGGGTGCAGCACTCCGACGAGTATCTGGCGAGGGGGAGCGACGAATGGCAGATCGTCCCCGAGCTGAGCCCGGAGCAAGCCGAGCCACTCATTCACAAGAACTACTTCGATTCCTTCGAAGACACCTCTCTGGAGACGGTCCTGGCTGGCCTGGAGGTGGGGCGGCTCGTCGTGGTCGGGGCGCAGACCGACGCGTGCATTCGCTCGACGCTCCACGGGGCCTTCGTGCGGGGGTACGACGCGACCCTGGTCAGCGATGCCCACACCACCGAGGACCAGACCGAATGGGGAGCGCCATCGCCCGAGCTGGTGATCGCCCACACCAACCTGTACTGGGGTCAGCAGACGGCGCCGGGGCGGACGGCCGGCACCGTCGAGACCAAGGACGTCGACTTCGGCCTCACCTCCTGACCGCGGAAGGCTCGGGAGCGGCCCGACCTAGTCCTCGTCGACGTCGTCGAGGTACTCGACGATCTCGCTGTCGTAGCGTGCCCGCGCGTCGTTGAGCATCGCGCCCACGATCGCGACCCGTTCCTCCGGCCAGCCAAGCTCCGCGGCCAGCTCGAGAACGGTGGGGGTCCGGCCGAGCTCGTGCCTTGCCCGGATCTCCGCAGCCTCGTAGATCTCGGTGTCGCGGACGAAGGCCTCGTCACTCGCCCGCTCGATGGCGGCGAGCTCGATGGTGTCGTCCATGTGCAAGGCGACGAGCCGGCTCACGAACCGGTCCAGGCCCGAGGCAGGACCGCCCTGTCCGGCGTACTCGAGGACGGCGACCACTCCCGCGATCGTCCCCTCCTGCGTCAGATCGCCCACCTCGACACCCTTGCCGCCCCGGGCCTCGGCAAGAGCGAGGATCGCCGCGAGCTGATGCTCGACGAGCTCGTCGAGTGCGGGACCCCTGCCGCGGGCACGCACTTCCACGAGCAGCCGCGCAGCGGCGTCTTCGCTGAGCGGCGGCAGCGACCGCACTTTGGCGTCGAGGATCTCGCGATCCGCCAGCTCGCTCCTGGTCATCTGGCCACGCTCTTGGCGCCACCGTCCTTGCGCCCGAAACGCGCGGCAAGCTGCTCGACTGCGCGAGCCGTCTCCCTGCGTGCGGGGGCCTGCGAGGCCAGTTCCACCGCGCCTGCGAAGGGGCGGCCGGTCACCGTGTACCGCGCCGACATCACCACGGTGCATCCGCCAACCACCTTGCGAATGTTGACGTCGAGGGTCAGATCCAAACCTTCCTCGAGGGTCAGCACCATGTGTTTCGGCGGCGTCAGCTCGGTGCAGACCAGGACGCCGCGCAGGTGGCGGCCCACCAGCCCGGCCTCCACCTCGTAGCGCGCTCCCACCCCACCTGATGGCCCGCTGATATGACGGAGCCGCCGGATGGCGGGGAGCCAGTCGGCGTGTTCGATGTCGGCCACGACGGCGAAAGCTTCTTCGGGCGTGACTGGGAGGGTGACCTCTGCGCTCGTTTCGATCATGGTGGTCCGCGCCTAGTACATCACTGTGGCGAACACGTCCGTCTGCTCGAAGCCGAGCCGCTCGTAGACGCGCTGCGCGATCACGTTGTACTGGTTGACGTAGAGGCTGCAGCGCGGGACTTCCCTGAAGATGCTGGTGCAGACGGCGGCGAGGCCGGCGCGCGCGATGCCCTGGCCCCGATATTGCGGCGCCGTGTACACGCCCTGAATCTGGACGACGTCGGGTGTCCATGCAGAGAGCTCGGCCTTGAACAGCACCTCGCGGTCGCGCATCCAGAGCCAGCTCCAGCGCCGCTCGATGAGGCTGAGCATGCGCATCCGCCACGCCGGCGCATCGACCGCAAGCGGGTCGATGCCCATCTCCTCGCGGTGCATCCGCGCCGCCGCGACGATCAATGCTTCGAGGTCGTCCCTCGTCGAGAGGCGCACCTCCGGCGATGGCGTGCCCTGAAGGTCACCACGATCGAGAATCATCAGCGGCTGCGGATCGCGCAGCTCGCGTGCCGGACGGGGCGGTCGAAAGGCGTTGTGCAGGGCCATGACCGACGTCTTGTGCCCGACGATCATGCGCGGCTGCGCGCTGGCGGCGAGCGCGTGCGCGAGTGGTGTTGCGGCCTCGCGATCGGGGATGTAGGGTACGACCAGGGACCACCCGAGGACCACCGACGTGAGCTCGTCCTCCGCGAATGCTCCCCACCAGTCGCCGGCGTCGAATCCGAGGCGCAGCTCGCTGCGCAGGTACACGTTGTTCACCGGGTCTCGGTCGATGAGCGCGGCGAGGTGCCCGGTGTGTGCCGGACCCAGTCGTGCGACGCGGAGGGCAGAGCGCGTTGCCATGCGTGGGATTGTCCTCGCATCGATACCTGCTCAGGCGGGATCGCTCGGCTATTCTCGGTGACGTGACCTTGCCCTCCGTCTGCACGCGCGCGTTCACCGTGTGCGCGTGCCTCGCGAGCCTGCTGCTCACCGCGTGTGGCGCACCCGGTGCGACGGTGACTCCCAGCGCGGGGGCATCAACGTCCGCGACCCCTGCCGTGCAGGCGGCGCCATTCGCCGGATCCGGATTCCGCACCGACATCCCCGCGGGGTGGCAGGCGCAGGCGACAAATCAGAGCACCACGCCCAGCGGCAGCGGGGGCGGAACCGTCCTTATGATCCTCGTCGCGCCGGACCACGGCGTCCTGCTCGCGAAGACGACACCGCAGCCGGTTGCAGACGATCAGCTCGCGCCGTACCTGTCAAGCATCATTCCGGCCGGCGCGGTTGACGTGAGCCCGGCCGAGCCGGTCGACATCGACGGCGTCTCCGGTGTGCTGATCACCGACATGAGTGGCACAGGTGCGGCGACGCAGGAGAACGAGGACATGGTGGTGAACCAGGCAGGCAACACGTATGAGATCGCGCTCAGCGCCGCGCCGGCCAATTTCACCACCGACTCCGCCGGCCTGCAGGAAGTCCTGAACAGCTGGACGTGGGCCTGAACGCCTGCTTCTCGTAGGATCAAGGCGATGCTGATCCTCATGAACGTGCAGGCGACCCCCGAGCAGGTCGCGAATGTGATCAAGCACGTGCGTGAGCGAGGATTCGAACCGATCGAGCTGCCCGGCGCCGACCGGCTGGCGATCGGGGTCCTCGGCAGCAACCCGGGATCGATTCGCGACGCCATCTGCGATCTCCCTGGCGTCGTCGACGCCATCCCGGTGAGCAAGCCGTACAAACAGGTGACCCGGGAGTGGCATCCTGAGCCCACGGTGGTCGATGTTTCCGGCGTTCGCTTCGGGGATGGGTCACTGGTTGTGATCGCCGGCCCGTGTGCCGTCGAGAGCCGGGAGCAGGTGCTGGCCACGGCGCGGAGCGTCGCCGACGCGGGGGCCACCATGTTCAGGGGCGGCGCGTTCAAGCCGCGGTCGTCGCCCTACTCGTTTCGCGGGCTCGGGCTCGACGGCCTGCGCCACCTCGCCGAGGCACGCGAGCTGACCGGTCTGCCGGTGGTGACCGAGGTGCTGACGCCGGCGGACGTCGACCTCGTGTCGGAGTACGCCGACATGCTCCAGGTCGGGACCCGCAACGCCCAGAACTTCGCATTGCTCGAGGCAGTGGGTGCCGCGCACCGTCCGGTGCTCCTCAAGCGCGGCCTGAGCAACACCATCGAGGAGTGGCTGCTCGCCGCCGAGTACGTGGTCGCGCATGGCAATCCCAACGTCGTGCTCTGCGAGCGCGGGATCCGCACCTTCGAGGCCGCGACCCGCAACACCCTCGACCTGAGCGCGGTGCCGGTCGTCAAGGCGCTGTCGCACCTGCCAGTGATCGTCGATCCATCACACGCGACGGGGCACCGTCCGCTGGTGCCTCCGATGGCTCGCGCCAGTGTCGCCGCCGGCGCGGACGGGCTCATGATCGAGGTTCATCCCGACCCCGAGAACGCGCTGAGCGATGGCGCGCAGTCCCTGACGCCCGCGGCGTTCGCCGAGTTGATGGCATCGATTCGCCGCCTGGCCGTCGCACTGGATCGACAGGTCGCAACAGCTCCGTCACCAGTCTGAGCGCAAACCCCGGGGTAGGATCGTCCCCGTGGAGTGCCGTCGATGACCACCATGTACGAACCCAGCCACCTGGACACCGGCAACGGCAACGGCCTTGCCGTGTCGGTTGTGGCTCGACCGTGCTCACTGCGTGGGTGCACCCGCACCGACGCGCAGCTCTGCGCCTATCAGGACCGCCGCGGCCGCCAGTGCCAGGCCGCGTTCTGCCCAGCCCACAGCATCTCCTTCTCGGGCACCACCTACTGCCGCCGCCACGCCGGCACCGTGCAGGCGATCGGCGAGCTCGCCAAGGACCCGAACGGCTTTCCTGACCTGAGCGACCGCGCCCCGTCACTCGTCAACTGGATCGCTCGCGACCTCGATCAGAGCATCCGGCGTCTGCTGGGTCGAGCGGCTCGGAGCGGCGAGAGCGTCATCGTCGACGAAAGCGTCCGTCTGGCTCATGACCCGGCTCGCAACGCTCGCTGGGAACGGAGCTGGCGCATCGTCGAGCACACGGGTCTGGTCCTCAAGGTGACCGTGCACGTCAGTGAGGACAACGATGCGCTCGTGCACGTCCGCGTCGGTACCGAGATGGTCGCCGACGGGGTTCCTCCCTGGATCGCACGCCGGCGGGAGGGCCAGGAGGTTGAGGCCGCGATCGACGTGTCGCAGCGGCAGCTCTTCTACAAGTTCCTCGAGGAGAACATCTCCTCGGCGGTGCTTCGCTTCCGGGCACGCGGCGACCGCGCGCCCTGGGGTCGCTAACCGCTCAAGCCGCGCCGGCGTCAGGCTCTGCGCCGAGCACGCCAAGCAACCTGCCGAGCAGCTGCTGACCCTCGGTACCAGGTCCGGCATCACTCGCGCCGCTGAAGAGCTCCTTCGCGATGGCATCGAGCACCTCGAGTGCTCCGGGCGTGTCGAGGTCGTCGTCGAGGCGCTCGAAGAATCGCTGCTCGTGGCGTACGGCTGCCTCGTGACTGATGGTGCCGCCTCCCTGCACGCCCGCAAGGTAACGACGGTGGCGCTCCATGGCCACGTCCAGCTCGGCGTCCTCGTAGGACCACGACACCCGGTAGTGATGTGCCGCGAGGAGCAGGCGCACCGCGGCGCCGGGCACACGCTTGACGAGGTCGCGGACGAAGATCAGGTTGCCGAGCGACTTGCTCATCTTCACGCCGTCGAGGTTGACCATCGCCACATGCGTCCATTGCCGCACATACGGTGCGACCCCTCCGGCCTCGGCCTGTGCGATCTCGGACTCGTGATGCGGATAGATCAGATCGTTGCCTCCACCGTGGATGTCGACGGGGTGACCGAGCGCACCGGTTGACATCACCGTGCACTCGATGTGCCAGCCGGGNNGGTGTCGCTTGCGCGGGTCGTCCGGATCGGCGCCGCGCTCGCGGCTGAGCTCGATCATCGTGGCGTTGTCGAGGCGGCTCAGCCGTCCGTAGTCGGGGTACACGCCCGAATCGAAGAAGACCCAGCCACCAACCGCATACGCATAGCCGCCATCGACGAGGCGCGTGATCCAGCCCACCATCTCCTCGACGTGCTCGGTCGCCCGCGGCTCGACGTCGGGCGGAAGGAGACCGATCTCCGTCATGTCGTGGTCGAACAAGCTCACCTGCTCGTTCGCCAGCTCGCGGAAGTCGANNACGTCGGTGACGTTGCGCACGCTCCGGACCGTGAGCCCTGCGTCGCGAAAACGCCTGTTGAGCACGTCGAACACGTGATAGACGAAGGCGTGACCGAGGTGCGCCGAGTCGTACGGGGTGATGCCGCAGACGTAGATGCCGACCTGCCCGCCCCGCGGCTCGAAGGGCACCACCTCCTGGCGGGCGGTGTCGAACAATTGCATGCGGCCCGATTCTACGGCGCGCCCCTCGGCGCCCCTCCGGAGGGCTCGTTCTCCAGGACACGCCGTGCGGCCTCGAGCACCGACACGCTGCTCTTGAAGCTCAGCTGGCTCCGCGCATCGTCCACTCTGAACCACCCGGCCTCCGCTATCTCGGCGGGGTCGGGGTGCAGCTCGATGCCAGGCGGCGCCTCGACGATGTAGTTGTGGACGAGCTTGAAAACCAGTGGACCGTGGTTGGGCTTGCGGTACACGTACTCGGTCGGCGGCAACTGGGTGCGCAGCACCAGCGAATCGACCGCGATGCCGGTCTCCTCGGAGATCTCGCGCATCGCGGCCANNGCGGCCAGCTCAGGTGTCTCGCCCGCCTCCACGTGCCCTTTCGGGAAACCCCAGTAGCGACCGTCATTGACCAGGCAGACCTCGTAGCCTCCCGGAGATCGCCGCACCACCACGCCGCCGGAGGAAATCTCATTGGGGCGCATGGGCCTGCGAGGCATGGCTGGCACCGTACTCCGGTTCGGCTGGAGCCCGGTTGCTATCATCGGGTGCTTCGCGGCCCCGTGGTGTAGCCTGGTCTAACACGCCACCCTGTCAAGGNNGGAGTGCTCGCCACCCTGTCAAGGTGGAGATCGTCGGTTCAAATCCGATCGGGGTCGCCACGCGAGGCCGGAACGAGAGAATGGTCCTCGTGGACTTTCATCCTCCGGATGCGTTGCGCGGCAAGATCGTGACGTTGCGGCGCTACGCCTTCACCGACAGTGCCGCGTTGAAGCAAGCGATCGCGGCGAGCCGCGACCGTCTTCGGGAGTGGATGCCCTGGGCTGAGTCGGCGCCGACCGACGAGTCGGTGATGAGCTTTCTCGGGCCTTCGGTCGCGCAGTTCGGCGGTGACGCGGCCGCCAACTACGCGATCACGCTGCGCGACTCCGGTGATTTCGTTGGCGGTTGCGGCCTCATGCCGCGGATTGGACCGGATGCGCTGGAGATCGGTTACTGGGTGCACAGCGCGTATCACCGCCGCGGCATCGCAACGGAATCCGCGCGCCTGCTCACCAACGCGGCACTCGAGCTTCCGGGAATCCGGAAGGTCGAGATCCACTGCGATGAGCGCAATGGCGCGAGTGCCGGTGTGCCGCGAAAGCTGGGATACCGACTCGATCGCATCGTGCCGGACGCAATCGAACACCCGTCCGGCAACGCGATGATCTGGATCACCGAACGACCGGTCTGATCCTCGCTGCTAGGTGATCTTGATCCCGGCGAGGTCTGGTGGCTCGGGATACTTCGGATCCATCTCGGTCAGCGTCTCGATGAGCAACCGGCTGACCACCCAATTGCGATACCACTTGTGATCTGATGGGATGATGTACCAGGGCGCGTCCTTGGTTGAGGTGAGAGTGATCGCCTCGGAATACGCGGCCTGATACTGCTTCCACAGCGCGCGATCCTCGAGGTCGCCGCGCTGGAACTTCCAGCGTTTCTGCGGATCCTTCAGGCGTTCCTCGAATCTCCGGCGTTGCTCATCCTTGGAGATGAGCAGGCAGCATTTGACAATTGTGGTGCCACCTTGGGTGAGCAGCGACTCGAATGCGGTGATGTCGTCATAGCGCTTCTTCCACACGTCCTTCGGGACGAGCTTGCGCACGCGCGCAACCAGGACATCCTCGTACTGCGACCGGTTGAACACGCCGATCTGTCCCGCCAGCGGAACTGCTCGGTGCACCCGCCAGAGAAAATCGTGGGCGAGCTCCTCGGCGGTCGGTGCCTTGAAGGACGTCACGCGCGTCCCCTGCGGATTGACTCCGCTGAACACATGCGCAACCGTGCCGTCCTTGCCCGACGCGTCGGTCCCCTGGAGGATCAGCAACAGCGAGCGCCGACTCTCAGCATACAGGCGTGTCTGCCATTCGATGAGCGCCTGCCGATCGCTGTCCAGGGCCGCGGCGGCGGCGCTGCGACCATCTTTGAGTGCCCGCGTGTCCGCTGGATCGATTGTCGAGATGTCGACCTTCGAACCCGGTTTGACAGCCCACTGTTCACGCATGGTCAGCCGACTCTAGTCCACGACTCGCGGACGCCGTCAGAGGTGTGTTCCCAACCAGCCGGTCAGGTCGGCGAGCACGTGCTCACGTTCGGGCTCGTTGAAGATCTCGTGCCAGAGACCGTCGTACATCTTGAGCGTCTTGTCAGCCGAACCGGCGCGATCGTACACGTGCGGTCCGCACCCTGGATCGACGAGCCCGTCGGCGGTTCCCTGCATGACCAGCAAGGGGACTCGCAGCGCCGGCAGTCCAGCATCGACGCGGTCCATCGCATCCAGCATCTCCGCGCCGAGCCGTGCACGGATGGGCGTGCGGAACACGAGCGGGTCATTGTTGTATGCGTCGACGACCCTCGGGTCGCGGCTGATCCGGTTCAATGGAAGGCGCAGCACGCCGGTGTTCGGGGCAAATCGTGACAGTGCCCGGCCGAGCGCGGGCGTGACCTTCGAGACCTCTCGGGGACAGGCCGCGGGAGCGGAGAGGACCAGACCCTCCAGGGGGATCGTCTGGCGCACCGCAAGGTCGAGGGCGATCAGACCGCCCATGCTGTGTCCGAGCAGCACGAGATGCAGCGACGGCCACCGCTCGCGCGCCTGCGTGATGACCGTGCTCAGGTCGTCGACGTAGTCGGCGAATCGCACGATGCTGGTGCGCCTTCCCTCGCTGAGGCCGTGACCGCGGTGGTCGGGGGCGCGCACCGCGATGCCGGCGGCGACGAGGCGTTCGGCCACCGAGGCGTACCTGCCGCCGTGTTCCGCGAACCCGTGCGCGATGACTACGACGCCGACCGGCTGGGCGGCAGGAAGCCAGGTCCTCACATGGATCCGGAGCCCGCGGGCGCCGCTGAAGCTCTCGTCCTCAGCCTGGGCGCCAGGGGCGCCCTCCGTCACCTTCACAGCGCGAGCCTAGCCAATCCGAAGGGCTCTCAACAATGCCCCAAACCCTCCTAGTGGCGCTGATACACTGCGAATGTGGAGGACTTGCCGCTTCACCATGGATAACGTCACCAACGTTCTCGAGATCGACAATCTCAAGACTTATATCCGGCTGTCCCGGACGACGGTCCAGGCGGTGGATGGTGTCTCGCTCCACATCGCTCCCGGGGAGACGCTCGGGCTGGTCGGCGAATCCGGCTGCGGCAAGAGCATGACCGGCATGTCGATCATGAAGCTGCTCCCGTCGGGCGGCA
This sequence comes from Candidatus Dormiibacterota bacterium, assembly GCA_003132525.1. Taxonomy (GTDB): domain Bacteria; phylum Chloroflexota; class Dormibacteria; order Aeolococcales; family Aeolococcaceae; genus Palsa-851. The sequence goes on along the minus strand of PKXZ01000075.1, from coordinate 2,341 downwards.
GGATCGTCGGGGGGAGCATCAAGCTCAACGGGCGCGACGTGGTTCCCCTCGAGGAGAAGGCGATGCGCGACATCCGCGGCAACGAGGTCGCGGTGATCTTCCAGGACCCGATGACGTCGCTCAACCCCACCATGACGATCGGCGATCAGATCGGCGAAGTGCTCCACATCCATCGCGACACCAACGACGACGAAACCCGGGAGCGATGCGCCGAGGTCCTCGGCCTCGTTGGCATGCCGCGGCCCCGTGAGCGCCTCAGCGACTATCCGCACCAGCTGTCCGGGGGTCTTCGCCAGCGCGTCATGATCGCGATGGCGTTGGTCTGCGACCCGAAGTTGCTCATCGCCGACGAGCCGACCACGGCGCTCGACGTGACCATCCAGGCGCAGATCCTCGACCTCCTCGACGATCTCCGCCGCCGGCTGCATATGGCAGTGCTGCTGATCACGCACGACATGGGCGTCATTGCCGGCCGTGCCGATCGCGTGGCGGTGATGTACGCAGGCAAGATCGTCGAGACGTCCGAGACGCGGCGGCTTTTCAAGGGCATGCGTCATCGCTACACGGAGGCGCTCGTCGAGGCGATCCCGAGGCTCGACCAGGACGCGGCTACCGGTCTGTACAGCATCCCGGGTCTGCCGCCAGACCTCACCGCCCCTCCCCCCGCGTGCCGCTTCGTAGCGCGCTGCCGGTATGACACCGCGATCTGTCACACCGAGGAGCCGGCGCTCGTCGAGCATGAGGCGGCCCATTTCTACGCGTGCCATCACCCCGCCGGGGTTGACGACCCGGTTGTCGCGGAGCCCGTTCCAGCGCGATGACCGTCACGCCCACCGCTCCCACGACGGCACCTGTCGCCCCCAACGGCGCCAAGCCGTATCTCGTGGTGAAGAACCTCGTCAAGGAATTCCCGGTGACCAAGGGAGCGGTCCTGCAGCGCCGCGTCGGTGCCGTGCACGCCGTCTCGGACGTGTCGTTCGAGGTCAAGCCTGGTGAGACCTTCGGGCTCGTCGGCGAGTCGGGATGCGGCAAGACGACGACCGGGCGAATGATCGTCGCCCTCGAGCCGCCGACGTCGGGCTCGATCGTCATCAACGGCGAGGACATCGCGACCATGGGCAAGGGCAAGTTGCGCACCAAGCGACGCGACATGCAGATGATGTTCCAGGACCCGTACGCGTCGTTGGACCCGCGCATGCGTGTCGTCACCATCCTGCGCGAACCCCTTGCGATTCAAGGGATCGGGAACAAGAAGCAGCAGATCGATCGCTGCGCCGAGCTGCTCAATGACGTCGGACTCGCACGCGGTGCGCTCGAACGCTACCCGCACGAATTCAGCGGCGGTCAGCGGCAGCGCATCGGCCTCGCAAGAGCGCTCGCGCTCAACCCGAATCTCATCGTCGCCGACGAACCCGTGTCAGCGCTGGACGTCTCCATCCGTTCGCAGATTCTCAACATGATGAACAACCTGCAGGAGAAGTACGGGCTCACCTACGTGATTATCTCCCACGACCTCTCGGTCGTGAAGTACATGTCCGACCGCATCGGCGTCATGTACCTCGGCAAGATGGTCGAGATCGGGACGGGCTCCGAGCTCTACTCGCAGCCCGCCCACCCGTACACGCGCGGCCTGGTCAGCGCCATCCCCATCCCCGACCCGGACGTCGAGCGCGGCAAGGATATGGATGCCCCCAAAGGCGAAATCCCCTCAGCGATCAACCCACCCTCGGGCTGCCGCTTCCGCACACGCTGCCCCCTCGCCCAGCAACTCTGCGCCGAACAAGAACCCCCGCTGCGCCTGTTCGGACCCAACCACCTCGCCGCCTGCCACTTCCCGCTGCGCCCTCCACTCGAGACGGAAGCGGCCTGAAACGCCAGTCCTGGCGAGGGACGTGCTGAAGGTGCCGAGCGCGTCATTGGGCGCATCACGCGAAGGGCGACTCCCATGAACGCAACACCTTTTTCAACGCTGCACTTCACCTCGACGACGGGCTCCGGCGGGCCGAGGTCCGACCAGTACCAGCTGCAGGTCGACGCCACAAGGCGGGTGCGCGCCGCGGGTCAGCGAGCGTTGGTCCTCGGTGGCGGCGGATCGGCAGGCAATGCGTGGTTGATCGGCGTCATTGCCGGCCTGCTTGATGCCGGGTTGGATGTGACCGAGGCCGACCTGATCATCGGGACGTCGGCCGGGTCGACGGCCGCCGCCCAGATAACCAGCGAGAGCCCGACCCAACTGCTTGCCGACATCCTTTCAGCCGCGCCCCGGCAACGCGCTGGTCCGGTCGGATCCGACGGTGGACACGTTCCCATTGGCCCGGTGGCCGACCATATGCGGAGGACG
>PKXZ01000035.1 GCA_003132525.1 Candidatus Dormiibacterota bacterium | reverse complement strand
AGCTAGGGAGGCGTGCTGTGCTGTAGCGGCCATCTCAAACTCCTCGTGGCAGTCGACGTGATCGTCACCTTGGTTGTCCATGCCAAAGCTGGTACTGAGTACCAGATCTGGACTAGTGTACCGTGATGGCATGGTCAGAGCCTCACAGCGCCCCGCGTCGGCGCCCGTGGCCTCGGCGCCCACGCTGCGTGATCGCACAGCCCGTGCGGTGCGGGACGAGGTAGTCACTGTTGCAATGGAGCTGTTTTTCAAGCAGGGGTACGACAACACGACCGTCGATCAGATCGCGTCCGCGGCGGGGATGTCACGAACCAGCTTCTTCCGCTACTTCGCCACCAAGGACGACATCGTCCTCGGCCGCGTTGACGAGCTCGGGCACCAAGTCGCGGAAGCACTCGTCACACGCCCAGAGGCAGAGCCCGTCTGGCACGCGCTCCGCGGCGCCTTCGACCCACTCCTCGAGCTGACCGCTGCCGCGCCAGAGCGCTGGCTCGCCGTAGCTCGGATGCTGAGTGACGCGCCGTCCCTCAAGGCAAGCCAGCTCGGCAGGGAGCTGGCCTGGCAGGACATGATGGTCCCCGACGTCGCCCGCCGGCTCGGCGCCGCAAACGCGGCCCTTGATGCCCGACCGCGTGCCCTGGTTGCTGCAGCAATCGCCTGCCTCAACGCCGCCAGGGATGTGTGGTCTGCCTCAGACGAGACCCTCGACCTGACGACTCTTCTCGACCAAGCCATGAACGCACTGATTGACCAAATGGATGGCGCTGAAAATAGGTCGGACGCTCGGCTTTCGGATGGAATTGTGCTTGGGGAGTCTGGTCGACCGTGAGTAGGTCTGACGCACAAGGCCGTACACGGCAAACCCACAGCCCGCGGGCGTAACCCGAAGACAGACGTCCGATGAGCGAGATCCGAATCGTCCGCGACTACCCGTACCCACCAGCAACGGTCTGGCGCGCCGTGACCGACCCGGATCTCGTCGCCCGCTGGACTGTCACTGGACGAGGAGGCAGGCCTGTCGGGTTCACACCCACCGTAGGAACCCGGTTTCAGCTTGTCGGCAAGCCGCTCCCGGGCTGGCGAGGCATCGTATATTGCGAGGTCGTCGAAGTCGAGGAGCCCTGCCTTTTGCGCTACACGTGGCGAGGTGAGGAAAATGCCGATCCCACCTTCGTCACGTATCGGATCGAGCCCCGGTCCCACGGCACCCATTTCACGTTCGAGCACACCGGCTTCACCGGTGTGGGCGGCGTCTTCATGGCCCAGATCCTCGGCGCAGTCCGGAGGAAGATGCTGAACGTAGGTCTCCCGGCTGTGCTCGATGACATCGTAGAACGTGCCGATGGAGACGACGGGCAAGCGCATACATAGCGCTTACGGTTTCGACCGCGCCCGTCTGTGCGCTCCCTTCCCGGCGCGACCACGCGGGGAGCAGTCGCCTACGCTGCCGGATCAAGAAGGCGGGGCCTGCCTTGGTTTGACGGACACTTTGTAAAGCTGGGATGCCTCCTGGGAAAGCCCGGAGGCTCAAGGGAAGGGGCGAAGGCTCTGTCGAAGAGCGCTGAGGTATTTCTCGGCGATTCCAGTGGATTCCATCACACGCGCTCTAGTCGTCATTCCAACCAAATCCCCACAAAACCACTCTAAGTCGAACTCAATCCGAGTCGGGAAATGACGACTAATGTGGGGGACCAGGGGTCGCAGGTTCGAGTCCTGTCTCCCCGATTCGCAGCCCATTGCACTGGAGTGCAGCCATTTCCACTCAGTTGCAGCCGATTCCAACTTGCGGGGATCAGTCACTTTGCAGGGACTAGTCCTCATTCCCTTATTGATAGTCTTCTCTGCAAAACGACTCTGCTTCGAGCGCCGTGGGCAACCGGAGGCTGCGCAGAGAGGAACCGTCTCCAGGGACGGCGACACGCAGCTGTCGCGTCGGGCTGACATCCTGAGCGGCGAGCGGCTGCTGTTCGTGGTGTTGCACTGGCGACGAGCGACGCGTTCGGTGCATCCATGAGCTCTGTCACGTGCCATCTCCTCGGGCGATGATTCGGTGCGGCGGGGGATACACGTACCTCGCGATGGTGCCAGAGACCCATCCGATAGCGAACCCGGCAAACACCAAACGAAAGGAAAGGTGAGAACTGGAAACGGGCCTCGGGTCGATCCTCAGCCGAGTTCGCGCGCTTTCGGCAATACCTCGGCGGCGGCAACCTCAGCCGCTCGAACCGGGTCACTCGCGCCACCGCAGGAGATCACGAGCTCAGTGAAGCCTGCGGCGAACCACCTTCTCAACTCGTCGAACAGGGCCGCGGAGTCGGTACCGTCGAAGCCGAACTGCGCCGACCACCGCAGCTCGGACGGGTCGCGGCCGATCGCCTCACAGTTGGCTATTAGCTGGCGCCCAGTTTCCTGGGCTGCTTCGAAGCCATTGCCCGCCCAGTTCCACACGTCAGCGTGAGCGGCGGTAATCCGAAGTACCGCGGGTTGGGCGGCTCCGATCCAAAGGGGCGGATGCGGCTTCTGCACCGGCTTGGGGTTGCCAACGGCATTATCGAGGCGGTAGAAGCGGCCGTCGAAACTGGATCGGTCTTGCGCCCAGAGTAGCTTGAGCACCTGGAGTCCTTCGGAGAATCGACCGGCGAGGTGATCGAGTTCTCCGATGCCATACATGGCGTGCTCCACTTGCGACCAGCCGGCGCCCACTCCGAACTCGAGACGCCCGGCAGAGAGGTGGTCGATGGTTACCGCAAGTTTCGCGAGCAGCGCTGGGTTGCGATAGGTCATGCCACTGACCAGCAGCCCAAGGCGGATCCTCGTCGTCGCTTCGGCCATTGCCGCGAGCATTGACCAGCCTTCGAAAACAGACACGTCAGCATCGTCTGGGCCCGTTGCGACCAAGTGGTCAAACGCCCAACAGTGGTCGAATCCGGCGTCGTCGGCGACTCGCCAGACGCTGCGGAATGACTCGATCGGCGCGTTGGACGAAAGCTTGAGTCCCATTCGAAGGGAGTGACCATTTTCTGAGCTCATCGCACGGTTCCTCCACTGAATATTCGTCCACGTCCGTGGTTGGCGAAAGCAACGCGCTCTTCAATTGCTTGATGCATGGATGGATACCATGCATCGGACCGGACATCCCGATCACGGAATCCCCGAGTGCGTGGACTCAATCGCGACTCGCAAATATCCTGCAGCGGGAGCACCTGTCCTAGAACAGTTGCCACGATGGAACCTCCGTTTCGCGGAGAAACACGGTGTTGTCCGCACGGTCATGCTCCCGATGGACATGGTCGGACCTAGGCGTCGTCGACGTCGCAGCGACGGCCTGGGCCGGAGCGCTCCACTGACGAGGTCTGGTCGTGAACATCTTGGCCAATTCTGTTGCTGCCATGTGCGAGTCTCCAGTTATCTGATATATCAGCTACAGCCTACCGCTAGATAACTGACATGTCAAGCAAATAGGAGAATCGGTGTACCCCATCGGAACGGCTTCGTCGGGTTGAGTCCTGGTTTCGCGGTCGCCAAGCGGGTCGCGGCTGATGACCGGCACGAGGCAATCTCTGTCCGCCTAGCCCAGAGACCGCTTGAAGAACTCAGCCTGAAGAATGAGCATGTTGTCGGCGATGCCCTGTTGCGATGCCATGTGGCCGGTGCCCGTGAGTGGCAGCACGGTGTGTGGACGGCCGGCCACCAGCAGCGCCGCCGAGAGTCTCATGGTGTGCACCGGGAATACGTTGTCGTCGGCGAGCCCGTGGATGAGCATGAGTGGGCGTTGCAGGTCCGCCGCATAGGTGATGGGTGCGCGCCGACGGTAGACGTCCGGATGCTCGTCCGGATGCCCAAGATAGCGTTCCTGCCAGTGGGTACTTGAGAGCAGCTGATCCGTGACCGCCGCTCCGGCCACCGCGGCGTGGAAGACGTCCGGCTTGCGCAGCACTGCCATGGCGGCGAGCGTCCCGCCAAAAGACCAACCGCGAATGCCGACCCGGGAGAGATCCATCTGAGGATACCGGGTGGCAGCCGCTCGGAGGGCGACCATCTGATCCTCCAATGCGAGTCCGTCCTCATCAAGATAGATGGCACGTTCCCATTCCGGTCCGCGCCCCGGAGTTCCGCGGCCGTCGGCGACCACCACCACGAACCCCTGATCTGCAAACCACTGCGAAACGAGGTAAGCCGACTGGGCGGAGAGTACGCGCTGTCCCCCGGGGCCGCCGTACGGATCCATGAGCACGGGCAACTTGCCGACGGTGTACCAGTGCGGCAGCAGTACCGCGATCCTCAGTTCTCGTTCGCCACCAGAGAAGAGGTGTGCTCGCGGAGTGAGCACCGGATGCTCCGCAACAGACGTGATCTCATGTACAGCTCCGGTGCCGTCGGTGACCGTGACGCGCGTTCCCTCGTAGTCGAGCGATTCTGACGTGATCACGGTGACTCGTTGTGTGCCAACGGCGCGGTGGACACCGGGCCGATTCGTAAGGCGCCTGAGTCCGACGTTGTGGTTCCACGTCCACGCGGGAATTTCGGTCGGCTCATGTGATGCGGAGAACAGGACCGTATCCGCGTAGACGTCGAACACCTCGTGCACCTGTAGCTCTGGCGGCGTAATCGCCACGCCGTTCACGAGCAGGTGCCGGGTACCGGCGACATCGGCCGTCCACACGAGTTCCCCGCGATCAAGGTGCGCAGGAAGACCTCCAATGATCGGCACCCATGTCTCGTGCTGATCTTCGCGGACGACGCGGGTCTTTCCCGACGAGGAATCCACAGCGAGGATACGCATCAACGTTTGTGATCGATTCTGGACAACCACGAGCAGGTCGGACTGATCCCAGTTGACAGCACTGACGTACTCGAATTTCTGGCGATCCCAGTCCACAGCAACATGCACGCCATCGAGGTCCGCGATCCAGAGGGTGACATCGGCATTCGCGGTACCCGCCGACGGGTACCGCATCGCCACCGGAGACGTGGTTGGATTCGCCGGATCACTGACGTACCAGGTCTCAACCGGGCTGTTATCGACGCGTGCGACGATCAGCCGATCGCCTGACGGAGCCCACCAATATCCGCGCAGGCGATTCATCTCCTCCGCCGCCACGTGCTCCGGCAACCCGTAGACAACGTTGGGCCCCTCGGGCACGGCAAGGGCCCGATCTCCGGAGCCATCTCGGAAGAGAATTCGGAGCGCGCCGTCGGAGACGTAAGCGATGACATCTCCCGAAGGGCTGGGTCGGGGGTCGACAACCGGACCAACCGTGGGAAGCTCATGCGGTGGCTCACCGTCGAGATCGACCGCCCACAGTCGACCGCCGAGGGCGAATGCGGCCATGTCAACGGACCGATCCGTCGCGTACGCAGTCAATCCCGTTGCCGGCTCGCGCATCCGCTCTCGACGCACAAGCTCTTCGTGGAGAGACTCGTCGACTCGCAAGCTGCGAGGATCGGCCACGACGTGTTCAGCTCCCGTTTCCACGTCGAGCGCGTAGAGACAGGTCATCGGGTCTGAACCGCTGATGGAGCGGCAGAAGACCACGCGTGCGCCATCCGGACTAACCGTGAACCGGCGCGCGACTCCCAATGTGAACCGCGCAGTGCGTGCGTACTGCGCGGGGAAACGCGAGGCCGCTCGTCGTCCTGGTCTCATGCTGGCAGTTCTCCATATCGTGCCCATGCGATAGCGCCTGGATCGGCGACCCATTCGGCGTCTGCCGCTCGCCAACGAGTTCCCGCGTGGACTGAGCCTGCCCTCGACTGACCTGCTCTCGACGAGAACGATCTGGAGACGAACCGACTAAGCCACTGAGCCATGCTGGAGGTTCGGGGGCCGCGACGTGATCGGGCAACCTGCTCTTTCTTGCGTGCTCGGGCAACCTGCTCTTTCTTGCGTGCTCGGGATGTTCCTTGCCGCGTTCTTGGGCCGATGCTGAATCGGAGGATGAAGAAGTCGGCGAGCGGCCCGATAGCAACGGCGTACACCACGGTGCCGACGCCGACGTTGCCACCGAGAGCAAATCCAGTCGCCAATACGCCTAACTCGATCATGACGCGAGCCCGGCGGATAGACAATCCGTAGCGGCCCAATCCTGTCATCAAACCGTCGCGTGGCCCGGGGCCAAGACCAGCGCCGATGTACAGACCGGTGGCGACCCCATTGAGGGCGATCCCCGTGCCAAGAAGGATCACCCGCAGCGCCAGCGCCGGCGGCGCCGGAACGATGGAGAGGGCCGCATTTGCCACGATCCCAACGACGACGA
>PKXZ01000059.1 GCA_003132525.1 Candidatus Dormiibacterota bacterium | reverse complement strand
ACGGTGGGCGCCATCGATGCAGGGCTCTGCGTGCTGGTCTCGGTAGGCCCCGACGACGACGAGGCGGTGGCCCAGCGTCTAGCAGGCAGGATCTCGACCCTCCGGATCTTTCCGGACACCGACGGGCGGATGAATCTCGACCTCGCAGCCTCCGGCGGAGCCGTTCTGGTGGTGAGCCAGTTCACGCTCCACGCTGACACGTCGCGCGGCCATCGCCCCTCCTTCATCCGGGCCGCGGCACCGGAGCGCGCTGCGGAACTCTACGAGGGGTTCGTGGCCGCNNGATCAGCCCGCGCGCCGTGCCCTGAGCGCGGCCAGCTGTTCGTCCTCGCCGCCGGCGCCGGAGTAGCGCAGCAGCTCGGGGGGGCGGCCACCGGTCCCCGCAGGCGACCGGAAGCGCGGCACCCGGAGACGCAGGGCCGCAACCTCGGTGTCCCGCACGGGCCGGAGCACGCCGGAATCGCGCAGCTCCTGGATCCGCCGCCTGAAGGTTCGCTCGCTGCCCTCGGGGCCGCCGTGCAGGGCCACGTGGAGGCGAAGCAGGTCGTCCCCGGTAAAGACGTCACCCACCAGGGCGGCGGCACCCGCGAGCTGCCTGGTGTCAGAGCGAAGCCGGTCGAGGGCGGCCCGCAGGNNGGGTGCGGCCGCGTAGTACCACACCGTGACGCTCCGAGTTCGAGCCGGATCGTCGTCGACACCGACCAGGTGCAGACGCTGGGCTCCACGGGCGCCACGCCGGCCTCCGAGATCGATGCCGCCTTCCGTCGCGGCGCGCAACGCCGCCTCCGGGAAGCGCTCCTTGGCGCTGAGATCGCCCGTCGGAAGGGTCCGCTTCACCGTGAGCACATGCAACGCCCGGCTCGCTGGGGTCCCGGGTTCAGGATCGAACCCAAAGACGGCAACCCCCGCGCTCAGCGCCGCCATAGCTCCCTTGGTCATGCTCCGGCCTCCTCCAGACTCGGTTGGTTTCGGAAGATGATGGCACGAACTGGCCAAATTGTGCCACCTGGAGTTGCGTTTTTCCCCTCACCGATCTCGCGGGGTGGGCCTGCCCTACGCGTTGTCGGCGGCCGGCGGCGACGCCGGGACGGTCCAGCTCACCGCCGGATCGGGCTCTCCTTGGTCCTTGGCGCCACTCAGGACGCGGGGCCAGCTGACGGCCATCCTAGCGCCCCCGAGCGCGGAGGTGTTCACCTCCCAGCGGCCGTGAGTGTGGCGGACGACGGCATTGGCCATGGCGAGCCCGAGCCCGGACCCGTAGCCGCCCTGCGCCTCAGCTCGATGGAAGCGATCGAAGATTTTGGGTCGTTCGTCGTCGGGAATACCCGGGCCGGAATCCTCCACCACCAGCCGGACCCGGTTGCCGTCGGCGCCGACACTGACCGCTACGATGCCGCTTTGCGGGGCGTACTTGAACGCGTTGTCGAGCAGGACCCCGAGCAGGCGGTCCAGCCATTCGGAGGAGCCCATGATCACCAGCGGTCCGAGGCCCACCGATACCTGGAGCCGCATGTCGCGGCTCTCGGCCACTGCCGCAAACCGCTCCGCGGCCTGATGGACGACGACGCCGACCTCAACCGGCTCCGCGGCTGGACGGCCCTGCGGCGTGTCCACCCGTGCAAGCCACAGCAGGTCGTCGACGAGCCGCCGGATCCGTTTGCTCTCAGACCCGACTCGCTGGAACGCGTTGCGATACCAGGTCGGGTCGCGGTCCTGGCTGAGCGCCAGGCTGGTCTGCGCCTCGATGACCGCAAGCGGCGTCCGCAGCTCGTGCGAGGCATCCGCGGTGAACTCGAGTTGGCGCTGCCGGGCGAGCTCGATCGGCGCACCGACCCGGCGGCCGACGATCAGCGTGCCGAAGAAGACAAGCATCAGCAGCACGACGCCGGCGGCGGCTTCCGTCACGACCAGTGACGAGCGGGTCTGCGAGATCGAATCGATGTTGTAGCCAACGACGAGCCGCGCAGGCGCGGGCACATCGCCGAAGGGAGTCGGGACAAGCTGGTTGCCGTCGGCAACTCCTTCGATCCGGACGTCGATACCCTTGATCTGCGTCGTCGTCGGGCCCGTCACGTCGATGTCCGCTGCGGGAAGTGCGGTCCGGTCTTCGATGCTGGTCATCTGCGTGATGCCAAGGGGCAGCGTGCCTCGTGGAAAGGTCATCCAAATCAGCGGGGGCGTGTCGATCCCTCCGGGCCCAGGCTCGCCGATACCGGATGTCGTCATGGTGGGCCGGTTGTGCTGGTAGTACGTCAGCGACGCCGCGAGCTTGGTGTCCACCTGGGTCGTCAGGTTGTTCGTGACGAACACCACGATGACCACGGCGACGATGGCGTAGACCAGTGCCACCAGACCGGTGCCGACGAGCGCCAGGCGCAGCGAGGCAACATCGACCCGCTCGAGCCGGCGGTTCATGCCTCCTCCAGTCGGTACCCCGATCCCCGCACCGTGACGATCTGGATGCCCGTGTTGGGCAGCTTGGCGCGGAGCCGGCTCATCTGGACGTCGATGGCGTTGGAGCCGAGCGGCTGGGTCTCGTCGCGCCACGCGTGCTCGGCGATGGCCTTGCGGTCGACGACGGCCGGCGAACGCCGCAAGAGCAGCTCGAGGATGTTGAACTCGGTGGAGGTCAGGTTCACAGGGGTCCCATGGATCTCGATCTCGCGCCTCGCTGGATCGAGCGTCAGCGCGCCGCGCGTGATCGCGGGTCCATCGACGGTGCGCGGCCGGCGCTGCAGGGCTCGGATGCGGGCGACGAGCTCGCCGAAGTCGAAGGGCTTGATCAGATAGTCATCGGCGCCTGCGTCCAGCCCCTCGATGCGATCTGAGGGTGTGTCCCGCGCCGTCAGCATGAGCATCGCTGTCGGGCGGTTGTTCTTGCGAGCCCATGAGACGACCTCGAGCCCGCTGACGCGCGGCATCCGCCAGTCGATCACGGCGACGTCGTACTCGTAGAAGCGCAGCTGATCGATCGCCTCGTCGCCCGCCGCCACGGCGTCGACGAAGTAGCCGGCCTCCTCGAGGCCCTGCACCAGGACCTCCCGGAGCCCGCGATCGTCCTCAGCTATCAACACCCGCATTCAGTTCACCAGGCTAAGCGCTCGTCGACCCGGTGCCGCCACCGCCGGGGAAGCCACCGCCGCCGCCTCCACCGAAGCCGCCTCCGCCGAAGCCGCCCCGGCCGAAGCCCGCGGTGCAGCCGCTCGCGGTTGGGGGCGTGATCGTCAGCGATCGCGCGGCAACCGCTCCCGCGCTGTCCTTGGGACCGACCGCGGTCACGCACTGACCGGTCTGAAGCCCGGAGGCCTGGACCACCGTTGAGGTGGTCACCTTGACGGTGGTCGGGACGTTGATGGTCGTGACGGTGCCGGTGGTGTCGGTGATGCTGACCGACGTCCCGGTCACCGACTTGACCGTGCCGCGCGCAAAGGTGAGACCGGCGGCACCGGCGGGCGGCGAGAAGCTCGGTCGCGGGGAGGCGCCCGGACGTGGCGTGAACGTTCCGCCACCACCGCCGAACCCGGTCACGGCGCACGAGCCGTTCACCGGGGCGTTCAGGGTCACCGTGGTCGCGGTCAACGTCCCGGTGGCGTCCTTGCTCCCGGTGGCGGTGATGCACATGCCGGCGGCGATGTTCGCGAGCGTTCCGGTGCTCGTCTGCGTGATCGTCGTGGTCGACGCGTACGTCACGGTGGCATCCCCCGAACTGCTGCTGAGGATGAGTGTCGACCCATTGATCTGGACGAGCTGGCCGAAGGCGGCGTCTCCCGCGAACCCCGCGCGACCACGCGCCGAGGGTGAGGGAGACGGCGTGGTGACGCTGGCTGCGGCACTCCCACAGGCGACGACACCGAGGCACGCCGCGAGGCCGGCGGCGCCAAGAATGGCACGGTTCATACGGGTAATCCTCCCAACAGGATGACGGATTGCGAACTCATTCGGCTCGCAGTGCCGCGATCGGCGCGAGTCGCGCGGCGCGTGCCGCAGGGTAGACACCAAAGATCAGGCCAACTCCGGCGGCAACGCACACGGCGATGATCACCGGCGTGGGCGTGATGGTCACCGCGATGTTGGCGAGCTTGGGCACCAGGAATCCAGCGAGCAGGCCCGCGCCCACACCGAGCACTCCACCGACGAAGCTCAACGTCGCCGCCTCGATGAGGAACTGACGGAGCAGGTCGCGAGGGGTGGCGCCGAGCGCCTTGCGCAGCCCGATCTCCTGGGTCCGCTCGGTGACCGACACCAGCATGATGTTCANNTGATGTTCATCACGCCGATGCCCCCGACGAGCAGGGAGATCGCGGCAACGCTGGCGAGCAGGATGGTGAGCGTCGTGGTCACCGATGCGGCGGTGCTCGCCAGTGTCGACGCCGACGTGATCGTGAAGTCGGCAGACGCGGTGTTGGTGATGTGATGCGTCTGCAGCAGGAGTTGATCGGCCTCGAGATATGCGGAGCCGATCGTTCCGGAGTTGGTCGCGCTCAGCAGGATCCGCTGCACCGAATCGGGGCTGCCGCCGGTGATCTGGTCCTGGGCGGTCGTGATCGGCACCACCGCCAGGTCGTCACTGTTGGTGAAGCCGGTGCTGCCGCTCGCGGTGAGGATGCCGATGACGTCGAAGGGCGCCCCCGAGATGGTCACTTGCGAACCGACGGTCACGCCCAGCTCCGACGCGGTCGTTTCTCCGAGCACCACGACCTGCGCGTGCTGGTTCACCTCCTGCTGGGTGAGGAACACACCCTCGGACATGGTCCGAGCGTTGGTCATCAGCCACCCGGGCGTGCTGCCCTGGACGGTCGTGGACCAGTTGGTGCTCGTGCTCACCAGCGTCGCCGTCCCCTCGACGACGGGCGCGACCGCCGCAACGTCGGGTGCGTCCTGCTTGTCCTCGAGGCCGCTGACATCCTCCATGGTCAGCGTGTTCGCGGAACCCGATCCGCCGCGGATCCCGAAGCTCGAGGTGCTGCTGCCGGGCGAGATCGTCAAGAGATTCGTTCCGAGCGCCGCGATCCGTGAGTTGACCGAGTCGGCCGATGCGGTCCCGATGCCGACGGTACAGATGACCGCGGCGACGCCGAACAGGATGCCCAGGGTGGTCAGGACGGAGCGCAGGCGATGACCGAGCAGGCCGCGGATGCCGGTGTCGAAGGTTCGCAAGAGGCTCATGCCGCGACCCTATCCCTGAGTGTGCCGTCGGCCATCTCGACAACGCGCTCGGCGACGCGGGCGACGTTGGGGTCGTGGGTGATCAGCACGATGGTATGGCCGGCCTTGTTGAGGCCGGTCAGCATGTCGAGCACCTCACGGCTCGCTTTCGAGTCGAGGTTGCCGGTTGGCTCGTCGGCAAGGATCATCGTGGGGTCGGTCACCAGCGCGCGAGCGATCGCAACCCGCTGCTGCTGGCCACCCGAGAGTTGATTGGGGCGATGCTGGACCCGGTCGCTCAGACCAACCTGAGCGAGCGCGTTCAGGGCCATCTGCTTGCGATCGCGCGCGGTGCGGTACAGCAGCGGCAATTCGACGTTGCGCCACGCGGACATCGACGAGAGCAGATGAAACTGCTGGAACACGAACCCGATGCGGCGGTTGCGGATACTCGCAAGCTCACCTTCATTCATGCGGCTCACGTCCTCGCCGGCGAACAGATACTCGCCGCTGGTGGGGACGTCGAGACAGCCGAGGATGTGCATGAGGGTCGACTTGCCGGACCCAGAAGGACCCATCACCGCAAGGAAATCTCCCTCGTTGACGGACAGCGACACATCGTCGACGGCACGAACTGTCGCATCGCCGCTTCCGTAGACCTTGCTCACGTCTACGAGGCGGATGATCTCCGCAGCCACGTCAGCCCGCGCCGCGGCCGGCGAATCCACCACCACCGGTGAAGCCACCGCCGGCGAAGCCACCGCCGCCCGTGAGGCTGCGTCCCGTACCGGTCGTCGCCGACGGGATCGTGCTGGTGATGGTCGCGATCACGACCTCGTCCCCGACCTTCACGCCTGAGAGGACCTGGGTGAGCGTCGCGTCCGACGCGCCGACCGTCACCGCGACGGGATCCGGCTTGCCGTTGACGAACAGCGTCACGGTGCTCCCGGCGCCGGCGGTATGCACCGCGCTGGTGGGCACGGTCGTGACGCCGACGACCTGGTTGATGACCACGCTCACCGATGCGGACATCCCTGGCCGCAACGACGGGTTGGCGCCGCTCAGCACGACCGTGACCGGGAAGCTCGCCACGCCCGAAGTCACCGTCGCCTCCTCGGCGACCTCGGTGACCTTGCCGGGCACGGCCTCACTCGATCCGGCGGCGACGACCTGGGCGCTCTGCCCGACCGCGATCTCATTGACGAGCGCATCGCTGACCGAACCGGTGACCTCGAAGACCCCTGGCGCGATGATCACGATCGCGTGGGTCGCAGTCCCGGTTGAGCCCGACGACGCACCGCCGGTACCACCGCTCGAGATCTGCTCGCCGTTGGTGACATTGACCTCTTCGACGAGACCCCCCGCCGGCGCCTTGAGCGTCGCGGCGGCGACCGCGGCCTGCGCGTTGGAGACATTCACCTCGTCGATCTCGACCTGGCTCTGGTCCATGGCCACCTGCGCCGACGATGACGATGAACCGTCCTCGAGCGCCGCGAGCGACGACTTGGCGTTCTGCCACTGGACCTTGTCGGAGTTGACCTGGCCCTGGGACTGATCGTCACCCTGCGTGGCCTTGACCTCTGCCGACTGCCAGGTCTGGTAGTCCTGGGTCATCGTCGCCTCATCCTGCGGACACGGCGGCGTGGAGTCGCTGGGGGTGCATCCGGCGTCCGTGGCCGCCGTCTGGGCCGTGGTGTATGCGCTGTACGCCTGGGCCACCATCTCCGTATTGACGGCTTTGGTGTCGGCGAGGCTGGTGATCGAATTCTGGTATGAGACGTACGAGCTGTTGACCTGCGCATCGGCCTGCGCGAGGCCGGACGCCGATGTGCCTGCTTCCGCCGAGGTGAGATTCGCCTGGGCCGCCGAAAGGGTCGCGTCTGCTTGGGTGAGGCTGGCATCGACGGTGGTGGGATCCTGGGTTGCCAGCGTCTCGCCTGTGGTCACCGTCTGTCCGGGCTGGACGTTGACGGCGGTCACCTTTCCGGGTCCTTCGAAGTCGAGGTCGGTCTCGCCGTCAGGCGCGAGGTTACCCGAGAGTGACACTGTCTGGGTCACCGTCCCGAGCGTGGCGACGCCGGTCCGGTAGGAGACGCTGGCCGGATCCCCGCGTGTCAGGAAAAAACCACCGACGCCGGCCGCAATGACGACGATGACGATGCCGATGATGAAGGGCTTGCTCAGCAAGCGTCGTCTCACGCTGTATCACTCCCAGACAAGGCTCCGAACGCGACCATCAGGCCCGATCGTGTCCTACACATCCTTTCGGGACAGTGACGCCGCGCGGACACGTTCCGACCGGTGACGGCTGCAATCGGGCCGTGGGCGGAGCAGGGATCGAACCCGCGACCTCCTCGGTGTAAGCGAGGCGCTCTGACCAGCTGAGCTATCCGCCCGAGCCGACTGTATCGCCAGGAGCGGTCAATTGCTCAACGCTCCCGTCGCTGTGCCCCACCAGGACCAGGTCGGTCATCCCGAGGAACAGCCCGTAGCCCGCCACCCCCGGCACTGAGGCGATCAGTGCAGCGAGCTCAGCGGGGTCGGCGATGTCGGTGTACTCGCTGTCGACGAGGAGGTTGCCGTTGTCGGTGATGAAGGGCACTCCGTCCGGCCCGGTACGCAGCGTGAATTCCAACGACGTGCGCTCGGCGAGCGCGTGCAACGTCCAGACACTCCCGAAATGGACCACCTCCACTGGCACCCGCCCCTGCAGTCGCGACATGTATTTGCTGTCGTCGACAATAACCACGTACCGCGCCGCTGCCACGGCCACGACCTTCTCGCGGAGCATCGCACCGCCGCGGCCCTTGATCAGGCTCAGAGCAGGGTCGACGCTGTCCGCGCCGTCGACGGCGAGATCGAGCCCATCCGGCCCGAGCTCGTCGACGTGGATGCCGCCCTCGCTTGCCAGTGTCGCGCTCGCCACCGAGGTTGCGACCGCGTGGATGCTCAGGCCCTGACGGACGCGCTCCGCGAGGCCGAGGATGAACCACCGCGCGGTCGTCCCGGTACCAAGGCCGACGCGCATGCCGTCCTCGACAAGTGGCACCGCGGCTTCCCCGGCAGCGCGGCGGGCGGCGTCGGGGTCCACCCGTGCAGCGTAACGATCAGGACGCGAGGCGTCTGCTCAGATCGCCGGCTGTGGTCGACATCGCGCCGTGCAACCCGTCGGGCTGGCGCATGAACCGCTCCTGCACGACGAACACGGCCTCGATGAGCTCCGCCGCCGACGTACGCGGACGGAAGGCGACGCCCCTGCGCCGGAGCGCGACCAGCACGCGTGTTGGGATCGACCCGCCACGAAGATTCACCTCTTCCAGCTGCGTGAGCAGCCCGTCGAGCTCGCAGAGTGTTTCGCGTCGCTGGACTCGCTGACGCTCCTCTTCAGCTGACCACACCATTTGATTGAGGACGCGGTTTCGGACGAAGGTGGCCATGACGCTCCCCCGGGGCGTCCACCGGGTTCGGGGGTTTGATGTGACGTAGGGTGAGTCGGACCGAACAGATGGACGTCCTGTGGCCGCGATCCTACCGATTTGTGGGCTATTTGCATAGTGGAACGCATGTTCGGTGGCGCAAAGAGCAAAAGGGCGGCTCCGCAGTTGGAGCCGCCCTTTCCGTTGGGGAGGGAGTGACTTATTCGCCGAGCAGCGTGAGGATGTTGTTGACGTCGGTACGCGCACCGGACAGATCCGTCCATGCGGCTGTGATGTTTTGCCGCGCGCTCTTCAGCTCGGCCTGGTTGCCCGGCCATCCGGAGGGCACGAGGTTGATGACGGACGCGGTCACACCGGAGATCGACGTATGCGACGCGTTGACCTTGCCGGTGAGGTTGTTCAGGTCGCTCTGCGCCTGCGCCCTGTCGGTGGCTGAGACCGCTGAGGCGTTGATGACGTTCTGCAGCTCGGGGATCATGGTCTCGAACGTGCTGTCGACCTTGCTGACGCCGTCGGCCGCGATGACCTCGTGGATCTTGGGATCCTCCATGACATAGACGCGGTAGGCGGTGACGATCAGCCCGCAGTCGGCGAACACTTTGGCGTACGTCGTGTCGCTCTGAATCGTCTTGTCGAGCGCGCTGAGTCCGTTTTCGTCAGCGCTGATCTGACCTTCGAGCGTCGACTGGTCACTGCTGGTCAGCGCCACCGAGGTCTTTACGAACGTGTCATCTGCGGCAAGAACAGCCAGGCGTCGCTGCACACCGATGTTGCACAGGGATTTGACCGAGCTGAGCAGGGCTGGATTGGCCGTGCTGGTGGCCGGCGACGGAGTCGGCAGCGCAGCGGCGTCAACGGCTACCGACCCGGCAAGCCCGAGCCCGGCGGTCACCGTGAGTGTGGCCATGCCACGAGCGAGCATTCGAGTGTTCATTGGGCTGGATTCCCTTCGCTGGTGTTCAGCCCGGTGTTGGCTGCGTTGAGCTGCCCGTCAATGGTGCCGAGCTGATTGTCGATACTGCTGACCTGCTGATTGATGCCACTGGTGTCCGGCGTGGCTGCCGGCGTCGGTGCGGCCGCCACGGCTGATGCGCCCGTGGGCGCGGTCACCGGCGGCGCGGCGGCGCTGGTGAGATGAGCGGCGCCGCATCCAGCGACTGCGACGACGGCGAAGCCGCACAGGACGCTGTTCCTGAGCGCCGTGAGATGGGTCATCCGGATGTCTCCTTCGGTTGGCGGGGGATGCCTCAATCCAACCATCGGGCGGCGCGCGGAACCTGAGACCGTGCGGTGACAACGCTGAGAAACTCCTGAGCCGTCGCGGCCGCCGCGTGGGCGGTGGGGTTCAGGCCGCGCTGGTCGCGGGCTTGCCGGAGCGGACCAGTGGCGCGAGCGGACCGGCCTCTTCCAGACGGAGGTCAAAAGCGCCGGCCAGGCACCGTGCGAGCACCGGTGCCACCTCTGCGGGCGCGTGTCCGGGTGCTCCGAGGGTGGCGAGCGACGCGACCCCTGCGCCTTCGATGCCGCAGGGCGTGACGCGGTCGAACCAGCTGAGATCCGTCGCCACGTTGAGCGCGACGCCGTGGGACGTGACGCCGCCCGCGAGCTTCACCCCGATGGCGCCCAGCTTCCGCTCGCCGGACCACACGCCCGTGTACGGCGGCCGGCGCGTGACCTCGACGCCGTAGGTCGCGGCGGTGGCGATGAGACCGGCCTCGAGGGCGCGCAGGTAGTGATCCACGTCACCGTGCGCCGGATGCCCGGAGATCGGAAAGACGGCTGCGAGCCGGACGATCGGGTAGGCGACGAGTTGTCCGGGGCCATGAAAGGTCACCGACCCGCCGCGGTCCACCTCGAGGAATTCGGCCCCGGCGGCTCTGAGCGCGTCGGGTCCGGCGCCCAGGTGATGGGCCTCGCCCTGGCGGCCCATCGTGAAGACCGGCGGATGCTCGAGGAGCAGAACAGCGTCGTCAGCAAGGGCACCCGAGCGCCGCGCCAGCGCGATCTCGCGCTGCAGATCCCAGGCTTCGGCGTAGCTGACCGTCCCGAGCCATGCCCAGCGCAACACCGGGCCGTCTGCCACCTCGCTCATCCGGCGTGGGCAGCGACCGCTTGCTCGTGGGCGTGGTAGCTGGAGCGGACGAGCGGCCCCGATTCGACGTGCTTGAAGCCGAGCGCCTTGCCATAGGCCTTCAGCTCGGCGAACTCGTCGGGATGCCAGTATCGGATCAGCAGGTGGTGCTTGAGCGATGGGCGCAGGTACTGGCCGATCGTGATGATCTCGATGTCGTGGGCGCGCATCTGGTGGAGCAGTTGCTTGACCTCGTCCATCTCCTCGCCGAGCCCGACCATGAGGCCTGACTTGGTGCGGCTCCGCGGTTCGATGCGCTTGGCCGTCTGCAGCAGCTCGAGGCTGCGATCGAGCAGCGACTTTGGACGAACGCGCCGGTAGAGGCGGCCGACGGTCTCGACGTTGTGGTTGAAGATCTCGGGGACCTCGTCCATCACCGTGCCGAGCGCGGCATGGTCGCCCTGGAAGTCAGGCGTCAGGACTTCGATGGTGGTGCCGGGCGACAGCGCTCGGATCGACCGGATGGTGGCGGCGAACACGCCGGCACCGCCATCGGCGAGGTCGTCACGGTCGACTGAGGTGACCACCGCGTGGCGGAGCCCCATGGACTGCACGGCCTCCCCCACCCGGCGGGGCTCGTCCCAGTCGATGTCGCCGCCGCGCTTGCCGCTCTTCACTGCGCAGAACGCGCAGGCACGGGTGCAGACGTCACCCAGGATCATGAAGGTGGCGGTGCCGTGCCCCCAGCACTCGGCGATGTTGGGGCAGCGGGCCTCCTCGCAGACCGTGTTGAGGTTCTGCCCCCGCATGATCCCTTTGATCTGCGAGTACCCGTCTCCGGCCGGCAGCTTGACGGTGAGCCACTGCGGCCGCCGATCAACGCCCTCCGGGAGGAGCCGCTGATGCAGCGGCCGGGGATCGGCCACGGGAACGGGCCGCAAGCGGATCTGGTCCATGGCGCTCTCTCACTCTACACACTCGCTGAGCCACAATCGCCCGGATGACTTCTCAGCCACCGATCAACGAGCCCGTCCTCTTCTACGCACCCGGCACACCCGAGCGCGCCCGGCTTCGGGCCGCGATCCACGAGATGCAGGCGGCGGCGCCCCATCACGTGCCCCTCCATATCGGCGGGCGCTCCGTCGACGGCCATGGGGAGCGGATCTCGGTCACAGCCCCGCATCGCCACTCCCTGACGATCGTCGAGGGGGCGACGGCAACCGCCGACGACGTCCGCGCGGCGGTCGACGCCGCGCTCGCCGCCCACCACGACTGGTCGACCGCACCGCGGGAGACGCGGGCCTCGGTCTTTCTCCGCGCCGCCGACCTCCTGAGCGGCCCTTTTCGTGACCGGCTCAACGCCGCAACGATCCTTGGGCAGAGCAAGAGCGTGCACCAGGCCGAGATCGACGCCGCGTGCGAGCTGATCGACTTCTGGCGTTGGAACGTGCACTACGGCGAGCAGCTCCAGGAGATGCAGCCGGTTTCGTCGGCGGGGACCTGGAACCGCATGGACCACCGGCCGCTCGAGGGCTTCGTGCTCGCCATCAGCCCATTCAACTTCACCTCGATCGGCGGGAACCTCGCGGTCGCGCCCGCGATCGTCGGGAACACGGTCGTCTGGAAGCCGGCGACCACCGCGCTGCTGGCGGCCCAGGTGATCATGGAGATTCTCGAGGCTGCGGGGCTGCCGCCCGGGGTCATCAACATGATCGTCGCGCCAGGCGCCGTCGTCTCCGAAGTGGCCGTCAAGCACCCGTCGCTCGCGGGCATCCACTTCACGGGCTCGACCGACACGTTCCAACACCTCTGGAGCACCGTCGCGGCCAATCTCGGCACCTACCGGACCTATCCGCGGCTGGTCGGTGAGACCGGCGGCAAGGACTTCGTGCTCGCCCACTCGTCAGCGTCCAACGACGCCCTGCTCGTCGGGCTCCTACGCGGGTCCTTCGAATACCAGGGCCAGAAGTGCTCAGCGGCGTCGCGCGCGTATGTCCCCCACTCGGTGTGGGAACGACTGCGCGATCCGCTCGCGGCCGCCGTCGAGGCGATCCCGGTCGGCGATCCCGCCGAGTTCAGCACGTTCATGGGCGCGGTCATCGACGAATCGAGCTTCCGCAAGCATGAGGCGGTCCTCGCAGCGGCACGCACCGATCCCGAGCTGACCCTGGTCGCGGGCGGAGAGTGCGACGGCGAGGTTGGATGGTTCGTCCACCCCACCATCCTCGCGACCTCGAACCCGCGCCACGACCTCATGCAGCGCGAGCTCTTCGGGCCGATCCTGACCGTGTACCCGTATCCGGACTCGGACTGGGCGTCTGTCCTCGACCTGGTCGACACCACCTCGCCGTATGCCCTCACGGGGGCGGTGTTCGCGACCGACCGGGCAGCCATCGACGAGGCGTCGGCACACCTTCGCTACGCGGCCGGCAACTTCTACATCAACGACAAGCCGACCGGCGCGGTCGTCGGCCAGCAGCCGTTTGGCGGGGCGAGGGCCAGCGGCACCAACGACAAGGCCGGCTCGATCTTCAACTTGATCCGCTGGGTCAACACCCGGGCCATCAAGGAGCAGTTCGTGCCGCCGGTGGACTACCGCTACCCATACATGGGCTGACGGTGTTGTCCTCGGGGGGGACGACCCCCCCAGACC
>PKXZ01000026.1 GCA_003132525.1 Candidatus Dormiibacterota bacterium | reverse complement strand
ACGGGTCGTACTGCGCGATGAGTGCCTTTGCCTCAGTCGGGTCGTACTTGGCGAGCGGGTCTGAGTTGGGCCCGCCGTTGCCGATCAACCCGGTCGTGATGAGACCACCGGTTGCCGCCGAGCAGATGAGGTTGTGGCACACCGTTGTGGCGAGGCCCTGCTTGTCGACGGCGAGGTCGAACGCCAGGCGCAGGTTGGTCGCTTTCGCGCTGGTGCCAAGGAAGGGCCCACCCGTGGACGGATATCCGATGTTGAAGCTCACCCAGGTGGTGCGCCCCTTGGGCTGGACCAGCAGATCCGGCTTCTCACGCGAGTTGGCCTGGATCGCGAGGACGTTGGCCAGCGGGATGAGAGCGCTGTCACCGCCGTAGCCGATGATGTCGTAGCCCTTCTGGAAGAAGGCATCAACGGTCGTCGGGGCCGTCGACGGATCCTTGATGTCGATGTCGATCGTCTTCAACGTGGGCTTCGGAGAACCCCACCAGTTCGGCACTTCCGAGAAAACCATCGACTGCGAGGGGATGTAGGAGGTGAGCTTGTAGGCGCCCGTACCGACCAGGTCGGCGGGAGTCTGCCACCAGTTCACGGGGTCGACGCCAGGAGCATCGATGACCTTCTCATCGACGATCGCGCCGACGGTGCTCTCGAGTGTCCATGCGGTGAGGCACCAGCCGCAAGCGGTGCTCAGCTTGATCTGCACCACGTAGCCATTGGGGCCATCGGGCGCGGTCAGTCCACTCATCATGAAGGCGGGGTTCTTGGCAGCAAGCTGCTTCTCGATGTTGGCCTGGAAGCTCTCGGGCGTCCCGGACGACGGCGGAGCGCCGGCCGCGGTCTGCGCCTGATTGAATCCCTGGATCGCGCTGAGAATGGATGCGTAAGCACCGTGCAAATCAGCCCCGCGATTCCATGAGTAGAGCACGTCCTTGGCCGTGACGGGATCGCCGTTCGAAAACTTCGCGGCTGGGTTCAAGTGCACGGTATAGGTCAGCCCATCGGCGGAGATGCCACCGTTGGCCTGCGTCGGCACGGTGGTGGCGATGTCCGGAATGATGTTCAGCTTGTCGTCGAAGCGCCAGAGATTGTCGAACACGTTCTGCATGAGCTCGCTGTCGACCTCGGCGTCCATCTCACCCGGATCCCATGTCCCTGGGTCCTGGAAGACGGGGAAGTGCAGCACCTGCGACGCGGCCAGTGCGCCGGTCGTCGGGGTATTGCTGGTGCTCCCGCAGGCAGCGGCGGTGAGCAGCCCAAGCATGCCCAAGCCGATGCCACCAATGGTGAATTTATTGACACGCAACGTGACACCTCCGCTTATCACCGCACGAGGGCGGCCTAGCTGCAATGCTCCTCATGGACGATCCACGAACAACCTGATGCGCAAACCATACGCACCGGTTTCGCCTATGAAAAGCATGAGCACACAAAATCATTCCGTTGGGTGATGTGTTGCGCAGGTTGCATGCCTTGTGCGAGCAGATTGGCACGGTCTGTTGCATGAAAGCGGCTGCAAAATGGTTACCTACCGTGAAACCAAAGAGGCACTACATCGAGGCTCTGAGCAACACGCCTTGCAGCGCTAGAGTCCGCGATAAGGAGGTGACGAGTGGCTGGTGGAGATGACGTGGAGAGCCGGAACATCGAAGCGTTGTGCGTGCGCTTACTGGACCGTTCCCATCCGGATGGTCCGACCCACGTGGAGCTCTTCGTGAGCCGTCTGCCGGAATCGATTGCGGCCGCAATTCCGATGTCGCCCGATTGGCGCGTCGTCGGGAGCGCGCTCTACTCGCGTAGCGGTCGACCAACGCTGCTGGAGGCGGTCATCGACGCACCGAACTCATTTGCCGAGTTGGTGGCGCCTTTCCAGACTGCTCTAGGCGCGACCGGATGGACGGTCCTCGAGCCCACTGCTCCGATGCATGGAGGCTTCGTCTCTGCCGACTCGGGAGAGGCCCGAGCATTTCGCCGAGGAGGGGAGGGCCCAGTTCTGTCGATCCGCGGCGTCAGTCGCGAGGGCATTGCGACAGACGTGCGCGTGAGGTTGGACTGGGATACGCGCGCGTATCTCTCTCGGACCCGGCAGGTGCGACCTGACGGGGCGGAGCGGCTACCGTTGATCAGTGCGCCGGCCGGGGCTCGCCTACGGGGACAACACGGAGGAGGGGGAAGCAGCCATTGGAGTTCCGACTCGACCATCCAGACCGATTGGTCTGTTGGTGAGACAGAGGCCCACTTCGCCGAACAGCTTGCCCGAGCAGGTTGGAGACGGGTGCGCGGCAGCGTCGATGACACCGTCGGCTGGAGTTCCTGGCTGCTCCCGGGCGATGGACAGTGGCATGGACTGCTCCTCGTCCTCGCCGCTTTCCGCCCCGGCGAGCAGTCGCTGACGCTGCGTGTAGAGCAGAGCGAAACGAGCGAGGAAGGTTGGAGTTCCTACGTGGGTGTCCAGCAAGTCCGACTAACTCTTTCCGTTCAATGTCGGTGGCCAACCGTCCGAGCGCGGCACTCGCCAGGCGCGCACTCACTCATGTCGCTTGATCTCCCGGCTGCAGCGCGATGCTTCGCCGTCCAAACCCCCACGCCACCATCAGTGAAAACTCTGCTCGCCACAGCTTGGCTCCGTGCGACACGTCCCGCTCGCTCATCACGACGTCCGCGCCTGCATCGCGCAGCGCGACCGCCCACCTGGTCGCGTTGTCGAGGAAGAACGGCTCCAGCGTGCCGGCGAAGAGGTACACCCGCGGAAGCGACCTCGGCATCTCATCAGGCGGCTTGTAACCACCGCCCGGTGAGCCAGAGAAGACCGCACCGTAGACGTCCGGATGGCGAAGCCCCAGGGCGAGCGCGAGCTCCCCGCCCGCCGAGTAACCGAACACCGCGGTGCGTTCGGCGGGCAGCGCGACTCCGAAACGCGACCGCACCCATCGGCGGACATCCTCGACGAAGAACTTCTCATGTGCGGAGAATCGCTCCGCGTCAAAGACCGCTGAGTACTCATGGAGCCGCGGCATCTCCTCGGCCAGCCCGTGGACGCCGACGATCATCGTGGGCGGTACGACGGCCGCTTCCAGGAACCGACCCCACTTCGAGAACCCTTGACCGTCACCGGTAAAGACAACTGCCTCGGGCGGATCCGGAGGGACGTACACCGTGACCTGGCGACCTCCGTCGTACTCGAGCAGCGTCTCGGTCACATACTCACCCGCTATCGGGTGAGCACGCGTCGATCCCTGCGGGGCTTCGGGACCGCCGGCGCCGCCTGCTGTTTCGCCATCCATCGTAGAACTCCTTGACGGGGTACATCGAGGCGGCTCTCCGAGGCCACCCCGCATCCCTTGACGCGATTCGGCAGGATAGAGGTACGCAGGCTCCGGTCGCTGCCGCCGTGGCGTCAACCCGTCTGCTTTGTGGGCTCTGCCGCCATTCGCCTCGCACCAGTACGATCCCAACCATGCGTGAGGTGCTGGGGGTCGGGCGCACCGCGCAGGTTCTCGCCGAAAACGATGGCGCTGTGGTCAAGCTCTTTTTCGACTGGGTGCCGATCCACCTCATCGATGCGGAGGAGCACGCCACAGCCGCGGCCGTCGCGGCGAACGCTCCGGCACCACGCCTACTCGGCCGCGTCGAGCGGGACGGACGAACAGGGCTGGTCCTGGAACGCGTCGATGGACCCTCGATGCTTGATGAGTTCACCGCCCATCCCTCGCAGGTTCTGCCCCTCGCAACACGCCTAGCGCAACTCCAAGCGGATATCCACGCGTGCGACGGCGTCGGGCTGCCGATGCTCCGCGAGCGGCTCCGATCGCGGATCGAGTCCGCCGGCGAACTGTCGAGCCGCGCGCGTGACTGGTCGCTGGCTCGGCTGGAGACCCTCCCCAACGGAGATCACCTGCTCCATGGAGACCTTCACCCGGACAACGTTATTTTGGGCACTCGAGGCGCCATCGCAATTGACTGGATGGGAGCTGCTCGCGGTGACGCCGCGGCAGATGCTGCACGGACAGCGTTGATCCTGGAGCTCGGCTCTCCACCGCCCGGACTGCCCGCGACGCGACGGACAGTGATTGCGAGCGGTCGCCGCGAATTCCGCGCGCGCTGGTTTGCCGCCTACATTCGCGCGAGTATGGTGCGGCGTGCTGACATCACCGCCTGGAGGCCGGTCGTAGCCGCTGCTCGTTTGGGCGACGACATCCCCGAGGAGAAGCGCAGGCTGTGCAGCATCGTTGATGCAGCCGCAAGCGCCAAGAGTTGAGCGTATATGGAGGTGACGCATGGGTGTGCCTAGACCCATCTCACCCGAACAGCGACTGGTCCGCGGGCGCGGGTGTCCTCCGCCACTCACCTGCAGTCCCGGCCTCATCCCCATCCACCACGTCGGGGACGGCAACATGGCAAGCGGCATCATGTGCCGGACCCATCGGCCTCGGCAATGGCGTCACTGTTGCGCACTTGTCGATCGCGTAAGGGCACCGCTGCCGGAAGCGACATCCCTCACCGGGATCGATGACACGGGGCGGCTCCCCGCTGTCCGCTGAGACTGGCACAGCCTTCTCGCGAGGGTCGGGCACTGCGGAGAGGAGGAGTCGCGTGTATGGATGTTTGGGTCGTGAGAGCACGACCTCGGTGGGTCCCTGTTCGACCGCATGCCCCGCATACATCACGATGATCCGATCGGCGACGTAGCGTGCGCTCGCGATGTCGTGCGTGATGTAGAGGATCGACGTCTCTTCCTCGGCACGCAGCCGGGCCATCATGTTGAGGATCCCTGCGCGGATCGAGACGTCGAGCATCGACACCGGCTCATCGGCAAGGATCAGCTTGGGTCGGACCGCGAGCGCCTGGGCGAAGCCGACACGCTGGCGCTGGCCACCGCTCATCTCATACGGAAACTTTCGGAGCATGTCGGCCGCGGGGTTGAGACCCACGATGTCGAAAACTCGCTCGGCTTCCTCGCGTCGCTGCGCACCGTCAAGGTCACGGCGATGCAGTTTGAGATTGCGCATCACGCCATGGGCAACACGGAACACCGGATTCATCGCGCTGTACGGATCCTGGAAGACCATCGGCACCTCGCCCCGGTACCAGAGCACGTCCTTGCGCGAGTGCAACTTGTGCACGGAGCGCCCACGGTAGAGGATGTCGCCGCGGGTCGGTGGATAGATCATCGCCAGGAGGCGGGCGACGGTGGTCTTGCCGCTCCCGCTTTCTCCAACAAGGGCCACGATCTCACGCTCATGGATGACCATGTCGAGGTCGTCGACCGCGTGGAGCATCCGGCGCGAGAGCAGACCACCGAGGCGGAAGTGCCGGGTGAGACCGGTGGTCCGGAGCAGCACGTTGTCGTCGGCGACGGTGGCCGGAGTGGAGATCATCGCGCCACCGCCGGCTCGGCGCTGTCCGCGTACAGGAGGCAGCGCACCTCCGTGGCCTCAACGGAGAACAGCTCGGGCTCGGTGGTGAGGCACTGCGTCATCACCTCGCTGCACCGGGGATGGAAGCGGCACCCCGTGGGTGGGCGGCCGAGATCCGGTGGGCTTCCGGGGATGCCGGTGAGCGGCCGGCGTGGACCGCGGACCGATGGAAACGCATCCAGGAGCCCCTTGCTGTATGGGTGCAGCGGTCGCTCGAAGATCGATCTGGTCGCACCGATCTCGGCCACCTGACCGGCGTACATGACCATCAGCCGGTCCGAGTAATTGGCGATGACCGACATGTCGTGGGTCACGAACATGACCGCGAAGCCGAGCTTCTGCTGCAGTTCCTTGATCTGCGTCATCAGCGAGCGTTGCGCCACGACGTCGAGCGCTGACGTGGGCTCGTCCATGATCACCAGTTGCGGCGTGAAGAGCAGCGCCATAGCGATCATCGCTCGCTGGCGCATGCCGCCACTCAGCTGATGGGGGTAGCTCTCGAGGTGTGTCGCGTCGATGCCGACCAGATGCAGCACCTCGGCCGATCGAGTTCGGATGGCATTCGCGGACACCCGCTCATGTGCGCGCATCGTGTCCTTGAACTGCGCGCCAATGCTCTTCATCGGGTTGAGCGCATTCATGGCGCTCTGCATCACCACCGAGTAATCCCGCCAGCGCACGAGCCGGAGCTCGTTGTCGGTCAGGCGGACAAGGTCCTGGCCTCGGAACACGACCCGCCCCGAAGTAACCTCAGCGGGCGGCGACAGCAGCTGCGCGATTGCGAAGAGCAGCGTTGACTTTCCACAGCCGGATTCGCCCACGATGCCAAGGAATTCGCCCGCCTGGACGCTCAGGTTGACCTTCTCCACCGCCCGGATGTCCGCCGTGTCCGTGAGGTAGGAGACCGACAGGTTCTCGACTTCAAGCAGTGGTTCTGGCACGTCGCTTTCTCACCGGCCGCAGCGCGGGATTGCCGATCTCGTCGAAGGCGTAGTTGACAAGCGCGAAGCCGGCTCCCATGAAGGCGACCGCCGCGCCGGGCGCCAACGCCCACCAAGCATTCCCGGCCTCGAGTGCGCCGCCCTGCTGCGCGTAATACAGCATCGTTCCCCAGGTCAGTTCCGTGCTGTTGCCGAGACCGAGGAACTGGAGGCCGGCGGCGAACCCGACCACGAACACGGAGAGTCCGAGGAATGACGCGACGATCAGCGACGTCATCGTCGGGATGATCTCGACGAAGATGATGTACGAGGTGCGTTCGCCTCGCACCTTCGCCGCCGAAAGGAAATCGCGGGCGCGCAGCGAAAGTCCCTGCGACCGCAGCTGCCGGGCCTGGAACGCCCAGCTCGTGAGGGTGAGCACCACGATCATGGTGACCGAGCCAGGAGGAAGGTACGAGGCGAGCACGATCAGGAGCGGCAACGTCGGGATGATCAGGAAGATGTCGGTGAGCAGGGAGAGGGAGCGATCGGTGAGGCCGCCGATGTACGCGGCGCTGACCCCGATGACCATGGAGATGACCGTGGCGAGCGCGCTGACCACGACGGTCACGATCAGCGTAAGGCGAGTGCCCCAGATCAGCTGTGAGAAAACATCCTGCCCGAGCTGCGTTGTACCGAGCAGATGCTGCGCTGACGGACCGAGGTTCTGACCGTAGATGGCCGCCTCGGGATCATCACGCGCAATGACGCCGGGAAAGATGGCGAGTAGGACGAGAATCAGGAGGATCACCGTCCCGGCGGAAGCCTTGCGGTTGCGAAGGATGGCCCGCGTGAAACGCGCAAAGGCACTCTGGCTACGCGTGCCGGCGACCACCTCGATCGGCTCCGTTTCGGCGGCGATGGTGGCTGTGCTCATATATTTTTCCGCCTACGCATCACGGGTCCGCGGATCCAACCCGGCGGTGGCCAGGTCCGCGAGCAGCACGCACACGAGCACCGCAAGCGTGTACACGAGGAACAGGGCCTGCATCAGCGGCAGATCGTGGTCGGTCGTGCTGGTGTAGAAGAGATATCCCAGTCCGGGGTACGAGAAGGTGTACTCAACCAGGATCGACCCGCCGAGGACGTATCCCAGTTGCATGGCGAATCCCGTCAGATTGGGAAGGATCGCGTTGCGCGCGGCGTAGTCGACCATGATCCGCCAGCTGCGCAGCCCCTTGGCGCGACCCATCTTCACGTAGTCCTCGGCCAGCGTGGTGATCATGTTGTTGCGCATCGAGTAGATCCAGAGCCCGGCTGTCACCACGACGAGGCTGAGGCCGGGGAGCACCGCATGGACGAGAACATCTCCGATGAACGACAACGACAGCGACGGCTCGAGGCCGATGCTGTAGTTGGAGCTGAGCGGAAGCCAGTTGAGCGTCACCGCGAACACATAGAGCAAGAGCAACCCGACGAAGAACACCGGAAACGACGCGACGATGAAGAGCATTGGAGGAAGGAGACCGTCGAGCTTGCCGCCGCGCCGCCACGCGCCGAGGACGCCGACGAGCGTTCCGATGGCGAACGCGATGATGGTCGTGACACCGACCAGCCCCAGCGTCCAGGGCAGCTTGCTGATGATTTCGGTCAGCACCGGGACCCGTTGCGCCGTGAGGCCGAACTGACCGGTGAGGCAGTTCCCGATGTACTGAACATATGTCAGGAGGATGTTCTGATGGACGTTGACGCCGAACTCGATCTGCAGCGCATGCAACGCTGCCGGGTTGACGTCGCGGAATGTGGCCAGCACCGCGGTTGCCTCATTGCCCGGCATGACCCGCGGGATGATGAAGTTGACCGTGAGCGCCGCCCAGAGCGTGATGAGGAATAAGCCGACGCGACGGGAGACGTACTTCACCGCCGCGTCGGCCGCGCCTTGACCCTGCGCATCGGGACTACGCTAGCTCACCGGATAGAGTTGCGTGAGGACCATTCCGTTATCGGGCGTCGCCCAGACCGGAGGCTGTGCGTAGGGATTGGACGGGGTCGGCCAGCCTCCGAAGCTCGTCGTGTCGTACTGGTACCAGTCGACGCCCTCGACCACCGGTATCACGGGGAGATCCTGGGCCATGACAGCTGAGATCTGATGGATGATCTGCAACTGCTGAGCGGGCGTCGCGCCGGAGTACTGGTTGAAGAGCGCGTCCGTTGAGCTCGACTTGTAGCGCTCGTAGTTGGTGGAGCCGATGCTGCCGCTGAAGAGCATCGGCCGGAGCTCGTAGTAGGGGCCCGGGCCGGCCACCGGCATCTCCCCATATGCGAGCTGGAAATTGCCGTTCTGGGTGTCGTTGGTATACGGCGTGCTGTCCTCGTCCTGGACGGTCACCTGGATGCCCACGGCTTTGAGCTCCTCGGTGATCACTTGGAGCGAGGCGTCCCAGTCGGTGTAGCCGCTGATCGTCTTGATGGTGAAGGACAGCTTCTGACCCTGCGCGTTCGCGTAGATCCCATCGGAGCCCTTGGTGAACCCGGCCGCCTGGAGCGTCGACTCCGCCTTGGACGGGCTATAGGTCGTCGTGTCGAGCGATTTCTCGTACCACGCCTTGTATGTGGGCAGGACGATGCCGGTCTGGTTCGCGGGAGGCTCGTATCCGCTCTCACCGCGCTGCGAGACCTGCGAGCGATCGATCGCCATCGAGATCGCCTGGCGAACCGCCAGGTTGCCGAGCAGCGGGTTGTTCAGATTGGGGAAGAGCGAGACGTTGAGCGTCGGCGGGAACCAGTAGTGGCGCGTCGAGGGGCTCTTGCTGATGTAGTACGACTGGATGTTGGGAATGTACTGGGCGCCCCACTGGGCCTCACCCTGGGCGAGGTAGAGGTTGGCCGATGTGTTGCTGAGGAACGCGGGGTAGTCGACCTCTGCCACCTGGGGAACCGGATGTCCCGGCTTGCTCTGCCAGTAGGACGTGTTGCGCAGGTACTTGATGTTGTCCTGCGAGCAGTTCGACATCAGATACGGGCCGGTGCCGACGGGTGTTGTGTCGGCGTAGGTGTCCAGCTTCGTCTGGTCGAGCGTGCTCCAGATGTGCTGCGGAATGATCGGAGTCTGATCGGCGACGTAGTAGAAGTACGACTGCGCCGGTGCGTTGAAGGTGAAGACGACCTGGTTGCTCCCTTGGAGCGCGACGTTGGTGAGCGGTCCGCTATCCACCGACCAGAGCGCGTTGAGATCGAGTGCCGGGTCCGCCTTCAGGGCGTCGAAGGTATACAGAACGTCATTGGCCGTGAACGGCGAGCCGTCGCTCCACTTGACACCCGACCGGATGGTCATGGTCAGCGTCATGAAGCCGTTGCTCCAACTCGATCCTGTTGCGAGCCACGGAGTCACCTTCGGGGTGCCATCGGCATTCGTCTCGAGGATATTGATGAACTCGAGAGGTTCGTAGATGAAGCCGATCGACGTGATGTTCACCGACGGGTTGAACGGGTTGAACTGGCAGGTCCAGGTGCTCCCGCTCTCGTTGTCGATGAGCAGCTTGCCGCCCACCTTGCCGGTGTTTGCAGTTCCGCCGCTCGTCGTCGATGAGGTGGAGCCACACGCTGCGGCAAGGACGCCGGCCACGACCAGCAGGGTCATCGGCCTCATGCGCCGTGTGTTCGGTCGCCACGTCCATACCATCCGGGTTTCCTCCGAAGTCTGGGGCTACCACCGTGCGGTGGAGTGAGAGATGATCCGCGGCCGGTAATTTATAGGAAAGCTACCTTAACATCGGCGCGGTGGTCAACCATTTGGTGCTGACAAGATCCAGATCATCGTCCCGCCTTCTGCCGTGGAGGTTCACCACGCCGCTTGACATCGGGCCAACCGATAGGAAGAATTCCTAACCATGCCTACACGACTGCGACCGCGACGCCCCGGATCGACCGCACGGCGCGTGTTGATGGTCGCCGCTTCCTTGCTGGTCACGGTGCCGGCGCTCATCCCGATCAACGCCGCCGAGGCAGCGCCGACTTCGGCTCGAGCCCAGGTCCGCGTGGACCAGGTCGGCTACGCCACCACGGCAACCAAGCGCGCGTACCTGATGACAGCGGCGGCAGAGCCGGGAGCGGTGTTCCGTGTCGTGGATTCGCGGGGCGATGTCGCGTACTCGTCAGGCATCGGTGCCGACCAGGGAGCGTGGAGCACCACCTACAACCATGTGTACGCGCTCGACTTCAACCTTCTCCACCGTGAGGGTTCGTTCCACATCGTCGTGAGCGACGGGTCGATGCAGGTGCGCTCGCCGGTGTTTCGCATCGATACGCCGGCCCGGGTCTACGCGACCGCGATGGCGAATTCGCTGTCGTTCTATGAGAACGAGCGCGACGGTCCCGACTTCATCCCATCCGCGCTGCGCAACGAGCCAGGGCACCTCAACGATGAGGATGCGATGACGTATCTCATCCCCAAGGTCGACAGCAACGGCAACTTCAAGGGTGACCTGACCTCGCTCGGCGTGACCGTCGACGCCGCAGGTGGCTGGTGGGACGCGGGTGACTATCTGAAGTTCACCGAGACCATCAGCTACGTCGTGGGCATGATGGAGACCGACGTCCGCGACTTCCCGAATCAGCTCGGACCCGGATCGGCCACCGCCAACTACAGCGCCGAGGCGGCCTTCGGCCTGAGCTGGCTCGAGAACATGTGGAACGACAGCACCAAGACGCTCTACCTGCAGGTCGGCATCGGCGAGGGCAACAATGCCATCGTCGGCGACCACGACATCTGGCGGCTGCCTCAGGCGGACGACACGTACGGTGGCACCAATCCCGAGGATCGATACATCCGCAACCGTCCGGTCTTCCGGGCGGGACCACCGGGGTCGTTGGTCAGCCCCAACATCGCGGGACGGCTCGCGGCCGACTTCGCGCTGTGCTACCAGCTCGACCGCGTCACTGAGCCGAAGCAGGCCGCGACCTGCCTCAAGGACGCCGAGGATGTGTTCGCCCTCGCGGACACGCACCCCGGACAGCTGCAGACCGCGATTCCTTACGACTTCTACCCTGAGAAGGAATGGCGCGACGATCTCGAATGGGGAGCGACGGAAATCTACGATGCGTTGTCGGCAGGCCCGGTGCCCGCCGGAATGCCCAACACAAACGCGATGTATTACCTACGGCAGGCCGCACATTGGGCGCACGCGTACATCACCGGGCCCAACGACGCAGCCGACACGCTCAATCTGTACGACGTCACCGGACTGGCGCACTTCGAGCTGTACAACGCCATCGAACACGCCGGAAATCCGGGCGGTCTCGAGGTGACCAGGGCGCAACTGCTCGGCGACCTCCGCAAGCAGCTCGACAAGGCAGTCACGCAGAGCAACTCCGACCCGTTCGGATTCGGATTCCCGTGGGATACGTTCGACACCACGAGCCACGGCGCGGGCCTGGTGGTGATGGCCGCGGAGTACGACGAGCTCACGGGTACCGACGAATTCGCTCGCGACGATTCACGCTGGCTCGGCAACATCCTCGGCGCCAACGCGTGGGGGACCTCGCTCATCGTCGGCGACGGCAGCACCTTCCCGGACTGCATGCAGCACCAGGTCGCGAACCTCGTGGGGTCGCGCAACGGCACAGCCCCGGTGCTCGTCGGTGCGGCAGTCGAAGGCCCGAACTCCTTCGCTGCCACCGGTGTTGTCGCGGGTATGCGCCGGTGCCCCGCCAACGGCGTCGACACTTTTGCGCAGTTCAACAGCGCGACGGCCGTGTACCAGGACAACGTGCAGTCGTGGTCGACCGATGAGCCCGCACTCGATCTGACTGCCGCGACACCGATGGCGTTTGCGTGGCAGATCGACAACGACCCGCGTGTTCCTTGACAGCCGTCCGGCAGGATGCTGTAGATAACCAACCTTACTAACGTTCGTCGGGAGACACACTGGATGCCGGCACCGGAAGCTGCGAAGCCCAGCCTGCTTCGCGCCATCAACCTGCGCACCACCTTTGAGCTGGTGCACACGGGTGGACCCGTTGCCGCGCCCCACGTGGTGCGGAGCACGGGTCTCTCCAAGCCGACGGTTTCCGAGGTCCTCGGACAGCTCGTCGATCTGGGGCTGCTGCGCCGGGTAGGGCGAACCAGCGGGCTCCCGGGGCCGAGTGCGCAGCTCTATGACGTCAACCCGCGCGCCGGATGGGTGCTGAGCCTCGATGTCGGCCGGGAGTGGGTGAGGGCGGCGCTCGTGGATCTCACCGGCGCGGTGGTCGGACGCTGCGCGACGCGAACACCGCGCACCACCGCCAAAGCCGTCATCTCGCAACTGCGCAATGCCGCGGAAACGCTGACTGCCGAAGCCGGTATCAGCCTGGACGACATCAACCAGGTCGTGGTCGGAACGCCCGGTGTGCTCCGCCCCGGCGCAGATCATCTGTCGCTCGCGCCGCAGCTTGCTGGGTGGGAGAGCCCCAAGGTGATCCCGGCCATTCGCGAGGCACTGGTTGCGCCGGTCGTGTTCGAGAACGATGTGAACATGGCGGCAGTCGGGGAGCACGTCCACGGCGTCGCGCAGGACAGTGAGGACTTCGTGCTGCTGTCGGTCGGAAGCGGTGTCGGAACCGGGGTGTTCGTTGACGGCGCGCTGCGTCGCGGTGCAGCCGGGCTCGCGGGCGAGATCGGGTTCCTGCGGCTCGACCTGGGCGCGGAGGTCCGCGACGGACACCGCGAGACATGGGGGACCGGCGCCTACGAGAGCCTCGTCGGCTCCGCCGCCATCGTGACCCTCGCGCGAGAGCACGGCATGAGCGCCGCAAATTCCGTGGCCGAGATCTTCGATGCCGCCCGCCATGGCGATCCGAACGCGGACAAGGTGGTGCGCATCGAGGCCCGCCGGCTCGCGCATGCGATCGCGGCGGTTGCGGCGGTGCTCGACCCGGAGCTTGTGGTCCTCGGTGGCGGCATCGGGACCGGTGGGGGAGATCTGCTGCTCCGGCCGATGGCCGACGCACTCGCCTCGATCTCGCCTTTCACACCGCGGCTCGAGGTGTCGACGCTCGGTGTGGATGCGGTCATCGCAGGCTGCAGCACGACTGGGCTTCGTCTCGCCTTCGATCGCATCTTCGGGTCCGATACGCCGATCGCCCGCACCGCCATCGATCTCATGAAGGTTCGCGAGCAGCGCCGCGGCGAGGAAACCCCCGCCGACAAGAGCGCATGAAGGTAGCCGTCGTTGGTGGGGGCAGCACGTACAGCCCCGAGTTGGTCGAAGGTTTCGGGCGGGTCGGCGAGCGCCTCGGCGTCGGCGAGCTGGTGCTCCAGGACACCGACGACAAGCGACTCGCGGTGGTGGGCGGCGCCGCGCAGCGCATCGCCCGCGCGCACGGCTATGAGGGCACGATCACACTGACCAGCGACCTCGATGCGGCGGTGGCTGGCGCCTCAGCCGTGCTCCTGCAGATCCGCGTCGGTGGGCAGGCAGCGCGACTCACCGACGAGACCATCCCGCTTCGCTGCGGGTGCATCGGTCAGGAAACGACCGGTGCGGGCGGATTCGCCAAGGCATTGCGCACCGTGCCGGTGGTGCTCGGCATCGCCGAACGGGTGCGAGAGCTCGCAGCGGATGACGCGTGGATTGTCGATTTCACGAACCCGGTCGGCATTGTCACGCGTGCCCTGCTCGACCACGGCCACCGAGCGGTCGGGCTCTGCAACGTGGCCATCGGGTTCCAGCGGCTGTTCGCCGAATGGCTGCGCGTGACGCCGGAGTCCGTGCAACTCGGGCACGCCGGGCTGAATCACCTCACATGGATCCGTTCGGTGTGCGTCGACGGTGAGGACGTCCTGCCCGCTTTGCTCCGGGACCACGGCGACGAGATCGCGGCTCACGTCGAGCTGCCCCGCCACCTCATCGACAGCCTCGGGGCCGTGCCCTCGTACTACCTGCGCTACTACTACCAGCACGATCTCGTCGTGCAGGAGCTCCTCGAATCGCGCAGCCGTGCCGAGGAGGTCATGGACGTCGAGCGAGACCTGCTCACGCTGTACCGCGATCCGCAGCTCCACGACAAACCCGACCTGCTCATGCAGCGCGGCGGCGCCTATTACAGCGAGGCGGCGATCAACCTGCTCTGCGGACTGTTTGGCGACGGCAGCGATGTTCAGGTCGTTGATGTCCGCAACAACGGGCTCATTCCGGAGCTGCCTGCTGATGCGGTGATCGAGGTGCCCGCGCACGTCAGCCCCACCGGCACGGCACCGCTCCCGGTCCCGGCGCTGCCCGCGCATCAGGCAGGCCTCATCGCGCACACCGCGGCGTACGAGTCGCTGGCCGCGGCTGCGGCGGTGAGCGGTGATCGCGAGATCGCGTTTCGCGCATTGCTCACCCATCCGCTCATCGGGCAGAGCGCGCTTGCCGAGCAGCTGCTCACCGACCTGCTCGACGCCAATCGCAAGTTCTTGCCGGCCTTCGCATGAACGAGCCCCTGATCGTCGCCGTCGACGGGGGAAACTCCAAGACGGACGTGCTGCTGCTCCGCGTCGATGGAACCGTGCTCGCCTCGGTTCGGGGAGCCGGGTCGTCGCCGCACCAGCTGGGCCTCGGACCTGCCCTCCAGGTCGTCGATGACCTGATCGATCGCGCCTGGCTCGCAGGTGGACTTGCGCCGCGCAACGGCGACAGGGCGGCGGTGGCGGCGGTATTCATGGCGGGCGCGGACCTCCCGTCGGAAGAGATTGCGCTCGCGGACGCCGTGACAGCGCAGGGCTGGGCGATGCAGAACCACGTGGCCAACGACGTCTTCGCGGTCCTGTGGGCGGCCACGGGGACGGGTCACGGTGTTGCGGTCACAGTCGGCGCCGGAGTGAACTGCGTCGGAGCCTCCCCATCGGGTCGCCGCGCATGGTTCCCCGCGCTTGGTGAGATCACCGGCGACTGGGGTGGCGGACCCGACATCGGCATGGCGGCGCTCGGCGCCGGCGTGCGGAGCGAGGATGGACGGGGCGCACCGACAGCGCTTGCTCGTGCTGTTGCCTCGTACTTCGGCTTTGCGACGGCCCTCGAGGTTGCTGTCGCGATCCACCAGGGCAGCCTCGACGCCGCACGGGTCGTCGAACTGCCGCCACTCGTGGTGAGCGCCGCCGAGGAAGGCGACGCCGAGGCGCTCGCGATCATGCGACGCCAGGGTTCCGAGGTCACCCGCCTGGCCGTTGCGGCACTGCGTCAGCTTGGCATGGAGGATGCACCGGTCCAGATCGCGCTCGGCGGGTCGGTGCTCGCATCGAGTCGCTCGATCCTGCTCGACGACATTGCGACGAGCATCCGCGCGGAAGCGCCAAAAGCGCAGACGAGTCTGTGCACCACACGGCCCGTGGTCGGCGCCGCGCTCGCCGGGCTGTCGCTGGCGGGCGCAGACGCCGGCGCCGACGCGCGGCTGGGCGCGTGGCTCGACGAAGGAACCGTCGGCGGCATCGCGTGAACGGCACGAACATGGCTGCCGAGATGGCCGAACAGCCGGAGGTGCTCGAGCGCCTGGTGAGACGACGCGTCGAGATCGCGGCGTCGATCGCAGCGCTCGTGCCCGAGCACCTCTGCGGCACCGTGCTGGTGGCGCGCGGTTCGTCGGACACGGCCGCGCTGTACGGGCGATATCTCTTCGAGATGGCGAGCGGCCGCCCGGTCGCGCTCGCGTCGCCGAGCCTGCACACGCTCTACCGGATCCCCGCCGACCATCGCGGCTACCTGGCGGTTGGCATCAGCCAGTCCGGCCGCACGCCCGAGGTCGTCAGCGTGCTGGAGCAGATGCGCGCGTCCGGGGCTCGCACGGTGGCGATCGTCAATGCGACCTCGAGCCCGCTCAGCGATGCCGCCGACGTGGTCATCGACCTCTCCGCCGGCAGTGAGCTTGCAGTCCCCGCGACCAAGACGTTCACCGCGACCCTTCTGGCGCTGGCGCTCGTGGCCGATGCGCTGGGGCCGCTGCCCTGGAGTGACGGTGACCTCAGTGCTCTCCCCGAGCACGTCAGTCAGGTGCTGGACGACCGCCATCGTTCCGACGTCATCGCACGCCGCCTCGATGGCGCCGACCGCGTGCTCACCGTTGCCCGCGGCCCACTGCTCGCGGCGGCAAGTGAAACCGCGCTGAAGATCCGCGAGACGTCGGCGATTTTCGCCGAGGCATTCTCCGCAGCCGACCTGCGGCACGGTCCGATCGCCGCGGTCACCCCTGATGTTCCGGTCCTCGCGTTCTCGGCTCCCGGCCCGGCTGCGGCCGACGTCGTGGAGCTCTGCGCGGTGCTGCGGCAACGTGGCGTGACGGTGAGCACGATCAGTGCGGAGCCGGGATCCGACCTGCCGCTGCCGCGCGCCGTTCCTGAGGCGCTGCAACCGATCGTGGCCGCTGTTCGAGGTCAGCAGATCGCGTTGTCGGCTGCGCTCGCGCGGCACCTCGATCCCGATGCTCCAATCGGGCTGACCAAGGTGACGCTGACGCGTTGACGGCGGTTACAGTCCCGCGAACAGGGTGCGTTCCGGTCGCGGCTCACCGATCGCACCGCGAGCGATGATGAAGCGCTCGATCCCGAGCGTCGCTTCGAAGATCTGCGCGGCGATGGTGGAGAAAGGACTGTCGGGCTCGTACTGACTGAGGTGCGCGTGAAAGGCCGCGCGCTTCTGGTCGAGAAACGCCGAGACATCCACGTCGGTGGTGATCTCATCGTGGGGAATGCCGACGATCTGGCCGACCTCGATTGGGAGCTCGACGCCCGCGTCCCGCGCGCGGCGTTCGATGCCCTCCACCGCGCTGCGGGGAACCGCGTGCATATAGAACTTCGCCGGCGACCAGCCCTCATCCTGGAGCAGGTCCAGTGCGGCGACGGTGGTCTGATGCGCCTTGACATGGTCGGGGTGCCAGTACGTGCCGTCCGCGGTGTACGTGACCACGACATCGGGACGCTCCTCCCGAAGGAATTTCGCCACGAGCCGCGCAGTTTCCGGCAGCGGAGTGGCATGGAACGCGCGCGGATCATCGTTGCTGGGCGCGCCCGCCATGCCGGAGTCGCGATAGCCGAGGAACGCCTGCCGGTCGACGCCGAGGATCTCGCAGGACCTGCGCAACTCCTCGGTACGCACCTCGCCGAGCCGTGGGCGCGTGACCGCGGGGTCCATGTTGTGGATGTCACCCTCCTCACCACGCGTTGCCGTGAGCAGCACCACCCGTATGCCGTCGTGATGCGCACGCAGCATCACGCCGCCCGTCGCGATGCACTCATCGTCGGGATGCGCGTGAACGAGGAGAAGAGTGGTCATGCAGATCCGCGTTTAGGCGGAGTCTGAGACTACTCGATTCCTCCCCTGGTCCTTGGCGGCATAGAGGTTGCGGTCGGCCTGGCCAAGCAGCGCTGCCTGGCTGGTGCGACCGCTCTGCAGCATGGTGAACCCGATGCTCGCGGTGACCCGCTCGCCGGTCATCACGCCGTCCCAGCGCACTGATTCGATTGCTGTGCGCACGTCCTCGCAGCGTCGAAGCGACTCGTCGATGCTGACGGCCGGGAAGACGAGCAGGAACTCCTCGCCGCCCATGCGCGCGGCCCAGCCGGATTCGGCCGTGGCGGCGGCGAGAATGCCCGACACGCGCACCAACACGGTGTCGCCGACGGCATGGGAGAAGCGGTCGTTGACATCCTTGAACTTGTCGAGGTCGACGAGCCCGATTGACAGCGGGGTGCCGTCTTCGCGAGAACGCGCGAGCAGGACGGGCAGCTCGGTATCGACGTGACGGCGATTCCGCAGGCCGGTGAGCGCGTCGCGGAGTGACAGCTGGCGAAAGCGCTCGCCCTCGCGCCGCGCCTCCGTGGTTTCGAAGACCGCCTGGAGGGTGCGCGCGTTCGCCTCACGCTGGGCGGCGCGCAGCGCCGCGTCCTCCGCGTGAAACTCGATGTACTGTTGGTATGCGCGCTCGAAGAGACCCTGATCGGCATAGAGACGTGCTCGCTCCTCGAGCGCCTCGACGCGAATGGCCACCATTCCGCGCGACGCGCACAGCTCGATGCAGCGATCGAGCGTCGCACCGGCGTCCTCCATGTGGCCCTGCAGCCGTTGCGCACCAGCGGCGGTGTTGAGTGCCTCCGCCAGTCCTTCGATCGGCCGGGTGTCGAGGTCGCCGGCGTCGAGGATCGGGCGCAGCGTCGCCTCGGCTTCGGCGTAGAGGCCAAGCTTCAGTTGCGCGTTGGCGATGGTGTCGAGACAAGCCGCGTCGAGCGCGACGTTGTGCCGTTCCGCGAACGCCTGCATCCGCTTGGCGATCTCCATCGACTGATGGACGTCGCCCGCGTCGTCCTCGAGCCATGCGAGGTTGTTGAGGATCTTGACGCGAAGAGGAACGTCGTCAAGACCGTCGGCGAGCTCGAGCGCGGCGCGGTACCGTTCGCGGGCCGCATCCCACGCGCCGGTGCGGACGAGCACTTGGCCGAGGCCGAAGATGTGGTCGGCGCGCATACGCTCGGGCATGGTGTCGTCGAGCAGGTCGACGGCCGGCACCGCGTGCTCCCATGCGCTGGGCACATCGCCGATGAAGTCGAAGAAAACCGAGAGCAGGCGGTGGCTCCGCGCCATGAGATGACGATCCCCGTGCTCGGTCGCCCACTCGTTGATCTCCCGGATCACCTGCCCGCTCGCGGTGTGCTTGCCCTTGCGGCAGAGCACGTCCGCCTGGATCAGCTGGGCCCGTCGCTCCGCAGTCTCGTCACCGAGCGCACGTGCGCGCCGCTCCAGTGCAGCCGCAGGTGCATAGGCTGCGTCAGGGTCCGAGAACGGGACCATCTCTAGGACGTCCAGCTCGACGCGCAGCCGCTCCAGGCGTTGCCGGGTGGCGGCAGAGACGGGCCTGGCGCCAGGCGCCGCATCGCCGATGTCCGAGGCACCGGGAATCACCCTGAGTCGAGGTGCTGCGGCACCGCCCGAATGTGGAGCCATGCCCGCACGATAGGGCGCGGCCTTGACCGCCTCCTTTGAGTTGATGCCCTGTCACAACAAAGTCGTTCGATCGGACATCGCGCAGCAGCTCGATCACCTGACCGTCACACGCCGTTGACCGCGGTGGCGTCGAGCTCCTGCCATTTCGAGCCGTTCAGCGTCCAGAGGTGCACTGGTTGCGCGACGAAGGAGTTGCTGGGCATCGCCGACCCGAGGATCAGGAGTTGACCGGTCGTGGCATCGGTCAGCACGTCGTCAGGCTCGATCGGGAGGCGTGCCACGTTCATGAGCTCCCAGGTACGTCCTGTCCAGGACGCGAGCACCGGAAGGGACAGCGTCGGACCGCAGTTGCAGAGCGCGAGGCGTTCGGTATCAGGGTCGAGCGCGAGCGAAGAGCCCGGGAGCGGTTGTGCGGTGCCGGCCAGTTGGTCCCACCGCTCCCCATCCCAGCGCCATGTCGTATCCAGCGCGCCCAGCTGCGATTGCGGCGCATAGCAGCAGCCTTCGGCGATGAGCGAGTGGGTCACCGGATCGAACGCCATCGGGAGATCAAAAGCGCTTGGAGCGACTCCGCCATGGACCCTGAGCACCCAGTGTGTCCCGCTCCAGACCCACGTCTGGTCGCCGCCGGGCACGTTGCCGGCCGCGGTGACCAGGACCATCTCGTTGAGGGCGTTATCCCATGCCATCGAGGCCCCTTCGCCGGGTGGAGGCCCGCCCGATCCTTCGTCAAGCTCGCGCCAGATCGCTCCATTCCAGGCCCACGTGTCGTGGAGCAGGGGGCCGCTGGTCACCGGGGCCCGGCGTCCGCCGAAAAGCAGCACCTGTTGCGTCAGCGGGTCGTAGGCGGAAGCAGCGTCGATGCGCCCGGAAGGGCTGATCTCAGGCGCGGCCAGGATCCAGTGGCCCGACCACAGCCAGGTGTTGGCGTAGTTGTCAACACCGCCGAAGAGCACGACCTGGTCGGCCGCCGGATCGTCGGCGACGGTGTAGCCGATCCCGGAGATGGGGCCGCTCGGGATCGGAGTCGGCCCGGCGGACGGTGCCGGCGTCGGAGGTGGCTTCGGGGTCGGCGGCCGCTGCGCCGTCGAGATGGCGATGCCGGCGACTGCCGCGGCGGCGATCACGGCCAGGAGCACCGCCGAAGATCTCACCGCCCCAGTCTGCACGGGCACAATCGTCCGATGACCGCATCCCAGCCAACCATCATCGCCACGAGCATCGGGTTTCAGCCGGACGGAGACACCTGGAACATCAAGCCGGGCCCTGCCTATTCACTCGCAACCAAGGTCGCCCGAGCCGGCGCACATCCGCGCCTCTGCATCATCGGCACGGCGACGGGCGACAGCTCCATGTGGCTCGCAACGTTGCATCACGCGTTCTCCAAGCTCGACATGGTGGTGTCGCACCTGGATCTGTTTCCCATGCCCAACTTCGACGACGTCGAGGCGCACCTGTTGGGTCAGGACGTCATCTGGGTCAGCGGAGGAAGCACCGCCAACCTGCTCGCGCTCTGGCGTGTCCATGGACTCGATGTGATCCTGCGAAGAGTCTGGGAGGCCGGCGTCGTGTTGATGGGGGTGTCGGCTGGCTCGCTCTGCTGGCACGTCGGTGGCACGACCGACTCCTTTGGTCTAAACCTGCGACCGGTGACCGACGCGCTTGGATTCCTGCCCTATGGCAACAGTCCGCACCACGACGCCGAGGAGCAGCGGCGACCTCTGATCCACAGGCTCGTGGCCGACGGGACGCTGCCCCTGACGTACGCGACCGACAACGGCGCTGGCCTGATCTACCACGGGACCGATCTTTACGAGGCATTCACCGAGAAGCAAGGCGCCCTGGCGTATGAGATCCGCCGCGATGGCGACAGCGCCCATGAAACCGCGCTGCCGACACGAGTCCTGTGACGCTTCGGAAGCATCGTCATCGTGGTCGAGAGGCTTGTGCCGACCGCGGGGCTCTCGCAGGCACTCGGCTAGACTGCGAGCCCACGCATTCGGGGAGGGAGTCACCCGGAGGCGGCCAATGAAGTACCAGGTACGCGAGAAGATCTTCCGCCTTGGAGAGGACAACGACATCCTCAACGAGGCTGGTCAGCCGGCGTTGCAGGTCGACGGCAAGGTGCTGAGCCTGCACGGTCTGATGCTCGTCAACGACCTGGCCGGGACCGAGGTCGGCCGGGTGAGCCGGAAGCTGGTTTCGCTGATGGCGACCTACGACATCACCCTCACCGGCGGAGTCAGCGCGGAGCTGCATCAACGCTTCTCCGGACCATTCCATCCCAAATGGACGATCTCCGTGGCCGGTGGCAGCGACATGGAGATGACAGGAAACTTTGCGGGACACGATTTCACCATCACCGAGAACGGTCAGACCGTCGCGACGGTGTCCAAGGCGTGGATCAGCCTCGCCGACTCGTATGGCGTCGACATCGTTGAGGGCCAGAACGACCTGCTGATCCTGTGCGCCGTGCTGGCCCTCGAAGCCGAGCAGGATCGGAGCTCGGAGCACAACCGCGGCGAAGGCGAGCTGGGCGTCCTTGGCGGGCTCGGTGGACTGGCAGGCGGTGGTGGCCTCGGTGAGATCCTGAAGGGGCCGCTCTGACCGAACGTCTGTTCCCTCTGGGATGGTAGAATAAGCGGTCCCAGATGAGCGACATGAGCCGGTTCCACCCCGCGGTGCGGGCGTGGTTCGAGCGCCGTTTTCCCGAAGGCCCAACGCCCGCGCAGGGCGAGGGATGGCCGCTGATCGCGGCTGGGAACAACACCCTCATTGCCGCCCCGACCGGCTCCGGCAAGACGCTCGCGGGTTTCCTCGTCTGCATCGATGCCCTCTACCGCGCGGCCGACCGCGGTGAGGTGGTCGAGGGTGCCACCCAGGTCGTCTATGTCTCGCCATTGAAGGCGCTCGCGGTCGACGTGCAGCAGAACCTGGAGACGCCGCTCCGCGAGATCGCCGAGGTCGCGGCCGAGATGGGGATGACCCTGCCGGCGCTGCGTGCCGAGGTGCGCACCGGGGATACCACGCAGTCGATGCGCGCGGCGATGATCAAGCGCCCACCGAATTTCCTGGTCACGACACCCGAGTCGCTGTATCTTCTCGTCACGGCGCAGCGGAGTCGTGCGGCGCTGAGCACGGTGACGACCATCATCGTCGACGAGATCCACGCGGTCGCGCGCGACAAACGCGGTTCACATCTCGCGGTCACGCTCGAACGTCTCGAGCGTCTCTGCGCAACGCGACCGGTGCGCATCGGTCTTTCGGCCACCCAGCGACCCATTCAAACGGTTGCCCGGTTGCTCGTCGGGGCCGGTCCGTCGCGCAGCAACGCAGACGGCAGTCCGCGCTGCGCGATCGTCGATGTCGGTCACCGGCGCGCGCTCGACGT
This sequence comes from Candidatus Dormiibacterota bacterium, assembly GCA_003132525.1. Lineage (GTDB taxonomy): Bacteria > Chloroflexota > Dormibacteria > Aeolococcales > Aeolococcaceae > Palsa-851. The sequence goes on along the minus strand of PKXZ01000026.1, from coordinate 80,316 downwards.
GGCCATCGAACTGCCCTCGGGTGAGCTCGAGGCAGTGGCGTCTCGCGAGCAGCTTGGCGAGGTGCTCGACGCCATCGCCGCGCACGTCCGCGCGCACCGGACAACGCTCGTCTTCGTCAACACCCGGCGGATGGCCGAACGGGTCGCGCATCTGCTCGCGGAACGCCTTGGCGATGACGCCGTTGCGGCGCACCACGGCAGCCTCTCGAGAGACCGCCGCCAACGCGTCGAATCCCAGCTCCGTGCAGGCGAGTTGCGCGCACTGGTCGCCACCGCTTCCCTCGAGTTGGGCATCGATATCGGGCCGATCGAGATGGTCTGCCAGATCGCCTCGCCGCGCAGCATCGCAACCTTCCTGCAGCGTGTCGGTCGTTCCGGTCACAGCCGCGGCGGCATACCAAAGGGACGGCTGTATCCGATGACACGCGATGAGCTTGTCGAGTGCACCGCACTGCTCGCCGGCGTCCGAAGTGGCGCGCTGGACGCCGTACATCCGCCACGCCTTCCGCTCGACATCCTCGCGCAGCAGATCGTTGCCGAATGCGCGGCAGACAGCTGGCGCGAGGACGATCTCTTCGAGCTGATGCGCGCGGCGGCGCCCTTCGCGGAGCTGACCCGCGATGACTTCGACCGCATCGTGGAACTCGTCTCCGACGGGATCCCGACCGGGCGCGGCCGGGTTGCAGCATATCTGCACCGGGATCAGATCAACGGTGAGGTGCGGGCGAGGCGCGGCGCGCGTCTTGCGGCCTTGACGTCGGGCGGCGCGATTCCGGAGACCGGGGACTACCGGGTGCTCGCGGAGCCGGACGACACGTTCATCGGGACAGTCAACGAGGACTGGGCGATCGAGTCATCGGCGGGTGACATCTTCCTGCTGGGAAGCACGTCGTGGAAGATCCGTCGCGTGGTCGCCGGTACCGTCCGTGTTGTGGACGCGCACGGCGCGCCGCCGTCGGTGCCGTTCTGGCTCGGTGAGGCCCCGGCTCGCACCGAGGAACTGTCGCGCGAGGTGTCGGACCTACGCAGCGGTGTGGATGCGCTGCTCGCCGAGGGCGGTGCCGATGAGGCGATCACCTGGGTTGAGCAAAGCGCCGGGGTCGACAACGATGTTGCGTCGATGGTGGTGCGCTACCTGGCGGCGGGTCGCACTGCGCTCGGTGTGTTGCCCACACTCGAGCACATCGTGCTCGAACGCTTCTTCGACGACAGCGGTGGCATGCAGCTGGTGGTGCATGCGCCCTTCGGTGGCCGAGTCAACCGCGCGTTGGGTCTTGCGCTGCGCAAGCGATTCTGCGCGACATTCGACTTCGAGCTGCAGGCCGCGGCCAGCGACGATTGCGTGCTGCTCTCGCTCGGTCCGCAGCACAGCTTTCCGCTCGAGGACATCCCAAAGTTCCTCTCCTCGAACACGGTGGAGGAGACGCTGCGCAAGGCGGCGATCTTCGCACCGATGTGGGCCGTGCGCTGGCGCTGGAACCTCAATCGCTCGCTCACAGTGTTGCGCTTCAAGGGCGGGCGCAAGAACCCGGCGCCGATCCAGCGGCTCGAGTCCGACGACATCATGGGCGCGGTCTTTCCGAAATTGGTCGCGTGCCAGAACGAGAACCCGACGGGACCGGTCGAGGCGCCCGATCATCCGCTGGTCAACCAGACGATGTACGACTGCTTGCATGAGGTGATGGACGTCGACTCGCTGCGCGAGCTGGTGATGCGCATCGAGCGCAAGGAAGTCGAGATCAGCTTTCGCGACACCGTCGAACCGTCACCGCTTGCCCACGAGATCGTCAATGGCCGGCCGTATACGTTCCTTGACGACGCCCCGCTCGAGGAACGCCGGAGCCGGGCGATCACGCTGCGCCGGGGTCTCCCGGTGGAGGCGCGCGACCTCGCAGCACTCGATCCGGATGCGATAGCGCGCGTCCGCGCCGAGGCGACACCGGATCCGCGCGACCATGACGAGCTGCACGATCTGCTGATCTCGCTGGTGGTGACCAGGGCGGACCCCGCGTGGACCTCGTGGTTCGACGCCCTCGTGGAGCGGCGCAGGGCCCTCGCTGTTACCAAGGCCGGCGATGTCTTCTGGTGCGCCACTGAGCGTGCCGCGGGAATCGAGTCGCTGTGGCCGGGCGCGACGCTGACCCCGCGCCCCGGCGGACTGAGCCTCGCGCCGTTGGACGGCGACGCGCTCGTCGCAGCGATCCTTCGCGGACACCTGGAAGTCAGCGGTCCGATGACCACCGAGGCACTTGCCGCGCGCACGGGGCTTCGCCAATCCGACGTGGCGATCGGTCTTGCCGCGATCGAGGGCGAGGGGTTTGTGATTCGCGGCCACTTCGATCCCGGCATCAGCGACGAGCAGTGGTGCGCGCGCAGGCTGCTCGCCCGCATTCACGGTTACACGCAGCAGCGCTTGCGGCAGGAGATCGAGCCGGTCACCGCACAGGATTTCGTGCGTTTTCTGCTTCGCTGGCAACGAGTTGCTCCCGGGACCCAGCGCGAGGGCCGTGCCGGCGTCGCCGCCACCATTGCGCAGTTGCAGGGCTTCGAGATCCCCGCCGGCGTGTGGGAGGAGACGGTCCTGCCCAGCCGCGTGTCCGGCTACCGCAGCGCCTGGCTCGACGAGCTGTGCATGTCCGGAGAGGTCGCGTGGGCACGATTGAAGGTGCGCGACGAACCGGGCGCCACTGCGCCGCCACGCAGCAGTTCGTCGGCGTCACGGGCCACGCCCGTGACCCTGGTCATGCGCTCCGACCTGCCGTGGCTTCTCCAGTCGGTGCGCGGTGAAGCCCAGCCGCTCGAGCCCGTTTCCGGCGCAACCCTGGACGTGCTCGACGCGCTGCGCGAGCGCGGCGCGCTCTTTACCAATGACATCGTCACGCTCGCACGCAGGCTCCCCAGCGAAGTCGAGAACGCCTTGTGGGACGGCGTTGCGCGAGGCCTGCTCACCGCGGACGGGTTCAGTGCCGTGCGGCGCCTGCTGGTCAGCCGTGGCCTCGGACGTCCACGCCCACACCACCGCGGACTTCGACACGGCGTCAGCGGCTACTCGTCCGGTGAGGGTCGATGGTCGCTGGTGCCGCGCATGTCATCGGTCGCGGAGCACGATGCCCTCGCCGAGGCGATCGCCGAGCAGTTGCTCGTGCGTTGGGGCGTCGTCTTCCGCGACGTCGTCGCCCGCGAGACGATCGCGCTGCCGTGGCGCGACGTGGTGTGGGCGCTGCGTCGCATGGAAGCACGCGGCACCGCGCGCGGCGGACGTTTTGTCACGGGCTTTGCCGGTGAGCAGTTCGCGCTGCCCGAAGCCGTCGATCAGTTGCGCAGCGTGCGCCGGCGCGAGCGCTCCTCGGAAGTGGTCCGTGTCTCGGCCACCGACCCGTTGAACGTCGCAGGCATCCTGCTGCCAGGTCCGCGCATCACGTCGGTTCGCACCAACAACGTCGTCTTCGAGGATGGCCTGCCGGTAACGAGCGTGGGGCCAACCTTCGCGACCGTGTCAGCGCACTGAGAGCCCCGTAGAGAACTGCGCCAGCCGCGCAGCGCTGTCGTGACTCGGACTAGGTGCTGGTAGCCGGGACAGGTTCGAAGAAGAGGGCGCTCGGCGCGGGTTCGGCTTCGACGTCCGCCAGCGGCCAGAGAATCGTGAACGTGCTGCCGCGCTTCTCGTGGCTCGTCGCCGTCACCGTCGCGCCATGCGCATCGCAGAGGCGGCGCACCAGGGCGAGACCCATGCCCATACCGCCGTGGCGCCGCGTGCGGCTGTTGTCCTCCTGGTAGAAGCGATCGAAGAGGCGCGGGATCGCTTCGGGGCTGATCCCGATGCCGTCATCGACCACCTCGATGCGACAGTGTCCCGTGCCCTTGACCGGACCGGCGGTGACGCGCACGTGTCCGCCTTCCGGCGTGAACTTCACAGCATTGTCGATCAGGGCGCGGAGGACCTGGCGCAGACGGAACGGGTCGGCCATCAGCGCGGGCGTCCCGCGCACGTCAGTGGTGAGCTCGACGGGCAGACCGTCCTTGAAGTGGCGGCGGACGTCGTTTGACGCGTCCCTGATCGCGGCGGCAACGTCCACGGATGACATGCGCACGTCGATCGTGTCGGAGTTCACCAGCGCGAAGTCGACGACGTTCTCGACGGTTTCACCAAGCAGCTTCACCGAGATGTCGACATCACGCACGATCTCGAGCTTGGTCGCATCGTCCCACTTGTCCCACGCCACGTTGAGCAACTCGATCTGTCCCTGGATGGCGAGCACCGGTGTGCGCAGCTCGTGCTGTGCGGTGTCAAGGAAGTCGCTCTTCAACTGGTTCAACTCTTTGAGCCTGCGCACCGCCTCCCGTTCCTGTTCGAGGGTGCGAGTGTTCTCGACCGCGACCGCGGCGTTGTTGGCGAGAGTGATCAGGGCCCGCTCATCACCTTCTGCGACAGGACGCTCCGACCCGACCACGAGCACACCGGTGAGAGCCTCCTGGAAGAGCATCGGCACGGCGATCCCGGCGCGGCCGCCCCAGTCGAGACGCACGGCGTGTCCCGCGCTCAACGCTTCCACCGGCATCGTGTCGGCCATGTCAGGCATCTCCGGGCCGCGGCTGCGCATGCGCAGGAACTCCGAACCACGCCGGGTGTAAACGGTCGCGCTCGCGGACCCGCCCGCGATAGCGTCGGCAGCACCGAGCACCGCGTCCTGGAGTTGCTCGATCCCGCCCGTGGTCATGGTCAGCGCGCGGGACACCTCCTGCAGCCGGCCGACCGATCCGTCGATGTGCTCGATGTACCCGGCGATCTGTTGGCGCATTCGGTTGACACCTGCGGCGAGCCGCCCGAGCTCATCGCGCGACGTGACCGGAATATCGGTCGCGTAGTCGCCGGCGGCGATGCGCTCGACCCCTCGCTCCAGTCGCGACACCGGGCGGCGGACGAACCGATCGACGAAGAGGAGCACGAGCAGACACACAACCACGAGCGCGGTGAAGGCGATCTGCGCGATCGTCGCCTCGTCCTGAGCGGTGCCGGCGGCAAAGATCGACAGTGGGACCTCGACGCCGAGGTACCCGGCGATGCTGGTCCCACCCGGCGCGTCAAGCGGAACGAAGCTCCCTGCCACGGCGCCGACCCCACCGACTGTGTAGATGGCGTGAGCGACCTGTCCGGAGGTGCGATGCGCCACGTCCTGTGCGATGGCCGGCGGCACGGCCGATGGAGTGGGGGTATCGGTCGCACCGGTGAAGCGGATGAGGCTCGCGGTTGACCCGGCGCTGAGAAATACCGGCGTGTACCCGATGACCGGGCCGTACCGCGCGAACTGGGTCTGCAGCTGGGCGCTGTAGACGACGATCCCGAGCGGCGCCTCGGTACCGGCCTGCACGTCATAGACCGGTACGGCCACGTCCAGCGCGGGCAGGCCGCCGGCGAGCATCTCCACGCCCTCGACCCCTGATGGGCACTGCGCCCGCAACGCCGGGCTCGCCGCAATCGCCGGGCTGGGCTGCTGGCACGCGCTGGTTGTCTCGATGTTCAGCGCATCGCGAACCGACGCGAGCGAGGCGGTGACGTGAGGAATCGCACCCTGCTCGCACGCGCTGGTCGTCGGGTGTATGGCGGCGCCGAGCAGGTTCACGCTGTCGCACTCGCTCGTGTAGAGGATGCTGCCCGCCTTGTTGAGGACGACCACGCCGAGCCCCGGCAGGTCGACGATCCGCTTGTCGCCGAACTCGGCGGCGACCAAAGTCGTCGGATTGGTGCCGCTGAGCGCGAGCTGAAGGGACGTCAGCGACGCGACCGCCGTGGCCGCGTACTGCGCCTGCGGTTGGATGACCCGCGAGATGAGCTCACCGGCGACGCCGGCCCGGTTGTCCGCGTTGGACAGCGCACCCGCGTTGGTCTGCTGCGAGCGGCTCACCAGCAGGAACCCGCTGACGCCGGCGATCACGAGCGCGGTGAAGACGACCCCACCGGCCAGGAGGCGGCCGGCGAGGCTGGTTCGCAGCCCGAACCTGCCGACAAAGAGGCCGCGGCCCGGCCGACGCGCGCGCATGAGTCGAGCCTATTGGGGCGAAGGGGGCGCCGAATGGGTGACCGCTCGCAGTCCGGAAACGGGGCAGTGACGAACGATCCCGGCCACTCGAGCGGATGGGCGTTCCTGCGGGGCCCGGGACCCGTACGCTTACGGCATGCCCTTTCGCCGCCGGAGGCCCTCGAGAATCGCCACGGCTCAGCCGGAGCGCACCGGCGTGGGCCCGTTCCTGAAGCGCTGGACGATCCCATTGATCGGCGCGCTGACCCCCGCTGCGCTGATCGTGGTCAACATCGCGGTGTTCATCGTCAAGAACCTGCCTGAGTTCCGCATCACGATCTCCATCCTCGCCTTCGTCAGCGGGCTGATGCTCAACTCCTGGGCCGGTCTCAACATCTACCGCATGCTCCAGCAGCGCCGGCCGGACCACCCGATCGTGAACGAGCGCAACCAGGAGATCGTCCTGGTCGTGGGCATGGCGGTGATCATCATCGCCGCGTTCCTGACAGCGCTCTTCTGCTACCTCGGCCTCTCGGATTACAACCACCTGCCCAACGGCCTCACGTTCTTCACCGGAGTGCTGTCCGCGGCGGTGCCGATCCTGCTCCGGGCTGCCTTCCATCGAGGCGTGCCCAAGGGCCGCGACCGGGGCAGTGGGCAGACGTCGATCACCACGGTCGCTGGGCTGCCTCCCGGGCCGATACCGTCGCCGCCAACATCGGCATCGACTCGCGACGCCTTGCCACGACGGTAGCGCGCCGCGTCAGGCAGCGAGATGCGTGAGGCGCACGCCGGAATCCACCTCGCGTCCATCCGACGGTAGGCACATAGAGAACTGCGCCTGACGAGACGTCCTCGCCAGGCGCATTTGATGCCTCAGGAGTTGGTTGGTCAGACCTCTTTGAACTCGGCGTCCACGACGTCGTCTGCGCCCGCGCCTGCGCCTTCACCCGCGCCGGCACCTGCCCCGTCATCGGGAGCACCGCCGTCACCGTTGCCGGCATGCGGCTCACCGGTTCCGGGTTGGGCCTGCTGAGTCTGGGCGTACACCGCCTCGCCAATCTTCTGGATCGACGCCGCGAGGTCGTCATGCGCCTTCTTCATCGCATCGGAGTCGTTACTGGCAATTGCGTCACGAACTGCCTTGACCTTGGTCTCGATATCGGTACGCAGCTCGGCCGGCACCTTGTCACCCGCATCGGCGAGTGCCTTCTCGGCCTGGTAGGCAAGGGCGTCGGCGCGGTTGCGCGTCTCCACCGATTCGGCACGCTTGCGGTCCTCATCGGCGTGGACCTCGGCCTCCTTCACCATGCGCTCGACCTCGTCCTTCTGGAGCGTCGTCGAACCGGTGATGGTGACCTTGTTCTCCTTGCCTGTGCCACGATCCTTGGCGCTGACGTTGAGGATGCCGTTGGCGTCGATGTCAAAGCCGACCTCGATCTGCGGCATGCCGCGCGGTGCGGGTGGGATCCCGTCGAGGCTGAACGTCCCGAGGATGCGGTTGTCCCGCGCCATCGGCCGCTCGCCCTGGAGCACCACGATCTCGACGGACGGCTGGCTGTCCGACGCTGTCGAGAACACCTGCGTCTTCGCGGTGGGGATGGTGGTGTTGCGCTCGATGAGTTTGGTGTTGACCTCGCCCTCGGTCATGATCCCGAGCGATAGCGGGGTCACGTCGAGGAGCAGCACGTCCTTGACCTCACCCTTGAGGACGCCGGCCTGGATGGCAGCGCCGACCGCAACGACCTCATCGGGGTTCACGCCGCGATGTGGGTCCTTGTTGGTGAAGCTCTTGACGAGCTCCTGGATCACCGGCATGCGCGTCGACCCGCCGACGAGGATGACCTCGTTGAGGTCGGAGGCCGACATGCCCGCGTCCTTGAGCGCCGCCTCGAACGGACCGCGGCAGCGTGCAGTGAGATCCTCGGTCAGCTGCTCGAACTTGCTCCGCGACAGCGTGATCGCAAGGTGCTTCGGACCCGAGGCATCAGCGGTGATGAAGGGAAGGTTGACCTCGGTCTCCTGACGTTGCGAGAGCTCGATCTTCGCCTTCTCGGCGGCCTCGGTAAGCCGTTGCAGTGCCTGGCGATCGCCGCGCAGGTCGATGCCCTGGTCCTTCTTGAACTCGTCGGCGAGCCAGTCGACGATGCGGCGGTCGTAGTCGTCACCGCCGAGGTGCGTATCGCCGTTGGTGGACTTCACCTCGAAGACGCCTTCGCCAACCTCGAGGATCGACACGTCGAACGTTCCGCCACCGAGGTCGAAGACGAGGATCTTCTCGTTCTCCTTCTTCTCGAGACCGTACGCGAGCGCCGCCGCGGTGGGCTCATTGATGATGCGCAGGACGTTCAGGCCCGCGATCTGACCGGCGTTCTTGGTCGCCTGGCGTTGGGCGTCGTTGAAGTACGCGGGAACCGTGATCACGGCGTCGGTGACCTTCTCGCCGAGGTACGCCTCAGCATCGGTCTTGAGCTTCTGCAGGATCATCGCGGAGATCTGCTCCGGCGTGAAGGTCTCGTTGTTGATCTCCACCTCGGCGCGGCCGTCCTTGCCGGCCACCACCTTGTATGGAACCTGCTTGGCCTCAGTGCTGACTTCGCTCAGCAAGCGCCCCATGAAGCGTTTGATCGAGTAGACGGTGTTTTCGGGGTTGACTGCCGCCTGGCGGCGGGCCAGCTGCCCGACGAGGCGCTCGCCGGTGCGCGTGAAAGCAACCACCGACGGGGTGGTGCGGCCTCCCTCGGCATTGGCGATGACGGTGGGCTCCCCGCCCTCCATCACTGCGACCACGCTGTTAGTGGTGCCGAGATCGATACCGACTGTTTTAGCCATTAGATGTCCTCCGGGACTGATAACTCAATGTTCGATGACGCGTCCGACGGACGCTGCCCTTATCGAATACCGCGCCTCACCAACATGCTAAACGTAGAGGGATGAGTGATTCCAGACCGATCGAGGAGCAGCTGCAGGATCTCCGTCGTCGCGCCGACGAGGACTACCTCCACCCGGACGGGATACGCGAGGCCGGCAGGCATCAGCTCGACCTCCCGGAACTCGGGCTGCGGGTGAGCGTGACCCGGTCTCGCTACCCGAACCGACCGGATGGCATCGATCAGTACGCGGTCACGCTGTCGCGGCCCGACCTGGACCGGCCGCCCGCCAACGAGGAGCTCGTGACGGTGCTCTCCGGTGCCTTCGGCGATGCCGCGACCAGGGCGGTCGAGCGGTCGGGCGGTTCGTCGAGGATCAGGATGTTCCGGGTCCCTGCGGGCGAAGAAGCGCACGGCATTGGTCAGCCGGGGTCGGCGACCTCGTAGCCGTCAGCGCCGATCAACGGCACGAAGCGGCAGGGTCCGAGTGACTCGGTCTGCCAGCGCCCGTTGACCAGGCGCAGGCGGGTGAGCTCCTCGCCGTTGGGGTTGTCCGTGATCGGAACCACCAGGCGCCCGCCCTCGACGAGCTGGCGGGCGAGCGCCACCGGGAGGCGCGGCGCGGCCGCGCCAACCGCGATCGCATCGAACGGAGCGCGTTCCGGAATGCCGAGGGTCCCGTCGCCCTCGACCACCTCCACGTCGTAGTCGAGCCGGCGCAGGCGCTCTGCGGCAGTGTGCGCGAGCGACGCGACCCGCTCGATGCTCACGACGTGAGCGCCACAGGCGGCCATCACCGCGGCCTGGTACCCGGAGCCGGTGCCGACGTCGAGGGCTCGGTCCCCGAGATGCAGCTCGAGCGCCTCGACGACCACTGCGACCATGAGCGGCTGGCTGATCGTCTGCCCGGGAGCGTCGATCGGCAGCGCCCGGTCCGCGTAGGCGTTCTCACGGTCACTCTTGAGGACGAATTCCTCCCGGGGCACGCCCGCCATCGCGTTGAGCACCTGCCGCGAGCGGATACCGTGCTCGATCAGCGACGCCATCATGCGATCACGATCCGACGTGGCGGTTAGCCTCGAGGTGTGAGATCCAGATCTGGCGGCGGAGTGTCCGGAAGCTTCCAGACGATCCACTCTTTCTGCCAGCGGCGGTGCAGCTCATTCGCGAAGTCCACCGCCTCGTGATACAGCCTGTCGAAGGCAGGGAAATCATGGGCGTCGAGCGCTGCCATCAGGGGGTCGAGGTCGTCGACGATCCACTCCTCGATATCGTCGGTGTACTTCGGCCGGGTCACCTCGCAGAGGCGAAGAAGCTTGCGCATCTCGCGAAGCTGCCAGTTCGCCAGCGGCCAGTTGCTCGCCTGGGCGGCGTAGAAGGCCTTCCAGAATCGCGCGCCGACCTCCGGCATCAAGCGCGCCAGTCCCGGCTGGAGCGCGGTGAGCTGCTCGAGCTCGAGACGTTCGGGATTCCTGGCCTGCGCGCTGATCTCAGTCATCTGATGCTCAAGTCTACGGAGGAGCACCGTGCGGGAACCTCCGGGGCGGGCTGCGCGTCTCACAGCCATGAGCACTGAGGTAGTTCGCTCGCGCTGGTCGCGACCGCTTGTGGGTATCGCGACGGTCGCGGTTGTCGGAGCGGGGATGGGCGCTTTCTTCGGGATCCGTGCTGTCGCTGGGGCCGGCAGCTCGCCTACGCCCACCGGACAGCCACCTGCACGCACCGGGGCTGCCATGGCCTATGACGTCGCCAACGGTTCCATCGTCCTGTTCGGCGGTCAGAGCAGATTTCGCACGCTCACCGACACCTGGATCTGGGTCGGATCGGGATGGACTCAGGCGCACCCCGCGACATCGCCCCCTGCGCTCGACAACGCTCAGATGGCCTATGACCCGTTGAGCCACGACGTGCTTCTGGTTGGCGGTCAGCAGCTCGCCACGCCGGACAGCGGCTCCGTCGCGTGCTCGGGAGGCTCCGGGTCGTCGTCCTCCGGTTCCACCGGTTCAACCGGCATTTCTGTGCCGCCAGACGAGCCGATACCCGCCGTTGCGCCTGCTCCGAGTGCGTCCGCGAATGCCAGGCAGGGCACTGCAGCGGCGGCGTCCGGCTGCGACAGCGTGGTCGCGCCGGATGCGGCCACGTGGATGTGGAACGGGAGTGATTGGTCGAAGGCCACGGCGTCGACACCGCTTGTCATCTTCGGCAGTGCTGCGATGGCCACCGACCCCGTCTCCGGGCGGGTCGTATTGCTCCCTCGCGGGCCGTTCGCGGAGCCCGCGCTTGGGGCAGCGCAGCCGGCGATCGCCTGCCCGATGCAGAGCCCGGCGGACCCCGGCGCCCAGCCGAAGTGCTCCTTGCCGATCATCGCTGCTCCCGCCTGGGCCTGGGACGGACATGCATGGAAGGTGATGGCACCCAATCTCGGCGCGACGTCATACGAACTGTTCAGCTCCTCGATCGTCGACGACGCCGTCACCGGCAAGCTCGCCACCTTCGGCGGCAACGTCGCCCAGCCGGTACCGGTGCCATTCCCCTGCTCGGGCTGTGTCGGCAATAACGCCGAGCAGCCTTCTGCGTCCAACACCGGCACGGAGAGCATCTGGACCGGGACCTCGTGGCGGAAGGTGACCACGTACACCGGCGGTCCGGCGATGCCGGGAACTGCGTTCGTCGGCGACACCTCAACCCACAGCGACGTTGCCCTCGCCGGCGGGCGGACCTGGATCTGGACCAGGGTCTGGACCCGGGCGCACCCCGCGATGACGCCGCCTGCCGTCAGTGGGGCCGCCACCGCGTACGACGCGACGACCGGGCAGATCGTGGTCTTCGGCGGCTCCGGCACGTCGTCGCACACGACCGGCCTCTTCGACCAGACCTGGACGTGGGACGGCTCGAACTGGACCCAACGGGGTGGAAGCGCGGGGCCGAGCGTGGTCATCCCGGTTCCGTCGCCGGTGAGCGTTCCGCCAGGCCTGCCCTGCCATCCGGTCCCCGAACCCGACCAGCCCGCCGGCACGGCGACGGCCCAGCCTGCAACGATCTGCAACAACAGCACCGGTGGCGCCACCGGGATCGCCTCTGCGGGCGGGGCCGCCACATCCTGAGCCGCCACAATGGCTGGCCATGGCAGATCTCGATGACGTCCGCATCGAAACGCTCGAGGACCACGAGGACGTCCAGGTTCGCGCGATGCTCGTCGACCTGGCGCTCGCCGAGCAGCGGCACTATGACCATCCCGAGGAGACCTCGGATCAGCTGAGCGAGCGGCTCACGACGTCCCCGCGATTCTCCGGCGAGAACCACATCCTCGTCGCGAGAACATCGGATGGGGAGGCGATCGGCCTGTGCTGGGTGGTGCTCTTCGACCCCGGAACCGGGCTTGAGGCGGAAATCGCGGAGCTGTACGTCCGTCCCGGCGAACGCGGCCGCGGGGTCGCCCGAAACCTCATGGCGGAGGCGATGCAACTCATCCGCAGTCGCGGGGTGACCTTCGCGTGCGTCTGGACTCGCGGCGACAACGAGGCCGCACTGTCCGCCTACCTCTCAGCCGGTTTCGCGCCGACCGAGCAGACGGTGCTCACCTGGCTCCCGCTCGAAGAAGTCGAGCGGCCGGGATAATAGCCGCTCCATGACACTTTCTCGCGCCGAAGTCGATCACGTCGCCATGCTTGCCCGAATCGGCCTCAGCGATGCGGAGAAGGACCGACTTCTCGGCGAGCTGGAGGCGATTCTCGAGCACATCGCACGGCTGCAGCAGGTCGACACGTCGGCGCTGGCGGAGACAGCGCAGGTCGGCGACCTCGTCAATGTCATGCGCGCCGATGTACCGGAGGAACCGATCGGCGCCGCTGCAGCGCTGCGCAACGCGCCCGTTTCCGACGGCAACTATTTCGTGGTTGGAGCCATCCAGGGCGCGGAACTTGACGGCTAGCACCATCACCCAGCTCGCGGCGGCGCTTCGCGACGGCAGCACGACACCTCGCGCGCTGCTCGCCGGCGCGATTGCGCACGTGGATCGCACCGAGAACGACCTGAACGCGTATCTCGCGGTGACCCGTGAGCTCGCCGAGGCGCAGGCCGACGCCGCTGCGCACACGCTCGAGGCGCATCCCGAGACGGCATCACCGCTCTGCGGCATTCCGATGGCGCTCAAAGATGTGCTCTGCGTCAACGGCGTCGACACCACCGCGGGCTCCAAAATCCTGCGCGGATTCAAGCCGCCGTACACCGGCACCGCCGTGCAGCGATTGTTCGATGCAGGAGCCGTGTGTGTCGGCAAGACCAACTGCGATGAGTTCGCGATGGGCTCGTCGACCGAGAACTCCGCCTACGGGCCGGTTGGCAACCCCTGGGACATCGAGCGTGTGCCGGGCGGCAGCAGCGGAGGCAGCGCTGCCACGGTCGCCGCCGGCACCGTGCCGTTCTCGCTGGGCACCGACACAGGCGGGTCGATCCGCCAGCCCGCCGCACTCACCGGCGTGGTGGGCTTCAAGCCGACGTATGGCCGCGTTTCGCGTTATGGGCTCATCGCTTTCGCGTCCTCGCTCGACCAGATCGGCCCGTTCACGCGCACCGTCGAGGACTGCGCGATGGTCTATGCGGCCATCGCCGGCCACGATCCGCGTGACAGCACGTCCGATCCACGCGCGGTCGACGACCCGCTCGCGTCGCTGCGCGCCGGCGTTGCCGGAATGCGCCTGGGGATCCCGCGCGAATATCTCGGCGCGGGCACCGAACCCGGCGTTCGCGACGCCGTCGAGGCTGCGTTCCGTGTTCTCGAAGGGCTTGGCGCCTCGCTTCAGGAGGTCTCACTGCCGAGCACCGACGTCGCGCTCAGCGTCTACTACATCATCGCTCCTGCTGAATGCTCGTCCAACCTGGCGCGCTATGACGGCGTTCGCTTCGGCGTCCGCGTCGAGCGCCCATCACTCACAGAGATGTATCTGCAGACGCGCGACGCGGGCTTCGGCAACGAGGTCAAGCGCAGGGTCATGCTCGGCACGTACGCGTTGTCGAGCGGCTACTACGACGCCTACTACAGGCAGGCGCAGAAGGTCCGCACGCTCGTGAGCCAGGAATTCGACGCGGTCTTCAAGAATGTGGACGCGATCGTGTCGCCCACCTCGCCGAGCGTCGCGTTCCCGATGGGATCGCGCAGCGACCCGCTATCCATGTACATGTGCGACGTGGTCACGTTGCCCGCGAACCTCGCCGGCACCCCGGGCATCTCGGTGCCCTGCGGCTTCGTCGACGGGCTCCCGGTGGGGCTGCAGGTCATCGCACCGCGCTTCGAGGACTCGCGCGTGCTTCGCGTCGCGCATGCATATGAGCAGGCGACCGACTTCCACGCGCAACTGTCGCCCTATGCGACCGTGGCCGCATGACCGAAACCGCGACCAGACCCGCCGCGCTCGGCCGCTACGAGGTGGTGATCGGTCTCGAGGTGCACGCGCAACTGCTCACCCGCAGCAAGATGTTCTGCCCGTGCCCGGCCGACTACATCAACGCGGCGCCGAACGAGAACACATGCCCCGTCTGCCTCGGACTGCCCGGCGTCCTGCCGACCATCAATGAGAAAGCCGTCGATTTCACGGTGCGCACGGCGCTCGCGCTGCACTGCGACATCCCGCCGTTCACCAAGTTCGACAGGAAGAACTACTTCTACCCTGATCTGCCGAAGGGATACCAGATCTCGCAGTACGACCTGCCCCTATCCCTCAACGGATATCTCGAGTTTCCCGTCGGCGGTGAGGCGGTTCGATGCGGGATCACGCGTGTTCACCTGGAGGAGGACACCGGCACGATGCACCACGCCGGCGACGTGCTCCAGAGCGCCACATCCTCGCTCATCGACCTCAACCGCTGCGGCGTGCCCCTCATGGAGATCGTCGGCGAACCGGACCTGCGCACCCCGGAGGCGGCGCGCGAGTACCTGGTGCGCCTGCGCCAGATCCTCACCTACATCGGCGTGAACGATGGCAACCTCGAGAAGGGATCCTTCCGCTGCGACGCCAACATCTCGCTCCGGACTCCGGGCGCGCAGGAGCTCGGCGTCAAGGTCGAGGTCAAGAACATGAACTCGTTCCGCGCTGTGCAGCGGGCGCTGGAGTCCGAGATCGAGCGCCAGACGGGCGTGCTCGACTCCGGTGGCACGCTCGTCCAGGAGACGCGCGGATGGGTCGAGGCGCAGGGACGCACCATCTCGCAGCGGAGCAAGGAGCAGGCGCACGACTACCGGTACTTCCCGGAGCCCGATCTGCCACCCCTGCGCCTGGATGCGGCGTTCGTGGAGCGGGTGCGGGCAACGCTCCCCGAGCTTCCCGAGGCACGCGCCCGCCGATTCCAGGAGCAGTACGGGCTCACCGCGTATGACGCCGCCGTGCTCACCGACACCCGTGAGGAAGCCGACACCTACGAGGCGCTTGTCGCCGCCGGTGTTCCCGCCAAGCTTGCCGCCAACTGGCAGAGCGGCGACGTCGCAGCTCTGGCCAACGAGCATCACACGCCGCTGCAGCACAGCGGTCTGGGCAGCGACGGCCTCGCGAGCCTGCTTCGCCTCGTCGAAGCAGGCACCATCAACGGTCCGACCGCCAAGGAACTGCTCGCCGAGCTCTATGTCGCTGGTGGCAATCCCGAAGCGCTGGTGCGGGATCGCGGACTCGCCCAGGTGAGCGATACCGCCGAGCTGAGCGCGCTCGTCGACGCCGCCATCGCCGCGAACCCCGCGGCAGCCGCGGACTTCCGCGCCGGCAAGCAGCAGGCACTCGGGCAGCTGATGCGCGCGGTCAAGGATGCGACCGGTGGCAAGGCCGATATGCCACTGGTGAACCGTCTGCTTCGCGACCGGCTCTCGGAGCAGTAGCCGGGTGCGTCTCGGACGCATGGTCCATGGTGGACTGTGCCTCGCCCATGACGAGCAGGGCGCCACGATGATGGTTGAGGGCGGCATCCCCGGCGAAGAGGTGGAGGTATCGGTCCGCTACCGGAAGGGATCGACGTCATTCGCCGAGGTCGTCCGTGTCACCGAGGCGTCGCCGCATCGGGTCACGCCGCCGTGTCCGTACGTCCCGAAGTGCGGCGGCTGCCAGCTCCAGCACATCGCATATCCCCACCAGGTGGATCTCAAGCGAGACATCGTGCTCGACGCCCTGCACCGGCAGCACATCGAGCACCCCGCCCCGCGCATGCACGCGGTCGGCGACCCCTGGCGGTATCGCATCCGCGGTGAGTTCCATGTCATCCCCGGTACCGAGACGGCACCGCCGGCGCTGGGGTTCAACCGGGCTCGCAGCTGGCGGCCGATCGCGGTGGACGATTGCCTGATCCACCATCCGCGGATCACCACATCGCTGCCCGCGCTGCGCAAGCTCCTCAACTCGAGCGCCACGCACGCGCTGGGCACGCTCCACCTCACCGTCGGCGAGGAGGGTCAGGAGCTGCTCATCCACGCCAAGCCAACCAAGGGGCTGGCGAGCGGCTCGCTCGATGGTGGTCTCGATCTGCCCGACGGCGGACGCGTCAGCACAACGTCGACGACGCTGCGCTGGCGCGGCATGACGTTTCGCGTGACGCCCGATGCGTTCATCCAGGTCAACTGGGCGCAGATGGACGTGCTGTACCAATGTGCCATCGACGCGCTCCGCGACCACGCCGGTCTGCGCGTGGTCGATGCATATGCGGGAATTGGTGTGCTGGCATGTCACCTCGCCGCGGATGCGCGCGAGGTCGTGTGTATCGAAAGCAACCGGGGCGCGGCGCAGCTCGGCGTGCTCAACGCGCGTGTCAACGACGTTGCGGAGCGCATGCACTTCGTGCTGTCGCCGGTGGAGGATGCATTGCCGCAGGTGGGCGCCGCCGAGATGGCCGACGTCGTGATCCTCGATCCGCCGCGGGCGGGATGTTCGGGCCGGGTCACCGGCTGGCTCGCGCTCGCCGGCCCGGAGCGCGTCGTCTACGTTTCCTGCGACCCGGCGACGCTCGCCCGCGACCTGCACACGCTGGTCGCGTCAGGCCCGTATCGCGTCGACTCGCTCGATATCGTCGACATGTTTCCACAGACGTATCACGTCGAGAGCGTGGTCCAGCTCACACGCACCGGAGCGGCTCCCGACGACCAGGCTCCTGAGCCCTCCGGTACCCGCTGAGGGGTACCCTCAAGAGGCTCGGCGGCCGATCGCCGGGGAGTGGTAGCGTACGTCTGTTCGTTGTCATCGACCGTACCCAGGAGGCAGCGTGGAGGAGCCATCCGCGACCGGCGACGAGATCGAGTCGGGAGGCTTCGCCCACCTGCATACGCACAGCGAGTTCTCGCTGCTCGACGGTGCTTCGCGCGTCAAGGAACTCATCGACAGCGCGAAGGCGATGGGACAGACGGCGATCGCCATCACCGATCACGGCGTCCTCTACGGCGCCATCGATTTCTACGCCACCGCGCGTGCGGCAAAGATCAACCCGGTGCTCGGTTGCGAGATGTACATGGCGCCGCGCTCGCGCCACGATCGCGAGGGTAGGGCGGACCGCGACCCCAGCCACCTCATCCTGCTTGCGCGCAACGACGCCGGCTATCGCAACCTCATCAAGCTGGTCAGCACCTCGCATCTCGAGGGCTACTACTACAAGCCGCGCATCGATCGCCAGTTGCTCGCGGAGCACGCCGAGGGCCTGATCTGCTTGTCGGCGTGTCTTGGTGGCGAGCTGCCGCAGGCGATCCTTCGCGGTGACATGGCAGCTGCAGAGACGGTGGCGCGCGAGCACGCGGAGATCTTTGGGACGGACAACTACTTCCTCGAGCTCCAGGACCATGGCATCCCCGAGGAGGACACAGTGCGCGCAGGGCTGGTCGAGATCGCGCGCCGGACCGGCCTGCCGCTCGTCGCCACCAACGACTCGCACTACATCAAGCCCGAGGATGCGGAAGCGCACGACATCCTGCTCTGCCTGCAGACGGCATCGCGCCGCGAGGAGGAGAAGCGATTCCGTTTCTCGGGGCCGGAGTATTACCTCGCGAGCACCCAGCAGATGCGCGAGCGTTTCGCGGCCTACGGCGACGCCGTGTCCAACACGATGGCGATCGCGAACCGGTGCCACGTCGAGATTCCGCTGGGCCGCAACCTCCTGCCCACGTACTCGCCGATTCCCGAGGGGCTCGACGCCGATTCGTATCTCCGCGAGCTCTGCGAGGCAGGCGTGCGGGAGCGCTACGCGGACGCGGTCAATGACGAGGTACGAGAACGGCTGCACATGGAGCTCGACGTCATCCGTGAGACGGGCTTCTCAGCGTATTTCCTCATCGTCTGGGACCTGATCAGGGCGGCACGGTGCGACGGCGTTCGCGTCGGGCCCGGCCGCGGCAGCGCCGCCGGTTCAGTGGTGAGCTACGTGCTCCGCATCACCGACATCGAGCCGCTCCGTTACGGGCTCATCTTCGAGCGGTTCCTCAACCGCGAGCGCGTGCAGATGCCCGATATCGACATCGACTTCGACGACCGCGGACGCGATCGCGTCCTCACGTACGTGCAGGAGAAGTACGGCCGCGACCGTGTCGCGCAGATCATCACGTTCGGAACCATGGCGGCCCGAGCAGCGATCCGCGACGTTGGAAGAGTGCTCAATGTGGCCCTTCCGGATGTCGACCGGCTGGCGAAGCTTGTGCCGCAGGTGGTGAACATCACGCTGAAGCAAGCGCTCGAAGAGAGCCGCGAACTCAAGGATCTCTACGACCACGAGGACTGGGCGAAGCACATCATCGACAACGCGAAGCGCCTGGAGGGGATCTGCCGCAACGCCTCGACACACGCGGCAGCCGTCGTCATCGGTTCGGAGCCGCTCGCCAACATCGTGCCGTTGCAGCGCTCGACCGCGGGCGACGGCACGGCGGTGACGCAGTACGACATGAACGGCGTGTCGCAGATCGGACTGCTGAAGATCGATCTGCTCGGTCTGTCCAACCTAACGGTCATCGACGACGCTGCCCAGATGGTCCGGTCGTCCCGCGGGATCGAGCTCGACATCGATCAGATCGCGCTCGACGACGCCAAGACGTACGAGCTCCTCGGCAAGGCCGACACGCATGGCATCTTCCAGCTCGAGGCGACGTTCGCCAAGCGAATCCTCCTCGACATGCAACCCAAGACGCTCGAGGATATGGGCGTTGCGGTGGCGCTCAACCGTCCGGGTCCGATCGAGGGCGGCGCCACCGGAACCTGGATGCGGCGCAAGCGGGGCGAAGAGCCGGTGACGTACATGCTCCCGGAGCTCGAGCCGATTCTCAAGGAGACATACGGGGCGATCCTCTACCAGGACCAGGTGATGAAGATCGCGTCAGCCGTCGCCGGCTTCACCCTCGGCGAAGCCGATGTTCTGCGCGCTGCGATGGGCAAGAAGGACAAGGTGAAGATGGCCAAGCAGCGCGAGCAGTTCCTGAGCGGCGCTGCAGCGCGAGGCGTCGCGGCGGAGACCGCGCTCGAGCTCTTCGAGCTCATCGCCCTGTTCGCCGGATACGGCTTCAATGGGGCGCATTCGATGGCCTACGGGCTGATCGCGTACCAGACGGCGTATCTCAAGGCGAACTACCCGCGCGAGTACATGACCGCGCTGCTCAACAGCCGTGCGGACAACTTTGACCGGCTCAAGCAGTCGATCCTCGATGCGCATGCCCGGGGGCTCGTCGTCCGCCCCCCGGATGTCAACCGCAGCGCCTCGGCCTTCAGCCTCGGCGATGAGGCGCAGGGCGAGATCCTCTATGGGCTGCGGCACATCAAGAACGTGGGCGAGCGTATCGCCGCCGAGATCGTGGCCGAGCGCGATGCCTGCGGTCCGTACGTCTCGCTCTTTGACCTCTGCCTGCGCGTAGCGAGCCGCGACCTCAACCGTCGCGTTGTCGAAGCGTTGATCCGGAGCGGTGCGTGCGACTCGCTCGGCGAGCGCGGGGCGATGCTCGCGGTGCTCGACCGTGTCATCGACCGGGCCGCGTCGATCCGCCGCGAGCGTGAGTCCGGTCAGACATCCCTGTTCGGCGAGACCGTCGTGCTCATCGAGCCGGTATCGCAGGCCGCGGACGACCTCGAAGGTCGCGAGGCCAGCGGACCGTTCGCGATCGCGGCCGACGAGCGCTTGAGCTGGGAGCGCGAGTTTCTCGGCATGTATCTGAGTGACCACCCACTGCGCAGGATCGCGGCCGAGCTGCAGCAGCGTGTGGACACCACCATCAACGAGCTCGGCGCGCATCTCGACGGGCTCATCGTCCAGGTGGGTGGTGCCATCCGCGACATGCGCACGTTCGTGCCGCGCCGGAGCACAACTGGACAGCGCATGGCCGCACTGCAGATCGAGGATCTGACTGGCAGCGTCGAGGTCGTGGTGTTCGCCCGCGTGTTCGAAGAGTGTGTGTCGGCGTTGCGGCCGGACGCGGTGATCGTGGTGCGTGGCAAGGTCGAGGCCGGTCGCACCGCCGCTGGTGGAACCACGACGCCCGGAACGGAGGAGGAGGATCGCGTCGAGCTCGAGCCGCCGCAGATCCTCGCCGAAGCGGTCTACGCCTATGACGATCCCCGGCTCGCAACCTGGCGCCGCGACAGCACTGTGCACATCAGCGTCAGCGCGTCGCAGATCGGCAGTCTCGGGGCGCTTCGCAAGGCGCTCGAGGAGCATCAGGGTGACTGCGCCGTGGTCCTGCACGTCGACTCGGGGACGAGCGTCGACGAGATCACGCTCAGCGTTGACTTCGCTGTTGAGCCGTGTCCGGCGCTCGAGCGCGCGGTGGAGCTCCTCGTCGGTGACAACACGTATCGAGTCGAGATGCGCCGGGTGCGCGCCCCGGAACGCGAGCGCACTACGGCTCGGCGCTGACCTCGCCTTCGGTCAGAACGGCTGCCCGAGCAGCAATCCGAAGACGACCTTGATCACGATGATCAGGACGATGTACATGACCAGCGCCGCGATCGCCGGGATATCCACTCCGGCTGTCGCGCCGCCGCGGTGAAAGCCGGAGAACGGTGCGACCAACGGGTTGGTGAGCGATCGAACCATCTGTACCAACGGGTGCCACGGATCGGCATGGAAGACGGCAAGCAGGATGCGGATGAAGACGAAGATTGCGATCGCGATCGCGATGTCGACCACCACCTCCTCGATGAGCAACTCGATGGTCGCGGCCGGGTCGACGCCTCCACCGATGACCAGCGTCTGCAATACCTGCGCCACGATGTTGATGACGACGAGCGCGAGGATCGGCGAGAAGTCGATACCGCTGAAGGTGGGGAGGATGCGGCGAAACGGAGCGAGGATCGGGTCGACGATCACGCGCAACCAGCGGACGATGGGATGCCATGGGCTGAGCCCGATCCACGACACGGCGATCCGCGCAATGATCAGCACCGTCAAGGCCGCCTCGACGAAGGCGATGACGTTGTACAGGAAGAGTTGTGTCACCGGGCTGCGGCCGGCTGCTGGCCCGTTGGCGGCTCCTCGTCTGCCGCAGGTCCGGGGGGAAAGCGTTTCTCGAGGCGCACGTTGGTCTTCCGCCACAGCAGGTACAGGAGTGGAACCGCGAGCACGAGTGTCGCGATCGACGTCCACTGCGCCTCGCGCAGCCCGAGTGGCCCGGGCGGCTCGCTCTTGCGGAACTCGAAGAGGATCAACTGGCTCACGCCATAGAGCGCGACGTACGCGATCGCGAGGATGCCCGGACGGACGTTGCGGCGCACCAGCACCAACAGGATGAGCCCGATGCAGATGGTGCCGAGTGCCTCATACACCGCGGCCGGTTGGTATGCGATGCACTGGATCCGCGTGCAGAGTGAGAACCCGGTCTGCAAGATCGCGTGTGGATTCGAGTACGCGGTGGCCCAGGGCAGTGTGCTCGGCGATCCCAGGATGTCGCCGTTGATGACGTTGCCGATCCGGCCGATCGGCTGACCGACAACGGCGAAGATGACGCCACCGTCGAGGGCGATCCACGGGTTGTATCCGTAGCGCCATGCGCAGATGGCGAGCGTCACGAAGCCGGCCATGATGGCGCCGAAGAAGGCCATGCCGCCCTGCCAGAACGCAATGATGTTGATCGGTTTGAGGATGTAGTTCTGCCACAGGTCGGGTTGCTGCACGACGTAGTAAAGA
Source organism: Candidatus Dormiibacterota bacterium (assembly GCA_003132525.1). Taxonomy (GTDB): domain Bacteria; phylum Chloroflexota; class Dormibacteria; order Aeolococcales; family Aeolococcaceae; genus Palsa-851. The sequence continues at coordinate 58,313 of PKXZ01000026.1, read as the reverse complement.
CGGCCGCCGAGGAGACCGAAGATGATCGTCCAGACGCAGATCTTCTCCGCGATTGGCTTGGGAAGACCGCGCCACTTCGCGTAGGGAAGCACGCCGAACTGGTAGGCGGCCAGGAACGCCACGGCGTACATGACCCCGTACCAGTGAATCGGTATCGGGCCGATGTTCAGGACCGGGTCGACGTTGATGGTGATGAAGCCGACGAGGCCGGGGCTAGCGGGCACGGCTGTCATCATGCGGGCTCGCGGCGACGGCATGCACCTCGAGCACTCGATAGCCGAACCTCGATCGAACTCGCTCGACGCGATGGCCGAGGCTCGTCAACCAGGCGGCAAGGGAGTCGGAGCCCAAGTGGCGCTGCACCACCAGGGTCGCCAGCGCGTCCGGTTCGAGCCGTCCGATCCAGGTGAGGAGCAGCTCGTGGAGCGCCTCCTTGCCGAGCCGCACGGGCGGGTTGGAGTAGATCGCGGCGAACTTGATACCACCGGGAACCGCGTCCGGTTCAGCCGCCACGACATTCACCGCCCCGGCACGTTCGGCATTGCGCGCGCAGAGGTCGAGCGCCCGGCGATTGACGTCCACCGCCCACACCCGGGCGTCGGGGTTGCGCAGCGCGACGGTGATGGCGATGGCGCCATATCCGCAGCCGACATCGAGGAGCTCTCCGGGCGGCACCGTTGGAACCGTTCGGAGCAGGAGGTCGGTCCCGATATCGAGGTGACCGTGCGCGAAGACGCCTCGGTCGGTGTCGAGCTCGAAGCTCACGTCCGGGAGCGTGACCTGGATCGTCTTCGAGCGCGAAGCGACCGTCGGATCCCGACTGAAGTAGTGATCCTGGCTCACCTGCGCAGGGTAGTAGGCTGCGGTCGATGAGCAGGTACGAAGTGGCCGTCGTCGGCCTGGGCGCGGCAGGTGCCGCCACCCTGTACCAGCTGGCGCAGCGCGGGATCCGAGCGGTCGGGATCGATCGGTTCTCACCTCCCCACATCTATGGCTCGACCCACGGGGACACGCGGATCACCCGTGAGGCGATCGGGGAGGGCGAGGCCTACACGCCGCTGGTTCAGCGCTCCCACGCCATCTGGCGGGAGCTCGAGGCCGAGACCGGTCAGGATCTGCTCACCCAGTGCGGCGGCCTGATCCTCGAGTCCGCCGGTGGCGGGCCCGCCGGCCACCACCGTCACGAGTTCCTGGCCAGCACCATCGCCTGCGCCAACCGATATGGCATCAAGCACGAGTTGCTCGACGCGGCGGATGTGGCCCGGCGCTTCCCGCAGTTCGGGCTCGATGGAAACGAGTCCGCGTATTACGAGCCCAGCGCCGGGTTCGTCCGGCCCGAGCGCTGCGTCGATGCGCAGCTCACCGTCGCAGCCCGCCTCGGCGCCGAGATCCGCCGTGATGAGCGGGTCCTCGCCATGGAGTCGTCGGGCGGTGGCGTGGAGGTGCGCACCAACGGCGGGGTGATCGACGCGGACAAGGTGGTGCTCGCGGTGGGGGCCTGGGTTCGTGACTTCGTTGCCGTCGAGCAGCTCCAGTTGTTCAGCATCTACCGGCAGGTGCTCTCGTGGTTCGAGCTCCGGCCGAACGCCGTCGACCACACACCTGGTGCGATGCCGGTGTTCATCTGGGGCCTGAGTGACGGCAGCGCCTTCTACGGGTTCCCGGCGATCGACGGCACCCGCGAGATCAAGGTCGCCGACGAGCAGCTCGACACTGCCACCGCCGCTGACGAGGCGTCACTCGAGGTCGACCCCGATGAGCCGCGCCACCTCCACGAATCACTGATCAGCAAGCGGCTTCCGGGCCTGTCATCGCATTGCCTGCGCGCGGTGCGCTGCCTCTATACAGTCACGCCGGACGCGAACTTCATCATTGACGACCACCCGGATCTCCCCGGCGTGCTGCTCGTCTCGCCCTGCTCGGGACACGGGTTCAAGCACTCGGCCGGGGTCGGCGAGGCGATCGCACAGCGCGTCACGACGGGCGGGAGCGATGCGGACCTCTCGCCGTTCCGGCTCGATCGATTTGGAGCGGCGGTCTAAAGCTTCCGGGTCTTGACCGCTGTGCCGTAGGCGCAGATCTCGGTCCAGGTGCCACCCATCTCGGAGGTGTCGAAGCGCATCCCGACGATGGAGTCGCCGCCCTTTGCCGCCGCTTCGCCACACATGCGCTCGATGACTTCCTGGCGGCTGTGCGCGAGGTTCGCGGTCATTCCTTTCAGTTCGCCACCCATGAGTGATTTCAGGCCGGCGCCGAACTGGGAGCCGATGTTCCGGGATCGGACGGTGAGTCCGAAGACTTCGCCGAGCACTTCGGTGATCTCGTAACCGGGCAGGTCATTGGCGGTGCTGATAAGCATTGGTGTGCCTCCTGGTGAGTTGGGATATTCCCAGATCCCGGATGAGAGTCCATATAATCGCCGACCTAGAGGCCGCGACACTCGTCGGGTCTGCGGAGGGTCGAAATGAGACGCTTGGCAGCGGTACCCATATCGTTGGTTGCGTCAATCTTGGTGGCCGGCGGTCAGGCAAGTGCGGCTGTCGCACTGAGCTGGACAACGCAGACGACACTCAACCCGGCGGGTACCTCAAGTGACAACGAGCTCTTCGGCGTGTCCTGCCCGGGTGCGCGCGCATGCACCGCCGTCGGCTATTACGACATCCCATCCGGCCGAGCCACAAACGGGCTGGCTGAACGCTGGAACGGCAGCGTGTGGGCTGTGCAAACCCTTCCCAAACCGACGGGTGCTCGCTCCTACCGGATGTTCGGCGTCTCCTGTGCGTCGACAACTGTGTGCACTGCGGTCGGCAGCTACGACAACACCTCCAAGGTTGTGGTGACCCTCGCCGAGAGGTGGAACGGGGGCCACTGGGCCATCCAGCCCACACCCGCTCCGAGTGTCGCGACCTTCAGTCAGTTCACGGGCGTGTCGTGCCCAACGCCGAGCGCGTGCATCGCGGTCGGCTTCTACCAAACGTCAGACCCCGGCGCCGACGTCGGCTTCTCCGAGACGTGGAATGGCAGCACGTGGACGATTCATACAGTTCCCGAACCACCCGACTTCGAACGAGGTGAGCTTCTCGGCGTCTCCTGCAAGTCGGCGATTGCTTGCATGGCGGTGGGCTACTACAACACCGAGTCCGTCTATTCGTTGCTCCCCCTCACCGCGTTCTGGAATGGGAGCGTCTGGACCCTCGAGTCGATGCCCCTGCCGGCAGGTTCAAACACAGGAGAGGCAGAGGGCGTCTCCTGTCCATCGGCCACCAGCTGCACCGCTGTCGGGTTCTGGGTGACCAGCGCCGACGTGAACAACCCGCTTGTCGAGCGGTGGAATGGGAGCGCATGGACCGTCCAGTCCATATCGGATCCCGGCGTGACGGCGGGGTTGGATTCCGTGTCCTGTCCGACGAGCAATGACTGTACGGCGGTCGGGACCTATGCAACCAGCTCCGCGGATCTCCCGCTTGCTGAGCGGTGGAATGGGAGCGCATGGTCCTCCCAGACGACCCCCAACCCGTTTGCCGACACCTTTCCCTATGGAGTGTCGTGCTCGGCTGCCACGAGTTGCACGGCGGTCGGATTCGACTACGACACCAGTTCCGATGGGTATCTGACGGTCGCTTTGCGTTACTGATTCCTATGCGTGCTCCCGCTCACGCTGCGACTCGGCCCGGGCCGAGAACCATGCGAGCGCCGCCGGCAGCACGAAGGGGACGAGGAGGAGGCGCAGCCAGTCCCAAAGCGTGTTGCCCTGGAAGCCCGTCCAGCCCCAACTGAGGGCGTAGCCACCGACCACCACGACCACAAAGATCGCGAGTCCGCACAGGCCCACTGCGCGCCAGCGGCGCTCGAAGCGCTTGTTGGTCGCGAACCACAGCGGCAACGAGGCGACGACGACCGGCAGCGCAAGCAGCTCGAGCCAGTCCCAGAAGGTGTTGCCCTGAAAGCCGGTCCACCCCCAGTCGAGCGCGTACCCACCCACCACCAGGACAGCGAACGCGAGGGTTGCAATGCCGAAGACCAGATGCCACTCCATCATCCAGCGCTGCCGGGTCCGGTACCAGATCGGCAGGGTCGCCAGCACCACCGGAAGCACGATCACGTGGAGGAGATCCCAGAGTTGGTCGCCGGGCGTGACACCGGTCCAGGACCAGTGAAACTCGTACCCGCCGAGGAGTGCGATCGTCAGCGCCACGACACCGCCGGGAAGCACCCACTTGATCAGTGGCGACAACGGTTCCTGCTGCGGCGGCGATGCACCGCTGACGCGCGCGATGTCCATGCGCGAATGATGCCGGGCGAAGCGCCATTCCCGCAGCAGACGGTGCCTGTGACGTGCCCTGGTGACCTACCTGACCTGCGCGTGCCACTTACTCGGCGGCGGATAAACGTACCGGGCGATGGTGCCGGACACCCACCCGATGGCCCATCCCGCGAACACCAGGAGATAGGTGTGCAGGTTGTCCTGCTTGATGGCCGCGACAATCACTGCGACAACGGCCGGGACGATCCCGACACCGATGCTGTACACCCAGTAATTCCTGTATCGAGACTGCATATTCGTGTCCTCGTTGCTGGCGGTGCTATTGGACGAAGCCCTTGTCGGCGTCTATCCGGTGAAGGCGTCGGTGGGCCGCGCCGCGGGTGTCGCTACTGACCCACGCGACCGTCGATCCGCTCACGAATCAGGTCGGCGTGTCCGCAATGGCGCGCGTATTCCTCGATCATGTGCACGAGGACCTCGCGCAGTCGAATTGGTTTGCCGTCAGACATGCGGCCGACCGTGCTGAGATCAGTTGTCTCGGCGACGAATCGCTCGGCGAATGCGATCTCGTCCTCCCACGCCGCCCACGCCTGAGCGACCACGGCGGCGTCCGCAACCGCACCGTCCCACCCGCCTTCGCGGTCATCGTCGGACCAAAACAGACTCGGGGCATCCTCACCTGCCATAACGCATCGGAACCAGTTCCGCTCGACGTCCGCCATATGCCGGATGAGGCCTAACAACGACATCGTCGACGGCGGTACCGATCGGAGCGCCATCTGACTGGCGTCGAGATCGGCGCACTTCAGTCGGAGCGTCAATCGGTAGGCACGCAAGTAGTCGATGAGGGTGGAACGCTCGTCAGCCAACTCCAAACCGGTGTCACGGGGATCGTTATCCGGATCCACCCACATGTCGGGGAACACCGCCGACGCGGTCCATCGCTCCGGCACCGACTCGCCGGTCTTATCTGGAGAACTCATACCGGTATTTGTATCCCACGTGTACTGGGTGCCGGAAAAAGCGGCAGTTGTTCGCGCATACGGGCGGAATTCTGGCTCGGCCTCGGCGCGCTGTAACATCGCTTGGATGAAGCGCATTCTGGCGAGTGTCCTTCGGGTGGCTTCCGTGCCGGTGGGAGTTGGCGTTGGCCTGTGGACCGCGCAACTTATTACAGGTGTGAGACCCGAGTGCGCACTGTACGCTGGAGGCCCACCTGCAATCCTCTGCCCCCTTCCCAATTTTTTTGCGAGGTATACCTACGCGACTTGGCAATGCGTCTTGTTCGGTGGGGGTGCCGCGGTTACTTTGCTTGCCCTCTCTTTGGTGGACAGCCTCGCGAACGCACTTCGGGTGCTATCGGTGCCCGTCGGGGTTGGGGTCGGTCTTTTGACCTCTCAATTGCGATCGCTCCCATACTGCCCTCCGTACGGTCGGTGCGCTGCCTATATGGGGATGGCGCCGTTCACCTTCGCGCCGTGGCAGTGCGCCGTGTTGGGCGCAGGCGCTGCCGTCGTCTTGCTTCTCCTCTCCCTTGATGGTGGTCCAATTGCCATCGCCAAGGTCATTCAAAGCGGCCTGAAGAATCATCCCTTGGCCGCGTCCGACGCTTAGTACACGCTGTCCGAGTGCCGGGAGAGGGAGTCGAACCCTCACGAGGTTGTCCTCGGCGGTTTTTGAGACCGCTGCGTCTACCATTCCGCCACCCCGGCCGGATTGACAGCGTACCGGCTCAAGCCGGGAACCGGAGCGCTACCTGGCGCGTACCCTCAAATGCATGGACGACGAGGCGCTCCTCGAGCGGGCACGCCGCGGCGACCGCGATGCCTTTGCAGCAATTGTCACTCGCCACCAGGATGAGCTCTATACGATGGCACTCAGGATTCTCGGGACACCGGCCGATGCGGCGGACGTCGTGCAGGAGACCTTCCTGCGCGCCTACGTCAGAATCCCGGTGCTGCGCGGTCAGACCATCCGGGCCTGGCTGTTTCGGGTCGCGATCAACTGCAGTCATGACGTCCAGCGCCGCACCGTCCGCCGGCCCGCTGATCCCCTGGAGGACGCCGAGGGCAATATCGTTGAGCTTCCCGACCCGGCACTCGGCCCGGAGGCGACCGTTCTGTCCCGCGAGCGCGTGGCCGCGGTCCGTGAAGCACTGCTCGCGCTCCATCCCGACTTCCGCGCCGTCGTCGTCCTCCGGGACGTCAACGAGCTGAGCTACGAGGAGATGTCTGAGGCGCTCCGTGTTCCGATCGGCACGGTCAAGTCGCGGCTGAACCGGGCGCGGACCATGCTTGCCAAGGCCCTGCGTGGTACCGCCGCAGCGCCGGGCTTTGCCGAGGAGCACGCATGAGTAGCCCGCGCCGCCACCTCGACGACCTGTTCTCTGCGGCCTACGAGGATGAGCTAACGCCCATCGAGGAGGCACGCTTCCACGCGCACATGCAGTCCTGCGAACCCTGCGCCGCGGCCTATGCGGAGTTCAGGGCGAGTATCCAAGCGCTCCGCGAGGTGCCGAAGGCGCGGATGCCCCACGTGGTGCACCTGCCGTCGACGCCGCCCGTCGCCGAGATCCCCGCGCGGCCGCGCATCGGCCTGAGCTGGTTCAACCTCGGCCTGCTCCGCCGCTTCCCGGCAACGGCGCTTGCCGGCGCCTTTGTGCTCGTGATCGCGATCGCCGCCGTGGTGCATGGGGGCGGAGGTTCGGTCAACGGGACCCTCCAGCCGGCTACGGCTCCCCGTGGCGCCGCGCAGCACGCCGGGGCGAGCACCACCTCGTCCTGCACCTCGATCGTGGGCATCACCGGTGCCTCGCCGCCAGCCAGCTTCAGCCAGGAGGATCTGGCCACTGATCCCGCTCAGCCCGCGCTCCACCTGGTGCTCGCTGCGCCAACCCTGACCGTCACCTCGGGCAAGCAGGCGATTGTCTACGCGCAACTGTCGGAACCGGTGACGTCACTCTCGATCCCGGGGGCGGTGTCCGCCACAGCCCCGTCCCGGGCTGCGCTGCCTTGCGTTTCGGTCACGGTGGCGGGCACGGGCTCGAACTCGAACGGTCAGCTGGCGGTACCCCCTGACTTCAGCATTGCCCAGACCTCCGCGCCGGAGCCGCAGGCCGGAGGAACGAGCGAAGGGGCGTCCGGATCCGTCCCAGCGATCGGAACAAACGGTCCGCTGCTCAGCTTCACGGTTCCTGCGGGACTTGCGCCGGGCACCGAACTCCGGGTCATCGCGACCGTACCCGCCGGGACCACCGGCCCGAACAGCCCCGCGCTCACCGCGGAATTGACGCTCACGATCCACTGATTCCGGAGCTGCGCCGGTCCCAAGCGCGTCTCCTTTACTAGACTGCTAGGCAATGCACCGCCGCCTGGCGTGCCTGGCTGTGGCGCTGCTGGTCTCCGGCTGCAGCTTCAGCGGGCTCGGCCCACCCCCAAACTACGGCTACCTCGTGATCACCGCGGGCGGCGTCGGCCTCCGCTCCGGCTCCACCAACGTGCCCCCCAATCTCGATCTGCGGCTGCATGCCACCGGGGCGGCGCTCCAGGCATCGGACGTGACCGCAACGCTCGACGGGCACCCGCTCTCGCTCGCCACCGAGGCACAGGATCTTGTCGCGACGGTGCAGCCGCTGCTCCCGCTCTCCACGCCGCACCGCCTTTCGGTGGCCGTGGCGGGCATGAGCACCCAGAACATCAATTTCACGGTGATCCCACCGACCGCGGCGATGCTCGCGGCCCACATCGACCCGTCGACCGGATTGGTGGTTGACGCCGTGTTCGACGATGCTCCGTCGCAGCCGTCCATCGCCGCGGCACTGCCCGGCGCCAAGATCACCTGGGTCGATGGCACCCACGCACGGATCTCCTGGAGCGGCAAGCCACCCGCGTCGATCGCACTGCCGGCGTCGATCCCAACGGCCGGCGAGGCCCATCTCGACCCCGGGATAACCCTGTCGCTCGTCGGTATCGCCCCGCACACGCTCCGCCGGGTCACGGTACCGCCCCCGCCTTCGGTCAAGGGCATCCCCGTGGACGCCTTCGTCATCAACACCGCGCCGTCCAACTCGTCGCTGGCGTTCCACCTGGGGGCCGTCACCGAGGTGACTCCGACGGGATGGCAGGCGCAGGCGAACGGCACCCTGCTCGGCACGCCCGATCAGTCCGCCGTGGGTCGTGCGGGTGCGGCGGGCCTGCCGATCTGGCCGTCACTCGCCAACGACTCGACCAACCCCACGGCGACTGATCAGCTCCTCAACAATCCAAGCGCAGTCAACGTGCTCATCAATGAGATGGTCGCGGCGATCCACTACGACGGATACCGCGGCATCAACGTGGACTTCGAGGGGATGCTGGCGGCCGATAAGGCGCCCTTCACGGCGTTCATCCAGCAGCTGGCGACCGCGGTCCACGCGCACGGCGCCAAGCTGATCGTCGACATCGTCCCCCACGACTTCGCCGGGGTGAATCCGTACTCCGCTGCGTACGACATCGCCGCGATCGGGAAGGCGGCCGACTACGTCGACCTCATGGCGTATGACGAGCATGGCGACGGCGGCACGCCGGGACCGGTGGCCGGACTGGACTGGGACAACGCGGTCCTGCAGGCAACCCTGCCGGACCTCAACCCAGCGCACGTGCTCCTCGGCGTGCCGCTCTACGGTCGCGCCTGGGGGAGTGCCTTCGGCGGCGCGTCGGCGTACTCGAACGTCCTCTACAACGCGCTCGCGGTGCCCGGGGCTCGGGTCGACTACGACTTCAACGCGCAGACCCCCTACGTGCTTTCGCCCAACGGGTCCCTGATCACCTATTTCGACGACGCCGACAGTCTGGCGCGCAAGGTCGCGCTGGTCCACACCTACGGCCTGCTGGGGATCGCGGCCTGGAGGCTCGGCTTCGAGGACCCGGGGTTCTGGTCGCTCTTCAGCGCCTGAGCCGCGCCTAGCTCTCGGAGGCGCCCGTGCCCAGGTCGGGGAGGTTGAGGGTGTTCACCCAGTCTCGGATCTTGGCGAGCCGCTCCTCGCTCTCCGGGTCGGCCTCCGTCAGATCGCCGTCCTTGTCCGCCTCGGGGAGGACGCCCGCCTTGTCGAGCACCTCATCAGCGACGAAGATGCCAGCGCCGACCCGCACCGCCACGGCAATCGCGTCCGACGGGCGGGAGTCGATCTCCAGCCGGCGCCCGTCCACCTGGGCAAGGATTCGAGCGTAGAAGACCTCATTGCTGAGCGATGTCACCACAATCCGCTCGACGGTCACCTCCACCGCGCTCAGGAGGTTGGCGAGCAGGTCGTGCGTGATCGGTCGCTCCGGGGTGATGCCGGTGATCTTCAGCGCGATCGCATTCGCCTCGTTGATGCCGATCCAGATCGGGAGGTAGCGATCAGCCGTCTTCTCTTTGAGGATGACGACGTGCTGGCCCGTCGGCATGTGCACCCTGATGCTGTCGACGGTCATTTCCACCAGGTCGGCCATGCCTCGATCATAACCCCGGGACGGAGCCCGCGAGGACATCCATGCCTCGCCGCTACCATGGATCGCTGTGGCTCGCGAGACTTTGTTGCTGGTGGATGGGCACAACCTTGTGTATCGCGCCTTCCACGCGATGCCCGCGTTGAGCAACAGCCGGGGCGAGATGACCAACGCCGCCTACGGCTTCACGTCGATGCTCTTCAAGGCGCTCAACGACACCGCGCCAACGTATGCAATCGCGGCCTTCGATCTCTCCGGTCCCACCTTTCGCCACGAGCGAGTCGCAGAGTACAAAGCGCAACGTCTGCGCGCTCCTGACGAGCTTCGTGCGCAATTTCCGTGGGCGCGCGAGGTCGTTCTGGCGCTCGGTATTCCCATCATCGAGGTTCCCAGGTACGAAGCCGATGATGTCATCGGCACGCTCGCCCAGAAGGCGGAGGCTGCTGGACTCGACGTCATCATCCTGACCGGCGACCTCGATGTGCTGCAGCTGGTCACCGAGCACATCCGCGTCTTCGCGAGCCGGCGTGGGCTCAGTGACACGATCATCTATGACATCGACAAGGTGCGTGAACGCTACGGCTTCGAGCCGCCGCTGGTGGTCGATTTCAAGGCACTGCAAGGCGATCCGAGCGACAACATCCCCGGGGTTCCGGGGATTGGTGAGAAAACCGCGATGTCGCTGGTGCAGCAGTACGGTCCGCTCGAGAACGTGCTCGCAGCGGTGCCGACGATGCCGCCAGGCCGTGTGCAGCGCGCCCTGGAAAGCCATGTGGAGCAGGCGCGGTTGAGCAAGTGGACCGCCACCATCAAGGTCGACCTGGACATCGACCTGCCGCTCGAGAGCGCGCGCCTCTTCAACTACGACGAGTCTGTGGTGCGCGAATTGTTCGATCGTCTCGAGTTTCGCAGCCTGCTCCCGCGGCTGCCCGGACGCACCGATGACGGCGCCGCCACGATTGGTGCTGCGCCACCCGCAAGCGATGCGCCTGCCCTGCCCGGCGACCTGCAATCGCCCGCGACGGATGTCGAGATCGTGATCGATGCGCATCAGGCATCTGACGCTGTGCAGCGCGTTCGCACTGCTGGTGCGATGGCGCTGCGCACCGTGATTGACGGCAACCCGAGAACCGGCGACATGATCGGTGTCGCCTTTGCGCCCAAGGGTGCGGACGTCGCCTACTACATGCCCGTATGGCATGCCGGACTGGAGCGCAACGCTGACCCGGCGGCCGTCGCTGCCGTGGAGGAGGTCCTTGCCGACAGCAGCATTCCGAAGCGCGGCTACGACCTCAAACGCGAGCTGCTGGCGTGGCGGCGGCGCGGCATCGCCATCCAGGGTCTCCAGTTCGACGCGCTGCTCGCCGCCTACCTCACCAACTCGCGCCTCAAGGTTCCGACCCTCCCGGTGCTCGCCCACGATCTCGCGGCTCTCAGCGTCGAGGCGGAGGAGACGCTGCTCGGTAGCGGCCGTGGGAAACGCGGCATCGCCGACGTGCCTGTGGAGGAAGCCGCCGCGTACTACGGCGTCTGGATCGGACTGCTCGACCCAGTCGGCGACGCGTTGGTTCGCGACATGGAGCGCGCGGGCGCAACGCGACTGCACGACTCGATGGAGTTGCCCCTGGTTCCGATTCTCGCTGCGATGGAGGTGGAGGGCGTCGCCGTCGATTGCGACCTGCTCGGTTCCATCAGCGCCGAGATGTACGCGCGCATCACGGCGATCGAGAACGAGGTGCAGGAGATCGCCGGGTACACGTTCAATCCCGGGAGCACGCAGCAGCTGGGGCGCTTCCTCTACGACGAGCTCGGGCTGGCGAGCGGACGCAAGACCAAGACCGGCCGCAGCACGGATGCCGACACATNNCACCCGGTGGTGGAACAGATCCTCGAGTGGCGACAGCTCACCAAGCTCAAGAGCACCTATGTTGATGCGCTGCCGCTGTTGTGCACGGCCGACTCACGGGTGCACACGTCGTTCAACCAGGCGGTAGCGACCACCGGCCGGCTGTCATCGTCGGACCCCAACCTGCAGAACATCCCGGTGCGCACGCAGTGGGGTCAGCGCATCCGGCGTGCCTTTCACGCTGACAAAGGTCAGCAACTGGTCAGCGCCGACTACTCGCAGGTGGAGCTGCGGGTGCTCGCGCACGTGACTGGCGAGCTGGAGCTGATCGAGGCGTTCCAGCGTGGCGAGGACATCCACCGGCGCACCGCGGCTGAGGTGTATGGCGTTGAGCCCGATGCCGTGACGCCGGACATGCGCCGCATCGCCAAGGTGGTCAACTTCGGTGTGGTATATGGGCTGAGCGATTTCGGGCTTGCCCGCGACACGGGCATGAGCCGCGAGGATGCGCATGCGTTCATCGATGCGTACTTCAGCAATTTCCCCGCGGTCACGACGTACCTCGAAGGGGTGCGGAACCACGCGCGGGAATACGGCTGGGTGGAGACGTTCATCGGCCGGCGGCGCTACATCGCCGATATCCGCGCGGCTAACCGCCAGCTCCGTTTCGCGGCGGAGCGTATGGCCGTCAACATGCCGATCCAGGGCGGCGCGGCCGACATCATGAAGCAGGCCATGATCCTCGTCGACCAGGCGCTGCGCGAGCAGGGGCTGCGCAGCCGCATCCTCCTGCAGGTGCACGATGAGCTCCTCCTGGAGGCGCCGGCCGAGGAGGTCGAGGACCTTGTCGCGCTCCTGCGGGATCGCATGGGTGCGGCCGAGGCACTGAAGGTGCCGCTCGATGTTGACGTCAAGATCGGTGACAACTGGGGGGACATGACGCCCATCGCGAGGAACTGACGGTGCCGGAGCTTCCCGAGGTGGAGACGGTTGCCCGTGACCTTCGCGCCGCGGTGTCTGGGCGGCGCATCGAGCACGTGAGCGTGGATCGCCCCGATATCGTGCGTTTCCCTGACGGACGCATCCTTCCAGAGCTGCTCACGGGGCAGCGCTTCGAGAACGTGGATCGCCGGGGCAAGTACCTGCTGCTCGAGCTCGATTCGGGCGACGAGCTCATGGTGCATCTCGGCATGACCGGGCATCTTCTGGTGTGTGATGCGGACGCGCCGGTCGCCAAGCACACCCACATCCGCGCTTCGCTTGACGACGGGAACGAGCTGCGATTCGACGACGCGCGTCGCTTCGGTCGCGTGGCCTATGGTTCGCGCGAGGCGCTGACCGCGGCCCGCGTGCTGCCCAAGCTCGGCGTCGAACCGCTCTCCGACGCGTTCTCGCAGGAGCAGCTCGATGCGGTGCTGCGCAAGACGACGAGGACGGTGAAGGCCGCCCTGCTTGATCAGAAGGGGGTCGCGGGGCTCGGCAACATCTACATCGACGAGGCGTGCTTCCTCGCGGGTGTGCGGCCGACCCGGCGCTGTCATCGCCTCACGCGTCGCGAACGAGCGGCCCTCCTCGACGCCATCCCACGCGTCCTGACTGCAGCCGTCGCCAACCGGGGCAGCAGCGTCGACGACTACCGCGATGTCTGGAATGCACGCGGCAGCAACCAGGAGCGCCTGCAGGTGTATGGACGCGGCGGTTTGCCCTGCTTTGTGTGCGGCACGACCCTGCGCCGGACCACGACCGCCGGTCGCACCACCGTGTACTGCCCGCACTGCCAGCGATGACCCGTATCACCATCGCCAGCTACGACGACGATCCACCGCTCGGCGGCCAGGGGGTCGTCGTGCACGGCATGCGTGCCGCACTTGAAAGGCGCGGTGTGCAGGTGCATACCATCTCCGGCCGAGGCGACCACGCGATCGCGTTTGCGCGGCGAACGGGCCGCGCGCCGCTTGACTTCTCCATGCAGCTCAACCGGTATCCGCAGGTTCTGCTCCGGGCATCGCCGGACGTGATCCACGCCCAGGGCGGCCCGGGCGGGGTGCTGCTCTGGAAACAACTCGGCGCGCCACTCGTCTACACGGCCCATCACACCTACCGCCAGGCCCACCCGCGCGGGTCGGTGAAGCGATTGCTCAACGGCGCCGAGGCACGCTCCTATCGCCGCGCCGCGATGGTGCTTCCTGTCTCGCGTTCGACGGCGAATGCGCTCCTGGAGATGGGCATCTCCGCGTCGCGCATCGAGGTGCTGTCCAACGGTGTCGACGCGGTCGAACTTCCGGGCGTCGAGCACGAGGACGGGCGCGTCCTGTTCGTGAGTCGGATGGAGCGCGAGAAGGGCGCGCTTGACGCGGTCTCGGTGCTCCAGGCACTCGCCGAGTCCGACCCAAGCGTGCACGGCGTCATGGTCGGCGGTGGCAGCCTCGCCGCCGAGGTGCGGCGCGCCGCGGACGCAAGCGGTGGGCGGATCGAGTACCTCGGGGCGCTCGATCGAGAGGCCCTGAACCACGAGTACGCCAGAGCTGTGGTCGTCTTGATGCCGTCGCGGTTCGAGGGGCTCGGCATGGTGGCCCTCGAGGCTCAGGCCGCGGGCACACCGGTGGTGGGGTTCGACGTCGACGGGCTTCGCGACGCCGTGGGCGTCGGGGGTGTGCTGGTCCCCGCCGGCGATATGGCAGCGCTCCGGGCGGCCACGCTGCGGCTGCTGAACGACCCCGAACGCCGCGCCGAGGCCGGGGCTCGGGGACGCGAGGTCGTCCTCGCCGAGCATTCCTGGGACGCAATCGGCAAGCGCCTCGAGGAGATCTACGCGGCCGTGCGCTGAGCACGGATTCGGCGAGAGTCGGCCAGCGACTAGACTCGAAGGGTGCCCGATCTCGAGTTGCTCGCGCCCTTCGCACCTGCCGGTGACCAGCCCGCCGCAATCACCGCGCTCAGCCGCGGCCTGAACGAGGGCCAGCGCGAGCAGATCCTGCTCGGTGTGACCGGGTCGGGCAAGACCTTCACCATCGCCAACGTCATCGCGGAGCAGCAGCGGCCGACGCTCGTGCTCTCGCCGAACAAGACGCTCGCCGCCCAGCTCTGGGCGGAGTTCCGGGAGTTCTTCCCCAAGAACGCGGTGGAGTACTTCGTCTCCTACTACGACTACTACCAGCCCGAGGCCTACATCCCGCGCACCGACACGTACATCGAGAAGGACTCCTCGCGCAACGACGAGATCGACCGGTTGCGCAACAGCGCCACCCGCGCGCTGCTGACGCGCCGCGACGTGGTCGTGGTGGCGTCGATCTCCTGCATCTACGGCATCGGATCCCCGGAGAACTATCTCGGCGAGTCGATCACCGTCAAGCGGGGAGAGTCGTGGCGGCGAGACATCCTGCTCCGCAAGCTCTCCGACCTCCAGTACGCGCGCAACGACATGGACTTTGGACGCACGCGTTTTCGGGTGCGCGGCGACGTCGTCGATGTGCAGCCGGCATACGAGGAGATCGCGACCCGCATCGAGTTCATGGGTGACACCATCGAGTCGATCAAGGACTTCGACGCGCTCACCGGTGAGATCCTCACCATGCGGGACGAGCTGACGGTGTTCCCGGCGACGCATTACGTCACGCCACAGCAGCAGATGGAGCGCGCGCTGGTCTCGATCGAAGCGGAGCTCGAGGAGCGCGTCACGCTGCTCGAGACCCGGGGACGTCTGCTCGAAGCCCAGCGCTTGCGCCAGCGCACCAACTTCGACATGGAGATGATGCGCGAGACCGGGACGTGCGCCGGTATCGAAAACTACTCGCGGCATCTGAGCAACCGCTCCGAGGGGCAGCGGCCGCACTGCCTTCTTGACTTTCTGCCCGACGACGCGCTGCTGATCGTCGACGAGTCGCACGTCGCGGTTCCTCAGATCGACGGCATGAACAAGGGCGACCGCGCGCGCAAGATCCCATTGGTGGAATATGGGTTTCGGCTCCCTTCGGCGCTCGACAACCGGCCCCTGACGTTCGCTGAGTGGGACTCGATGATCGGTCAGATCATCTACGTCAGCGCGACGCCTGGACCGTACGAGGAGTCACGGGCCACGCAGGTGGTGGAGCAGATCATCCGGCCGACCGGGCTCGTCGATCCCACCATCGAGGTGAAGGAGTCGCACGGGCAGATCGACGATCTCATCGCCCAGATGCGGCGTCGCATCGAGAAGCACGAGCGCTGCCTGATCACCACGCTCACTAAGAAGATGGCCGAGGACCTCACCGATTATCTTCGTGAGGCGGGCATCAAAGTCCGATACCTGCACAGCGATATCGACACGCTGGAACGCGTCGAGATCATCCGCGACCTGCGCCTCGGTGTCTTCGACGTCCTGGTGGGCATCAACCTGCTGCGCGAGGGTCTCGACCTTCCCGAGGTGTCATTCATCGGCATCCTCGACGCAGACAAGGAGGGATACCTCCGTGGGTATCGCTCACTGATCCAGACCGTTGGCCGCGCCGCCCGCAACGTGTTCGGTCACGTCGTGATGTATGCCGACCGCACGTCGGACGCGATGGAGAAGGCGATCGCCGAAACCGACCGCCGCCGCGCTATCCAGGTCGCCTACAACGTGGAGCACGACATCACGCCGCTGTCGATCGTGAAGGCGGTGTACCAGATGGAGTCGCATCGCGACCAGCAGTCGCTTCGCGCCGCGGCCTTCCAGGAGGCGTCCGGCCTGCCGCCTGACGAGGTGCTCCGCCTCGCCAAGGACGTGGAGAAGGAGATGCTCCGCGCGGCTCGCGACCTCGAGTTCGAACGTGCGGCTGAGCTGCGCGACCGGCTCGTGGAGTTGCGCAGGCGCATCGAGGGCGTCGAGGAACCCGAACCAGCGCAAACCCACCGAGGCAGAGGCCGGCCGGTCCACTCGCGCTAGATGACATCTTCATGGCGCGATTCTGACGCTACCCGCTCGGGTCGTTCGGCTGCCAGTACACGAGGATCTCCCACCTGTTGGCGGGGTTGACATCGACAACGAGCGTTTCGCTGTTTCCCGTGTAGTCAACTGGGCCGCCGCCGCCGATACCGCACGGTGACTGGCTGAAGCTTTCGTTTCCGTTGGAGACGAAGACCTGCATGGCTCCAGGCCCTGAACACCACCATTCCATCGTGACGGTGCCGCGGGGAGTGTAAGTGGGAAGTGCGGCAACTCCCAGTCCAAACGTCAATGGCACCAGCACTTTCGCGTTCGCCGGCAAGGGCGGAAGTGTCGGTAGAGCGACAGGCGTCGCGGTCTCGGCAACGACGATCTCCCAGCGTACCGATGGGCTGGCCAGCACCTCCAAGACCACGGGGCGACCCTTCAACGGGCCGTATGCATCTGAGATCTGCGCGTTGACTGGGCGTGGGTGTGATGAGCTCGAGCACGGCCTGAAGCTCTCGCTGAGCGTGCCATCGGTGGACACGATCTGGAGCTGTCCCGTCCCCACGCACGCGTACTGCACATATACCCACCCCGCGGGAACGAATGCGGACAGCTCCGCCGATCCGGTGTGGTGAGTGACAGGGATGACGATATGCCACGATGCCGGAAAACCCGTGCCGTAGACCGGCAACGGAACCGGGGTGTACACCTTCGGTGGAGGCGGTGGCGCGCTGTAGACGGGGATCTTCGGGAGCGGGCCCCCTTGCGCCGGCGATATCGCGGCGGTCGGATGTGAGTGACCACTGAGTTCCAAGGCGAACGCGGCGACCCCTCCCGCAACGACCGCGATCGCGGTCACTCCGACGAGCACATTCAGAGACCTGCGGGGGCGCCTGGTCGCCTGCCGTCGGAAGCTTGTGAGGCTTTCCGGCGGGGATTCGGCGTCGATACGGTCGAACTTGGCCCGCAGGCGGCTTTCCAGTCGAGGACCGATGTCAATCAACTCTCAGCTCCTTTCGCAGCGCGGCGAGCCCGCGTTCGATATGCGTTCGCACGGTTCCCGGACGGCACCCCATGAAGACAGCGCACTCGTCGACGGAGTACCCGTGGTGGTAGTTGAGCGTGATCGCCGCGCGCTGCTTGTTGGAAAGCCGCCGGTACGCGCGATCCATGTCGACACGCTCGGCGTCGCGCTCACCACCCGGCGACGATCCAGCGCGATCGACCAATCTTGACAGTGGCCAGCCTCGCGATTTCAGCATCCGGCGCCGGCTGATGCAGTGGTTGACGCAGACCCGCGTCAACCAGGCCGCAGGACGATCCATGAGCGCGACGGCGTCCCCAGGCTCGCCACGCCTTGAGCAGTGTCTCCTGCACCGCGTCCTCGGCCTCGCCGGCGTCGTCAAGGATGGAGGGCGCCAGCGAGTAGAGGCGCCTGACATCCGCGGTGACGACGGCCTCAAAGGCACGTTCGGGCGCGTCGTCGCCTGACGTCGCCAGACCGGCTGATGCGATCACGCTATTCTCAACGCGCTCGTCCTTCCTTTTGCGGACACGGCGGTGCCTTTGACCGCACCCGGACATTGCCGCTCCTGCAATGTCGCTGTAAAGCGTCGAACCTGGGCCTTGACCGGACGTACATCTGTTCGGTAGGATTCGTCGCCCATGGCCACAGAGTTGCAGCGCGCCGTACCCCGCCTGCACTACCTCTGTGCCGAGTGCGGGGCCGAGGCGCCGAAGTGGCAGGGCCAGTGCCCGGCGTGTGCCGCGTGGAACAGCCTGAGCGAGAACGTTGTGCGCCTCACCGGGCGCAAGGCCTCCGTCGCTGCGGCGACCACGACGCCGATGGAAGCCGTCATGGCGGTACCGGGACGGGTGATCGCCACTGGATCGTTCGAAGTTGACCGCGTCCTGGGAGGGGGGATCGTTCCCGGCAGCGTCGTGCTGCTTGGTGGTGACCCTGGCATCGGGAAGTCCACCATCGCGCTGCAGGTGTCGCACGCCTGCGGCGATGAGGTGTCACCGGCGCTCTACTGCA
Organism: Candidatus Dormiibacterota bacterium; assembly: GCA_003132525.1. Classification (GTDB taxonomy): domain Bacteria; phylum Chloroflexota; class Dormibacteria; order Aeolococcales; family Aeolococcaceae; genus Palsa-851. The sequence goes on along the minus strand of PKXZ01000026.1, from coordinate 39,806 downwards.
CCGGTGAGGAGTCGCTTGAGCAGCTTGCCCGGCGAGCTCGGCGGCTTTGCTGCACCGGTGCCAGGGTTCGCCTGCTCGTCGAGTCCGACGTCGACACCGTGATCGCCACCATCGAGGCGGAGCGTCCGTCGCTCGTGGTCGTCGATTCCGTCCAGACGCTCCGCGACGCCGGCACCCCCGGACCGCCCGGGAGCGTCTCGCAGGTTCGGGCCGCAGTGCTGCGCATGAGTGAGGTCGCGAAGGCGACCGGCATCCCGGTGCTCCTGGTCGGGCACGTGACCAAGGAGGGGGCCATCGCCGGTCCGCGGACCCTCGAGCACATGGTCGACGTCGTCCTGTACCTCGAAGGTGAGCGCCTCGGCGAGCACCGGATGCTCCGCGGGATCAAGAACCGCTTCGGCGCCACCGGCGAGGTGGGGCTCCTCACCATGGAACGCGACGGCATGCACGATCTCGCCGCGCCGAGCCGCGGCATGCTCGACGCCGCGTCACTGGGCGCCTCCGGCAGCGTGCTCACCATCACCTGCGACGGGCTCCGGCCAATGGCGGTGGAGGTGCAGGCCCTGGCAGTGGCCTCGCTGTTCGAGCTCCCGCGGCGGACCTCGTCGGGGTTCGATCTCAACCGGCTCCACCTCATGCTCGCGGTGCTAACCAAGCGCGCCGGCACTCTCATTTCGAAGATGGACGTCTACGTCAACGTCGCCGGCGGCATCCGGCTCGCCGATCCCGGCACCGACCTCGCTTTGGCCCTCGCCATCGCCGGGTCGGCGTCCAACCGGGCGGTGTCGCGCCACTGTGCGGTCATCGGGGAGATCGGCCTCAGCGGAGAGGTTCGGCGTGTCTCCCGGACCGAAGTCCGTCTCGCTGAGGCGGCCGCCGTGGGCATGGAGGCGGTGATCCTCCCGGAGAGCTATCGCGGCGAGGTCCCAGAGGGGCTTCGGTGTCATCGGGTCTCCACGTTGATCGGGGCGGTTGCACTACTCGGGTGACCGTCGTGTCGCGCCGTCTTTCGGCGCGGAGATCGTGTGGTTCAATCGCCGAGATGCATACGCACGCCGATCGGACCATCCGCCGGGCCCGAAACGTCTCTCGGATCATCGGCGCCAGCGTCGGGTTCGTATTCGGCGTGCTCTACGGGGTCTTCATCCTCTCAGGCACCCCGGGCGTGCTCACGAGCAGCACCACCACGGCAGGCGCGGCCCTGCTCGCCGCGGGAGCCGCGGGGGCGGCATCGCTCGCCCTGGCAGCGCCACTCCTGAGCGTTGAGCCCTACCTCTGGCTCGAGCGCACCCTCGACGAGGCCCCGGCAGGTCAGATCATCGGCTCGGTCATCGGCCTCATCGCGGCACTGCTGATCGCAACGATGGTCGCCGTCCTCCTGAACCCACTGCCCTTTGGTCTCGGCGTCCTGATCTCCCTCGGCGTCGCGACCGCTCTCGTCTACGTCGGGGTCCGTACCGGGAGCCGCCGCCGGGACGCGCTCGGGGTCATGTTCGGCCGCGCCGCGCCGGTGGACATCGACGAGATTGGCCCGGGTCCGCTCGACGGCCAGCCGGTGATCGTCGACACGAGCGTGCTGATCGACGGGCGCATCGTCGACGTCGCCGCTGCGGGCTTCGTGCCCGGGCGTCTGCTCATCCCCGGCTTCGTGCTCGAGGAGTTGCAGCGCGTGGCCGATTCCGCCGATCCGTTCCGCCGTCAGAAGGGGCGCCGCGGTCTTGGCGTCGTCGACGCCCTCCAGAAGGCCGAGGACGTCGTCTGCGAGCTCATCGATCTCGACTTCCCGGGCACACCGGATGTGGACTCCCGTCTGGTCAAGCTCGCCCGCGCCCGTGGCGCGGCGCTCATGACCCAGGATTACAACCTCAACCGCCTCGCCCAGATCGAGGGTGTTCGCGTGCTCAACCTCAACGACCTGGCCAACGCCGTGAAGCCGATCGTCGGCGCCGGCGAGAGCATGGCGATCACCATCGTCAAGGAGGGCAAGGAGCCCCACCAGGGCGTCGGCTACTTCGAGGACGGCACCATGGTGGTGGTGGAGAACGGACGCAGCCACGTCGACGAGACGGTCACCGTGACGGTGACCACCGTGCTGCAGACCACGGCCGGCCGGATGATCTTCGCGACCCTCGCGGATGACGATTCCGGGAAGCCCCGGGTCCTGCGGCCGGTTCGCGCCAAGGTCGCTCAGCGCTGAGCAGCGCGCTCATCGTTCCCGCCTTCGGGCTCGGTGTGCGGGCGGGGGAGGACAAGCTGTGGGCTGACGTCTCGGGACGGCCGGTGCTCGCCATCACGCTCGAGTCCATCGCTGCGGCGGGATGCTTCGACCTCATCGCCATCGCCGCCCCGGCTGACCGTTGGGACGCGATCCGCGCGATCACCGATGGCAATCAGCTCGCCAACGTGGTCCTGCTCGAGGGAGGCGAGCGCCGCCAGGACAGCGTCGCCGCTGCGATCGACCGGTGCGACGGGCAGGAGTGGATCACTGTGCACGACGCCGCGCGCCCGCTCACCCCTGCGGAGGTCTTCCGGGCGGTCCTCGACGCAGCCCGGACTGATGGCGCGGCCATCGCAGCGGTACCCTGCGTGGACACTGTGAAGCAGGTGTTGAACGGCCATGTCCAGGCCACCCTCGATCGCACGTCCATCATCGCGACGCAGACCCCGCAGTCCTTCGACGCCGGCATCCTTCGCCGTGCCCACCAGAACGCGGCGACGCATGGGATCACCGCAGGCGACGACGCGGCGCTGGTGGAGGCGATCGGCGTGGCGGTCACGGTGGTGCTCGGGGATCCGCGCAACTTCAAAATCACGTTCCCGCAGGACCTCGTCCTGCTCCGCTCGTTAGTCGAGGAGGTCCGATGACCCCGCGAATCGGCCATGGCATCGACGCGCACCGCTTCATCCCTGGGCGGCCGCTGATGCTGGGTGGCGTCCTGATTCCATACTCCCGAGGACTGCTCGGTCACTCCGACGGCGACGCAGTCGTGCATGCACTCGTCGATGCCATCCTCGGTGCCTCGGGGCTCGGCGACATGGGGCGGCATTTCCCATCCGGTGATCCGCGCTGGAAGGACACGTCGGGGTGCGAGTTCCTGAAGATCGTGGCCGACAAGCTCCAGGAAGAAGGCTGGACGATCACCAGCGCGCACGTGATCGCGATCGCCGAGGAGCCTCGCCTGGCCAAGCATCTCGGCGCGATGTCCGAGGCCATGTCGACGGCGCTCGGTCTCGAGCCGGGCACGATCGCAGTTGGCGCAACGACCACCGACGGCATGGGTTTCTCCGGCAGGAGCGAGGGGATCGCCGCGTCGGCGACGGTGTTGCTGGAACGGCAGTGACCCTCCAACTGCACGACACGATGAGCCGTGAGCTCGTCGCCGTGGAGCCGCTCGAGCCGGGCCACGTCCGGCTCTACACGTGCGGGCCTACCGTTTGGAATCGAGTCCACATCGGGAATTTCCGAACCTTCATCTTCGAGGACGTGCTCCGGCGCTGGCTCGAGCGGCGGTTCCCGAAGGTCACGCACGTGATGAATCTCACCGATGTCGACGACCGGATCATCAGGAACGCGGTGGAGCACGGGTTTTCGCTCGATGAGGAAACGGCTCCCTGGATCGCCGCCTTCGACGAGGATCGCGACACGCTGGGCATCCGGCCGGCGCATCACTACCCACGCGCGACCCAGTACATCGAGCAGATGGTGGACCTCATCGCGCGCCTCGAAAGAGCCGGCGCGGCGTACCGCACCGACGGCAGTTACTACTTCCACATCGCCGCTTTTCCCGAGTACGGCAAGCTCAGCGGCGCACGAGCGGAAGGCCTCGTCTCCGGCGCCAGCGGACGCATCGACGCGGACGACTACACCAAAGAAGACGTCCGCGACTTCGCGCTCTGGAAAGCAGTCGGTCCTGATGAGATCGGCTGGGACACGCGCATCGGCAGAGGCCATCCCGGCTGGCACATCGAATGCTCCGCGATGAGCATGGCGCTGCTTGGCGAAAGCTTCGACATTCACTGCGGCGGCGTCGACAACATCTTTCCGCACCACGAGAACGAGATCGCGCAGTCCGAAGCGGCCACGGGCAAACGCTTCGTGCGCATCTGGTGCCACAGCCAGCACCTGCGGGTCAGCGGCGAGAAGATGGCCAAGCGACTCGGCAACTTCGCGACCGTGCCCGACGTGCTCGAGGAGGGCGCGAGTCCCGCAGCGCTGCGCTACCTGCTCGCGGCGCGCACCCACTACCGCAAGTCGCTCGATTACTCGGACGACCTGCTCGCCGACAGCACCATGGCGGTGCAACGGCTCGTCGATTTTCAGACCCGCGTCGACGGACTCCACACCGTCGAGGAGGACGCGAACCCGCGTGATGAGGCGATCCTTGCCTCGGTCCGCTTGATGCGCATCGGCTTCGACGAGGCGATGGACGACGACCTCAACCTCCCCGAGGCGATGGGCATCGTCTTCTCCGGACTGCGAGACGTCAACCGCGTGCTCGACAGCGGTCCCGTCGGCGCGGAAACGCAGCGCACGTTGCAGCATCTTCTCGCCGACGTGGATGACGTCCTCGGCGTGCTCGCGCTCGTCGCGCGCGATCGTCAAGCGGCGCCTGATGCAGAGGAGCAGCGCTGGCTCGACGAACGCGCCGCGGCGCGCGCTGCTCGCGACTTCGCGCAATCCGACCATCTCCGCGTCCAGCTCGCGAGCCGCGGCATCGAGGTGGAGGACACGCCGCAGGGTCAGCGCTGGAAGCGGATCTCGCCGCGCCGCGGCTGACGCGTTGGACATCCTTTACGGCCGCAACCCTGTGCTCGAGGCGCTGCGCGCCGGCCGTCCCGCGCGCAAGATCGTGATCGCGACCGCGATTCGCCCCGAGGCGCGTCTGACCGAGATCCTCGAACACGCGGAGGCGCGGGATATCCTGGTGGAGGAGGTGCCGCGCCAGCGCCTCGACGACATCGCGCACACCGAGCATCACCAGGGCGTCGCCGGGTACTTCCATGCGCGCGCCGCGCTCACCATCCACGACCTGCTCGACCAGACGCGTCCGCCGGCGCTGCTCGTGGTGCTCGACGGGATCCAGGATCCCCAGAACGTCGGCGCCATCGCACGCAGCGCCGAAGCATGTGGCGCCGACGGCATCGTCGTGCCGCGCCACCATGCGGCGCCGCTCACCGCCGCCGCGGTGAAGGCATCTGCTGGCGCTACCGAGCACCTCCCGATGGTCACCGTGCCGAACCTCGCCCAGGCGCTCGAGGTGATCGGCGAGGCCGGGATCTGGCGGGTGGGGCTCGATGCCGATGCGCGAGATCGATACGACAAGGTGGACCTCTCCGGCCCGACGGCGATCGTGGTCGGCGCGGAAGGTGCCGGGATGCGCCGCCTGACGCGCGAGCACTGCGATGTGCTCGTGTCGATTCCGATGATGGGCCACGTCGAGTCGCTCAACGCCGGAGCCGCCGCTGCGGTCCTGCTGTTCGAGGCCCAACGCCAGCGCGGCTTCGTACCCCGCTGAGACGGGTCGCGAGTCGATGCAGTCACTCATCGTCGACGGCTACAACATCATTCACGCGTGGCCGGCGCTGCACGCGACGCTGCGTGAGCGCGGGCTCGAGGATGCGCGCCGCCAGCTGGTGAGCGCGATGGCGGAGTACGCGGCGCAGACCGGGATCGCGGTGACCGTCGTCTTCGATGCGCACGCGCGTCCCGGCGCGCTCCCGTCCACGGAAAAGCTGGACGGTGTCACCGTGCTCTTCGGGTCCAAGCGCGCCACAGCGGACCACGTCATCGAACGAGCGGCATACAAAGCCTCGCAACGCGGCGAGGGCGCGGACGTCGTGGTGGCCACAGACGACCGCCTCGAACGCGATGTCGTCGGCGCCATGGGCGTGGCGACCATGGGAGCGCGCGCGCTCGAGGCCGAGGTGGCCCGGATCGCGGGCGACGTCGGGCACGAGACACGCCGGATGCGCGACGACAGCAAGCGGAGCACCCGAGTCGAAGACAGCATCGATCCGGAGATCAGGCGCCGCCTTGAACGGCTTCGGCGCGGCGAGGACCGGTAGGCTAGGGGGACCGTGCTGAATTCGAATACACGCGCTCGCCGCAACTCCCGTGGCTGACTCGACGCCCCGCCGCGTCGTGGTGACCGGCATGGGCACCGTCTCGCCGGTGGGCAACAGTGTCAACGAGAGCTGGGAGGCGCTTAAAGCCGGGCGGAGCGGCACCGCCGCGATCACGCACTTCGACGCATCGCGGCTCCCGGTCAGGATCGCCGGCGAGGTCAAGGGATTCGACGCGGCCGCGATCTTCGGCAACAAGGAGGCGCGCCGCGGCACCCCGCACGTGCAGTTCGCCATGGCGGCGGCGCGCGAGGCTGTGCTCCACTCCGGTCTCGACATCGCCGCCGAGTCGACCGATGTCGGCGTCCTGATCGCTTCGGGCATTGGCGGCCTCGAGGTGATCGAGAACACCACTCGGGTGCTCGACACGGAAGGTCCGCGCCGGGTGTCACCGTTTGCAGCCGCGATGGCGCTGGTCGACATGGCGCCCGGCATGGTCTCGATCGACCTCGGCGCGCGGGGGCCGAACATGGCAGTGGTCAGCGCCTGCGCGTCGGGCGCCGACGCGATCGGCCAGGCCGCCAGCTGGATCCGCCAGGGCGACGCGGTGGCGGTGCTCGCCGGCGGGACCGAAGCCGGGATCACGTCGACCGGCATCGCGATGTTCGCGGCCGCCCGCGCTCTCTCCACCCGCAACGATGACCCGGCGCACGCATCGCGACCATTCGAGCGTGACCGGGACGGCTTCGTCGCCGCCGAGGGATCGGCGGTGCTCGTGCTCGAGGAACGTGAGCACGCACTCGCGCGCGGCGCGACCATTCATGGGGAGCTGATCGGCTATGCGGCGTCCGCGGACGCGTACCACATCACCGCGCCGGAGCCGAGCGGTGATGGCGCCGTTCGCTGCATGCGTCGCGCGCTCGAACGCGCCGGTGTGCGCCCCGAGGACATCGAGTACATCAACGCGCACGGCACTGGAACGCCGCTCAACGACCTAGCCGAGACGCGCGCGCTCAAGCAGGTGTTCGGCGAATCCGCGTACAAGATCCCGATCTCGTCCACCAAGTCGATGACCGGGCACATGCTCGGCGCTGCCGGCGCGTTCGAGGCGATGGTGAGCATCCTGGCGCTGCGCGACGGCTTCGCTCCACCAACGGTGAATCTCGACAATCCCGACCCGGAGTGCGACCTCGACTACGTGCCCAACGTCGGCCGCGCCGTGAACGCGCGTCTGGTCATGACCACGTCATTCGGGTTTGGCGGCCACAACGCCTGCCTGGTGTTCGCGCGGGGGACGGAGTAGCCCGAGGACCGGTGTCCTGTCGCCTCAGTCGTCGGTTGAGACCACCCGATCGAGCGCCGCCTTGATGATCCCGTAGCATTCGCAGGACACCGACTCCAGGCCCTCGCGATCCACGATGGTCACACGCCCCCGGTGGTACCGGATCAGGCCGGCGGACTGAAGGAGTCCAGCCGACAGGGTCACGGTCGCACGACGCGAGCCGAGCATCTGGCCGAGAAACTCGTGCGTGATCGGGAAGGTGTCGGTACCCACGCGGTCGTGGCTCATGAGCAGCCAGCGGCTGAGCCGCTCTTCGTTGGAATGCAACCGGTTGCATGCGGCGGCCTGGGAGATCTGGCCGAAGAGCGCCTGAACGTACTTCTGCACCAGCTCGCGGAAGGCAGGAAGCCGCTCCAGATCTCTGATGAACTCACCCGCCTCGAGGCGCAACGTGCGGCCGCCGACCTGTGAGATGGCGCGCACGGCAAGCGACCCGCCAGGCACGAGCGGCACCCCGACGATCCCCTCGTTGCCGATCGTCGCCACCTCGACGATGTTGCCGTCGGCAAGCGGCGTGACCAGCGAGATCACGCCGTCAATGGGGAAGTGGACGAATTGGATGGGTTGCCCGGGATCGAACAGGACGGTCTTGACGATGAGATGGGCAGGGCGAAGCTGATGCATCAGCGTGTCCCGCTCCGTATCTGGTAGCGCCTCGAGCAGGTGGTTTCCTGCCGTCGACGTCAGAGTGCTTGCCTTGGCCATTTTTACCCCATCCGAGATTACCTCAGAGACCCTGATTGTGGCAACGGGGAAGAGCCCCCATGGGAGAATCCGCGTGCCCAGCCGATGTAGCTCAGGGGTAGAGCAACCGCCTTGTAAGCGGTTGGTCGGGAGTTCGAATCTCCCCATCGGCTCCGGGTTGCGCGTGGAACCTAAGCTACCGAACAGCTCCAGGTGCCCACGACGTGCAGGGGAGCAGTTGTCGCGCGGAGTGGCGCAAGCCATGCGTCAACCGAGCCGTGGATCGTCCCGGTAGTTCCGGTAGGGGTCGTCGACAGTGTCAGCGTGCCGCTGCTCGCGGGACTGCTTTGTCCCCCGGCCCATTCACTGGAACCATAGCCGGTGATCTCGACAAACCCCGGCGGCCCAGGCGCTGTCAGCTCGCCAGAGAGCGGTAGCGTGAAAGTCCCTGGAGCGCCAGTGAATCTCAGCGCCACGCTCGACGAGTCAGCGCTGAGGTCAACGGTGCCGGTCAGAGTCACTTCGGTGGGAGGCGGGGGCGCCAACCCGGTTGTGGATATATCCGTGATGAAACAAGCTGCGTCGGAATTCTGAACGCCAGCGGTCACTCGACCGGTCATGGATCCAGAGAGTGTCAGCGAGCCGCCGGGAGCGACCCCCGAAGCGGATCCCGCTCCGCAACTGGTTGCCACAAGCACGAGTGCGACGCCCACGACTGGTCGTGCCGCTCTGATCCAGCGCATTACAACGCCAGCATACGTAGCAAATTCGCCCGCGTCACGAGCGTGCAGTCGCTCCCGCGATGACGAGAACCAGTCGCCATCGCGTTCCGGCTAGCGCCGGACGGGAGGTTGGCTCAGGCTACGTCTCGGATGGGTACGGAGTACAACTCCGGCGCCGTCCTCCACTCGTGCGGTTAGCGGTTGGTCGGGAGTTCGAATCTCGCCATCGGCTCTGGCTGTCCCGACCAAGGACGCCGTGCCTTCCTGCAGGATCGCTTGGACCTTCTCCCTGATCCAGTTGTTCGGGTCAGCCCGTCCAGTAACCGTGGCGACCCTTTCGGCGGACTGGGAGGGACCAAACCATGTGGCCATCACACGACCGGTCATCACTCGGGACGGATCTTCTGTGTTCACGCGGCATCCTAGGCGCCGGTCATCAGCGGCCACGCGCTCCGGATTGGATTCAGCGCACTCCTGTCATGGGGTAGTGACGCCCTTCGACGTCAATTGACGGTCCTCTCGCGGACAGACGAAAGGTTGCCCCAAGTCACACCATCGGGTCTTGATCCGTTGTCCGTCGTGCGGCTCCGACCGGCTGATCCCCCTGACCTTCGGCACGGTGCTGATCGAGGACAGGACCGACGTGGAACGGCGACCGGTAGCCAAGTGCGCGCAGTGCGGGCAGCGAACGTACATCAGTGCCAAGGCTCACCGATCGCTCTCTCCGGATCGACCCTATGGTTGACCCGTACCCTCAGTCGGGTCGCCGCGATGAGTGACCCGATCCGAATAGATCCGCGCGCCGCAGGCGCCGCATTTGGCGAGCGGTCGCATAGCAACGACGTCGGGCCGCTCCAGGTCGTTTGCGGCCGCTCGAGCGGCCTGGAAGGTCAGCCATCCATCCAGAGAACGGCGATGCGTGTCGAGAGCACTCACCCGGAGCGGAGCACAAGCGTCCCTCAATGACGCTCCCGGGCTTCGTCCCTGGACATAACGTCGGATCGACCTCGAGTGCCGTGATGCCGAGCGCGGTTCCCAGGTCGATCCAGAGTCGCGGTGAGTTCGCGGTGGTGAGCTGGGGTCCGTCTTCTGCCTGAACCGTCTGACAGCCTTGTGCATGGACGACTGCAGTCCAGTGCGCTGCAGGAGTGGCGAACGTCAGTGTGTACAACGTTCCGTAGTCGTTTGCGCAGTGCCAGTTTGGCGGCTGTGTTTGGTAGACTTCGCACGTCGGTCGCGAGCCCGACCGGCTAGGGAACTATCGGTCACCGTGCGATCGATCGGAACCAACGCCAAGCTGCCCGGCGTACGGACGATCCGGCCCGACGCGGGCGATGCTGCACCGGCCGCAGCCGTTGCGCTGCAGCCGAAGAAGACGACCGCACTGCGCAGACCGTGAAAGAACACACGGTGCTGATACGGCTTGGGGTTCTGAATGTTCCGCGTTACGCCGTGCGAATGACAGAGTTGGCCGTGGTCAAGCACGCGACTACTTCGGCGTCGCGAAGGCCTCGACGATGTCCGTCTCTTCGTAGTCTGGGGTCACGAGCACCAACCCATTGGCGGCAATGAGGACAGCCGGGGGTGCCGATAGTGATGTGGCGATGCTGGTCTGAACATCGACGAATGCAGGGAGCGGAAGCTTCGTGACAACCTTGCCCGTGTCCATGCGCAACGATGTCACCGCGAACGTTCCCGGCGGGCTCGATGGACCGGGAAGTGGGAGATATGCGGGCGTCGAAGCCGTCGGCAGCGCCACGTAGAGCAGGCCGCTCGCTGCGACCGCACACGATTGTCCTGACCCAACTTGGTCCATGCATTGCATCGCTGGATGGGACGAGCTTGCATTGTCCGCAGTCCAATTCATGGACCACAGCGCAGCGCCGTCGGTGGCACGCCGGCAATCGACACCGGCGTCGGTGAGAACGCACATACTCCCCGCGCCTCCGACGGGTAGGAGCCGTCCAACAACGTTAGTGAGATCCCAAAAACTGCGTCCAGTGAGAGCGTCGACCATGACGACGTCATCTGTCTCGGCGTAGCCGTACACGTTGGCGATTTTGGTGGGGAGCAGCGGGCCCGGAGCCGGGGCAACCGTCGCCGGAGCGTTTGCGGGTGGAATCAGACTGATAACGGCTGCGACGGTGACCGCTCCGGACGCTCCCGTGGAGTCGGTGTTGGACATCTGCTGATCGAGCTCCCAGCCTTTCGGGACATTCCACGTCCAGCGCCTCGTGCCGGTCGCTGCGTCGATCGCCACGACGCCTCCTTCTTCGGCGCACGACGTCGCAATGACCGTTGGCACGCCAGCCACGACTGGCCCCAGCCCCAGCACAGCGGCATTCGGTTGGAGGCCGTCCTGGGTGCCGGCGGCGCATGCCTTCGGTGGTCGGTCGCGCCAGATCTGATGGCCGCTGGTCTCGCTCAGTCCCAGCAGCGATCCATCGGCTTCCGCGACGACCACGAAGGATCCGGCCAGGAGACCGGGCACCTGCTGCCCATCGTCCGGGATGCTGACGTCCCATCGCAGCCGTCCAGTTGCGGAGTTGTAGGCAGCGATCTCGTTGACAGTAGGAGCGTCCAGTCCAGGACCGTTCCCAGGGTTAGCACCAGTCACAGCGAGGACGGTGGACGCATCCGCGACCATGCCGAACAACTCAGGGTGGCCGGGCGGCGGTGCAACGGTCCAGTCGACCTGCCCGGTTACAACGTCGATCGCGGTGATGCAGTCTCCGGCGGCGCCCCCGGTCCCATAAGCCGTGCCGCCCACGACTGTCGAGGGACGACCGATCGCCGAGGACCACACTGGTACGGCTACGGATTGCTCTTTGGCGGCCGCCGTCGTGACTGGGCTGCCGCTGGCGCTCGCACTCGGAAGGGAACAGGACACAGACGCCAGCTCGGATCCGACGGTCTGCCCACCGCATGCGACAACGCCGAGACTCCCCGCCATCACCAGAGCGGTGATCGCGGCAGGGCGGCGTATCAACGCGATCACGCGCGAATGGCTTCCGCGCTTCCCGATATCGGCATCGACGAACCCATGGCCGGAACCTAGCACCGAAATTGCGGTTCGACGCCGTCGTGACAGGGTCACAATCGCGCTGTATCCGCCTCTTCAGTGTGCTCCTCGTGNNCGCCGATGGCCTCGAAGGGATTGTGGCGAATGATCACCCGACAGGTGAGGTCACGCCGCGACCGATCGATCGCCCTCGGTGCGGGAATCCTGGTTGCCTCGGTGAGCTTCTCGCTCCTCACGGCCGCCGCCTCAACGAGCCAGCTCGAAGTGCACGGCACCGTCGAGAATGCGCCGCGGCCGGCCTACGACATCCTGGTGCGGCCGAAGGGCGCGGCCGACGCGATTGAAAAGCAGGACAACCTTGTTCGTGACAACTACCTCGCCGGCACGTTCGGCGGGATCTCGATCGCGCAGTGGCAGCAGATCCTCGACATACCTGGTGTCTCCGTCGCAGCACCTATCGCGAACATCGGCTACGTGATCCTGGAGGCGACCTTGGAAGTTCCGATCGGATCACTCATCAGCTCGGAGCCGGCACAACTCTTCCGGATCAATCTCACCTGGAAGGCGGCGAACGGCCTGTCGTCATATCCCGGCGGTAATGACTACGTCTATTACACGCCGACCTCTCGCTTCGTTTTGGTTGAAAACGATTTCGGGGGATACGACATCCACCAGATCGTCCCTGGACAGGCGAAATCGCTCCACATATGTCCGTCTCTCACGACGCCCACTGGTCTGAATGCTGGTGAGGCGGTGGGTATTTTCTGCTTCTCCGGCCTCACTCCGAAGACGGGCGCGGAACTGTACGGACTGCAGGCGCCTGCCGCCACGGTCACGTTCAGCTTTCCAGTGATGCTCTCTGCCATTGACCCGGTCCAGGAAGCCAAACTCGTCGGACTCCAGCAGACCATGGTCTCCGGCCACTATTTGTCTGAGACAGAGGGCTTGACTCCGCCGGCAAGCGAAGTCGACGGACTCCCAGTGATCGCATCGTCACGTACCTTCCTCGACGAATCTCTGACGGCATCCGTCCAGCAACTCGTGATACCGCCCGGCGTGACCGCGGCACAGCAACTCGCCAACCCCAATGGCACAAGCCTCGAGGCCTTTCTGGCGAGCCTTTCAGCTTCAGCAGTCAGGGACCAGACGATATCGCCGCAGTCCAGCTACGCGACTCTGCTCAATCAGCTGCAGCACCCCTCACTCGACAGCATCTATGGCAATGCGTTTCTGAATTACTGGACCACGTCGGGAGTGCAGTACCGGGACAACGGCGGAATCCTCTCGCCGATTGAGTCCTCGAACCCGACATCGGTCTGGGACGCAGGCGACAACGAGTTCGAGTACCAGTTGCTGGCGCCTCCGGGCAATGCGGACACGCAGTTTCAGAAGTTGACATCGCACCAGGGAAACGGTGCTTTTAACTTTTCGACTGAAATCTCCGGTTATGTGGGACCCAAGTTGATCGGGCAATTCGACCCCGACAAGCTGCCGGGTTTCAACCCACTCAGCGCGGTCCCTCTCGAGACGTACTACCCGCCGGTTGTCATGGGTGCGGATGCGGCCTCGCGCAAGTCGCTCAAGAATCAGCCTCTCGGGCCGACGATGAACCTCGGTGGCTACGTGGCCCAACCGCCGCTAATGCTCACCACGCTGACGGCGATGGAACAGATGCTCTCTCAGTCTTGCTACATCGAGGCCAACAAGGAAGTGCCCTCCTGTACACGCTACCCGGACACGGACGTGGACGCGCCTATCAGTGCCATTCGCGTTCGCGTCGCTAACATCCGCGACTTCTACCCGATCGATCGCGCCCGCATCCTCGCAGTCGCAACAGCGATCAAGAAGGACACCGGACTGCAGGTCGACATCACGGCCGGGTCGTCGCCGACAACCGTTGACGTCAAGCTTCCCGCGGGTTGCTGCGGGGAGCCGGCGCTGACGGTCGCCGAGGGGTGGACTTCAAAGGGGGCAGCGCTTGCCATCCTCAAAGCGGTCGACGCAAAGAGTGTCGTGCTGTTCGTGCTGGTTCTCGTGGTCTGTGTGCTCTTTCTCGCCAATGGCGCGTACGCGAGCGTGCGCTCGCGGCGGACGGAGCTGGGAGTGCTGGCGTGTCTCGGCTGGGGCCGGGCTGCGCTCTTCAGACTAGTCTTGGGCGAGCTTGCCCTGGTCGGTCTGGCCACGGGAGTGATCGGCGCAGCCTTGGCTGAGATTCTTGCGCTGGCACTGCGTCTCGACCTGTCCTGGTGGCATGCCTTGCTCGTCGTGCCGATCGCGCTTGGTCTCGCGTGCCTCGCCGGCCTTGCGCCCGCGTACGCCGCGACACGCGGTCGTCCACTCGACGCGGTGTACTCGATACCGGGCGGAAGAGGCCACCATCGTCAGGTGCGTCGTGTGTCGGGGATCGCGCGCGCGAATCTCGTGAGGCGGCCTGGTCGGCTGGTCAGTGGAGCCGTCGGCTTGTTTATCGGTGTGGCCGCATTCGCGGTGCTCCTTGCGATCCAGCTGGCCTTTCAAGGCCAGGTTGTCGGGACTGCATTGGGCGACGTGGTCAGCGTGCAGGTGCGCGGTGTGGACCTGGTTGCGGCCGTGCTCGCATTGCTGCTCGGAGCATTCAGTGTCGCCGATGTCCTGGCAGTGAACCTTCGCGATCGTGCCGGTGAGCAGGCGGTGCTCGCGGCGACCGGTTGGCAGCCGGCGACGTTGTTCCGCCTTGCATTCACCGAGGGGATGGTGGTCGGGGTCGTGGGGGCCGTCGCAGGCGGAGTGGTTGGCCTGGGATTGGCAGCAATCCTCGCTGGATCGGCGCTCGAGGTGGCTCCTGCCGCGATCCTCGCAGCCGTGATCGGTCTGGTCCTGGTCGGTGCCGTACTCATCGTCCCTGCATGGCAGGCCTCGCAGACCGCGCCTGCCGCAGCCCTAGCGGAGGACTGATCGCCCGTCGGACGCGGCACCGCTGCTCGGCATAGGTGTTTCTCATCCGATCGGGGGATGCCGGAAGTAGCTGATCGCGAGGCATGATCGCGCCGATGGCCTCGAAGGGATTGTGGCGAATGATCACCCGGCAGGTGAGGTCGCGCCGCGATCGCTCCATCGCCCTCGGTGCGGGCATCCTGGTGGCGTCGGTGAGCTTCTCGCTGCTGACCGCCGCCGCGTCCACCAGTCAGCTCGAGGTGCATGGCACGGTCGATGCCGCGGCGCGACCTGCCTACGACATCCTCGTGCGTCCGAAGGGCGCCGCGGACGCGATTGAGACGCAGGACAACCTGGTCCGGGACAACTATCTCGCCGGGACCTTCGGAGGCATCTCCATCGCGCAGTGGCACAAGATCCTCAAGCTCCGCAACGTCACGGTCGCCGCGCCGATTGCCAACATCGGCTACGTCATCCCCCAGGCGACGGTGGTTATTCCCGTCGTGCCCCTCAGCTCCACGGATCCGCAGCAACTCTATCGAGTGAACGTGACCTGGACGGCTGATAACGGGCTGTCGTCATATCCAGGCGGCACCGACTACGTCTACTACACGCCAACGGCGCGATTCGTCTTTGTTGCGGGTTTGGATGGGGGCTACCTGGTGGCGGAGGACGTCCCGGGAAGCGCTAAACCGGTCGCCATGTGCCCATATCTTCCTGCCGAACCCACCGGGGTGAACAACGGCGCGGAGCAGAGTCTTGCCTGTTTCTCCGGTCAGAGCCCAACAGTAAACACTGCAGCCCTGTCTGGGCTGCACTCGGGTCCCGGCGATATCGTGACGATCAATTTCCCGATGATGCTGTCTGCGGTGGATCCCGTTCAAGAGGCGAAGCTGGTGGGGTTGCCGCAGACCATCGTTTCCGGCAAATACCTCGCTGAGACTGAGGCACTGCAACCGCCAGTGAGTGATTTCAACGGACTCCCTGTGATCGCCGCGTCACGCACCTTCCTCGATGAATCCCTCACTGCCAATGTGCAGGAGCTGGCTATACCGAATGGCGTCAATGCTGTGCAACAGCTTGCGAGCGCCAGCGTAAAGGACCTGTATGAATTCCTGCAAAGTCTCTCCGGTCCTGTTGTGGAGCAGCAAACACTTTCGACACAGTCCAGCTATACGACCCTTCTCGATCAGGTACAGAACCCTCGCTTCGACCTGATCCAGCCGCAGGATCCGTACACGTCCGGCGACGCGATCGACTATTGGACCTCATCGGGCGTCGCATACCGAGACAACGGCGGCGTCCTTTCCCCAATCGTGACATCGAACCCCGACTCCATATGGGATTTCAACCAGGACGGCCAGGCAATGCTTGCGCCGCCGGGCAATGAGGACACCCAGTTCCAGCGGCTGACAGTCCATCAGGGCAACGGGTACTTCAACTTTCCCACCGAGAATTCGGGATATGTGAGGCTGGACCTCGTCGGCAAATTCGATCCGGACAAACTCCCGGGGTTCAATCCGCTGAGCGCCGTACCGCTCGAGACGTACTACCCACCCGTTGTGACAGGCGCCAATGCCGCATCACGCAAAGCGCTCAAGAACCAACCGCTGAGCCCGACGATGAACCTGGGCGGATACGTTCAGCAACCCCCACTGGTCCTGACGACTCTCACCGCGATGGAGCAGATGCTCTCCCAGAGTTGCTACACCCACTACATCCCCCCAGGGGCGCCGTGCGTTCGCTATCTGAACACTGACGTCAACGCTCCGATCAGCGCGATCCGCGTCCGGGTGGCGAATGTGCATGGCTTTGAGCCGATCGATCGAGCCCGGATCCTTGCGGTGGCAACGGCGATCAGGAAGGCAACCGGGCTCCAGGTCGACATCACCGCAGGCTCGTCGCCAACCACCGTCGACGTTGATCTCCCGGCCGGCTGCTGCGGCGAGCCGAAACTGACCGTCGCGGAAGGGTGGGTTCGAAAAGGCGCCGCGCTCGTCGTGCTCAACGCGGTGGATGCCAAGAGCCTGGTGTTGTTCGTGTTGGTGCTCGTGGTCTGCGTGTTGTTTCTCGCCAACGGCGCCTACGCGAGCGTGCGCTCGCGGCGCACGGAGCTGGGAGTGCTGGCGTGTCTCGGCTGGGGCCGGGCCGCGCTCTTCAGACTCGTGCTCGGCGAGCTTGCCCTGGTTGGTCTGGCCACGGGGGTCGTGGGCGCAGCGTTGGCTGAGATTCTCGCGCTGGCATTGCGTCTGCAACTGCAGTGGTGGCATGCGCTCCTGGTCGTGCCGATCGCGCTTGGTCTCGCGGGCATCGCCGGCCTTGCGCCCGCCTTTGCGGCAACACGTGGACGTCCGCTCGACGTGGTGTACTCCGTGCCTGGTGGCGGCGGACGTCATCGCGCCGTGCGTCATGTGTCCGGGATCGCACGCGCGAATCTGCTCCGGCGGCCTGGGCGGTTGGTGAGCGGTGCCCTGGGCTTGTTCATCGGTGTGGCCGCATTCGCAGTGCTCCTCGCTGTCCAGCTGGCATTTCAAGGCCAGATCGTCGGGACCGCCTTAGGCAATTTGGTCAGCGTGCAGGTACGCAGTGTCGACCTGATTGCAGCCGTGCTCGCATTACTTCTCGGCACATTCAGCGTCGCGGATGTCCTGGCGGTGAATCTTCGCGATCGAGTCGGCGAACAAGCGGTGCTCGCGGCCACTGGATGGCGCCCGATGACTCTCTTTCGGCTCGCGTTCACTGAGGGGATGGTAGTCGGCGTCGTCGGCGCGATCGCCGGCGGCGCAGTTGGCCTCTGGCTCGCGGCAATCCTCACAGGATCTGCGCTCGCGGTCGCTCCCGCAGCGATACTGGCAGCAATGATTGGGCTCGTCCTGGTTGGCGCCGTACTCCTGGTCCCTGCCTGGCAGGCGTCACAAACCGCGCCCGCCGCAGCCCTGGCGGAGGACTGACCGGTGCCAGGTGTTGCAATCACCGGAAGGGAGATGACGCGCGACTACCCAGCCGGCGAGCGGTCGCTGACGGCGCTCGACCACGTCGACCTCGACGTCACGCCCGGCGCGCTCGTCGCGATCACCGGTCCATCCGGCTCGGGAAAGTCGACCCTGCTGCACGTCATCGGCGGGATGGACATCCTGACCTCAGGCACGCTGCTGGTAGGGGATACGCAGCTCGACGAACTGCCTCCCCGGAAGCTCGTCAACTACCGTCGGCGAGTTGGCTTCGTCTTCCAGCGATTCCATCTGCTGCCGGCATTGACGGCGGCGGACAACGTCGCCGCGCCACTCCTGCCATATCAGGCCGGAAAGGCGCTGCAACAGCGAGCCCGCGAGCTGCTCGAGCAGGTTGGTCTCGGCGACCGTGGCGACTCGCTTCCTTCGCAGCTGTCGGGTGGTGAGCAGCAGCGCGTTGCCATCGCGCGTGCGCTGATCGTCGACCCACCGTTGCTGCTCGCCGATGAACCCACCGGGAATCTTGACTCCGCGACCGGCGAGACAATCTTCGATCTGCTGATCGAGCTGCACTCTCGCACCGGAGCGACACTGCTTGTCGCCACACATGACCCGGCCGTTGACGCGCGGTGCGATGTTCACCTCGCGATCCGCGATGGAAAGATGGTGCCACCGACGGACCAGGAAGCCCGCGTCACGTTCGCCCGCCCAGGTACCTCGTCGGACTGAATCTGGCGTTCGCGGCGTCATCTGCAGCCGTCATTCGGACCATGCCATGCACGTCGGGTCGCCGCGTCCTGCCAACATCCACGCATATGCGACCCGAACGAGCAGCGATCGACGTCGCCGAGATGCGCGGGCTCGAGATCGGCCCTCTCGCATCGCCGCGCGTGCGCAAGGACGAGGGACCGGTGCGCTACGTCGACCACGCAAGCGCAGCCGAACTCAGAGAGAAGTACGCAACTGACGCGGGCATGCGCGATCGCCTCGACGAAATCGTGGACGTCGACTACGTGCTCGGAGAGACAACGACAATCTCTGAAGCGGTTGCTGCGGATGCGCCCTTTGACTACGTACTCGCATCACACGTCATCGAACATATCCCCGACCCGATCGGCTGGATGGACGACCTCACGCATGTGCTGCGCCCCGGCGGCATCCTCTCGCTCGTCATCCCCGACAAGCGGTATTGCTTCGACATCAACAGGTCGCTCACTGAGCTCAGCGACCTTGTCGACGGCAACCTGCGCCATTTGCGTCAGCCGAGTTACCGGCAGGCCTTTGACTTCTACTCGAAGGCACTCGGGGGCACGGTGAATACTGCGGCGGTATGGGCCGGCACGGCGGACTACAGCCTCGCAGTCCGCGAGGATTTTGCAGACCCGGAGGCCGCGGCGCTCGAAGCCTGCCGCCATATGCGGACGAGCGATGAGTTCGTCGACGTCCACTGCCACGTGTTCACACCGGACTCGTTTCTTGGGCTGATCGGGAAGCTCGCTCGTCTCGATCTCATCGACTACGAGGTCGCCGCGTTTCATCCCACTGAGCGCGATACCTTTGAGTTCTATGTCAGCTTGCGGCTGCTCGACGTTTCCGCGGGTCGCGAGCAGTTGAAAACGTCGCAGCTTGCGTCAGCGGATCCTAAGCGAGCTCGCAGCCTTCCACGGACGCAACAGCCGCGCGGTGCGCAACCCGCACTCGTCCGCATGGAGGTGAGCGAGCTCGAGGAACGTCTCCTCAAGGCCAAACGCCGGTCACTCGCACGCGTCCGCGCGCTGCTAAAGCGTCGGAACTAGTTTCGCTCGATCTGTCTAGGCAACGCCGGTATCAGCGGCGACGCGGGCGTGCAGTTGCAACGACGTGCGGCGAGCAACGAGGTGGCGCGGACGAACAATCAGCAGTACGAGAGTGATCGTGAGCGCCGCGAGAACGAACGGCTCGAAGTGTCGATCGCCGGGCGGGAGTTGCAGCTGCGCGAATTCCACGACGCTGAACGCCAGCGCTTCTGACAACGCGAGCATCGGCCAATGCCGGGCAAGGACAACGACCGGCAGCGTGACGAGCATCAGATCTTCAGCGCTGACATGCGGTGCGCAGAGCAGCGAGAGCGCTATGCCGAGCGCAACGGCAACGACAGGCCGATCGTCAAGCGCACGTCGGCGCCACATCAGGAGCACGGTTGCGAGCACTCCGAGGCCGGCTGCAACGACGAATCCCAGACTCCCACTGCCGGTCACATCGGAAACCAGTGATGGAAGGCCGACACTATTGCCTGCCTGACCGGGATACGTCTGGGCGATCACCTGACCCAACGCCAGCAATGCATGCGGGCCCGCCGCGAGCAGACTCACGCCGATCCACCCGGCAATGCCGAGCAAGAGCCCTTCGAGATATCGCCACGACCCTGCGGCAACGAGTGCTGGGACCACCAGCCACACGACCTGTGGCTTGAGCACGAGCGTGGCAAGGAGCACGCCTGCCCATACGTAGTGCCGCCGCTCGGCGAGGAGCACCGACCCGAGTAACGCAGCGGCCATCAGCGAGTCCCACTGGATGACCGCAGAGACGGCGGACAGCGAGAGCACCGCCGACACTGCGATCAGTAATCGCAGCGGACGGGAGGCGACCGGCGCGAGCAGGCGGACCGCGATCAGCAGGGCGCCCGCAATGAGCGCCAGAGAGAGCAGGGCTTCGATCGCACTGCCGGCCAGGAGGTTGACCCGCGCGAGCGGGCTGAGGATCAGCGCCCCCGCAGCGAGGTTCGTGAAGGGGTCGATGAAGCCTGTGCTCGCGGGAATATTGAGCAGCCGCGTCTCGACCCGCTCCTGGGACGTCTGGTCATAGAGGTGTTGAGGGTCGGTGACCACGAGGTTGGCACCGGCGGCGAATGCGATGGCGTCACTGTCACCCGGGTCCGTGGTTTCGCGATGGGCCTCCACCAGGAGCCCCGAGCCGAGGATCGCAAGAACTCCGCAGAGCGCGATCCACGGGAGGGAACGCCGCAGAGGTACCGCCATCCGTCACGACGGTAGTCGGGGAGGCGCCTTCGTCTTCGAGCGTTGCCAAAAGGTGACGTCCTGTTTGCGTGGCGACGTGTCTCAGGACGAGACGCCGGACCACATGGATCCCGTGCCGATCCTCAGGGAGTGTGGTCGCTGAAGTTCGCGCAGATGTTGGGATTCGGCGGCTGCGCGACGAGCTCATCGTCTCCGGGCGGACAACTGAGGTCGGTGGGGGCGAGCACTGCGTCGATGCGCGCGTCGTGGTCGCCCGAGCAGCTGACAGGGGTCATCTCACCCCCGGTCGGGGATCCGTCGATGCATGAGCCTGCCTGGAAGCTGGTCGCAATCGTTTGTGCTGTGCTGCCGGCCTGGCTGCTGTAAATCCAGAAACCCGCGACAGCGGCGATCGCGATGACCGGCACCAGGACTCGAACGATCCGAGCGCGCTGACTCATTGGAGTCCCTCGAAATGGCGGAGTCGTCGAGGGCAGCGGCGGTGCGACCGAAGGAGGCTGGGCTGTGAGTTGTGTGCTCCCAAAGCCGTCGGCGGCTGGGGCTGGAGCGCTCGCCAGCGCCGGCGGGTCAGCGGGTGCGGCTGCGGGCGTCGGTCCACCGCTCTCGCGCAGCCGGCGCATGTACTCATCACCGCTGATCGCGTTTGTCGTGTACAGCACGGCGAGCTGGTTGAGCGACTTCGCCCACTGAAGCTCCCGCCCCGAGAGATTCACGCCACGATTGCATACCGGGCAGATCAGAGCGTGCCGGCGTTCGTACGGGATGACGGGAACGAAGAAGAGCGTCAACCAGCGACGCACCTGGACGAGATAGAACCAGTTCGAGTTGCTGCAGTTCCGGCACCATTGATACAGAACCGGCCCTGCATGGTGGAACGTGCGCCGTCCCCAGCCGAAGATGATCACCCTTCCCCTCCCGCGGTCGCCCTTGACATGTTCCTTGCGAGGGTACCGACGCACCCTCGCGCGGATGACGGTTATCGGTCAGTGGTTACAGTGTCGGCACCGGCGCGTCGCGCCCAGAATCGACGATGGTCCAGTCCGCGGCCGCAAGTTGTGCGATCTTCTGGGCAAAACCGTCGTCGTCGACGCTCGGAAGCACCTGGGTGGCCGCGCGCATGACAGCCTCATCGCTCGTGCCGACTGAGTAGCTCCGCCCGGTCACGCGGAACATCGCCAGGTCATTGGGCATGTCGCCGAAGCTGATCGCCGCGGCGGGGTTGAGTCCTAACGCGAGCAGCGCTCGACACGTGCCGGTGCCCTTGTCCACGCCTTCTGCGGTCACGTCGAGAACCGTCGACCGTCCGACATGACTCAGCGCGGCAGAATCGGCTTCTGCCGCCACGAGTTCGGCGATGTGCTGCAGATCGCCGTCGCGGTGCCGCACCGCCATGGTGCAGCACGGCGTGTCGGCGAGAACGGTGCTGTCGACCACGAGACGAGTCGGCCCGTGCGGCTGCGTGGGGCTCAGGCGCCAGTACTCGTCGGTCATACGCCACAACGCACCGTCGAAGCTCGCAACACCGGCATCCTGGTTGACGGCGATATCGACGACGCGTCGGATTGCGCCAGGTGTCAGTTCCTCCATCCATGCCATCGCTGTGTCGGACGACCGCCAGCCGATTGCTCCTGAGCAGCACACCGCGATTGCGGTTCGCCGAGCGAGTTCCTGAAAGTGCTCGAGACCCTGCGGCGTTCTCGCCGTCGCGATGACGAAGGCGACGCCGGCGGAGCGGACGAGATCCAGCGCTTCGAGCGTCGCCGGGGAGATCGAGAAGTCAGAGCGAACGACGGTCCCGTCGAGATCGGTGACGACGGCCTCGATCCTCACCGAAAGCATGATCGCCTCTGGTCAGGGGTCGCGGTAGGGGCGGGCTACCGCGACCCCAGCCGTCAGGAGAGGTCGAGCGCCGGGGCCGGGACGCGGAGGTGTGCTTGCGCACGAACCCGAGCGTTGATCAGGAGCGCAGGACGGCCGTAGAGGAACACTTCCTCGGAGGCCGGGAGCTCCGTCTCGGTGGCCTGGTGCCGGCGGTTGTTGATGGCGTCATCGACCATGGCGCGGCTTCGCTCGCGGGCGAGATCCTGAAGCGAGATCCAATTCATCATGCCCGAGATGCTACAGGGCAATAAGGACAGTATCCGTCCTATATGATCGCGGATATGGATTTGTCCGTCGGACGGCTGCTGACCCTGATCGAGCTGCTCCAGGTCTACCGCCAGCTCAACGCCGAGGAGATCGCGAGCCGGCTCGAGGTGACGCCGCGGACCGTGCGGCGGTACATCACCGGCCTGCAGGAGATGGGCATTCCCGTGGAGACAGAGCGCGGCCCGGCAGGCGGCTACCGGCTCCGGCGGGGCTTCAAGCTCCCGCCGCTGATGCTCAGCAATGACGAGGCTCTGGTGATGATCATCGGACTGCTGGCCGCGCAACGCCTGGGACTGTCGGCGTCCGGCACGGCCGTGCAAGGGGCGCTCGCCAAGCTCGACCGGCTCCTCCCCGAGGCCCAGCGCGACCAGGTGCAGGCGATGCAGGACTTCGTCAGCCTCGGGCTCGCGCCGGTGGCCAGGGATCACGCCGACGCTGCGACCATCCTCCGCCTCAGCACCGCCGCTCGCGATCGGACTGGCATCCGCCTGACCTACCGGTCTTCGGCCGGCGGGGTCACAGAGCGGCTTGTCGACCCCTACGGCGTTGCCTTCCAGAGCGGTCACTGGTACCTGGTGAGCTGGGACCACTTCAGAAGTGCGATGCGAACCTTCCGGATCGATCGCATGGTGGCGGCTGACAGTACCGACGAGGCCTTTGATCGCCCCGCCGACTTCGATGTCATCGGGTACCTCCGGCAGTCGATCGGCGAGGCGGTGTACGGGACGCGTTGCGAGGTCCTCCTCGATCTCACCCTCGAGCAGGCGAGACGGCGCGTTTCGCCGACCGACGGCAGGCTCGAGGCGGCCGACGGCGGCACCGTGCTCCGCTTCAGCGCAGACGACTTCGAGTGGGCTGCCGCGTTTCTTGCGAGCCTCGAGTGCGACCTGGTGGTGCTCCGGCCTGCCGAGCTGCGCACTGCATTGCGAGCCATGGCGGCACGGTTGCGGGCTTCAGCCCGGGCGCCCAGACGCGCACGAGTCGCCGACCCGGCCCTGCCGTCGTGAGGCAGCCGCTACACGGCCGTCACACGAGCGCAGCGCCTCCTGCAGTGTCGCCCGACCAGACTCAAGGCATGACCTTTGTTTCGCCTGCCGCGCATCCCATCGACTCGACGGCACATCGCTCATGAGGGCGGTCAACGATCTCGCGGACGAGCTGTCCGAAGCTGACCTCGCGGTGTTTGGGGTCGAGGATCGCGTCGAGATGACGGGGGCGAGCGTGACCTCCATCGGCTACAGCCTGGAAGCGCTGCCCGACCGTGCGACCTTTCTCGGGGAGGCGGCCCGCCATGTCGCCCACGCCCGGCGCAGCAAGCATCCGCTCTGCTTTGCGCTGGTTGCGTTCGACCACGGCACTGACGGCGAGGGCGCGAAAGGCCACATCGCCGAGGAAAAGTTCCTTGGTGAGGCAACGGCGCGCTGGCGAGACGTCCTCCGCGCTGAGGACCTCATGGGCCGCTGGGGGGAGGACGAGTTCGCGATCGTGCTGGTCAACTGCACCACGGTGAGCGCGGTGCAGTTGTGCTGGCGGCTTCGCGAGGCAACGCCGGAAGGGCACTCATTCTCCGCAGGTCTCGTGTCCTTCGAGGGGACGGAGACGATCGACGATCTCGTCGACCGTGCCGATGAGTGCCTCGCCCAGGCCAAGGCCAAGGGCCGCGACCGGACTGTCGCCGAGGGTCTCGTCGACCTCGACTGAGCAGGAGCTCAGGTTCGGGATTGCAAATCCGGACGTTTTCAGGACGTCACGACGCGCAAAAAAAGTTCTTGACTAGGAAGCGAATTGGTGGTATATTCGTTCGTAACGCTTTGATCCCCGGGGTGGAAACCTGTCAGCCGGGATTGAGCGACGAGAGTTTCTCAAACGGCTTTGCGCGCTCTTCGGGGTCCGTAAGCTCCGCATCGCCCATACTGCGAATCCGATCAAAGCCACGGGTGAATCCATGACTGAAACGACACCCCCTGAAGATCCTCCCGAGCACGAAAAGAGCCGGCTGCGCCGGTTTGAGGATGCGGTCCACGATCGGTTGATCGCAGCCGAGGTTGCCGCGGAGGAAGCAGCCCCCTACGGCTCACTCACCGCGGCACGCGAGGCGGTCGAGACCGCCGCCAACCCGAGCCACGAGTTGAGCGACGAGCCGGACGCAGCCGATCCGGCCTCTGAACCGCCCAAGGAATAGGACAACCCGCCCCGTGTGGTGGGACGAACGCAAGCCGGGCGGTCGCATCCGATCGCTCGTCTTCATGGGCCATCCGGGTCCCTCGCTGCTGGTCACGGTGGTCCTGGTGGCCATCGCTGCGCTCGCGGAACGGCGGATGCCGGATGCCACGCGGATCCTGCAATTGATCGGAGCGATGCTCCCGGTCCAGCTCTGCATCGGGGTGATCAACGACGTCGTCGACCTCCCCGCGGACCTTGTCGCAAAGCCGCACAAGCCGCTGGTGCGTGGCGTCGTTGACCGATCGACAGCGGCATGGGTGGGCGCAATGCTGGGTGTTGTCGGGCTGGCGAGCGCTGCCACGATCAACCCGGCGACGCTTGGATTCGATGCCCTCGCTCTCGGCGCCGGCCTCGCCTACGACCTGGGGCTGCGCAGGACGCCACTCTCGTGGGTTCCGTGGTGGGCCGGCATGGCGGTGCTTCCACTCGAGGGCTACGCGTCGGTGGGATCGATCCCCTCGCGATTGCTCGTGCTCATTCCTCTCTCTGCGCTCATCGCGATCGGACTCCACTTCGCCAACGCGCTTCCGGACATCGACGGCGACCGGCGTGCAGGAAGGAGAAGTCTCCCGGTCATCGCGGGAACGCGCTTCTCGCAATGGGCCGGGCCGGCATCCGTTGCCGCAGCCGGCGTGATCGCCGTCCTCTTTGCGGGAGCTCTCGGACAGGCGGGCGTGGTGTTCTCCGCCGGGGTCGTGGTGCTGGCGGTCGGGGTGCTGGCGGTGACGGTCGTCCGCTCAGCGAGGCCCTTTCCGATACTGGCCGTGGCGACGGCGGTCTTCGCCGTCACCTGGCTTGCCTCACTGCCCCACGCCTGATCCCACTGCGGCCGAAGCCGGTGAACTTGTAGCCGGCTAGAAACGGTAGGTCGTGTGTGTGAAGGTCCCTTTGCCGAAGGCCATCACCTTCGAAGGTGACACGACGAATACCAGTGGGTCGCCGCCGTCGGGATCGTAAAAACGGCCATCGCGGACCTGATATTGCCAACGTCCGTCCCACTTGTGGGTCCACGCTGCGGCCAGGCGGGACAGCATGACGTCGTCCGTGATGGGCACAGCATCCCCTTCGACCACCACGTCCAGTCCCTCGATCCATGAGTTGCATCCGGTTGTCAGGACAACGTGATTGTTGACACGCAGGTTCATCGCCTTCTGCTCGGTGTCACCGGTGGAGAAGTACAGGGCGTTGTCGAGCCACACGGCGACCATCGGGGTGACATGCGGTCTACCGTCGGCTCGCACCGTGGTTATCCAGAACAACTCCGCGGCTTCCAGCGCTCCCCGCGTTGCGCTCCACGGAGTGGCTGTCGTATCTGGCTGGCTAAAACGCTGATCAATGCGGGTGAGCGGGTCGCTCATCTCGGATTTGCCTCCTGGCCTCTGGGACTGACACCGAGTGTCGGACATGTCGCTCAATCGTACAGCCGCGAACGCGTGTTCGTGCAGTTCGGATTGCGCTCGTGATTGGGCTGATGCGGTTCACCCGTCGCCTAGACTAGGCGCCGGCGTGCCCAAGTAGCTCAGTGGTAGAGCAACGCCTTGGTAAGGCGTAGGCCGTGAGTTCAATCCTCACCTTGGGCTCCAGTTGATTCGACGCGAACCATCCGTCAATACCTCCGATCACGCCGTCTGACGCAATGGGTACGGGTGTGCAATACTCCCGCCAGCCTGGCGTCGGAGCCTGCCTCCGCGGCTGTGGTGTGAGAGGAAGAACATCGCGGAGGTTCGCAAGAATGCGTCGACTTCGACGGCTCTCTTTCGTTGCTGCTGGCGTGATCTCAGTCGGCGCCGTCGCGACCGGTGGATCGGCAGCTGCCAGCACCCGACCGGCGCTGCCGGCGACCTATCTGTCGCCGCTGACCCCGGCCCAGATCCAGCAGCTGTCCGCCAAGGCGACGGACAAAGTGATCGTGATCCTTCGCAACCAGCACGCGGAGGCCCCAGACGCGGGCAGCCTGCGCGCCTCGCGGCTTGCGTCCGATCAGCGTCCGATCCTCAACGAGTTCAGCGAGTTGCACTTCGCGGGCGTGCACGGCTACTCCTCGTTCAACGAAGTCTCGGCGACCATCTCCGCCGCTGAGGCCGTCCGTCTGGAGAAGGACCCGAACGTCCTGGCGGTCGTGCCCGACACCAAGGTGCAGGCACCGGACTCCACCCCGCAGGTGGTAGCGACGCCCGCTGCCTCGCCGAACCAGAGCACGCCTGCTGAGGGTTCGCCTGCGGCCGGCGAGTGCCCGTCGAATCCCAGCCAGCCGATCCTCGAGCCCGAGGCGCTGCAGTCCATGTACGTGGACTTCGGTCCCGGCTCCTCGGAGCAGGACGCGCACGACTACGCAAATGGCAACGGCGTCAAGGTCGCCGTCTTCCCCGACGGCCTCGATCCCAACATCCCCGACTTCCGCAGGGATGGCGGCACCGGCGCTTCGGCCATCTTCGACTACGAGGACTTCACCGGCGAGGGCAAGTACGGCGTCACCGGCGGTGAGGAGGCGTTCGGCGATGCGAGCTCGATCATCTCCCAGGGCAATGAAGTCTTCGACCTGAGCGGGGAGGTCAACCCCGCGCATCCGCTGCCCGCGGGCTGCAACATCCGCATCGAGGGTGTGGCGCCGGGCGCCTCGCTGGCGGTGATGAAGGTCTTCGGTGACACCAACTTCGCCTTCAACAGCGAGATCCTGCAGGGCATGGACTGGGCGATCAACCACGACCACGTCAACGTCCTCAGCGAATCCTTCGGCGGCAACCCTGTGCCGAACCCCGGCACCGATCCAATCGCGGTCGCGGACGCGGACGCGGTCGCCGCGGGCATCACCGTCGTGGCGAGCTCGGGTGACGCGGGCTTCACGAACACCATCGGCTCGCCCGCCGTGGTGCCGGGTGTCATCTCCGCCGCAGCGAGCACCGATCTCAGGCTCTATCAGCAGACCACCTCGTACGGCGTCCAGTGCTACAACGGCCTCAAGTGCACCAAGGACTCCGCCCAGGAAGGCAACGGCTGGGTGAGTGATCAGATCTCTGGCCTGAGCAGCTCTGGGGTCACCGAGGCGAACAACACGGTCGACGTGCTCGCCCCGGGCGAGGCCAACTGGATCGACTGCTCGAAGAACCTGAACATCTACACCGAGTGCGCGGACGCCTACGGCGGCACCAAGCCGCAGCCGATCATCGCGTTCGGCGGCACCAGCGAGTCAGCGCCGCTGACCGCGGGCGTGGCCGCGCTCGTCATTCAGTCCTACCGCCTGACGCACGGCGGCGCGACGCCGACGCCGGCCGTGGTGCAGCAGATCATCATGAGCAGCTCGCAAGACCTTTATTCGCGCGCTGACGACCAGGGCGCGGGCCTCGTGGACGCTCTGCGCGCCGTCGAAGCAGCGCGCAGCTACAAGCTGTCGTCCAGCAGCTCGAACCGCATCGGCGATTCGCTCGTCTACTCCCCGAACGCCATCAATGACATCGGTGCGACCGGCTCGACGACTGTCACCCCGGTGACCGTCACCAACGACGGCGCGTCGTCCCAGACGGTGACTCCGTCCGTGCGCGCGCTCGGCCCGGCGACCACCATCGCTCAGGGGAAGATCTCGCTCGATCAGGCGACGGATCCCACGTTCCTCTACCAAGGGGGCTACCCGGTCGGTGACGTGCACACGTTCACCTTCAACGTCCCGTCCGGCGCCGACAGGCTGGCAGCGTCCATCGCCTGGAACACCAACCAGAGTCAGCAGGACCAGTACCAGACGCTTCGCTTCGATCTCTTCGACCCCGAGGGGCGGCTGGTGCTGCAGTCACGCCCGCAGGGACCGGCAGGGATCATCGCGGGTGGCTTCAGCCAGGTCGAGGTGCACACCGCGCAACCGGGCACGTGGCGCTTCGTGATCTTCGACACCAACTTCGCTTACCCGTCGCTGCCCGACCTGTTCAACGGGCCGGTCGCGTACCAGATCACGTCGCAGTCCTTCCAGACGGTTGCGGGCTCCGTGTCGCCGTCGAGCGCTGTGCTCGCTCCGGGGGCGTCGCACACGTTCGCCGTGACCACGACCACGCCGTCCACACCGGGCGACAACTCGGAATCTCTGATCTTCGGCAGCCCATCGGACGGCGGTCCAGCGTGGGGCACCGTGCCGATCACGCTCCGCAGCATGGCCAAGGTCGGGAACACCTTCAGCGGAACCATGACCGGCGGCAACTCGCGCATGTCGTTCTACGGCCAGGAGCTGCCGTACGAATTCAACGTCGCCAGCGGTCAGAGCAACATCAATGCCGACATCAGCGTCGCTGACCCGGGCTACATCGTGCTCGCGTTCCTGGTGAACCCCGCGGGGCTCCCGGTGGACGTCGAGAGCTCGCAGCTGTGGGACGGTTCCGGCACCAACACGCAGAAGATCGACTTGTCGTGGCAGAAGCCGCAGGCAGGCACCTGGGAGCTGGACATCGTGCAGGAGGAGAACGTCGACTCCCTTGCGGTGGCAACGCACTTCTCCGCGACGCTGTCGTACAACCAGGTGAAGGCCCACACCAACGTCCCCGATAGTTCGAGCGTCACGCTTGCCGCCGGCAAGACCAAGACGTACACGATCTGGGTGACCAACACCGGCAACTCGCCGGAGGGCTACGTCGTCGACGCGCGGCACGACAACGTCACCACGCTTTCGCTGGGCGCGCTCTTCGCCAATCCCGCAAGTGAGCCGCTCCCTGTCAGCAACGGTGCGGACATCCCGCAGTTCGTCGTGCCGCCGTTCAGCACCTCGATGACGATGGTCGCGCAGTCCAATGTGCCGATCACGCTCGACACAAGCCCCGACTTCGGCTCGCCGGACGTCGAGGCGATCTCCAGCGGAAACTCGGCGGTTGCGTCGATCTCGGCCTCCCCAGTGCCCGCGTCCATCTGGTCGTGCGCTCCCTCCGAGCAGGGACCGTTCATCCACCGCGTCGCCAAGAACACGACCTACAGTTGCTCCGCGTCCGCGACGACCAACGCCTTTGCGGCCGACGTCAGCACGTCTGCGGGCAACGCGTGGAGTGACCTCGAGGGCGTCACCAGCGGGACGTACGACCCGCTCGAACTCAACCCCGGTCAGTCAGCGCCGATCACCGTCGCCATCACCCCGTCCGGCGCCTCGGGCGCGGTGGTGAACGGATTCCTGACGCTGGAGACCTTCAACAACAACACGTTCAGCTCCGACGAGCTGGTCACGTTCCCGTACAGCTACACGATCGGCTGAGAACTCCGCAGTGAAACCCGCCGGTCCTCAGCGCGAGGACCGGCGGGATCCCTGCCATCAGCGGGACGATGCCTCGCGGCTCAACCCGTTCGGTCCGTCGCCGGCAGGAGCCGCGGCAAG
The DNA here is from genome assembly GCA_003132525.1 of Candidatus Dormiibacterota bacterium. Taxonomy (GTDB): domain Bacteria; phylum Chloroflexota; class Dormibacteria; order Aeolococcales; family Aeolococcaceae; genus Palsa-851. The sequence goes on along the minus strand of PKXZ01000026.1, from coordinate 9,383 downwards.
GCGTCCGTCCTCCATGAGCATCACTCGGTCTGCCGATGCCGCCGCGGCAGTGTCGTGCGTGGCCATGAGGACCGCTGTCCCCGTCTTCGCCACTGTGGCAAGCAGGCCAACGATCCCCGCAGCAGTCTCGCTGTCGAGCTGCGCAGTCGGCTCGTCGGCGATCACGATGACCGGCCGCTTGGCGAGCGCTCGAGCGAAAGCGACGCGATGTTGCTCGCCACCCGACAGTTCGGCGGCTGTATGTGCGCGACGGCCCTCGAGTCCAACGGTGACAAGGGCCTCGACGGCGCGGTGGGTGATCGTCGATGGGTCGACTCCGGCGACCTGAAGGGACAGCTCGACGTTCTCCTGCGCCGTGAGCATCGGGACCAGTCCGGCGGTCTGGAACACCCAGCCCACCGATACCTGCAGGAAACGGTCGCGAGCGCGACCGGTAAGCGTCTCCACCTGCACGCCGGCCACGGTGATGCTGCCGCTGTCCGGGCGGTCGAGTGCGCCGATGAGGCTGAGCAGCGTTGTCTTGCCCGCACCCGACCGCCCGAGGATCATGACCAGCTCGCCCACCTGCACGGTGAGGTCGACGCCGTTCACCGGGCGAATCCGCTCTCCACCGACAACGAACTCGCGGATCAGGCCACTGGCGACGACAAGGTCAGTCATGGTCGTCCCCGTTGGCCGGAATGATGACGATGCGGTCCGGTTCGAGGTGCAGGCGCACCCGCCCGCTCAGCCCCAGTCGCGCGACATACGCCTGCGGCAATTGAATCCGGCCGGCGCGGTCCATGATCGCCAACTCGTCGTCGACCACCTCACCGCCGCGCTCGATCCAGCGACGCTCGCTGCTCGTCCTGCCATCGCGGATCATCACCACCCGGTCGACGTAGCGTTCGACCAGAACGTCGTGCGTGACCATGATCGCCGCGGTGCCCGCTTCCCGCAGCACATCGGTGAGGTCGCCGAGCAGTGCGACAGTTGAGACCGTGTCGAGCTCCGCGGTGGGCTCGTCGGCGAGCAGCAGGCGCGGACGGTTGGCCAGGGCGGTCGCCAGCGCGAGGCGCTGGGTCTGGTGTCCGGCGAGCTCGGACGGCCGCCTGAACAGGTGGTCGCCAAGACCGAGCCGGCCGAGGAGGTCGGCCGCAGCAGATGCGCGCTCTCGCGGCGGCCCGGTGACAGTCGCGGCCTGCACATTCTCCAGCGCCGTCAGGTAGGGGGCGAGGTTGCCGAGCGCGCGCTGAAGCACGTAGCCGACCACCTCGCGCCGGTACGCATCCTGTTCGGCTCTGCCGAGACGGGTGAGATCGTGGCCGCCGACCTGGACGGCTCCGGCACTGGGGGTCTCCAGGCCGGCAAGGATGTTCATGAGCGTCGTCTTGCCGCTGCCGCTGCGCCCGGCGATCGCCACCACCTCGCCCGCTGCAACCTGAAGGTCAAGTCCCTGCAGCGCCACCACCTCGAGGTCGGCGGCCTTGTAGATATGGACGACCCCCTCGCACTCGACGATGGGGGCGGTCACGTGAGCGCCCGGATAGCGGTCATCACGTGGACGCGTGACCCGCGGGCTGCAAACACCACGCCCGTCAGCAACGCAAGAGCACCGGTGCCGAGGACGACAGCAAGCAGCGTGAGTGGATCGATGTGGAAGAGCGATGGAGGGATCAGATCGGTCGGGTCATTGCCGATGTGGAACACGGGAAGGACAGCCCATGCAACTGCGAGACCGATGCATGTTCCGGCGACGAGGCCGCTGACGATCACAACGATCTGTTCTGCGACGAGCGAGTTGCGCAGCGTGGACTGCGGGACTCCGTTGGCGCGCATGATCGCGTACTGCGTCGCTCGGTTGCGTGCAGCGGCCAGAAAGTGCATCGCGAAGCTGATGATCACGACCAGCAGTGCGACGAGGGTTCCGATGCCAAGCTCTTCGGCGAACCCGCTGCGCAGCGGGTCGTTGAGCGCAAGGGTTTGAGCCTGGGCGTCGGTGTACAGCTGGGTGTTCAGCAGCGTCAGGTCAGAGTTGACCTTTGACGTGACCGCGGCCGCATCGCTGCTCGGGACACTCATCCACAGCTCGTTGGCCCAGGGACTCACCACGCCGAGCCTGCCGAGTCGGTCGAGCAGCGACGACATCGGCAGGACGAGAAAATCCTCGTCTCCCGGGTAGTACGTCGGGAACTCGTCGAAGGATCCCACCGCCACCAGCTCGATGTTCACCGATTCGAGGTGAATCGGAAACGCCTGTCCGATGCTCAGGCCGAGCGAGGACAGGGATTGACTTGCGATCAGCACGGGCAGCGGCCGCGCGGACGGCGGCGGCATCAGGAGCACCTCCTGGTCCTGGATAGGGATGTCCACGGAGGGCTGTCCCGCGTCGGTGCGCACGAAGTTCGGTGCCACCGGTGTTGCTGCCGGGTTGGGCGCGAAGTCTTCCTGCCACCAGCCGTCGGTGATGCTGAATGACTCGATGACACTTCCGGAGCCCGTCTGCAGGTTCCTGATCGCAACATCCCCGGCGACGCCGATGTCGACCGGCGATATGGTGACCGCGCGCACGCGGATGGGGGAGTGCACACCGGTGAGCGGCGCGCTCATGTCGATCCATCCGGGGCTCGCGGTGGTGCCGAGCAGCACGTCTCGCGTGTCGCCCGCCGCGTCGGTGATCTGCACATCGATCCGCGCCTTCACCCCCGATGTGTCGACCCGCATCGAAAGTGCGTGAGGAGAGCCAGGAACCACTGCCCCGTCCGGATCCGCGGCGCTCATCTTCGCGGTCAGGGAGCGCAGCGATTGCGACGCGAAGTCCGGACGCGAGTAGGCGATATCCCAGAAGCTGGAACCCTGGATGCCGAGCACCGTTGCATCGAGCCCACTCTGTCCCGGCCTGCCGTCGTCACGAAAGGCCTGCGCGGTGCGAACCCCGGACGGCAGCGCCGCCGTGAGCGGAGCTAGTTGCGGTGGGCCACCGGCCGTCGAGAACGTTGCGCGCATGTTCGCGCCCACCGAGTAGTCCGCGCGGTCGATGGCGCCGGCATTGTCACTGCTGATGTAGGTGGTGGCGAACACTCCCACCGCAACGGCAAGCGTGACCAGGAGGCTTAACCGCGAGTACTGCGTGGGATCCCGCTCAATCTCCCACCGGGCCAGGCGCCCACTCACCGCCCGGGAGATGCCGAGAACGCGGCCCACCAGCCCCACGAGTTGCAGCGATGCATAGGTCAAGAGTCCAACCGCGAGCGCCGAGAGGACGAAGGCCAGGACGCTGCTCTGTGCCTCGTCTGTTCCCACACCACCCGTGCGCACGAACCAGAGGATGCCGGCACCGATGACCAGCAGTGCGAAGTCGAGCGCACGACGTTGTGCGCTGCGTCCACGTGTTGCAGTGCGGGTCTGCCGTCGCGCGGAGAGCTCCGGGCTGCTGAGCGCGGCGGCCAGCACGATCAAGACTGCAAGGAAGACGATCTCGGCGACGACCGCGGGCACTGCAGCGTCCACCAGGCGTTGCCAGACGGTTGTTGCAGGCGTCGCCGATGCTCCGGCGGCTTCGGAGCTGATCAGCGCCGACGCAACGACAGCAAACGGCGTTGCGACCACCGCAAGGAGCGCGAACTCGGTGCTGTACAGCCCCCATACCCGCGCGCGCGACCATCCGCGGGCTCTCCAGAGGGCCACCTGGCCGGCGTCACTCTGTACGAGGTGGATCGCTGCAAAGCCCATGGCCGCCACCGCGATGACCAGCAACCCCAGAGTGGTTACCAGAATCGGACCTGACGCAGCATCCTGACGATCGAGAAAGCCGGCGACCGTCGAGTCCAGTCCAGACGTGAACTGGCCATTGTCGGCCACGCTGTAGTCGCCGCGGAGTCGATTGACACCTGCGACCACGCGGTCGGCATCCGACCCGTTGATGTTTGCCAGGTTGGGGGTGTACTGCTGGTCCGCGGTGCCAATGCCATCTGGGATCTGGGCGAGGATCTGAAAGTAGCTCGCCTGCGAGACGACGACATCGCTGACAGGAACGTTGCCGGCCCAATATGGATCAGAAGCACTGTTCGGCTGCCACAGCCCGACGAGATGCCCGCACCAGATCTCCGGTGCGTTGGTTGTTCTGAAGAGGTTCTGAAAGCAATATTCGCTACCGACCTGCAGATGAAGGAGGATGCCGGTGACGTCGGTGGCCTGCGCTGAGGCCGTGAACTCCCAATCAGCGCCGTCGCGCGCGTCGGTTGCCCACCGACCCGTGACGATGTGCGCGTGGCTTGTGATCCCCGCATACGTCGCTACCGAAAGCTGGCACTTGACTGGCGGCCCTTCAACGGTGCAGTCAAGGTTTTGAGCCGCAAGCGTCAGCGACTCACCGAACTCCGCTCCTGCTGTCACCGTGTTGCCCAGTTGGGCGTGCACGCGCGCGGCAGCCTGCTGTTGGAAGGCGTCGAAGGCGGCAGGTTGAGCGATGCCGTCCTGGCCGATGATCACATCGGCCGCGATACCCGCCGCGCCAACGGTGCTGCGGAGCCCCTTGTCCGTCACATTGCTCTGGATCACCACCACGCTGGCGACAAGCGTCGCCGCCGCCGCGAGGATCAGCCCCTGTGCAATCGCCGGAGCCGGGCGCGAGCGCAACTGTCGCAGCGCGATGCGGCCAATGCCCAGCCGATGCAGGGCGCCGTGCGATCGGGGCGCGCTGCTACCAGGCGGGAAAGGCACGCCCGCATCCTAACAACGGGGCGCCGGAGCAGAAATCACCCCAACGGGTGATCGTCCCTGGCCGCCCGTCGAGGCGCACGGGGTGCGTAGACTTGGCGGTCCAATCCGAGAGATCCACCGCTTCCAGAGACTGCGCCTCCGCTGCGCGATGAGAGGAGCCCGATGACGTCGATTTCCGAGCCGGATCACTTGAACAATCATCACCGCGACACGCTGTCCCAGATCTTCGAGCATCCGCTCAGCCACAACATCGAGTGGCGCGCGGTCCTATCGCTCCTTGAAGCGGTGGGCGAGGTCGAGACTCGCCCCGACGGCAAAGTCGTTGTGACCCTCGGCTCCGAAACAGAGACGCTTGAGCGACCCGCAGACAAGGACATTGACGCTCAGCAGGTGGTGGATCTGCGACGCATGCTGCGTAACGCGGGTTATGGGCCTGAGACCGAGCGGCCGGCGGACTGACATGACCGAACACCCAGCCGGCACCGAGCGATTCCGGGGCGAGCAGGTTGTCGCCGCGATCGACTTCCATCACACCGTCATCTACGCCCCAGACGCCACCACTGCGCAACCTCCCTCCCACGTCGCGGCCGCCGATCCTAGAGGCTATTTCCACAAGATCTCCCATCGCGCCGGCAATCCCGACGGGACCTACGAGGACGACAGCTCGGAGTACTGGGAAGCGATCGGCGACGCGCTTGCTCCGGCAGCCGCGATCCTGCTTTTGGGTCATGGGAAGGGCAAGGCGAACGCCTCTCACAAGTTTGTCGCGTACGCGGAAGAACACCGCAAGGACATCGCCGCCAAGATCGTGGCCGACGTCCGTGCTGACATCGACGACCTGACCAATGAGCAGGTGGTTCAGCTGGCGCAGCGCTATTTCGGTGAGGAGCCTCCAAGAGACCTTGCAGACGGGCGCTGGGGTGGGCCGGAGGACGCGACCACGCAGTCCTAGCGCTCCGGCGGTTGTCCCGAGACCTGATCGAGCTCTGCCTTGATCACGGCGTAGCACTCACAGGACACGGCCTCCAGGCCGGCGCGGTCGACGATGGTGACGTGGCCTCGCGTGTACCGGATCAGTCCGGCGCGCTGCAGGATTCCGGCCGACACCGAGACCGTTGAGCGGCGCGCACCGAGCATCTGCGCAAGGAATTCCTGCGTGATCATGAACTCGTCCGATCCAACACGGTCCTGGCTCATCAGCAGCCAGCGGCTCAGGCGCTCCTCACTTGAGTGAATCCGATTGCATGCGGCCGCCTGCGCGATCTGTCCAAAGAGTGCCTGCGTGTACCGGTCGACGAGCACCTGGAGGACACGACTTTGCCCGGTCAATTCGACGAAAGCCGCGGCGTCAAGGCGAAGACCGTGCCCCGCCACCTGCGTGATGGCGCGCACCGCAAACCCCGTGAGTGGCAGCACCAGAGGGATTCCGACGATCCCCTCATTGCCGATGGTGGCGACCTCGACGATGGCGCCACTTTGTAGTGGCGTGACCAGGGAGATCACGCCGTCAGTGGGGAAGTACACGGCATCAATGGCTCCCCCGGGTTCGAACAGCACGGTCCGGACGCTCAACGTGACTTCCGTCGCCGCGTCCAACAGTTGCCGGCGCTCTGGGAGCGGCAGCGCCGCGAGTATCCGGTTCTCACGGTGTGGCCGGTGGTCTTCCCCTTCCAACCGGGTCGTCTGATCCATTTGTCCCGTCGCAGGTGTCAAATGACAGTGTCATATGAGATACTACCAGGAAGGGAGTCTGGCCCGGTGTGAGGGGCCTGAGCGGAGAATGCACGTACAAATGGCCTCCCCTCGACTCGGTGCCTCGGTCAAATCAGCACGAGAGCGCCTGGGCTGGAGCCGCGAAGCCCTCGCGTACCACTCGGGTCTCAGTTGGGCCGCGATTGCCCAGATCGAATCGGGCCGGCGGCAGGAGGTTCGGGTCAGCAGCCTCGTGGCGCTGGCGAGTGCGCTCGGAGTCAGCGTCGACTACCTGGTCGGCGGCGCGACCACCTCCCCTGGGCTGTTCAACCACCGCGTCCTCAGCTACGGGTCCGACGATGCATATCTCGCAGCCGCGATGCCATATCTCCTCGAGGGCCTCAAGCTCGACGACGGCGTCCTGGCAGTCACGACCACCGCGCACATCGGCGTGCTTCGTGATGCGCTTGGCAGCGACGCGTCGCACGTGGAGTTCCAGGACGCCTCGGAGTGGTACGTCTCCCTTCTGACCGCCGCGAGCGGATACCGCACCTTCGTGAAGGAGCGCTTCGACCGCGGGGCACCGTGGATCCGGATCATTGCTGAGCCCGTGTGGGGGGGATGGTCCGATGACGAGACCGCGGAGTGGTTCCGCTACGAAGCCATGATCAATATGTCGTTCGCATCGTCCCCCGCAACAATTGTCTGCACATACGACACGCGCGCCCTGTCCGAGAGCGCGCTCGACACTGCACATCGAACCCATCCCCAAGTCGCGAGCGCCGGCGATGTCACCGCGAGCGCAACGTATCAGGAACCTCAGGAATATCTCCTGACCCTGGGGTGATGACCTAGCGGAACCACTCTTCGAGCGGTAGCTTCGCCGACAGCACTGAGAGGTCACCGGTGTCGCGAATCGCAACAGCCGCTGCGGCCATGGCTTGCACTGCAACCCATACCAGCTTGCCGCCAACGCTCACTCGCTGAGCGCCCGCTTCGGTGATCGCTTGGAGTGAGAGGCCGGGAACGGCAAGCACGTTCACCGGCTTTGAGACCGACGTACAGACCGCACGTATTTCCTCGAGAGTCTGCAGCCCAGGCGCAAAGAGGACGTCTGCACCCGCCTGCTCAAAGGCTTGAAGGCGCTCGATCGTATCGGCGAGATCTGGGTTGCCGTGTATCAGGTTTTCGGCGCGTGCCGTCAGCGTGAAGGGAAACCCGAGACCTCGCGCACCGTCGGCCGCAGCGGAGATTCGCTCGACGGCGTGGTGCCGATCGTAGATATGGCCCGATGGGTCAAAGTCCTCGATGGATGCGCCCACCGCGCCAACCTCCGCGACACGCCGGATCGCACCCGCGGCGCTCTCGGGATCGGGGCCGTAGCCGTTCTCCAGGTCGACGGAGATGGGGAGGTCCGTCGCCAGGTCGAGAGCGGCGACGTGCGCGACGACCTCGTCCAGTGTCGCGCCACCATCGAGACGACCGAGCGTGAACGCGAAGCCAGAGCTGGTGGTCGCGAGAGCACGGAATCCAAGGGCGGCGAGCACGCGAGCAGAGCCCGCGTCCCAGGGATTCGGCAGCACGAACGCGCTCCCGGCATGCAACGCAACAAACGCCGCGGCCTTGGTGTCCTGTCTACTCACCGGCGACACGAAACGGGACTCTGGCACATCAGTCCAAGAGCGCCGTGCTCTGGCATCCTGCGGAGCCGCGGGTCGCGTGGAGAGGAGGAGGAGCCACGCAGACTCATGAGCACAAGGAGAGACGTCATGCCTGACACCACGGCTCTCGAGCCTGGGCGGAACCCCGGGAACTCCGCCACCTGAGCGACTCTCACTCTTCCTGCGCGTCGCCGACAAGGTCAGCTACGGGATGGGGACGCCCACGAATATCGTCATCTGGATCGTCATCGTGTTCGGCTGGGTGCTGCTGTTCGCCTTCGGTGGAGCGAAGATCGCCAGTGGCACCTGGCTGCCCGTCTGGTTCACGTCCACCGGCTTCAACTTTCCGCTCAACCTCGTGACCACGGTCGCGGAGCTCTATATCGGCTTCCTCGTGGGAGCATCGTCGAATCGCTCAGAGCGGAATCTCGAGGCCACGCTCGCCCGCGTCGGTGAGCAGGAGCAACACATCACGGACGTCGAGCTCAAGCTCTCCAAGACGCTCGAGGTGAACACGACACTCACGCGCGAAGTCCATGAACTTTCGAAGCTGATCCACGCGGCAGTCGCCGCCTCGAAGTAAGCAGGTCCCGCGAACCCGTTGCGCGCACAGGGGTGTCACCGATGAGTCCGCGGCTCGGGCCCCGTCTAACCAAGCGTTGGAGGCAGCCCGACCCCAGGAGGCGCGAAGGTGACCATGCTGAACGGATTGGTCTGGGATGCAACCTCGGGCTGGTATTCCGCCGAAGTGATCGACGTCCTCACGCTGCGTGGTTCGCGAATCAGTGCGGTCACTGCCTTCGGTCCCGCCGACATCCTTCCGCGTTTCGGGTTGCCGCTCGATCTGCCGGCCGACGCGGAAGTGGACTACGATCAGCCGGTCGTGCGCCGGCGATACAGGTGCGCCGCGAGCGGGACGAACACGATCAGGATTGCGAAAGACCAGGCAATCGCCGCGATGATCGGATGCTCCATCGGCCACACGTGGATGGACGCCGACGGGTTTGGATTACCGAACAGCGTGCGCGCCGCGGCGGTCACCGCGCTGACCGGGTTCCAGTNNCGCGTTGGACACGATCGCCAGCGGAAAGAAGATGACCAGCCCCATGCCCTGCGCCGACTCCGGCCCCTTCGACACGATCCCGAGGCATGCACAGGCCCATGAGAGCGCGTAGGCGAAGAAGATGGCGATCGCGAAACCGCCGGCGATCGAGAGTGCGTTCGCGTCCGGCCGCCAGCCGATGACGAGGCCCGTTGCCGCCACGATCCCGACGCACAGCGCCGCGGAGAGGACGTCCGCCATCGAACGCCCCATGAGCACCGCCGATC
>PKXZ01000065.1 GCA_003132525.1 Candidatus Dormiibacterota bacterium | reverse complement strand
AGGACGATGCCGCCGATCAGCTGCACGTCGAAGTGGCGCATTCCCAGGGTGCGCTTCGCAGACTCTCGGACCACCGCGAACGCTTCGGGGAGGAGGTCGTCGAGGGCCTTGCGGCGCGTGGAGTCGCGTTCCTCCTCCTCGATGCGCTCCATGGCCATCTCCTCGGTCTCCTCGCCGAGCCCGGCGGCGAAGGACTGGCCGTGGGTGATGTCGGGGCCTTCGACCCCAAGGCGCTCCCGGAATTCACGGGTCTTGTCCCGGAGCTCCTCGTCTGTGAGCGCCGACATCTCCGGATCGAGTTCGTTGATGAGGTCCACGACCCCCTGGTAGCGCTTGATCTCGCGCTGGACGGGGTCGCCAAGGACCTTGTTGATGGGCTTTCGGAAGATGGACATGGGTTCTTTCATTGTGGCAGCCCTCGCCCTTCACGAAACCGCGGCCACCACCACGACGTCGATCAGCGAGGCTCCGGCATCCGCCAGCGTGGCAGCGGCGGCCTCCACGGTGGCCCCGGTGGTGAGCACGTCGTCGACGAGCCAGAGATACGCGCCGTCGAGCGCCTTGCCGGTCCATGCGAAGGCGCCAGCCACGTTGCCCCGCCGGGTCGCCTCGTCCCGGGCAGTCTGCGGCGGGGTGTCGCGGGTTCTGACGAGGTCATCGAAGACCGGGACATCCCGTGCCTCGGCGATCACCGACGCGATGAGCTCGGCCTGGTTGTATCCGCGTTGCCGGCGCCGCCGAAGGCCGAGCGGGACGGCGACCACCGCGTCCGGCGTGAAAAGCCTCGGGCCGCCCAGCCGGCTCGTCGTCATGGCAGCCAGCTCCGACAACGCCTGGCGATCGCCCCCGTACTTGCCCCGATGCAGCGCAGCTCGAACCGGCCCGGTGAATTCGAACGCCGCGAATCCACTGCCCTGGCGCATGCGCCGGACGGCCGGGAGTGGCAGGGCGTGCATCGAGGCATCGCAGTTCGCGCAGATCGATCGATCCGAGACGGCATCGCAGCCGGCGCAGCGCTTTGGGGCGACGGCGTCGAGGAAGAGCCGGGCGAGCGCGGCGAGCATGCATGCAGATATGCGTGCCCACGGAGGACGCGTGGTGGACAACCCGCCCGGAATCTCCGGGGACCGAGTGGTGGCTAACCGCCCTCCCCGAACGCGTCCAGGGCCGCCTGCATGCACGCGATCAGCTCGCGCGCCGACGTGACGCTCAGCTCCAGCGCGACCCGCTCGTTCACGGGCCGGCCGGCGTTGGTGAAGTCCACGATCAGCGCGTGATCAACGGGGGCGTGGAACGGGTGATCCACGGCCACGACGGCCGTGGTGATCGGCGTCCAGGTGCCGGCCGCCTTGGCGCTCCCGACCACGGCGGTCTTCTCGACGACGTACGAGCACATGTGATCTCTCCTAGCTGAGGTGGCGGCCATAGAAATCGAGGACGAGGCGCCAGCCCTGGACGGCTGCCTCGACCCGATACATCGGCCGATCGACGGCAAAGAAGCCGTGACCCGCGTTCTCGAACGAGTGGAATTCGTGCTCCTTGCCGAGCCGGGTCAGCTCGGCGTCGATCTGGGCCACCTCGTCTGGCGAGGGGTTCTTGTCCTCCACGCCGAAGAGCCCGAGGATCGGGCACGAGATCTTCGGCGCGCGGTCGATGATCGGCTCCATCCTGAACGGGAGTTCCGGCGGTGAGGTCGAGACCACGAACGCGCCGTAGCAGTCAACCGCGGCATCGATGGGAAGCTCGCAGGCCGCGAGGAACGACTGCCGCCCTCCCGAGCAGTAGCCGATCGTGCCCACCTTCCCGTTGCTCACCGGCAGCGCCTTGAGGAAACGCAGCGCGCCTCCGGCGTCGCCGAGGAACTGGTCGGTGGTGATCCAGCCGCCGGCCCGCGCGGCCGCCGCGGCGTCATCCGGAGCGAGGTCGGGGCCGAATCGGTGGTACAGGTTCGGAGCGATCGCGAGGTATCCCTCGTAGGCGAACCGCCGGGCAATCTCCTTGGTCGCCGTGTCCCAGCCGGGCGCATGGTGGATCACCAGGACCCCCGGAAACGGACCCGGGCCGAGCGGCCGGGCGAGGTAGGCGCCGATCTCGTCGTCGTGGTAACCGGTGATGGTCACCGTCTCGGCAAGCATTCCCTGGTACACGCCACTCCTCCAATGACCCGATGTATCGGAGGCGACGGTACCGAATCAGGGCATCGTCAGGAAGTCCCCAACGCCGACGCCGGCACGATCAGATCATTCCACGTGTGTGACAATACTGGCACACAAGACCATTCGGCTACCTAAGTACCGATATTGTCACTTCGACAGTATCCGGCTACTATGTGACAGTAATGTACCCGACGAGAATGTACCCGACTAAGCAATCCGACGCTGCGGCACCTGCAGCAGATCGCACCTGGAATATCCACTCCGGCGCGGACCTGGGGAGGGCGATAGCTGCGATTCGAGCCAATCGTGGCCTCACCCAACGTGAGTTCGCCAGCCAAATTGGAATCAGCCGAGAATATCTTGCGAAGATCGAATTGGGGCGATCGGATAGCTTGCTTGAACACATGCTCCGAGCAATTCGTCGATCGGGAGCGAGCCTAACCGTCCACTACAGATCGCCGGATGACACCCAGAGCCCCGCTTAACGTCTGGCTCGAAGGCCGGCATGTAGCTACCTTCACATCCAAGCAGGGCCGGGATATCAACTGCTCGTATACCGAGGAAGCTGTCGACCGTTGGGCCGGGGGTATTCCACTCATTTCCTGTTCGCTACCTCTACAGACGCGCCCTCAGGATGCCAGCGTCTACGCAAGTGGGCTCCTTCCCGAGGGACAGCATCGAGCGTCGCTGGCTGCAGCTCTAAATGTCCCTGCCAACGACACCCACGCCCTTCTTCAGCGATTCGGCCGCGATGTCGCCGGTGCGTTGATCATCACCTCTGAGGGACCGGAGGACCGGAAGGGAAGCGTGGTCCCCTACTCAGTCGCTGAGTTGGAACGTGAGGTCACCGAATTACCCGAGCGCCCACTCGGAATCTATGAAGACAGCGAACTCTCTCTCGCAGGCCTGCAGGACAAGCTCCTTCTTGTGCAAATAGAAGATGGAGGATGGGGGCGACCCGTTCATGGGATGCCCTCAACTCACATCCTGAAGCTCGATGATCGCCTTCATCCGGGCTTGGTGGCCGCGGAAACTGCCTGCCTGAAATTAGCTGCTGCGATTGGATTGACGACAGTCGATGCTCGACTTGAGACCATCGCTGGCATCCCCTGCCTCATCACGTCGCGCTTCGATCGTAGAAATCAGGGATCGACATTGGTTCGTATACATCAGGAGGATGCATGCCAGGCACTCGGGCTTGATCCAGAGGCGAACAACGGACGCGGAAAGTATCAGGATGCTGGCGGTCCATCTTTTCTTCGAATTGCGGGCCTTCTCGACAAATACGCGAGAGATCCACTGTTGGAGCTCGATACGCTCGTGGCCGGACTCACGTATACCGTCGCAATTGGCAACGCCGATGCGCACGGCAAGAATGTCGCGTTGCTACATCCTGAAGAGGGGGAAATCTCGCTCGCGCCTCTGTACGACACAGTCCCTACCATGCTCTGGCCGGAGCTACGCAAGAATGGCGCCATGAGCGTACACAATCGGTTCCCACTTGCCGACGTGACGATTGATGATATTGCCGACGAAGCAAGGACGTGGCGTCACGATGCCGAACGAAGCCGTGAGGCTGCAACACGCACCGCAAGTTTGATCCGCCAATCGGTCGAGGCCATCCCAGAGTGTCGCCCGATCGCAGCCAGGATCGTCAAACGAGTCGACCGGCTCCTCGCGACCGCTTGATGCGCCCGTCCGTCGCCTACCCTGCACGGCAACAGCGTTCAGGCCTACTCCTGCTAGGTTGGTAGGCTCAGGCTGTCGCCGACCTTGACTCCGGCCGCGGCCGTGCTGCCGGCGGGAAGTTCTATGCAAGCCTTGGCTTTTCTCACGACACGCGTGACGCGCCAGGGGCGAAGCGAGGGGTAGATTCGGACCACCACGCCGTCCTTATCAACGAAAACGGCGTCGACCGGCATCCGCATGAAAAACATGTGGATCGAGCTGCACGGCCGCAGGCAGAGGCCGGCGTCAGCCGCGAGCTGGCGGCGGCCCATCAGGCCCATGAAGCGCTGCCAGGGTGTGTCGGCCATCGCGACCGCCCCCGCGACGGTCTTGCCAGCAGACGTGGTCAAACGGAACTGTCGCTGCGTCGAGGCCATGACCGCGATCCTACGCGGCGATTCCCGGCGCGCTGCCGCCGTCGCTAGGTCGTCGCGCGGCTGTCAGGGATGGTGACGCGGACCTCGGTCCCGAGACCGAGACCGCTGCGCACCTGGACCCGCCCGCCGACCAGCGCCGCGCGCTCGCGCATCTGGATCAGTCCGAGGCCGGCAGTGCGTCCCATGCGGGCGTCCGTGGCACTGACGTCGAACCCGTCACCGTCGTCCTTGACCACCCCGACGGCCAGGCGCGGCAGGAAAGAAACGATCGCGTCCACGCGCTGGGGGCTCCCATGGGCCAGGGCGTTGTCGATCGCCTGTTCCATGATCCGGTACATCGCGATCTCCGCGAGGGGCGGCAACCGGCGCTCGCTGCCGAGGACATGGAGGAGCACCGTACCGCGCTCACTCCAGGCCGCAAGGAGGTCGCGAATCGCGCCCACCAGGCCACGGCCGTCGCTGAGCGGCAGGAGGCCGGCGATGACCTCGCCGAGCTGTTCGGAGGCGTCGGCCGTCGCGGTCCGGCAGCGGCTGCTCGCCCCAACTGCGGTAGCGGGCTCTCGGGCGAGGGTCGTGCCGATCAACTCGGCCTCGAGGGCGGCATCCGCAAGGCGTTGCATCGGGCCCTCGAGGATGATCCGGGCGGTCTCGGCGTGCTCGACGTCGGCGATCTCATAGATCTGGCGGGCGGCCTGGCTGTAGCGGCTCGCACGCTGATTCGGGTCGGCGACCGATTCCGGGGGCACCTGGGAGAGCTGGCGGCTCATGGCGCGCAGATGGACCTGCTCGGCGGTGATGTCGCCAAGGCGGGCACGAATGCCCTCTGAACGGGCCTCGAGGCGGGTGAGCTCGGTGCTCAGCTCGAGGCCTTCGGCGAACGCGGCCGCGATCTCGGCGATGATCGCCGGCGACGCCATCGCGGGCAGGACCTCGAGCACCTGCATCCGCGCCTCCTCCACCCGGCGGAGCCGGACGAGCACGTTGGCGCGCTGGGCGCCGACGTCGATCAGCTGCCGTTCGAGCTCAGCGGCAAGCTCGTCGAGATCGGCGGCACGGGAGTCCAGGTGGAAGCGCAGTCCCACGATCGGAGCGCCTGCGACCCGGACGTCGATGTGTCCCGACGTCGTGGCTCGCTGGGCGGTTCTCACCGAGTGATTATCGCCGGACAACGAACCGGAGACGCACTAAGTCGTAAAGAGTCCCAAATGAATCGCGCAACGCGCTCACCCGCGAGTCCTCTTTGTGCTCCCAGCGCACCGGTACCTCCGCGACTCTCCAACCGTGCCTGCGAGCCCGCAGCAGCACCTCCGCGTCGAAACCGAAGCGCAGCGTGCGGAGTGGCTCGAAGCACACGACGGCTGCCTCAGCGGTGAATACCTTGAAGCCGCATTGTGTGTCGTGGAGTCCGCGCAGCGCAGACAGGCGCAGCAACCGGTTGTAGGTCCGTCCCATCACCTCGCGTTTGCCCGGTTGGTGGACATCGATCTGCGAGCCCGGGAGCGCTCGCGATGCGATCGCCACCGTGCAGTTGCCGTGTAAACGGGCGCGCAACTCCTCAACCTCTTCAATAGGGGTGCTGAGATCGGCGTCGCTGAAGACGCGGTGCTCGCCTCTTGCAGTGAGCATGCCGAGTCGCACTGCCGCGCCCTTGCCCGTGTTGCGTTCCAGCGCCAGCACCTGGAGCTGCGGCCAGCCTTTCGCGATGTCGCGCGACATCGCCAGGGTGTTGTCGGTGCTGCCGTCGTCGACGATCAGAACCTCATAGGGCTCGTCACGACCATCGAGGTACGCGCGCATTCGCACCAGCGTTGCGGGCAGGCGCTGTTCCTCGTTGTATGCGGGAACGACGATGCTCAGCATCCGGCGCTCACGACCGCGCGCGCTGGGTGGCCGCCTCGCGACGCTCGAGCCACCAGTAGACGGGGAGCACGGATTGCCGGCGCACCCGCCACGGTTGCACCGCCAGCCGCCACGCCCACTCGAGGCCGACGCGCCGGACGGCCGCCGGGGCGCGCCGCACCCGACCGGCGAGGAAGTCGAGGGATCCGCCCACGCCGATCCCGACCCCGGCGCCGATCGGACCGAGGTAGCGATCCAGGAAGAGCTCTTGACGACCCGCGCCGAATGCCGCGAGGACGACCTCGGGAGCCGTCTTCTCGACCTCGGAGGCCGTGACCTCTCCCGGCGGTCCGGCACTCACGGCGACGACCTGGAGCGCCGGGTGGGCATCGACCATGCGCTCGCGGGCGGCTTCGGCGACACCTGGCGCGCCGCCGACGAGCGCGATCCGGTGCGCATGGCGCTCCGCTTCAGGCAGATACGCCCCGATCAGGTCGGCCCCCCCGACGCGTTCCACCTCCGGGTGACCGCGGCGACGCAGTGCGCGAACGAGGCCGATCCCGTCCGGGACCACCAGCGCGGCCGACTCGAGCACCGAGCTGAATGCCGGGCTGCGCCGGGCCATCATCACCATCTCGGGGTTGAGTGTGATCACCACCGCTGGATGTGCTGACGCGTCGGCACGGCGCCGTTCCACGATTTCCACGAGCGTTTGCACGGCTGTCGCCATATCGACGATGTCGACGGGGCATCCGAGCACGCGAGCCCGCACCGTCGTCCGCGTGACGGGCGCAGCCTCCACCCCTACCGCTTGGTGTACTGCGGCGCCTTCCGTGCTCGCTTCAGACCGTACTTCTTGCGCTCTTTCTCGCGGGAGTCGCGGGTGAGCAGGCCCGCCGCCTTGAGCGCGGGACGGAGCTCCGGGTCGGCTGCGATCAGCGCACGGGCGATCCCGTGGCACACAGCGCCCGCCTGGCCCGCGATGCCACCACCGAAGACCTTGACCGACACCTCGAATCGTCCGGTGGTGTCGGTGACGCGCAGCGGCTGCGTGACCACGGTCTCGAGGTCGCGGCGGCCGAAATACTCGCTCGGTGGGCGGTTGTTGACGACGATGACGCCATCACCGGGGACGATGCGCACGCGTGCGACCGCCGTCTTGCGGCGGCCGGTGGCCTGCTTGTATGCCTCAACTGTTGCGGGCAACGATGATCTCCCCTAGCTCGCCGAAGGTAATCGGCTGCGGTCGCTGGGCCTCATGTTTGTGCTCCGCCCCGGCATAGACGCGGAGGTGGGTGAGCTGCTCGGCACCGAGGGTGTTGTGCTGCAGCATCCCGCGAACGGCATGCATGATCGGGAAGGTCGCGTCGACCGCCAGCGCTTCCTCAAAGGTGCGCACCCGCCGGCCACTCGGATATCCCGAGTAGCGGTCGTACTTCTTGAGCGTGCGCTTGCGCCCGGTGACCTGGATGTCGCGTGCGTTGATCACGATCACGTGCTCGCCCGTGTTGATGTGCTGCGTGAACTCGGGACGGTGCTTGCCACGAAGAACGCGCGCGATATTGGCGGCGAGGCGGCCGAGCGTCTGGCCGCGTGCATCGACGAGGAACCAGCGCTGCTCGAGCTCTGCCGGCTTCGCCTGGTAGGTATGCATCGTCGTCATGCGGCGAGCTCCCGGTCCTGACGAGCCGGCTCATAGCGCACCGACCACTGATGGAGGCCACGTGCGGGCGCCACCGCGAGCGACGGGTCACGCGTTGCCGCGGTGTCGACGAGCGAAGCGAGCCACTCCGTGGTGGCGCGGCCCTGGCCGATCTTCACGAGCGCACCGGTGAACGACCGCATCATGCCGCGCAGAAACGCATCGGCGGAAACGGTGATGGCAATCGCTTCGAGGACCGGAGCGCCGTGCTCGGCGGTGCCGAAGTCGGCGCGTTCGACGCTCACCGACGTCACGTTGCGAATCGTGCTCCCACCCACGCGGGGTGAGGTGCCAAACGCCGCGAAATCGTGCCTGCCGACCAAGTGGGCCGCAGCGCGGCGCATGGCATCGACGTCGAGTGGACCCCGCACCGTCCATGCATTGCGGCGCATCACCGGCGAGCGACCGTCCCTGCACACGATGAGATACCGATAGGTGCGATCGACCGCGTCGCGGCGCGCATCGAACCCGTCGTTGCGGGTCGCGACGTTGCGCACCGCCAGGTCGGCGGGAAGCGTCGCGTTGAGCGCGTTGCGGAGCTCGTCGGTTGCCCAATCTCGCTCCAGCGTGCATCCGACCACCTGCCCGTGCGCATGCGCGCCCGAGTCGGTGCGTCCCGCGGCGGTGAGCGCGGGAGCTTCGGACGTCAGGGCGCGCAGCGCGTCGCTGAACACGCCCATCGCGGTCCGCACGCTCGGCTGAATCTGCCAACCGGCGAAGTCGGTCCCGTCGTACTCGAGGGTGAAACTGAAGGTGGGCACAGGCGTTTCCGTTCCTATTCGACCAGCTCGATGATCGCCATCGGGGCTGCGTCGCTGCGCCGTGGGGGCAGCTTGACGACTCGCGTGTAGCCGCCCGGCCGTTCCTTGTAGCGCTCGAGATAGGTCGAGAACAGCTTGTTCGAGACCTCACGGTCGTTGACGTAGAGGGCGACCTTGCGGCGTGCGTGGAGGTCGTCGGGCTTGGCGTCGGTGATCACCCGCTCGACCCAACGGCGCAACTCCTTGGCCTTCGCCTCGGTGGTCGTGATCCGGCCGTAGCGCAGCAGGGAGGTCACCTGGTTGCGCGTCATCGACTGGCGATGCGCCGCGCTGCGCCCGAACTTCCGACCGGCGATGCGATGTCGCATGACTGGTTCCGGTTACCTCGCCATCGGCTGGAACAGCGTGTCCAGCTCTTCCGGGGTGACCAGCTCGCGCTGCACGAGCTTCTCGCGAATCTCGTCGAGCGACTTCTGGCCGAAGTTGCGGAGTGTCAGCAGCTCTTCCTGCTTCATCGCCACCAGCTGGCCGACCTTGGTGATGTCGTTGGCCTTGAGGCAGTTGAGCGCGCGGACGCTGAGCTCGAGATCCTCGATCGGCACATCGGCGAGACGGCTCGGGAGGTCGTTGCCACGCGTCTGACGCTGCTGGGGTGCGGCGAGGTTGTCGCCGAAGCGGACGAAGAGGCCGAGATGCTCGGTGAACAAGCCCGCGGCCCGGCTGACCGCCTCGACCGGCGCGAGCGTGCCATCGGTCCAGACCTCGACGACGAGCTTGTCCCACTCGGTCTCCTGACCGACGCGGGTCTTCTCGACGAAGAAGTTGGCCTTGCGGACCGGCGTGAAGATGGCGTCGATGGGGATGACCCCGATCGCCTGGCCTTCCTTCTTGTTGCGCTCGGCGGTGACGTACCCCTTGCCGCGCTCGACCATCAGGTCCATGCGCAGCTGCGACTTGGGCGAGTCCAGGGTGGCGATGTGCTGGCCGGGGTTGCGGATCTCGATGTCGCTCGAGGTCTCGATGTCGCCGGCGGTGACGTCACGCGGGCCGTGCACGTCAAGGCTGATGCGAACCGGGTCAGCGCTGTGCGAGAGCACGTTGATCTCTTTGATGTTGAGCAGGATCTCGGTGACGTCCTCCTTGACGTTCTCGATCGAGCTGAACTCGTGGGCGATCCCCTCGATCGACACCGAGGTGATCGCGGCGCCAGGGAGCGAGGACAGGAGCACGCGGCGAAGCGAGTTGCCGAGCGTGATCCCGAATCCGGGCTCCAGCGGCTCGATCTCGAACTTGCCGTAATCGGCGCTGCTCTCGATCTCTTTGACCGCAGGGGTGGTCATCATGTCAATTGCCATTCAGGACTCCTCAACAGGGATTAGGGACGTTGCGCCGATCCCGGCGCGGAGCATGGTCATCTCGAGTAGAACTCCACGATGAGCTGCTCTTCGATTTGTTGTTCCATCTCATGGCGCTCGGGTAAACGTGTGACCGAGCCCCGCAGCGCCGCAGCATCCAGGGTCAGCCACTCAGGGACCTGCCGGCCCGATACCAGCGACTGCGCGTTCTCGAGCACCAGCATCTTGCGGCTGCGCTCCCGAACCTCCACCACGTCTCCCGGGCGGAGCTGCGCCGACGCGATGTTGAGGGCGCGACCGTTGACCCTGAAATGGCGATGGCTGACGAGCTGGCGGGCCTCGCGGCGCGAGCTGGCGAGCCCGAGACGGTAGACGACGTTGTCGAGCCGGCGCTCGAGCTGCTGGAGCAGCACCGTGCCGGTGACGCCATCGGCGCCCTCGGCGCGCTCGAAGTAGTGCCGGAACTGGGTCTCGAGGACGCCGTAGATGCGTTTCGCCTTCTGCTTGGCGCGCAGCTGGATGCCGTAGTCGCTCGCCTTGCGGCGGCGTGCGAGACCGTGCTGCCCAGGCAGCAGACCGCTGCGTTTGTCGAAAGTGCAGTTGGTGACGCACTTGGCGCCCTTGAGATAGAGCTTGGCGCCCTCACGACGGCAGAGACGGCAGACAGGACCCGCTTGATTGGCCATCGAATCCCCCTAAACCCGGCGCCGCTTGGGCGGGCGGCAGCCGTTGTGAGGAATCGGCGTGACATCGGAGATGGCGCTGACGTCCAGTCCGCTGGCCTGGAGGCTCCGAATCGCGGCCTCGCGGCCGGCGCCCGGACCCTTCACGAAGATTTCGATGGATTTCAGCCCATGCTCCATTGCCCGGCGGGCCGCCGCCTCGGCGGTGACCTGCGCGGCAAACGGGGTGCTCTTCCGCGAGCCCTTGAACCCCTGCGCGCCGGCCGATCCCCAGGCGATGACGTTGCCGTCGGGATCGGTGAGGCTGACGATGGTGTTGTTGAATGTTGCCAGCACGTGCGCCTGCCCGACCGCGATGTTCTTGCGCTCGCGGCGGCGGGTTCGGACGACCTTCTTCTTCTTGGCCATGACTACTTCGTCGCCTTCTTGCGGCGCACGCCGACCGTCTTCTTGGGTCCGCGGCGGGTGCGGGCATTGGTGCGGGTGCGCTGGCCGCG
>PKXZ01000063.1:714-22293 GCA_003132525.1 Candidatus Dormiibacterota bacterium | reverse complement strand
GTGCAGCCGGCCGCAGCAAGAAACCGCGCCAGGCCAGCACCGTACGAGCCGGTCCCTTCGACCCCGAAGCGTGGCTCGCGGCCAAAGTCGCGGGCCCACTCGAGCAGCCTGCGGTACCCCGCTGACGTGGTCGCGATGGTCAGATGTCCGAGTGGCCGCCCGAGGTCGCTCGTGAAGGCGGCCGCGACGTGCGCATCACCGTGCGTGTCAACGCCCACGATGACGCCGCGGTCCGGCTGTGCCATGCTCCGGGACATCCTCATGTCCTCATATATCCCCTTGTTGCAACAGGGTCTGACTGGGGTTGGTGAGTCAGCGGGGCGGACGGACAGCACTGGGACGAGCTACGCAAGCGCGCTTCTATCAAGTCACGTTCCGCCTCGCTGACGACACCCGGGAACCTCCGCTGGCGGGTCGACAGATCACGTTCGGAGGCACCCCGGCCAGTGTTAATTCGAGTCAGACTCGGGCGAGAGGCTCTCCGGCGCGCATCATGGCAGCCGCGCACACGGCATCACGGCACAGGCGTGATTCGAGATGGGAGTGCGGGCGGTCGTGGACACATCGAGAGCATCCCAGTGTTAATTGCACGCTGGAGTGGACGAGCGTGCACTCACCTCTGAATTCGAAGCCCCTAGTCGACGCGCGGACGGCGTCGCTCAAGTCAGCAGGCACCCGGCGGCGCGACGACGCGTGGGTCCACATACGCACACGTCGTGAGCTCGGGGCCAGATCGATTGAGCCTGGCCGGACCCACCGATGCGACGGCGAAGGAGCCGATGCCGGGTCGTGCGACGGCCTCTCAGTCGCACGGCGGTGCTGGTCGGCTCGTCCGGCCAGGACGGGTTCGTCCTGCTGGTATGGGTTCCAGGCAAAGAACCACGACTCGGCCTCACGGCGACGCAGGCAAGACGCCGATTGAATAGGATGAATCTCGAAATGGGTCTTGAGCAGGCACCCAACGACGGCCGAAGCGACGCAATCGACGCAGCCGGGATGCGGCACACACCGCGAATGTCGGCCGAGCGTGCGGAGCGCATTCGCCAATGGCACGACGCTGCGTACGAGGCTGCGAAGAGTGATGGCGCACAGGAACGCGGGTTCGACTATCTCGGCATTACGGTAACTATCCCTAACGGCGTTCAGCCGATAACGGGTACGTCGCACATGCTTGGCGAAGCCGTCTTGGCCGAGGTTCGAGCAGAGGACCGCGTTCTTGACATGGGCACAGGCAGCGGTGTGAACGCAATCCTGGCAGCCTCCACAGCGAGCTATGTGCTTGCCGTCGATGTCAGCCCCAATGCCGTGGGTGCCGCACAGGAGAACGCTGAGAGGAATGGCGTCGCTGACAGGATCGAGGTTCGCGTGAGCGATATCTTCTCAGCGGTCGACGGCGAGTTCGATCTGATTGTGTTCGATCCACCGTTCCGGTGGTTCAAACCACGCGACGAAATCGAAGCGAATACGACCGACGAGAACTACCGCGCGATGACGGCTTTCTTTGAGCAGGCAAGGGAGCACCTTTCGAGTCGCGGCAGAATGTTGATCTTCTTCGGTAGCTCCGGAGACCTAGGCTACCTGCGATATCTGTTCGACACCCATGGGTTCACAGCGGAGGTTGTCGCCCGAGACGGGTTCGTTAAGGACGACTGGCCGGTTGAGTACCTCACATTTCGCTTGACGCCGTGACAGCCTACCCGTGAACCAATCCCGAGGCTGCGGGTCTTCTCATCGATGCAGAGCACGCGGCGTTGTCGGGCGGGTTCATGTAGAGACCGACCACATCGGTGAGCTTCTCGAGGAACAGTGAATCCAGATAGGCACGACCCGCCAGTCACCACACGGGACGTTGTGTTCGGGTGAGATCGTTCGGGGGCCGGATTACGTAGATTTGCTCTCAGTAACACGAACGTAGTACCCATCGGGGTCGATGACCCGGAAGTCGCGCAGCCCCCATGGCTGGTTCGCAATGTCCTGGATCTGGCCACCTACGTTGTGTATCTGATCCTTAGCCCGCTTGAAGAAACCTTCTACTTCGTCCACCTCAAGAACGATCTCCACTCCAAGACCCGGTAAAGAGCCAGATGGCCATCGCGTCCGGAAATGGTGGTTCTCGGGCAGACCGACCAATAGTCCGAGGCCGATTTCAACATTGCCATTGTTGAGCGCGACGTATCCACTCTCATGCCTCGTGGCTGAGAATCCCAACACATCCTCATAGAACTTTATCGTCGTGTCGACATCCACAACAAAGAGTTCGAATCTTGCTCGGACACAATCCATATCGCCATGGTAGGCGACTGCCTGGCTGGATTGACGATGGGCCCTAGTGGATCGTCTCAGTAATGCGCATACAACCGCGCAACTTCGCCAGGATGCTGTCGACAGACGCCGTCCAGACAAAGGGCTGCGGATCGCGGTTGCGCTGCTCGAGGTAGCCGATGCTGGCCTTGACAAGGTGATCAAGACTGGGAAGGTGCCGCGCCGAAGGCGCCGTTTGGTGAGGTCGGCGAAGACGCTCTCCACCAGCTTGAGCCACGACGAGCTGGTGGGCACGAAGTGCAGCTTGAAACGGGGATGGGCGTCGTACCAGGCGCGCACGCTCACTTCGGATTGGGTGGACCGAGGACGCAGGTCTGATCGGCGTCGCCAGCGACAGACGTCGAGCCATATCGCGTCAAATTATTCGAGGCAGAATTCGTTGCCCTCGGGGTCAGCCAGGACCACCCATCCACCCGGGTCTAGTTCGCGCCGATCATCGATCACGCGTGCGCCCAGCGCGGTGAGGCGCTTCAACTCGCCAGCCTGGTCGCGCCCATCTGGCATCAGATCGAGATGGACACGATTCTTGACCGCCTTTTGCTCTGGCACGGTGACAAAGACGAGGCGCGGCCATCCTCCAGCAGGTGCCGCTGCAATCCAGAAGGGGTTGCCGGGCATGTCCACCCACTCAAGCGCGAAGCCGGTGACGGAGCTCCAAAACTCGGCGACAACGCGTGCATCGATGCAATCGAAGGTGACGTTGAACACTGCAGACGGCACGGCGAGCGCGAAGTATATCTCGAGCCTTGCCGTGCCGTCTGGCGACAATTGCGGAAGTTGGCCTTACCTCGATGGCGTGTTTGGCGTCCGGAGCCCCGACCCTCACCGCGACTGGCTTGCCGCAGACATGGCACGGGTAGGTCAACCGGAAGGTTGCCTGCGCCTTGAGATATCCAACCTTCCATCCCTCGTCGTAGCCGGTCTTCCTGCCTGCCGCCTCGCCGATCTTCTTGCCCTCGGTGACGCCCTCCCGCCGGCCGCGTTCGAGGATGGTCGCCACCTGGGCCTCAAGCGAATCGAGGGCGGCGCGGACCAGCTCGTTGAGGCTCAAGCCGGTGGCGTCGCGCAGGGCGATCAGCCGCTTGTACGTGTCCAGGTCGAAATGCACTGTGATCGCGGGATGGTTGGCGGCGTACCGGTCCTTCGAGGGCGAGCGGTGCTTGGGTGGCGTCGTCATGGCTAGATGTCCTCCGTGCTCGGGGTGACTGCGGTCTGGTGCGGGGAACGCGGGTGGATGGCTTCCACGCGCGGGCGCATAACGCGTGCGCGCCCGTGCGCGCGAGGAGAGACCCCGTGCGGGGTGGCTGAACGGGGCAGTCCGAACAGACACCTGAACACCCAGCTGAACGAGGTGGCTGAGCGGGTGCCGGAACGGGGAGTGCGGGTGCATCGGGCCCTTCGGACGCCAGGCTCGCGGCGCGATCGCCGTGGGGTGGCCCAAGGCGAGTCCGCGGACGTCTGCGCTCCCACCGAGTCCCATGTGAGGCCGTGGTGAAGCGGCAACCGCGATGTGCCGATGGTCGCGCTGGACACCNNCCTCGCGGTGGTGTGGTGGCGGCGAGCCAGCCCCAACCCCGCGACGTGCGGACATCGCCGTCGGGGCTCGCGTGCGGGTGGTCGGCAACGGCCGCTGCGTCAGCGCGCCGACGGTCGTGTCCATCACGGAGCGCCCGGCGTCCCGGGAGCCCGACCACGCGAGACGTTGCCAGCGACGAGCGCGTGCGCTCCTGGGTCGCGGCTCTGCGGCGGGGCCGAGGCGCCGACGTGGTCGCGTGCCTGGGTGCGGGTTCGCTCCAGGACCGGGGCCTGACTGGCCGCCTGACGAAGGCGGAGGGCGATGCGGCTCAGCACGGTCACGTCGGTGATCTGTGGCGACAGCCCTTGCTCCAACCGCTCAGCCGTAACCCGCGCCCGGAGATCGTCGTCGACACCGGCACCAACGCCGTGGGGCCGCCGCTCTCGAGGCGGGATACCTGGTGCGCTGGGCCGGCTGGGGCGGCCGAGACCCTCCTCGGGCCTGGCGGGTGGCTGCTCCTTGCGCGTCATTCCGCGAACGCTATACTGAGATCAACTTCCGGGAAAGGTGCAGCTTCCGCAATTGAAGGAACTCAACATGAGCACTAATACGCATCAAACAGCAAAATCTAAATACGCAACCCGTCGTAGAGTCAGCCCGAGCGAGGAGGCACAGTGGCTCCAGGCGGCAGCGGCTGGAGATCCCGTGGCAGCGATCGCCAAGCGCGCCAGCGTCGACGTCCGGACCGTCCGCCAGCATGTCGACCGCGCCAGGATCGAGAAGGAGCTTGCAGGGGTGCGGCTCAGCATGGTCCACGTCGCCGCCGACCTCCATCAACAGGACATGCTTGGGGTTGCCGCTGCGCTCGAGACCGTCCTCGATGGATCGCTCCATTCGTTGCAGTTCTCGCTGGGGCAGACGCCGGGCGAAATTCGCTCGGCGGGCAAGCGCTACGTGGCCCTGGTCCGGCACACGAAGGGGTCCGGGCTGCCCCACGCCCTCGCCCTCTGGGAGGCTGCCACGAAGCGATATGCCGCGCTGATTAAGGAGATGAGCGACCACGTCGAGGTCGAGGTTGCTGCCACCGACCTCGACCCCGAGGGCGCCGTGAACGAGATGCTCGGACGCCTGGCCCAGTGCGCCAGCTACGGCACCCTGCCTCCCGAAGAGCTGGCCTGGAACGTCCAGGGCGGTGATCTGCGCAAGGGGGCGTACCGCATCCTGGCCGGCATCACCTCACCCGATGACCCGCGCGCGGTCGACGCGCAGCGACAGTATGCCGAGGTCTGGGCGATGGTCAGCACCGATCCCGCGGTCGACGATCTCTGCAAGCTGCAGGCGGCGGGGCAGACTCGAGACCGCGTGCGCGACCTGCTTGAGGATCTGCGCCTGCGCAGATATCTCGGTCACGCTGTCTGCCGGTGGTGCCCGGGATCGCCGGGTGCACCTCGGCGCACGACAGCCGCTGCCAGTTCCCGGGCCAGATGACGCGGCGCTTGGCCATGTGATGCTGAGCGCGGTCCCGCGCCTGCCGACCCGTGAGCGATGTCGCGCTCAGATATTCCAGACGAGGTGCACTCGATCGGGGTCGTAGCGATTCCGCCCTCGGACCGCGGAATCGACCCGCACCTCAGCCACGAGGTCGGTGACGGTGGCCCGGCGCTGCAGTGGAGTGAACGCAGCCCATGCCGTGGCCAGGGGCCGCGGCAGGGTGGCCAGCGACCCCTTGCCACGAGCAGCGTCGTAGCGTCGCTGCGCGTCTTCAACACGAGCGAGCAGTTCCGGCCGCATCACTCGCCACTCGGCGTCGGTGAGGTCGCCGCGGGCTCGCTCCGACGCCAGCGCGGTGAGCCGCTCCTGAGCGCCCAGGAGCACGTCGCGCGCGGCCGCCGCATCATCGCCGTCGGACGCAGCGAGGGCGGCTTCGAGTTCACCCTCATCCACCGCGACCAGGAGCCGCGCGGCAACATCCGCCTCGAGCTCCTCGGCGAGGATCCGGATGCCGCCGCAGCCGTTGAATCCCGGTCCCGATGCGCAGACGTAGCAGCGCCGTCGGTCAGCGCGCGGCCGGGCGACCAGACCCTTGGCGCAGATGCCGCAGCGCGCCACCCCGCGGAGCAGATAGCTGCGATCCGTCACGCCCGAATTCTTGCGACGGGTGGGGCTGGTCAGGAGCGAGCGAAGGGCATCGCTCTCCGCCGTGGTGATCACCGCCTCCCACTGCGCGTCGACGCAGGTGATCGGGGCGACCACGGTCGCACCCCCACGCCGACGACGGCGCCCGTGCTCCCGGCGTCCGCTGATCCGCGCCGATGTCAGCAGGTTACGCAAGACCGTCGGCGCCCAGGGTCCGCCGGTCACCGTTGCGACCCCCCGAGCCGTGAAATCACGACAGACCGCCCGGATCGACTCACCCTCGAGCACCCGTCGGGCCGCCTCCCGGAGATGTTCAGCCTCAGTGGGATGGAGGGTACGTCGATCGGCGTTGTACCCGAATGGGCGGGTGCCGCCGCCGGCGAGCCTGCCTTCGTCGGCAAGCTGCTGGTGTTTGCGCCGCTGCCGGTCTGATTTATGTTCGCTCTCGTAGCGGGCGACCACGCCGAGTTGGCGGGCGACCATGCGCCCCGCGGGCGTCGAAAGATCCAAGGCGCCCGCACGCGCAGTTTCGACGTCGAT
Organism: Candidatus Dormiibacterota bacterium; assembly: GCA_003132525.1. Classification (GTDB taxonomy): domain Bacteria; phylum Chloroflexota; class Dormibacteria; order Aeolococcales; family Aeolococcaceae; genus Palsa-851. The sequence continues at coordinate 15,779 of PKXZ01000063.1, read as the reverse complement.
GCCGGCGCGTTCGACGACCGCGATGAACTGCTCGAGCTCGATCGGCGAGCGGTGCAGCCGGTCAGGGTGCCAGGCCGTCACTAGGGTGACCTCGCCGCTCGCTATGTCGGTCAGGAGCTGCTCGTATTTGACCCGTCGCTTCCCGCTGTATGCGGAGGTGTCGTTGTCCTCGTAGAGGCGAATCCGCTCGGGTGGGTATCCCCGCCGGAGGCAGATCGGCCGACAGTCCGCGTCTTGACGAGCTGTGCCGAGCCCGGCGCCGGCCCGGTCCTCAGAGATGCGCACGTAGATCGCTGCGATCCCGCGGGAGTCGGCGCTCGCGGCCATCACGAAGCGCCCATCTGGGCAAGCTTCGACCGGAGCGGGTCGGCAATGCACCCGGCAATGACCGAGCCGAGCACCAGTGCGCTGGCTTCGAGCGGCCACGATGAAGTCAGTGCCCATGCGATGACACACGCCGAAACGACCCCTTGCCAGAGCAATCGCCCGAGCCCTCCGTCCCGGCGGAGTCCGAGATGCAGTCCCAATATGCCCAGGATCCCGGTCGCCGCCCCGCCCGCGGGCGGCACACCCCCGAGAACGATCAGTGTCAGCGTGATCCAGGCGACGCCGGAGGCGGCCCACAGCAGGTGACGGCAGCGCGTGAGCAGGGGAGACGCGGCCGAGCCAACCCCGTCGGCGTCCGCGCGGGACCAATGTCCATGTTGCCGTCCGAGTTGGTGGGCAACCTCGGTGCGAACCAGGTCCGCAAGGTCAATGAGCGGAGAAGCGGCCGGCGGAGGGCCTTCCGGCTGACCGAGCGCCTGCTCGAGAGCAGTGACCGATCCATAGCCGTGGAACAGTGAGGTCAGCCGGTTCCAGTCATCCCGAGTGAGCTCCTTCATGTGTGCAGATTGTACGCTCGCACACACGAGCGTCCTGTCACCTGACTGACAGAGCTCCGGAAGCTGAAAGCGTCGATGGTGACGAAGGTGACTAGAAAGCCCAAAGTCGAGAGAGCGGTGGGGAAGAGGAGCGATGAGCTACGGTCAGCAGACCCGAATGATGCGTTCGTGAGTGTCCGCTACGTTGCGGTAAGGCTTGAAGCCGTGGGCGGTTTGCAGGATCGGGAGGCCCAATCCCCTCGCCGCACTGACGACCCAGCGCTCGGCCCGCATTGCCACCCTCGCCCCACCAAATCCTGGTGTGTTGATGGACAAGGAGGCCAAAGCCTCGTGACTCCAACAGCGACCAGCCCACCCCCCTGTTGGGACGTCTCGCGCTGGGCGCTTAAGGTCCGTTTGCTGCTCTTGCCGAATTCGCGCACGGTCGACTCGCCAACGCCGGGATCACCGTACATGCCGGAAGAATGCTCGTACCTCGTGCACGAAAAGTTCAGGCTGCTCGAGGGCGGCGAAGTGACCACCCCGCGAGGGTTCGTTCCAGTATCGGATATCGAGGAAGCGCTTTTCGGCCCATCGCCGGGACGGTCGCTGGAGTTCCTTGGGGAAGATCGAGCACCCAACGGGAGTCGTGATAGCGTCAGTGACCGGGCCCGAGATCCATTCGTTCACTTGTCGCATACTCTCCCAGTAGAGCCGGACCGATGAGGCGCCAGCGCTAGGCAGCCAGTAAAGCATGAGGTTGTCAAGCAGCTCGTCGCGGCTGACTACGCGTTCGAGGTCACCGTCGCAGTCCGTCCATGACCAGAACTTCTCCGTGATCCAAGCGCATAGTGCAGCAGGTGAGTCCACCAGGGCGTAGCCGATCGTCTGCGGTCTGGTCGCATGCTCTCCTGAGTATCCCGAGCCCCAATTCGCAAGTTCGTCCAGCGTGGCCAAGGCGGCTCGTTCCCGGTCGGTGAGGTCACCAAAGGTGGACGGGTCAGGCGGCGCGAGCGGTGGCACTAGGTGGACGCCGATCACCCTCTTGGGATCGTGCCAGCCAACCAATGCGCTGATGCTCGTGCCCCAATCGCTGCCCTCGGCGCCGTAGCGTTCATAACCAAGACGGTGCATGAGCGTGTTCCAGGCGACCGCGATCCGCTCTACCCCCCATCCCGAGCGAGCCGGCTTGTCGCTGAAGCCGTATCCGGGGAGTGACGGACACACAACGTGGAAGGCATCCGACGACTCCCCGCCGTAAGCAGTCGGATCCGACAGTGGCCCGATGACCTTCAAGAACTCGACAACCGATCCGGGCCAGCCGTGGGTCATAACGAGTGGAAGGGCTCCGGCGTGGTGAGAGCGGACGTGGATGAAGTGAATGCCAACGCCATCGATCTCGGTCCGGAACTGCGGCAAGGCATTGAGGCGCGCCTCGGTGGCCCGCCAGTTGTAGTCCTCCGCCCAATACCGACAAAGGTCCTGCAGGTAGGCCAGGGGCACGCCTTGGGACCAGTCTCCCACCGTTTCCGGCTCGGGCCAGCGGGTCAGGCCAAGCCGCGCTTTCAGGTCATGCAGATCAGCATCGGGAACGGCAATCCGAAACCTTGTTACCGCACCAGCCATCGCGTCCCGCCTCCTTGTCCATTGATGCGCTGATAATCCGCTGGCCGCCAGGAGGCGTCAATGGCGCCGACATCGACAAGGACTCCCGGTCTATTCGCGGCAATCATCGCGTGCCCAGCGAACCTGCACCCAAACCTAGCCGGGGCCAGCGGATGCGCGGCCCCGCCGCGACGCTGCGTCGACGAGGACCGCAACGAGGAGGAAATGATCCGGATCCCAAGCCGGATACCGCCAGCGCGGCGGCGAGGGCAACCAGCGCTGTTTTCACAGCGGCTAGGAGTGTTGTTCCATGGTTTACATCAGCTCCTTTGTGTTCCCCCCGGTCGGGTGACTGGGAATTTCGTGTGGGCGGATAGGGCGGAATGGCTCAGCAGAAGCAGCAAAGCGCCGCAGCAGCGCTGACGTGAGAGGAACGGACGCGATCGCCGTGAGGGCACCAGCCCATCCGGCGACGAAGTAGTCCCAGCCGTCGACAGCGATCGCGTGGGCGTGTGACGCCTGGGTGATGAAGGTCAAAGGTCCGCGATAATTCAGATCCCACGCCGTGACGCCCGCTGTGAGGCGGCGAGCGTCTGGCAGCGGAGAGCCAGGGCTCTGTTTGCCGAGACCAGTTGCGTTGACGACCAAATCGCCGGGCGCCGTCGCGGATAACGCCATGTCGATCGCCCGGTCGTGGCTCGTGTGGATGAGTTCGACCTCGTCCTCCGTGAGGTCACAGGTCCGGGTGACCCGCTGCAAAGCCGCGAGCGCATCAGAGTTCGCGTCAATGAAGCTCATGTGAGGTCGTGGGACACGCGGCAGAAGCCGGCGCTGAAACTCGGACTTATCCGCGTGAGTCGCATACGCGATGAGCAGCGCCGTTGCCGCTCCTCCCGCGCCGAAGCACACCATCCGACGGGGTGCTGGATCCAATACCGACGGAAGAATCAAAGTCAACGACAACGGATCTCGAGCGTACCCCCGGAGGCCATGCGAGCTAGAGATGGCGTTGACTTCTCGAGCGACTGTTGCGAACAGGTCCGTGCCGACAAACAGTTTCTTTCCCGATGCATAGACGGGAAGCTTGTGGTTGGTGACGACAGCGCCAGCAATGGCGGTTGTGGTGTGGAGCGCCGTCAGCAAGGACCGGTACGACGCAGGGCCGGCCGTGAGCGGCAGGTCGACTCCCCGAAGCGCCCAGTCGATTCCGAGGACGTCGGCCCACGCAGGGAACACGTCGTAGATGAATGATCCCTCCGTCGCGACGCCGAGGAACGCGATCAGAGGCTGCCCCTGCCATCGGGTGAGGTCGCTGACAGCGATAGTGTGGCCACCAAACTCGGCCGATGGGAAGGTCACTGCGAGGCCCCCCGCCTCCACAGCCGCCGGTCGTCGTCCAGTACCGCCGAGTTACTTTCGTTCACACCTTGGCCACACGAGCGTCCTGTCACCAGATCCAGGGGCTTCAGATGCTCGACGACGGTCGCCAGAATGCGCACAGTGCAGAGCGGTGGGGAGGAAACCAACGTCCGGCACGCGTGGGCGCGTGTTTACGGGATTCCAATGGATTCCATCGCACCTAGTCTAGTCGTCATTCTAACCAATTCCCCACAAACCACTCTAAATCGAACTCAGCNNCCTGTCTCCCCGACGGACGCGCTATGTGAACTCACAACGAGCGGTTTGCGCGGTGCGTCGGGCGCCGGGGGGCGAACGGGGTGTAGCGCTCTAACCAGGAATGATGGCTTTTCCCACAAAAGGCGTCATTCCCCAGGGTTGGGGCCGGATCCCACGGTTGGGGCCGGATGCCGCTGCTCATAGNNATACCGCTTACATTTTCCGGTGTGGCGTCTGCAGAAGTCGTGTGGTTACTTGATGACGCTAAGGGCACGACCGATCAGGTAGCGACGATGAGGCGATGACCGCAGTCCAGCTCGTCGATATGCCGAAGATAGCCATATCGTCGATCCCACGCTCCCGAGTCTAAATCGGCGGTGAGGCGCGCCAGCCCGTGCTCGAGTTCCCCTTGAGTGAGGCGGTGAAAGCACGACATGCCAGCGCGCACATTCGCATCCAGATACGCTTCCGGACGAGCCCAGAACGCCTCGCCCATCCCGTCGGTGCAATCGCGAGGCAGCGGGAGAGGCTCTATTCGTGCCGGACTACCGAGGACGTCAACGACCGCTTTCGGCTGGATGTCGTCGCGCCGCTGTCGAGCCATGCCCGGCCAGTAATCGTTGGTGAGCCACACACTGTTCATCACCGTGGAGGACGTGACGATGACAATCCGTCCTGCCACTCTCCGCAGTTCCTTCAGCCCACGGCAGAGGTCGGTCCAGTGGTGGATCGTCCACAGAGCCATCGCCACGTCGAACGACTGGTCCGGAAAGGGCAGGGCCTCGGCAATTGCTCGCACAGCGGGTGCCGCAGTTGCGGGCCGCTGACCGATCATCACCATGGAGGGCTCGACGGCGATGACGGTGCAGTCGTCGGGCTCGTATGAGCCCGTCCCGGCTCCGATGTTGAGCACGGTGGTGGCATCGCCAACTGCCGACCGGATCCGCCGTGCCAGTCGGAGATCGGCATGGCGTGTGAGGTGATATGTCATGCCGATGGCGTCGTAGAGGTCAGGGCGCCTCGTGATCCCGGTACGCATCAAGACCTAACGATACGACTGGCGGTCCCGCCGACGGCTCTCGATCACCCAGCGTGCAAGTAAGCGACCGAGCCAATACCCCGGAGAGTGAACGGGGTACACGTGGAATGCCTCGCGACACCGATCGGATGCGCATTAGGCCTAGGTAATACTTCGTACGATTGGTCGCCCGGCGTTGCTGGTGGGCGAGGAGCGCCCAGGCTCGTCGCATCCTACGACCTGCCCATGCTGCGCTCCAGTCGATCAGCCAGTTGATCCACCTCCGCGGCGCATTTGCATAGCGCCTCGGCTCGGCGCGAGGTTCCTTGCGCTGCACACAGCAACGTCGCTGCTTCCTCACGAAGCATGGCCACATTCGCTGGCGTCGGTTCGTAGGGGAGGTCGGGCGAGCCGGAATGTCCGATCGGACCGCGAGTATGGTCGCGTGACGGTGAAAAGAGAAGACTCGGGCGCAATGCCGGGGCCCCTCATACAGGAAAGGGAATGGATAGCTCGTCAAGGGCTGGGCGCGCGTCCCGTCGCGGGCCTCACTGGAGCCGAAAGTACACCCGGGGCGGTTGTGCCCACGCCCTGTCCCAAGCGTCGAGCATAAGCCCATCCGCCCGGGAATCCTGGAGACTCCTCCACGCTAGAAGGAGCAAGCAATGGGCAAGCAGGGCAGACCGAGAACGATGCCGACATAGCGGAGATGTATCGCGTTCGGCTGACTTCGGATGGCTATTACGTCGTGGTCGGAAGGGACGGAGAAGAGGGTGTGCGCTTGGCGGTTAGTGAGGCCCCAGACTGCATCTACCTCGACCTTCGCCTGCCCAAGCTCGACGGGTTCGAGGTAAATGGAGCGCTTGCGCGCCATGCCGACCACGGCGCAGATTCCTGTCATCATCCTGAGCAATTACGGTGACCCCGATCTTCGCGAGCGGGGCCCACGGCTCGGGGCGATCGAGTTCTTGGTCAAGACGGACGTGTCGCCGATCCGACGAATCCGGACTTGGGATTGCGCCTGCTCCAGACTAGAGCGCCACATGCTCGGCCCGGTGCGAGACTAGGTGCGATGGTCAGAATCGTGGCGTCAGATTCTCCTAGCGCGGACCGCAGGTCAGTTTAAGTGACGGGGGGCAAGCCGCTGGCAACGAGTCATCCGCACGCTGCTGTCGAGAGCGACGACATGGGAGTCACGCCAGGGCCCTTTAGCGGTGAAGTCGCCGAGTATTACTCAAGGTTCCGCCGAGGCTATCCCAAGGAGATCCTCGACGCGATCTTCGACCTGACTGCGCTTGATGCGAATGACATCGTTCTCGATCTGGGCTGCGGAACCGGACAACTCACGCTTCCCTTGGCACGCCATGTTCGCTTGGCCGTAGGTATGGACCCTGAGGCGGACATGCTCGCCCGAGCTCGGCAAGCGGGCGCTGCCGCTGGGATCTTCAATGCTGTATGGGTACTCGGGTCAGACACCGATGTGAGCTTGCTCGGACCGCTGCTGGCGGGTCGGATGCTTGGCGCCCTGACCGTCGGTCAGGCCCTGCACTGGATGGACCACGAACAGCTCTTCGACACGGTTGAGCCGATGCTCCGACCGAGAGGTGGCATTGCAATAGTTTCCAATGGCTCGCCACTTTGGCTGCAGGCCAGCGCGCCCTCCCGAGCCTTGAGACGATTCCTCGAAGGATGGTGGAACATACCCCTCGGAGACGATGCGTGCGGTACCGATGCCGAGGCAAGACGCCGATACACCGATGCGCTAGAACGGCGTGGATTTGAGGTCCGCGAAGTCGTCACCGAATACTGCGAAACGCTTGATCTTGAGCACATCGCCGGCTCGATGTACTCGGCGATGCCACCGAGCAGATTGCCTTCCGCCGAGGAACGGGGCGCCTTTGCGACGCAGCTCGGTGACGCGCTTCCGGCAGACGAGCCATTCGTCGAGAACGTGCGCGTCGTCGCACTAATCGGCAGCCGATAGATCAGCCGGCGCTCCAAGCCGTTACCACTGGCCGCGACGAGCACGTGTAACTGACTTCGCCCAGGACAGCATGAGTACATGTGTCGGGGCCAATTCTTGAGGCGGCATCTGAGTGCGCATGATCAGTGGCGCAAGAGTCTTGAAGGAGCAATAACGAGGAGGGAGCAATCGAAGCGACCGCAGAGGTTTCCCCGTAATCGCAGCTTGCGGCTACGAATAACCGACCACGTGTAGATGCGATGCCTACTTCGGACGCAACGTGAAGATGTCAGCTTCGCGTTCGCCCTCTCCGGGTTCGATTACGTTCGACTTCCTTCCGCAAGGTCGAATCCGCACTGAGGGCGGTGCGCCTCGACCTACTCATGGTTGCATCTCGCACCTCAGCGCAAACTTGCGGCACTCACTGCAGAGCCGACGGCCACCTTGCCAAAGACTTCGGCGTGGTCTTCGAGGATTCTGAGGGCGCGCGGGCACTCGTTGCGCTCGTGGTAGACGTCAATGGCGAAGGTCCCGTAGCGTGGCGAAGTGAAAAACGTGTAGAAAGCGGGCAACGAGGCCACGCTCGCACCGTAGGCCGCCTGGCCACTCTCGCACCGTAGGCCGCCTGGCCACTGGCGTCTGCCCGGCGGGAGACTCAACGTCAGATTGGCTTCGGCTCGAGTGGTTCCTGTCGGCGGATTACGACGTGAGCGAAGACCCGGTGACTGTCATCCGGAACACTTGGCAACCGGGTGGATGATAGCTTCCGCCTCCTCCTCCAGGCATGGAGGGGGAAATGCAGGGGAACGAGGCGATCGGATCCGCAGCTGGGACAAAGGATCATGCGAGCAGGGTTGAACGCGAGCGACCCGGTCGTCTGTCCGCGAGAGGACGCTGCACGAAACGTGCCGCTACATCGCGAGCTCCGAACTGCTCCCGGAGTCAGCCCAAGGCACGTTCGAGTAGCTCACGATGGCGGAATATCCAGGACGCGGCGCGAGCCCGCCACGTGATCGCCCACATGACCGGGTATCCGGATGGGTCTACGGCAATCGTGCTGTCGCCAGTCACCTCGTATTGGATTGCCTCGGCGCGTGCGCTGTGCACCGCAATCTCGGCCATCTTGTCCACGAAACCGACTCGTTCCGACATGCCCAGTCCGTACGCATCGACGAGCAGGCGCACCTGGTGAGCCCGCCGCTCAGCGCTCGGCAGCTCGAACCGCTCCGCAACATCGTCATCGTGGAGCTGAGCCTTGAGCCAGGCGGTCTCGGCGAGAGCCCAGATGGCATCCACCGGACCGGCGAACTCCCAATCGATGAGAGCCACCGGGATCCCCCCTTGGGCGACGATGTTCCACGGCCCGGTGTCGCCGTGCCCGATCACGGGATGCTTGCCGGTAAGGTCTCTAATGAACCACGGCTGCCAGCAGACATCGTCTGGGACTTCGAATGATGCCGTGGCCCCGTGCAGCCGACGAAGTAGCGTGCCGAGGGCAACCAGTGCTTGGTCCTCCCACGCTTTGGGATGCGGTGAGGAGCCGGGGATATACGTCACCGCTTCCCGTCCATCGGGGGCGAAGCCATCGCCCACTGCCCGGGGGGCTCGGTCGAATCCCACCTGTTCCAGGTGTTTCAGCAGCGCGATGACCGACCTACTCCAAGGCTGCGTCTCTCGCAACACGATGCGGTCGCTGTGTGCTGCCCCAGAGACGTCGGCGTCATCTCCGCGTATTTCAATCCGGCGTTCGTCGGCAGTCATATCGAGAGTCTGTCAACTCCTGACGGGTCGGCGGACGACACAATTCGGAGCGGCCTCTCCGCTCATGGGCCATTCGTCGAGAAGTGCGCGTCGTCGCATAGGGCCAGCCGACGATGATGCCGGTGGCCCTACAACTACTGCAGTACAACGTGAATGATGACGTCGTGGTCCAAGTCGTTCATTCCCAGCGTACACGTGGCAAGGACGGTTCGCCGTCGACAGCTGGTGCTGCAGGGCAGTTGTGACGCACGGCAACTCAAGAGGTTTGCCGCAGCCAACTCTCATGTTCCGCTATCCGCAGGGAAAGTTGGCTCGGAGTTGTATGCGCTTTGATCATGAACTCCAGTACGCCTAGGTGACCCCCGCGCTCCAGCATCGCAGGGTCGCCGACATTACTGAGGATGATGACTGGCTTGTCACTTGTCGTCGGGTTTGTCCGCAGATGTGACAGAACCTCGAGACCGTTGAGCTTCGGCAGTCGTATGTCGAGAACAATGAAGTCTGGATCCTCCTCGGATGCCATGCGCAGGCCCTGCTCGCCATCGGTGGCGACAATGACCGTGCGCCCGGCGGCGACCAGCGCCAGCCGATACATATCCGCCACGAGCGCGTCGTCCTCGATCAACAGAACCTTGAATTCGGGATTTGCCAATAGTTGCTTCCTCGAGGAGAGTCGCTTTAACGCGCGCTAGTGAATAGCTCGTCCGCCACGGCGAATAGTTTCTCAATGGTCCGAAAGCTTGCCGCGCGTCGCGTTGCGACCGCTAGGATCCGCCGTCGCCGCCATTCTCGCGATCAAGCGCCAGCTGCCGTGGGGGATTCTCGGGTTCGTTGATGAGCCCGTCAAAGCGCTCGGTCTCCGCCTCGACTGCTGCGCCCGCGACCTTGGGAGTCGATGTCCCAGGCTGGTCGGCTGGCGTTCCATGCGTATCCTGTCCCGCTGCCTGATCGCTCACCTCTTCCGGAGCCTTTCGATCGTCGCGCTTCTCGTACTCGCCGGCAACCTGCCGATCCACCTCTTCGAGTGCCTTCTTAGCTTTGCCAATCACGCCCGGGTCGTCGGAAGCCTCCTCATCGACTTTCTCGGCCGCTTCGTGAGCATTTTGTGGACGGAAGTCGGGGGCCTTCTCGTCCTCGACCGACGATGGCGACGCTGTGGTTCCGTGCTCGCCGGCGAATTCCTCGTCTACCCAATTCGACGGCCTCGGCTGGGAGTCATTACGGGTGTCGGTCATGGATAGCACCTCCATGTCAACGGATAGGTCGCCTTCATGATAGCGAGACTATCAAGCAACCGGCTCAGCCAACCCATCTGCGCGTCGCGGGTGGTGACGCTGCAGGCGGTCGCGGCGGTGCTCGCCCTTCGAGGGGGCGCGGCTGACGAGCTCGTTCACTCGTCTGGGACCGCAACGCTCTTCGAACTGCTCCTCTCCGCCTGGATCGGCGGAGGCGCCCGGAGAATCAGGAGCGGCTCTGGACGACGGCGGGCCGGCGGCGACCTTCGTTTGTTGGAGCGTGCCCCTGGTTGCAGGCCAGTGCCTCCTCCAGGGCCTTACGGCGATTCCTCGAAGGGTGGTGGAATATCGTCATCGGAGACGACGCTGACCAGATGGGCGTGGTGTTGAACTCCTGAGCGCTTCCGGATGGGGATCGCGGCGGTAAAGAATCGACCGATTGCTCAAGAGACACGCAGCCTTGCTCACGACAGCATCCGCCAATATACCCAGAGCCGAAGGTCAGTTCTCGGCTCCTAAGGCAGTGAAGGACCAGGATGTATCGTGAAACGATGGGTGGGAGGCGCAAGGTCACGAGCGGCCAGGTTCGATTGGCGTATGAGGTCAGTGGCGCCGCGGGCCTTCCACCGATGGTTCTGCTGCACGGCCTCGGCGAGCGGAGTACGGGTTGGGCGCCGGTAACTGCCCAGTTTGCTGAATGCTTCCGCGTCTTCGCCTTGGATCTGCGTGGCCATGGCGACAGCGACTGGCCAGGGGCCTACTCGTTCGAGCTGATGCGCGACGACGTCCTCGGCGCTATCGACGAGCTTTGCTTGAGCAGGATCACGCTCGTCGGCCATTCAATGGGTGGCGTCGTGGCGTACATGATCGCCAGTCAGGAACCGGCTCGCATCGAGCGTCTGATCGTCGAGGACGCTTCGCCGCCCTACGTGCGCGATCGAGCCATCCCGGAACGGCCAGCCGCGTCGCTGGACTTCGACTGGCTGGTGGTACCGGCCATCATTGACCAAGTCAACATGGGCGACGCTACAGCCTGGGACCGTCTGAGCGCGATCACCGCGCCCACGCTGCTGATCGGCGGCGGCTCGGAAAGCCACGTTCCTCAAGAGAACCTCGCACAGGTAGCAGCTCGCATCCCGTGCTGTGAGCTGGTGACCATTCCGGGTGGGCACCATGTGCATAGCACTTCCCCGGCGGAATTCGCCGCCGTCGTGCTCCGCTGGCTCCGCGCTTGACGCGCAACTTGAAAATGGCGAGTCACGCAAGGACGGGAACGTCCCCTCGCCGGCTCGATCAGGGATCGAAGCACAGCCGCTTCGCCCACCCCAACGTGCATTGACACAGCAGAGGGGTGGATCGGTGAGCGCATGAGAGCAACCGTCCATGACGAATATGCCTCCCGACCTTCGTCGGCCCGAGCGGCCGGAACCGACGCACGACGAACGCGCGATAAGCGGCTGAGGTTCTCGATAGCGCGAGGTCGGGGCATGCGGTCTCGCGCTCCCGCAACTCCAGAAAGGGCACGGGGTTGGCAGGCCAAAGGCGTGCTTTGTTGGGGCGTGGCCTGAGCTTTACGGCGCGGACAGTGAAGGCGTTGAGATCTGAATAGAGTGGCAGTCCACCACGGACGCGGACGCCGAAAACACGGCTTCAAAACGTCGTGCGGTGTTCGGATCGATCGGGTCAATGACTGCTGCCTTTGTCAAGGTGTGCAGCGTCACCTATTTGGGTCAGTTTGCCCGTGCAGGAACCCGTCGCGGCAGTGCGCCGATGGTGGCGTACTGCGTCGATGGTCAAGCTCTAGTGCCAAACGAAACGAGCGGGTGAGCCGAGCGTCGCGCACCCCAGCGTGCAATTAACACATCAGAAGCCGATCGGGCTACGGCCAACTTCGAGCCTGCGCCATGTTCCACCCTTCGAACCCATGTGGCGTCTCGGGTTCGGGTCTGGGTCTAGGCGAGCGACGAAACTGTCCCGCCACCCCCGTCTTGCGCTTCAGCGGAGCGGATCCGAGGTGAACGGATGGCGCCTTCGCCGGACACGTTTATCAGACGCCCGCGATCGTCCGCTCCACCAAAGTTCTGCCAGGAGGCGCAACTGGCGGCTGGCCCTTCCAAAAGGATTCCCCCGAGGGCAAAAGCCTCGCAGCTACTGGAGCCGGATCAGTTCTCAGGTGTCTGGATCGTCTCGGAGGCGGGCGTAAAGAGCTCCGTCTCGCCAGCGGCCTCCCAGGAACCCAGCTCCTCGCAGGATCCCCTCGAGTTGAAAGCCAGCACGATCAAGGGATCGTCGCTCTGCCTCGTTGTCGACGCTGGTCAGGGCTTGAATACGATTGGCCAAGGTATTGGCGAAAAGGTAGTCGGCCAGTGCCCGCTGAGCGACAGCAGCCACCCCCTGCCCGCGACAGTCCGGCAACACCATGCAGCCCAACTCGAAGCNNCGACGCCTCCTCTTGGGGTCCCGGAAGCCGGACCACATGTGCTCCCCGACCGCCGACTGGTCGTTCTCCATCCGATCTAGCACGTCTACGTCCGCCTCAGTGAGGGGCCGTAGGCTCAGACGATCAGAAACGCTCATCGCGCGATCTCCCTTGGGCGTGCCCCGGATTGACGGACACGTTTGCTACTCCGCGCACAGTGTCGCGTGCTCGGATTCGTAGTCTGCGGGACCGGGATTGCCTAGCGTTGTTTGGCGGCGCTCACGGTTGTAGAAACCCTTGATGTACTCGGCGGGCCGCGTTTCACAGGGCCGGCGGGCCGCCAGGTGACGGCGCCCTCGCGCACCCCAGCGTGCAATTACACACCAGAGGCGGACGTCAGTAACGCCAGAACTCTCCTGGGATGGCCGAAGACATGTCCCGACCTTGAGCTAGCAAAAAACGGCGTGCCTCTGCGTGCGGCGTCTACGCGCGCACAGGCAGAGCTTCGATTTGGCCGCCGGAACAGACGACATGGCGGTCCGGAAAGCTTGGCCCGTCCAGATCAACGACAAAGGGCGATCCGATGCCTGGCGCGCGGAGAGCTTCGACGGCTCGTCGAGCTTGCAGCTGCCGAGGCCGCGCGCCTCGCTCGCGCATTGCGTCTACGCTTCCTCACCGGCAGTCCTCGAAATCAGTATCCCCGCAAGACTCTGAAGCGCCTGGGCAACGCCCTCGGCGTCGACCATCATGTGGAGATGCTCGCCGCTGAGGCGGCGAATGGGCCATCCCAGCTCCCCGGCGGCCGCTGCCTCGGCCTCGTAGCCCTCGCTGAGGCGCAGGTAGCCACACGGACGCTGAGCCCAGCCCGCGGCAACGCTCAGCTTCTCCTCGTAGAACGACACCGGGAGCCGGGGCTCCTCGGCGGCGACGAGCTGGCGCGTAACAAGGTCAGGAAAGAGCCCCGCCGTCGTCTCGTCGGGCCACCACTCACTCCAGCGCGGCAGGACACCGTCTACAGCCATGGCTCGAAGTTCGTCCAGAAAGGCCGGCGGCGCGAGTTCGACATCGCCGCCCTCTATCGGCGGCACCGATGCATCGGCGAACACGAGCACAAGCCGGCGCGGCGCGAGTGACTCGGCAATCGCCGGAAGGAACAGGCCGACGTTGCTATGTGCGACGAGGACGAGACTCGGATCGAGCGGGAGGGACGCGAGCGCGGCGGCTGCGCGATCAATGTAGGCGTGCGCATACGGGGGACCCTCGTCCGCTAAGCCGAGCATCGACGGCACTTCGACGCGCTGCCCGCGGGAACGAAGCTCGCCGGCGACCGCGGCCCAGGTCGCGGGGCCGACGCTCGAGCTGTGCACCAGGACGAACGTCGCGGCTGCGACCTGATCGCTCACGCCTCGAGGACGACCGTGCCCCGCAGCTCCTCGCCGTCCATCTCGGCAAACGCTCTTCCGGCATCCGTCGGCCCGGTGGCAGAAGTCGAGCAATCGAGCATCATGACGAGCCCGACGCCAACCAAGGCAAGTCCCTCCACCTCGCTATTACACCAGCCGTGGCTGGCGCAGGCCAGATGGTCTCCCTGAATCGCTGTCGGCGGCGAGTCGCGATACATGCGCGGCCACTCTTTGAGAGGACCGAGGGAGGCGATGGATGTCCATCCCAGCGTGCCACAAACACACCAGAGCCGCGCTCGCTGCGACGGCCGGAGCGGGTGCCTGAGTAGACCGACTTCGCCATGGAGGAGAGGAGGTTCGGGGTCGTGGTGGTCTTCGGGGGTAACGGTGACCCGCGCTCGATGGGAGTACGGTCGATCGTCACGGAGAATACGCCCAGCCGCTCCATTCTTGGATAGCGACGGCCATCGTCGGGCCCGCAGCCCCATCTCCAGGGACGGCCGTAAACTGCAGGTACTTCTCCCGCAGGAGCCTGTAGGCGCGTTCATGCTCTGCACCACCCTCGACGGCAAGGCCTATACCGCGCATCCGCACCCACCACACGCGTGACCAGTCTTCGTCGTACACATCAACAAGGATAGTCACCCGCGGGTCGGCGTCCAGGTTGCGCAGGCGCTTGGCGGGCCGCTTCCCCGTATCGCTGGGCGAGTACCAAGTGTCCGCCTGCAAAACGAAGATGACAGGGACCACATGCACCCGCCCCTGCTCATCAACCGTACCGACACGAGCAACCCTCGCATCCGCCAGACGTCGGCGCATATCAGCTCGATCCACTGCGATTATTCTGAATGCTCCGCAGGCGCCTTCGGAGCAGCCCCGACGCCCAGTCAGGTCGACCGCGAGTGTCGCGGTTGGGCACAGCGCATGACCTGCGAATAGATCGCCGCTCACACGAGCGTCCTGTCACCAGATCCAGGGGCTTCAGATGCTCGACGCGCCCAGGATGCCCAAAGTCCGGAGGGTGGGGGAGGGGAGCAATGTCCAGTACGCGTGGCTGCGTGTTGACGGAATTCCAATGGATTCCATCGCACCTGCTCTAGTCGTCATTCCAACCATTTTCCGACGAAAGCGCTCAAGGTCGAACTCAGCGCGAATCGGAAAATAAGGACTAGTCTGGGGGA
>PKXZ01000063.1:0-663 GCA_003132525.1 Candidatus Dormiibacterota bacterium | reverse complement strand
GGCCGGATGCCGCTGCTCATAGCAAGAGATTGTGGCAGTTCAGCGCCTACATAGCGCTTACAGTTTCTGACGCTGACCGATCTGTGAAGGTCCGGCAGATACTTGACACCGCAGGTCCAAGAGACGCTTGACGGTGTGCGGCGGGGACCCTCTTTGTCCGTGTGGGTTGACCGTGGTAGAACAGCGATGCCGGGTCGGCCTGTCGGTTGTTTTTCAATCGGCTACTGATTTACTTCTTCACTCGTCGGCTGATTCCCCGGATTTGCAGGTGGGCAGTTTTCGAGTTGATGTTTCCGACTCCTGCTAGCCAACGCTCTCGGCCCAGTTGCGGAGCTCCAGCGTCTCGGCCGACCTGGCGGCGGTACCGTCCGTGACACCGGGGCCATTGTCGTGCTGGCCAGCCGATCTCGGTCAGCCGGGGCCTGCCTGTGAAGCCGGGCATGAGAGCACGTCGACTCGCTGGGGAGGCTAAGACAGCCAAGATAGATGTGATATGTTAGTTTTCTAACTTACATGGAGGCCCGCCCAGTGCCGGCAGGTAACCGGAGCTCCGCAGTTTTCTCGGCCCACCGAGGCACGCTCAGCCTCGGACCCCTCGATTGGCCACCGGGAGCCTCGGCCGTGGTCACTCGCCCGGAGGTTCTCTGGACGGCGAGGAGGTCC
>PKXZ01000020.1:6687-134180 GCA_003132525.1 Candidatus Dormiibacterota bacterium | reverse complement strand
TGACGCAGTTCCTGATCTACGCCGGCGCCTTCATCCTGGTGCTCGTCTCGGTGATCACCGTCCACGAGTTCGGGCACTTCGCGGTCGGCAAGCTCTCCGGCATCAAGGTCGAGGAGTTCTCGATCGGCTTCGGCCCCAAGCTCTACTCGCGCACCGTCGGCGAGACCCTCTACGCGGTTCGAGCGATCCCCGCTGGCGGCTTCGTGCGCATGGCGGGGNNGGGATGCTTGGTCTCGTCGGCGAAAGCGATGCCGGAGAACGCAACTTCTACCGCGCGTCGCGCCCGCGGCGGTTTGCGACCGTCGCCGCGGGAATCATCGCCAACTTCATCTTCGGCGGATTGATCTTCGCGATCGTGGACATGCAGCCGACCCCGTACAGCTACGCGTCTCACGCCGCGGCGGGCGTTGCAGGCCTCAAGACGGGGGACACGATCCTGGCGATCAACGGCCACCAGATCCGCCAGAACAACGCCAATGACGTGACCACCGATCTGCACAACGCGACAACGACGAGCGCCGGCAACCCCATGACCGTGACCTATCGGGCCTCAGACGGCAGCACGCACACGACCACGTTCACACCGACGCTGACCATCTCGAACATCCTCAACAACCCGGCCGATGTTGGGGGCGGCAAGCTTCCTGCCGGTGGCCTGGCGGTGACCGCGATCAACGGCGCGCCGGTCGGCACCGGTGACCCGGCAGTGCTGCTCGGCAGCGGTTCACCGGTCAAGGTCAGTGGCTTCCTCGAGAACGAGGATGGCTCGCCATCCCAGGACTTCACCAACGTCACCGTGAGCGGCATCACGGACGGCTACCCGACCAACAACGCGATCCACACGGCCTGGATCATGGGGGTCGTCCCCGGCTACGACGGCGAGAGCCCGCCGGCAGCGGTCGCGAGCGGCTTCAGCGCGATCCCAGGCTTCGTCTGGGCTGAGGTGACCGGCATCTACGGCCTGATCGTGCATCCGCCCCAGGGCGGCATCAACGGTCCGCAGGGTTTCACCGGCCCGGTCGGCATCGCCCAGGAGACCGCCACCGCCACCAATAACGGCTTCCTCGGACCCAACGGGCTGCTCTGGTGGATCGGGTTCATCAGCCTCAACCTCGGCTTCGTCAATATGCTGCCGATTCCGTTTCTTGACGGCGGCAAGCTCCTTTTCATCGCGATCGAATCGGTGCGCCGTCGCCGCCTGAACCCGAAGGTGGAGGCCGCGATCACCGCCGTCGGCCTGGCCGTGATCGTCGTGTTTGCCGTCTATGTCACCATCGGAGACGTGAGTAGGCTATGAGCAAAGGGGGCTCGCCGAGCACCGTGCGCCGGCCGACCGTGCCGGTTCGTGTGGGCTCGGTGGTCATCGGCGGTGCCGCACCGATCGCGGTGCAGACGATGACCAAGACCCAGACCGAGGACGCGCCGGCCACCATCGCGCAGATCCAGCGCGCCACCAAAGCGGGGGCGGACGTGATCCGCGTGACATGTGACACGCGTGAGGCCGCCGCTTCGTTGCACGAGATCGTGCGCGAGTCGCCGATCCCGGTGGTCGCCGATATTCACTACGACGCACCTCTGGCACTGCTCGCGCTCGAAGCCGGGGTGCAGTGCCTGCGGCTCAACCCGGGCAACATCACCGACAGCGCCAAGGTCGCCGACATCGCGCGTGAAGCGAAGGCTCGCAACGTGCCGATCCGCATCGGCGTGAACGCCGGGAGCATCCCGCAGCGCAAGGAGCTCACCCGCGGCCGGGGTGGATCGATCGAGGAGACGGCACAGAACATGGTCGCCGCCGCGCTCAGTCACATCCGGGTGCTCGAGGAGCTCGACTTCCGCGATATCAAGGTCTCGCTCAAGGCGAGTGACGTGCTCACCAACCTGGCGGCCAACCGGGCGTTCGTCGCGCTCGGCAACCGCTACCCGCTGCATCTCGGGCTCACCGAGGCCGGGCCCGTCGACACGGGGAGCATCAAGAGCGCGCTCGGCATCGGCCTCCTGCTCGCCGAGGGGATCGGGGACACCATCCGCGTCTCCCTGGTGGGCTCACCAGAGGAAGAGGTGCGGGTCGCGCGGCAGATCCTCGCCAATCTCCAGGAGAAGGGCGACGGTCCCAACCTCGTCGCCTGCCCGACCTGCGGGCGGCTCGAGATCGACATGATGCCGATGGTCGCGCAGGTGGCCAAGGCGCTCGAGGGCGTGAAGCGAACGATCACGGTCTCGGTGATGGGCTGCGTGGTGAACGGCCCCGGCGAGGGGATGCACGCGGACATCGGGATCGCAGGCGGGCGTCAGAAAGGCATCCTGTATCGCAAGGGCAAGGTGGTCTCGACGCTCCCCGAAGGTGAGCTCGTCGGTGCGCTGCTCGCCGAATTGCATGAGATCGCCGACGAAGACGCGCGTTTGATCGCCGAGGGAAAGCCGCTGCCTGTTGGGTTGAGCGAGCGCGAGGGCGTCCTCACGTAGACTGCTCCGCCATGGCCGACGAAAAGCGGATCACGGCGCAGAGCGAGGATTTCGACCGCTGGTACACGGACGTGGTCCGCCGTGCCGAGCTTGCCGACTACTCGCCGGTGCGCGGGTGCATGGTCATCCGTCCCTACGGTTTCGCGTTGTGGGAGAACATCCAGCGCGCGCTCGACGACATGATCAAGCGGACCGGCCACGAGAACATGTACTTCCCGCTGTTCATCCCCGAGTCATACCTGCAGAAGGAGGCCGACCACGTCGAGGGCTTCGACCCTCAGGTCGCGTGGGTGACGCGCGGCGGCGGTAAGGACCTCGAGGAGCGCCTCGCGGTGCGTCCCACGAGCGAGACGATCATCTGCTCGATGTATGCCGACTGGATCCACTCGTGGCGCGATCTTCCCGTGAAGATCAACCAGTGGTGCAACGTGGTGCGCTGGGAGCACCGCACCCGACTCTTCCTGCGCACCACCGAGTTCCTCTGGCAGGAGGGGCACACGTTCCATCAGCTCGACAGCGAGGCTGCAGACGAAGTCGACACCATGCTCGACTGCTATCGCGAGCTCACCGAGGACTGGCTGGCGATCCCGGTGATCAAGGGACGCAAGACGGAATCGGAAAAATTCCCCGGTGCGCGATATACCGTCAGCATCGAGGCGATGATGGCGGACGGCTGGGCATTGCAATCGGGCACGTCGCATCACCTCGGCCAGAATTTCACGCGCGCGTACGGCATCGCGTACAGCGACCGCGACAACCAGCGACAGCATCCATTTCAGACGTCGTGGGGTCTGTCGGCGCGAACGGTCGGCGCGGTGATCATGGCCCACGGCGATGACATGGGACTGATCCTCCCGCCGAAGGTCGCACCCATCCAGGTGGTGGTGGTGCCGATCACGCGCAGCAACGATGATGCCGGTGCATCGGTTGTCGCCGAGGCGACGGAGCGCCTCGAGCGTGAGTGCCCGCCAGGCGTCCGGCTGCGCGTCGACGGGCGCGAGGGAATGCGCCCCGGCGAGAAGTACGCGCACTGGGAGCTGCGTGGTGTCCCGCTGCGCATCGTGGTGGGGGCGAAGGATCTTGCCGGTGGCAACGTCACGGTTGTGCACCGCGTCGACGGCGCCCAGGAGACCGTTCCGCTTGCGGGGTTGGCGGCGCAGCTCCCGAGCCTGCTCGAGGCGGCGCAGCAGGCGATCTTCGCGCGCGCGCGCCAGCGCCTCGATGAGCGGAGCGTCGACGTCTCGACGCTGGATGAGCTGATCGCGGCCTTCGCCGAACGCCCGGTGTTTGCCACCGCGCCGATGTGCAACACCGACGAATGCGAGGCAGCGGTGAAGGCCGCGGTACATGCGCTGACGGTGCGCGTGCTCCGCGCCGACCGGCCGGCACACGGTGCGCTCTGCATCGCCTGCGGGGAGCCCACGGACTTCAACGCGCTGCTCGCCCGCTCCTACTGAGGCGCCCCTCAGGACTGTTCGACGGCGATCCGCTTGAGGTGTGCCCAGAAGGCCTCCACCGCAGGGGTGTGCAGGTCACGGCGTCGTGCTGCCGCAAAGGACTGCGAGACGCTCCGTCCCGGGAGCGGGATGATCACGAGCCGGCCGTCGACGACGTCCTGTTCCACGACGGAGCGAGGCATGGCCGCGAAGCCGAGCCCCGCGAGCAGTGCCGCATGCAAAGCACCCTCTTCGAGCTCGAGGGTGTTCTCGGGATCGACGTGGGTCCCGAGGGCGTGCGCGGCAAGTGCCTCGGTAGCGCTGCCGCGCTCATGTGCGAGATGGCGATGGCTCACGAGGTCGCGCACCGCGGTGCGACTCGATGCCAGCGGATGGTGGGCAGCGACCACCGTGACCAACTGGGTGTGCTCGAGGACGACCGTCTCGATACCGGGTTCGCGTACCGACGACCCCGCGAGGATGATGTCGGCCCGGCCCTCGATGAGCATCGTGACCAGCGAGCGCATCGGCGCCAGCGCGAGCCGGACGTTGATCTCCGGATGGTCGGCGACAAAGGGTGCGAGCCACCCTGACAACCGGTGCGCGCCCATGACGCGCCCTGCCGCGACGGTCAGCTCACCGCGCTCGAAGGCGAGGTATCCGGCTCGGAGCTCCTCGATCTGGCCGACATCCTCGAGCACGCGCACCGCGAGCTGGCGCAGCGCCCGGCCGACGTCGGTGAGCTGCACGTTGCGTCCCACGCGCTGGAGCAGCGGCAGCCCGAGGGTCGCCTCGAGACGCCGCACCACGCCACTGACCGAGCCCTGGGAAAGACCGAGCGCTTCCGCGGCCGCGGTCACGTGCTCGCGTTCGGCGACCGCAAGAAACGTATGGAGCTGGTCGAGCGTGATCCGAGGCCGGGGATGCCGAGGGCGCGACTGCGGCGTACGCATCGCGGCTTTAGCCGCGAAGCGCCGGTTCTGGGAGGAGGCCGCTTGCGTCGATGGCCGCAAGCACCGCGGCGACGGACTCGTCAACGGTCTGGGCGCCGCTGTCGACGACCACGTCCGCAGCGTCCGGCGCCTCGTAGGGATCCGAGACACCCGTGAAATGCGCGAGCTCGCCGGCGAGAGCCTTCTTGTACAGCCCCTTGACGTCACGCTCCGAGAGGACGTCGATGGAGCAACTCACGTACACCTCGATGAAGCGGCCGATGCGCCGGCGCACCTCCGCGCGAGTGTCCTTGTACGGAGAGATCGCGGCGGTGATGGCGACCACACCGTTGCGCGTCAGCAGCTCGGCGACGAATCCGATGCGCCGGATGTTGATGTCCCGGTCCTCTTTGGAGAATCCGAGACCGGCGCTGAGGGTCTGACGAACCTCGTCGCCGTCGAGGACCTCGACGCGAAGGCCCCGCTGACGCAGCTCGGTCGCAACGCGCTGGCCGATCGTCGATTTGCCGGCACCGGAGAGACCCGTGAACCAGATGGTGAGGCCGGTCATCCAGCGATCGGGGCCGCGACGGCATAGGCGGCGCGAAGGATTTCCGCAACCTCGGGCCGGGTGAACTCGTGGGGGATGGGATCGCCGCGAGTGAGCATCTCGCGTACGCGGGTCCCGCTCAGGATCACGCGATCGTCGGCGCCGTGCGGGCAGGTCTTGGTGCTGGCCATGCTCTCGCACGCCCGGCAGTAGAAGGAATGCTCGAACTTGTACGCGGCGAAACCGAGACGCTCGGCGCCACCGAGCTCGTCGAACAGCGTCTGCGCATCGTAGGTGCCGTAGTAATTGCCGACTCCGGCCGCATCGCGTCCGATGATGAAGTGCGAGCAGCCGTAGTTGCGGCGAACCTGGCCGTGGTAGATGGCCTCACGCGGTCCCGCATAGCGCATCGCGCCCGGGAAGATGCCCAGCACCACGCGGTTCGGCGGGTAATAGCCGTCGAGGAGCACGCGGTAACACTGCATCCGGGTCTCGAAGGGCACGTCATCGCCCTTGGTGACACCGGAGAGGGGATGGAGCAGCAGCCCGTCGACCTGCTCGAGCGCGACTTTGGTGAGGTACTCGTGCGCGCGATGCACGGGGTTGCGTGTCTGGAATCCGACGACGGTCGACCAGCCGCGATCGGCCAGCAGGGCGCGCGTCTCGGCGGGTGTGGACGGAACATCACCGCGATCCTGTGGCGCGACGCGCACCGGTCCGGCGACGACCGTCGGGCCTTGCGCGAAGAGTGCGGCGACACCCGGATGCGCCTGGTCCGTGGTCCGGTACACCTCGCGCGCCTCTACCTCGAGGTCTCGATCGTAGACCTCAGTGACGGTCAGCGCTCCGACGATGTGACCGCTCTCGTCGCGCAGGGCGACGACGGCGCCTTCCTGCAGCGAGCGCGCCTGCTCACCGGCGGGAAGCGTGATCGGCAGCGTCCAGGGGGTTCCATCACCGAGGGCGGCATGCTCGACGACGCTCTCGTAGTCGCTGCGTCCCTGGAAACCGTTGATCGGCGAGTAGGCGCCGCTGCCGAGCAGTGCGAGGTCAGCGGACGCAGTCTCCGAAATGCGCAGCGAAATGAGTTCGTCGGCGCGCGCGCTCAGGTCAGCAAGTTCGTCGGCTGTCATCGACAGATCGACAAGCGCTCCGCCGAGCGGTGAGACGAGGGTTGCCTCGTTCTCTGCCACTCGTGGCTCGCTTGATTCCAGGGTCATCGGGGTGAGTTTACTGGGTGCGGCCCTCTGGACAGCCTCGCGTCCCATCGCCGGTGGCAATCGGTCGCGGGAATTCACTCGTTGGACATACTCTCGTTACATCGTGTTTGATCGAAGCGCTCTGGCCCTACACTCGTAAAGGCCGTGCCTATCACCGAGCTCATGGCCCGCGTGGAGTACCTCCCCAAGGAGGATCAGACCGCAATCCGGCGCGCCTTCGACGTGGCCGACCGCGCCCACACCGGACAGTCGAGGCTCACGGGCGAGCCCTACATCGAGCATCCACTCGCTGTGGCCGGGATCCTCGCCGACCTTCGGCTCGACCCTGAGACGCTAATGGCCGCGCTGCTCCACGACACGGTCGAGGACACCGAGGTCACGCGCGAAGAGGTGCGCACCCTCTTCGGCGACCAGGTCGCCAAGCTCGTCGACGGCGTCACCAAGCTCGGCAAGATCCATGTGAGCAGCGCCGAGGCGCACCAGGCCGAGAACATCCGCAAAATGCTCGTGGCCATGGCCGAGGACGTGCGGGTGGTGCTCATCAAGCTCGGTGACCGGCTCCACAACATGCGCACGATCAACGGGCACACCACTGATCGCCGGTTGCGCATCAGCCGCGAAACCCTCGACATCTATGCACCGCTCGCGCACCGCCTCGGGATCTGGGAGATCAAGGGGGAGCTCGAGGACCTGGCGTTCATGCAGCTCGACCCCGACAACTACCACCTGATCGAGGCGCGCCTGGCGAGCAACCGAGAGCAGCGGGACGCCTTTGTGCGCGACGTCACCGAAATCCTCGGACGCGAGTTCGCGCCACTCGGTATGCAGGCGGAGATCGCAGGACGCACCAAGCACACGTACAGCATCCACGAGAAGATGATCCGCGGCCAGAAGGAATTCGGCGAGATCTACGACATCATCGCCATCCGCGTGCTGGTGGATTCCATCAAGGACTGCTACGGCGCATTGGGTGTCGTGCATTCGCTCTGGAAACCACTGCCCGGGCGTTTCAAGGATTACATCGCCATGCCCAAGGGCAACGGCTATCAGTCGTTGCACACCACGGTGCTGTCGCACACCGGCGAGCCGATGGAAGTGCAGATCCGCACCCAGGAGATGCACGAGACGTCGGAGTACGGCGTCGCGGCGCACTGGCGCTACAAGGGCGCCCAGGACGGCGCGCGCATCGACGAGCGATTCACCTGGCTGCGCCTCCTCATGGACTGGCAGAAGGAGGTGCTCGACGCCGAGGCGTTTGTCAACACCGTCAAGGTCGACATCTTCCAGGACGAGGTCTTCGTGTTCACGCCTCGTGGCGATGTGCGTTCCCTCCCGCAGGGGTCGACTCCCGTCGACTTCGCGTATCGCATCCACACCGACGTGGGACACAGCTGCATCGGGGCGAAGGTCAATGGCCGCATGGTGCCCCTCGATCACCGCCTCGAGAACGGCGAGATCGTCGAGGTGCTCACCACCAAGGCGCCGCACGGACCGTCGCGCGACTGGCTGAATTTCGTGAAGACGTCGAGTGCGCGCGAGAAGATCCGCCAATGGTTCAAGCGCGAACGCCGGGACGAGAATATTCAGAAGGGCCGCGAGATGCTGGACAAGGAGTTCCGGCGTCTCCGTCAGATGTCGTTGAGTGGCGTCAAGGACGACCAGCTCCTCGAGTTGGCGCAGGAGTTCAAGGTCGCGACCATCGACGATTTCGTTGCGGCGATTGGCTACGGCGACATCAGCGCGCGCAGCGCAGTGCTGAAATTCGGCGCCGATGAGCAGCAGACCGACGACGATCGCATCCTGGGGATTCCGCTCACCAGCACGCCCGCGCCGACGGGCACGGTGCGCGTGCACGGCCACGTCGACATGCTCACCACCCTGGCGCACTGCTGCAAACCGGTGGCGGGAGACGCGATTCGCGGCTACGTGACCCGCGGCAAGGGAGTCACGGTGCATCGCGCCGACTGCGTGAATGTCCGCAACGCGGGCGACGTCGAGCGCATCGTCGATGTCGAGTGGGAGACGGGCGCCCGCCAGGTCTACCCGGTGAGCATCAAGATCGAGGCGTGGGACCGCACCGGCCTGCTCCGTGACATCGCCGCCGTGATCGCCGAATCGAAGATCAACCTGAGCGGCGCCGACGTGCAGGTGTATGACGACAAGACGGCGGTGATCAGCACCATCGTCGAGATCCAGAACCTGTCGCAGCTGAGCCGCCTGCTCGAGCGGCTCGAGTCGGTCCGCGACGTCCACACAGTGGCCCGAGACACGGTCTGAAGTCCACGCGACAGCCAGGTGTCGCGAGCGGTCGTGACACTGCGGCCGTCATGGACAGGCCAACCCGGATCCGCGTGCTCGAGCAGGCAGCAGCGGAGCTGCTCGAGTCGGAGACGAACGCTTCGCTGCGCATCGGCGTGGCCGGGAGACGGCGCGATGCCCTGGTCATCACGGCGGCAGGCTGCAGCGTTGTGGTCGGCGTCGAGCATGGCGCGCAGGTCCTGCTCAGTGTTGCCGCGCTCGAGGGACGCCCGGAGCGCGGGCCGAGGGTTCTGGCCACCCGGTGCGAGGCGACGCTGCGGCGCCTCCATGGACTGCCGGACGACTTCGTCCCCAGCGTCTCCTTCGACAATGAGGCTAACGCCAGAAGGTTTCGCGAGCGCCTGCGCTGAGACGGGGCACGAGGGTTCGTCCAAGCCGTCAGCCCGTACACTCGGACGCCAATGCCTCAGATCGCAGCGCCAAAAGGGACGCGCGACATCCTTCCCGACGAGTTTGCCGCCCGCCGGTGGTTGCTCGACGCCCACGCGGCCGTCGCCGAATCCTTCGGGTATCGAGGGATCGAGACGCCGATCATCGAGTCGACCGAGCTGTTCAGCCGCGGCGTCGGCACCGACACCGACATCGTCGAGAAGCAGATGTTCACCTTCGAGGACCGGGGCGGCCGCTCGCTGACGCTCAGGCCGGAGGGGACCGCCGGCACGCTTCGGGCGGTCCTGGGCGCGCACCTCGACCAGGAGCTCCGGCCGGTTCGCCTTCATTACGCCGGGCCGTTCTTTCGTGCCGAGCGCCCCCAGGCGGGACGCCAGCACCAGTTCACCCAGGTTGGGATCGAGTGCATCGGTGAAGGCTCGCCTGCGCTCGACGCCGAGATCATCGAAGTCGCCTGGCGCTTCTTCAAGGCGCTGGGGATCGACGGGATCCACCTCCAGGTCAATTCGCTCGGCAGCCCCGAAGACCGGGCGCGGTACCGGACGGCGCTGGTCGCGTACTACACGCCACTGGAGGCGTCCTTGTGCGACGACTGCCGCCGCCGCCTGCATACCAACCCGCTCCGCCTGCTCGATTGCAAGCGAGACGCAGGGCTCGTCGCGGCGGCCCCGATCCTGTGGGAATCGCTCGATAGGCCGAGCCGCGACCATTTCACCACGGTGCTCCGCGACCTCGAGTCGGCGGGGATCGACGCGATCCGCAATGACCGGTTGGTGCGTGGGCTCGACTATTACGGACACACCGTCTTCGAGTTCTGGCACGACATCCTCCAGGGCGCCCAGAGCTCGCTCGGTGGGGGAGGCCGCTACGACGGTCTCGCCGAGTTGCTCGGCTTCCCGTCCACCCCGGCAACGGGGTACGCGCTCGGGGTCGAGCGGATCCTCATGGTCGCCCGTGCGGTTGGGACCGTCCCTTCGGACCCGGCAGCGACCGACGTGCTGGTGTGCTCGGTGGAACCCGGGCAAGCCGAGGCAGCCGCCGGCGTCGCCCGTCTGCTTCGGGATGCCGGGATGCACAGCATCCTCGACGTGGCCGAGCGGAGGCTCGACCGCAAGCTGCGTGGCGCGAGCCGCGCCGGCGCTCGAGTTGCAGTCATCGTTGGCGAGAACGAAGTGGGCAGTGACAGTGCCGTGGTTCGCGACCTCGACGGCCGCAGTCAGCAGACCGTTCCGATCGCCGAGCTCGCGAGCACCGTCATCCGAATCCTTGCACGGGATTCCGTGGCAGAAACCGCGATTGGAGAAGACTCGTGAGCACTGAGCGCACCTACTGCGGCATCCCGCGCGCCGCCGGCTCGGGACAGCAGGCGACGGTGTTCGGCTGGGTCGACCGGCGGCGCGATCACGGCGGCCTCATCTTCATCGACCTCCGCGACCACACGGGCATCATCCAGGTCGTCATCGATCCCAACGACGCGCCGGAGGCACACCGGGCCGTCCATGAGGCGCGGCTCGAGTGGGTGCTGCGCTTCGACGGTGAGATTCGGATGCGCTCCCCGGAGAACGTGAATCCGAAGCGCGAGACGGGTGAGGTCGAGTTGCGCGCGCGCGCATGCACCGTGCTCGCGGTTGCCAAGACACCGCCGTTTCCCGTCAACGAGGACACCGAGGTCGACGAGCAGGTGCGCCTGCGCCATCGATACCTCGACCTTCGCCGTGTGCACCTGCAGCGCAATCTGCGGGCTCGCGCCAAGTTCTGCACGGAGCTGCGCCGCGCGATGGCGGAGATCGGATTCCTCGAGATCGAGACCCCGATGATGATCCGGGCAACGCCGGAGGGCGCTCGCGACTATCTCGTGCCCAGCCGGCTGTTCCGCGGCAGCTTCTACGCGTTGCCCCAATCGCCCCAGCTCTACAAACAACTTTCGATGGTGGCCGGGTTCGACCGGTACTTCCAGCTCGCCCGCTGCATGCGCGACGAGGACCTGCGCGCNNGACATCGAGATGTCGTTCGTCGATGAGGACGACGTCTTCGCCGCGCTCGAGCACGCGATTCCCAGCGCCTGGGAGGCATGCAACTTCCGCGGCGGCAGGCTCACCGTGCCCTTCCCGCGGATGACGTGGCGCCACGCGATGGACTTCTACGGCGTGGACAAGCCTGACACCCGCTTCGCGTTGTTGCTGAGCGACCTGACGGCAATCGTCGAGACCTCGGGATTCCGGGTCTTCGCGGACGCCGTGGCAGCGGGTGGCATCGTCAAAGGCATCTGCGTCAAGGGTGGTGACGATCTCAGCCGCAGCGACATCGAAGGGCAGTTGACCGAGGTGGCGCGAGGTGCCAAGGCCCGAGGACTCGCGTACATCTGGAAACGCGACGACGGATGGCAGGGCGGCATCGCGAAGTTCTTCAGCGCCGANNCTCTACGACGACGAGCGCCTCGAGATGCTCTGGGTCACCGAGTTTCCGATGTTCGAGCGCAGCGACGAGACCGGCGAGATCAGCGCGGCGCATCACCCGTTCACCATGATCCACGCCGACGACCTCGACAAGCTCGAGTCGGATCCACTCGCCGTGCGCTCGCGCGCGTATGACCTCGTGGTCAACGGCCGCGAGATCGGCAGCGGCAGCATCCGCATCACCGACCTGGTGATCCAGCAGCGTGTGCTCGCCGCGCTGGGCATCGACGCTGAAGAAGCGCACCGCAAGTTCGGGTTCCTGCTCGAGGCGTTCGAGTACGGCGTGCCACCCCATGGCGGGTGGGCCGGCGGCATCGATCGCATGATCATGGAAGGGGTCGGCACCGACAACATCCGCGACGTGATCGCGTTTCCCAAGACCCAGCAGGCGCAGGAGCCGATGACCGATGCGCCGGCTCCGGTCGATCCGGCGCAGCTCCTCGACCTGGGAGTCGCAATCCTGCCGGTCACCCGGACGCCGTGAGCCCGGGGTTCGGCCTCGCGATCCTCTTTGTGCTCATCGGCACCACGCTGTCGGCGCTGGTGATGCCCCGGCGCGGTTCCATCCTGTTCGCCTTCGTCCTCGCCGCAGCCGGAGTGGTCGCCGGCGAGCTCGTCGCCATCGCGACGCGGGTCGGCGGCCCCCAGCTCGGCGCCCTCCATCCGGTCGCTGACGCCGTCGGCGTCGTGCTCTTCGAGGTCACCGGCGCGGTGCTCGCGCCTGCGCGCCACCGAGGGCCATAATCACCAGATCGGTAATTCGGGAGGCTCGTGGAAATGCGTGTACCGTTTGGAAAGAAGGGGCTCGTAGCCGCAGGTGCGGCCGTGACGGGTGCTGTGTTCTTCTGGCGTGTTCGGGCACGCCGCCGCGAGGAGGCTGAAGCGCGCGAGTGGGAGGCCGAGATCGCTGGAGCCGTCGACGAGGGGCGCGCCGCCGGCGCGGCCTCAGCGGTGCCCTCCTCCGAGCCGTCCGGCGCCTGAACCGCAGCCAGGCAGTTTCGGCGCTCGTGGCGTGGGGTATGTGAAGAGCGCCATGGGAACCGTCTCGGAGCTCCGCCTGCCGGCTGATCGCGAGCACATCCTCGTCGCCAAGCGCGCTGCAGGCGCATTCGGGTCGCTCTCCGGGTTCGACATGGATGCGATCGACGACCTCACCATCGCCGTCGCGCAGGCCTGCGAGAACGCGATCCGGTGCCTCGAGCACTCGGGGTCGATCGCGGGCCAGGTGCGTATCGTTTTCAAGACGAGCGACACGGGGCTCGAGGTGACGGTCAGGAGCACGGTGAACCGCGAGGCCGAGCTCAGGGCTCGGGCCGAGCAAGCAGGGCTCGGGAATGAGGGCGAGCTCGTGGCTGCCACCGACCTGGCGCTCCGGCTCATGGGACTCTTTGTCGACGACAGCACGTATCGGGTCGACGAGCGAACTGGGAGCCTGCGCGTCCGGCTGACCAAATACAAGGCGTCGTGACCCCCTCGCCGGGTCGCGGCGACGGAGTGGCGACCCGCGAGCGAACCATCGCGAAACCAGCGGAGACGGCTGAGCGGGCTGAGATGCGTCGCCTGCTGCGCGAGTTCCGCAAGACGCGCGATCCCGCGATTCGCGAGCGCCTCGTCGAGTTGAACAGCGATCTCGTGCACTACATCGCACGGCGGTTTGCCAACCGCGGCGAGCCCCTCGAGGACATCGAGCAGGTCGGGTTCCTCGGCCTCATCCAGGCCATCGAACGTTTCGACCCGTCGCTCGAGAACGAGTTCAGCACCTTCGCCACGCCCACCATCGCAGGTGAGATCCGCCGCCACTTCCGCGATCGCTCGTGGGCGGTGCGGGTTCCTCGCCGGCTCCAGGAGAACCTGGCCAAGGTGAACGCCGCGACCCAGCAGCTCCAAAACGAGCTGGGCAGGTCACCATCGGTTGCGGAGATCGGGGAGCGTGTCGGGCTCGAGCCCGACCAGGTCCTGGCCGCGATGGAGGTCGCGCCCGCGCAGCACACGATCTCCCTTGACGGGCCGATCGGTGGCGGCGACGAACCGCTCACCCTTGGAGACCGGCTCGGGCTGGCCGACGACAACCTCGATCGCGTCGAGATGCAGGACGTCCTCGAGCAGGTGATGGCGCACCTCACGCCACGCGAGCGCAAGATCCTCGCCCTGCGATTTGTTGAGCAGCTGCCCCAGACCGAGGTGGCAAAACGACTCGGCATCTCGCAGATGCACGTCTCACGGCTCCAGCGTGCGGCGGTCGAGCACCTCCGCAAGGAGTTCGGAACCGAGGCGCCGGTCTAGCAGCGACACCTCGAGCGAAACGCCGCCGGCTACTCCCACTCCGCGGTCTGAGCGAATGTCAGACCGCGGAGTGCCGAAGGAGCAGTCCGGTTACCGGCTCAGGAGTGGACCCACGTCGTGACGAACGCGGCACCCGTGGCGCTGAGCTTCCCGGTGGTGATCTGGACAACGTTGGCGGAGTTGGCCATGTTGACCGCCGAAGGAGTCGTCGAACCGAAGTCGACCTTGTTCAACGTGGTGGTCCGGAAGCGGAGCTTGCCGAAGTTGGGAACAGCCAGCAAGCCGCCGCCGCTGGCCGGCACCGCCTGGTCGCCGACAAAGAGATGGGTCGGAACGCTCCCGGCACCGGTCTCGCTCTGCCGTGTTGCCTTGGTCGTATCGATGACCGCGACGGTCGACGCGGACGCACTCACCGCGACACTGATGTTGATGTCGTCTCCGGGCGCGACTGTGACCTTGGTGAGCACGGTCCGAACCCCGTTGATCATTGCCACCGCCTCATAACCCGGCGTCTCTGCCGAGCAACCCATGAGGACGCCACCTCCGGTGGAGGTCGTCGCCGTCATGGTGTACGCACCCGGCTGGATACCGGCCTGCCCGCTGCACGCGTGCGTCGGAACCGTGAACTGGGTCTTCAGCAAAAACGTCGACCCGGTGCTTGCCACGGTGTATCCCGCCTCAGTGGTGCTGGTCGGCGTGACCGGCGCCGCGGCCATCGCTGTGGCCCCCGAAACAACCAGCGCCGCGCATGCGCAGCCCAGCGCAGTCAGTGACCTTCGACTAACAGCATTCAACCCCATTCCTCCTTGATCCTCTCCACGACCGATGCGAACCACCCAGTCGCGCCAAACACAGTGAACGCACAGTATAGGGAGTCGAGCGGGCGCTTGCTGGCGCCCCTAGGCATGACAGTAACCCTTCAGCGCATTTCGGCGGCTGCGGCCGCCCGTGGACAACGTCCAGTAACATCGACAACTTGCTGCCGAATACTTTTGCACGTGCTCAGCTCTGAGATCCGGGAGCGATTTCTTCGCTTCTTCGAAGAACGCGGGCATCACCGGCTCGCGAGCTTTCCGCTCATTCC
This sequence comes from Candidatus Dormiibacterota bacterium, assembly GCA_003132525.1. Lineage (GTDB taxonomy): Bacteria > Chloroflexota > Dormibacteria > Aeolococcales > Aeolococcaceae > Palsa-851. The sequence goes on along the minus strand of PKXZ01000020.1, from coordinate 119,047 downwards.
CCACGACGATCCGTCGCTACTCTTCACCGTGGCCGGAATGGTCCCGCTCAAGCCCTGGATCACCGGGCAGCGCAACCCGCCGTCGCGGGACCTGGTCTCCTGTCAGAAGTGCTTTCGCGGTGCTGGGCTGAAGTACGACGACATCGCCTCGGTCGGCGACCCGACGCACCACACGTTCTTCGAGATGCTCGGTAACTGGTCGATCGGCCATTACTTCAAAGAGGGCGCGATCGACTACGCATGGGAGTTCTCCACCCAGGTGCTGGGACTCGACCCCGAGCGTCTCTGGCCGAGCATCTACCCGGATGACACCGAGTCCGAGCGGCTCTGGGTCGAGCGGATCGGCGTCCCGCGCGAACGCATCTCGCGGTTGAGCGAGAACTGGTGGGCGGCCGGTCCGACCGGACCCTGCGGCTACGACAGTGAGCTCTATTACGACTGGGGCCGCCCCTGCTCCTGCGGCCGGACGGACTGCACTCCGCAGGACGAGTGCGGTGGAGACCGGTTCGAGGAGTTCTGGAACCTGGTGTTCATGGAGTTCGACCAGCAGCCCGACGGGTCGCGGCCCTTGCTGCCCAATCCCACAGTCGACACCGGGCTGGGATTCGACCGCATCGTGGCGATCGTGCAGGGCGACCGGACCGGCTATGGCACGGATCACTTCGCTCCAATGGTCGATGGGTTCAAGTCCCGCGCGACGGCGGTCGCCGCCGATCCGTCGCTCGAGCGGTCGTTCTATGTCCTCGCCGACCACCTTCGCGGCGCCGGGTTCCTGATCTCCGCGGGCGTCCTCCCCGCCAACGACGGACGTGGCTACGTGCTGCGCCGGCTGGTTCGGCGAGCCGCCGTGCATGCGCGGCGGGTCGCGCTGCGGGGTGGCCTTGCGGCGGGGACGCCGGAACTGGTGGCGGTGATGGGCCCGCCGTATCCCGAGCTCGTCGAGTTCCGCGACCTCATCGAGACGACGCTGCGCGCCGAGGAGGAGGCGTTCGCCAGAACCCTCGACGCAGGGACAGAGCGGCTCGCAGCGCTGCTGTCGACCAACCCCACCCGCATCGGTGGCGCCGACGCCTTTCGTCTGTACGACACCTTCGGGCTCCCAATCGAGTTAACGGTCGAGATGGCAGACGAGCGTGGCGCAACGGTCGACCTCGAGGGATTCGAGGCGGCCATGCGGGGACAGCGTGAGCGTGGTCAGGCGTCAGCGCGCCGCGTCGGGTTCGCCGGGGCCGAAGCCCTGCCGCCCACGCGATTCGTCGGCTACGACGTGCTGGAGGCGGACTCGACAGTGCTTCGCATCGGCCTCGACCGCGAGATCGACACACTGCGCGACGGCAAAAGCGGGCCGGTGCTGCTCGACGTGTCACCGTTCTACGCCGAGGCCGGCGGCCAGGTCGGTGACACCGGATCGCTTTCGTGGCCGGATGGCCGCGCCGTGGTTCGTGACACCCAGCCCGTTGCCGGCAGCGATGCCCGGACGCACGACGTCCTCGTCACCACCGGCGAGCTCCGGCCCGGGCAGCGGGTTCGTGCGCAGGTCGACGTCGATCGCCGCGGCCGGATCGCGCGTCATCACAGCGCGACGCACCTGCTCAACCGGGCCCTTCGCGAGGTGCTCGGCGACAGCGTCGTGCAGCGAGGGTCCTTCGTCGGCCCGGAGCACGCGACCTTCGACTTCTCGTTCCCGAGGGCGCTCACCCCAGAGGAGCTCGCCGATATCGAGCATCGTGTCAACGAAGGCATCCGGCGCAACCTCGAGCGCACCGTCGCGCTCATGCCGCTTGCCGACGCGCGCGCCAGCGGCGCAATTGCGCTTATCGATGAGGCGTACTCGCCGGACGTGCGCGTGGTGGACTTCGGCGGCTGGTCGAGGGAGCTGTGCGGCGGGACACACGTCACCAGAAGCGGTGACCTCGGGGCGGCGATCATCGTCTCCGAGAGCAGCATCGGGCAGGGCATCAGACGCATCGAGATGGTTTCCGGCGAGAGCGCCGAGGACCGCTGGCAGCGAGTCGGGTCGGCGCTGCAGACCACGGCACGCGCACTCAAGACCCGTCCGGAAGAGGTGCCCGAGCGGGTCGCCGCGCTCCAGGAGCAGGTGCGGAAGCTGAGCCGTGAGGTGACCCAGGCACGTCACTCGGCGCCTTCGGCCGCGCCAACGGAAGGGGCGGTCGTCGAGGATGCCGGAGGCGTTCCATTCGCGTACCTGCTGCTCGACGGCGACGTGGACGCCGACGGCGTGTCCCAGGCCGGCGATCGCCTCCTCGCCGATCGCCTCCAGGGTGACGGCGTCGCCGCGGTGCTCGGTCCGGCCACGCTGGTCGTCAAGGTCGGCGGACGCGCGCTCGACGCGGGCATCCACGCGGGCACGCTGGTCACCAGCGCGGCGGAGATCACCGGTGGCAAAGGCGGCGGTCGCCCCGACCTGGGCCGCGGCAAGGTCGGCGACCCGGCGAAGCGCGAGGCGGCGGTGTCGGCGCTGCGCGCCGCGATCACTGAAACGATGGGGCACGCAGCCTGATGCCCAAGCGTAAGTTCGCGCTGCTCAAGCGGCGTGAGGAGTTTCAAAGCCACTTCACCGTCCTTGACATCGGCACGGAGTTCGTCAAGGCGCTGATCGTCAAGCGCGAGAACGACAAAGGCATCGTGCTGGGAGTCGGCAAGGTGCGCCAGGCCCAGAACCACATGCAGGCCGGCGCCGTCGCCGACCTCCAGGCGGTTATCGACAACTGCGACCGAGCGCTCACCGAAGCCGAGGACATGTGCGAGACCATCCCCGGTCAGGCGGTGATCGGCATCGCCGGCGAGCAGGTGCGCGGCTTCAGCACCACCATGACCATGCCGAGGCCACAGCCACAGGCCCGGATCACCCAGGCAGACCTTGCCACCGCGCTCCAGGCGGTGCAGCGACGGGCGCTCCGCGAGGCGGTGCGCCAGATGTCGCACGACCTGGGCGTCCAGGAGGTCAACGTCAAGCTGGTGCACAGCACCATCACCTCGGTGCGCATCGACGGCTATGCGGTCAGCAACCCGGTCGACTTCCAGGGACACGTGGTGGAGATCACCGTGTTCAACACCTTCGCGCCGCTGACCCACATCGGCGCGCTGCAGGCGATCGCGCAGGAGCTCGATCTCGAGCTCGTCGCCACCGTCGCCGAGCCCTATGCGCTCGCCCGCGGATGCGCGTCGGCGGAGTCCAGCGAGCTCGGTGCGATCTTCGTGGACGTCGGCGGCGGGACGACCGACATCGCCGTGGTCCGGCGAGGCGGCATCGAGGCCACGCGAATGTTCGCCCTCGGAGGACGGTCGTTCACGAAACGCCTCGCAACCGACCTCTCGATGGACCTCGACGAGGCGGAGCGCTTCAAGGTGGCCCATTCGGAAGGGCACCTTGCCGCTGAACAGAGCGCGATGGCCCGGCGCGCGCTCACCCCGACAGCTGAGGTCCTCGCCCAGGGCGTCGCCCTGACGCTCGAGGAGCTCGCCGGTCCCGACCCGCTCCCCGGGTCCATCTGCCTCGCCGGTGGCGGCTCCGCGCTCCCCGAGGTCGCCGAACAGCTGCGAATCCTCGACTGGTCGGACACCGTTCCCTTCACCCGTCCGCCCACGGTCAAGGTCCTCGGACCGGGCGACGTGACCGGCGTGTATGACACGACCGGTCTCCTGGTCGGCAGCCAGGACGTCACCCCGATGGGGCTTGCGCGACACGCCGTGACGCTGGAAGATGACGCGGACGAGCCCCTGGGAGGACTCATGCGCCGCGTTTTGAAGACGATGAAGGTATAGGCGCCGATGCCCGCTGTTGTCGTTGCGAAGGCCGACGATGAGATCGCGGATCTCATCGACCGGATCCGCTCGTCCACCGATCCGGACGTCGGGCTGGTGGTCCCGGGCTCGAGCCGCGCCCTCGAAACCCCGCTGAACGTTCGCCTGCTCGCGCAGTTCAGCAACCATTCCGGCCGCCGTACCTCGATCGTGACCGAGGATCCGCGCCTGCAGCAGATGGCACGCGCCAGCGGGCTGCCGGTCTACGGGTCGGTCCCGGCTTTCGAGCGTGGCATCGAGCTGGCTGGACCACGGGTCGGGGGCTCGACCGCCGGTCGTGGGGCGACCGCCGCCGCGGGGGGCCTGGCGGCCGCCGTGCTGGAACCGCCGCCCACACCGCCGCCGGCGCCTCCACCGCTCAGCCCTCCCGCGCACACGCCGCCCGCATCCCGGCTGGAGTCAAGGCGCGTCATCACGCAACTCCCGCCGGCACGCAAACCCCCTCGCGGATGGGATCGCCGCCGATTCCTCTATGTGGGGGGTGCCGCCGTGGCGATCATCGGCATCATCCTGTTCATGACGCTCGCCCCGTCGGCCAAGGTGACGATCACGATCGCCGCCACCCCGCTCTCGGTCAACTCGACGCTGCAGGGGACAACCAATCCCACCCTGGCGACGCAAGCTGACCACGTGCTCACCGGCGTGGTGACCGGTACCGCATCAAGTCAGTTCACGGCAACTCCGACCGGAACCACGACATTGCCGGCGGTGGCGGCGAAGGCGACCCTGCTTTTCACGACCAACGCCAGCAGCGATATCTCATTCACGCTGACCCCGGGCAACACCAACTCAGAAGTGCAGACCGCCGATCAGTCAGCCACGTTCGCGCCGTCTCACAGCACCGTCATCTGCCTCGGTCCTCAGAATCCGCCTCCGGCCGGCTCGCCATGTGGCACAAGCCCGTACAACGCGACGGCGCCATATGTCGACCTCACGGCTGGGTCGGCAGGGAATGTGAACGGCGGTACCTTGACCCTCTGGCAGGGCGATCCCTGCCCGAACCTTGTGGGTTGCCCAGGGATCAACATCAGTGTGACCAACGAGACCGGGGCGACCGGCGGCGCCGATCCCAAGCAGGTGACCGCCGCCAGCTCGACGGACGTGGCCAACTGGACTGCCCAGGTAACCCAGGTCGAGGCCGGCCTGGCGACCCAGCTGCAGACGCAACTGCAGTCCCATGCGGCGGGCAAGCCCTTTGCCAAGGATCCCGCCGGCAACGGACAGATCACCAGCTACAAGGTGACGCCGACGAGTTTCCCTCCGGCGGCCGGCGCACAATTCAGTGCCGGCACGATCACGGTGACCGGGACGTCTGAGGCGGCCATCTACGACCCCGTCGCCGCCCGCAATGACGTGATCGCCGACCTCGACAAGCTCGTCAAATCCGGCGACGTGCTCGCGCAGGGGAGTCTCACCACACCGCCGTGCGAGGTGACCCAGGCAAACGTCAACGGCACGGTCGTCCTCGCATGTTCCGCGACCGCGTTCAGCCAGCCCACCGTCAACCTCGACACCCTCAAGGCTCAGCTCACGGGCCGCAACCCGGGGAACGCTCAGAAGATCATCGAGAGCAACGTCAAGAAGGTCCAGGGCGTGACCGTGTCCGAGTGGCCTTTCAAGCTCTTCTATCTCCCGTTGCGCGCGTCACAGATCGATATCGTCGAAAACTTCGTCGCGCCTGCAACCAAGTCGCCGTGACCGCGACCGGGGACGGCACCGGTCACAGACGCGCCCTCGGCATCGATGTCGGCTCCGTTCGGGTCGGGCTGGCGATCTCCGACGAGACCTACACACTCGCCACCCCGGTTGCAACGGTCCCCAACGACTCGAGAACGCTGTGGGCACGCATCGCGCGCGAGATGGAAGATCGCGACGTGGACCGCGTGGTGATCGGATTGCCGCGTCTTCTCGACGGAAGCGAAGGCGAAGCAGCGGAGCACGCACGGAAATTCGCGGCCGAGCTTGCAGCGCGAACCGCCACGCCGATCGAGTTCTGGGATGAACGCTTCACGACGACCATCGCCGAGCGATCGCTGATCGAAAGCGGAGTCCGGCGCAAGCGCCGCCGCGAGGTGATCGATGCGGTCGCCGCGTCAGTCCTGCTCCAGAACTGGCTTGACGCTCGCCCGCTTGCCGCGGCGCGGACGGCACGGTGACCACCAAGCCGCTCCGGCTGTGCCTGGTCGGTTCCGGCGTCTCGAGATCGCCGAGCCCGATGATGCACCAGGCGGCGATGCAGTCCTCCGGGGTCGAGGGCACGTATGTCATCCGCGACCTTGCCCCTCAGGATGTCGATGCGTTCATCGCCGAGCTTCGTGACGGACGCTACACCGGCTGCAACGTCACCACGCCGTACAAGTCGGTGATGGCGGCTCGTTGCGACCACCTCGAGGGCGATGCCGAGTCACTTGGCGTCGTCAACACGATCACCGTCCGAGGAGGACGGCTGCTCGGCGTGACGACGGACTCGGACGGCTTCGAGCTTGCGCTGAGCGAGGGCTCGATGTGGCCGCGACAGGGGGCGACCGCGCTGGTGCTCGGCGCGGGCGGCGCCGCCGCCGCGGTCGCGCTGGCGCTCACCCGCGTGCCGCTGCTCCGGCTGCGCATCGCGGCGCGTCGCGACGACGCCGCCGCCGACCTCGTCAAGCGCCTCCGCGGATCGGGCGATATCGCCACCGTCCCATGGGATCGTGACGCCATCGCGGCGACGTCGAGGCACTCGGCGATCGTGGTCAACGCGACCCCGGTCGGGCTGGACTCGCTTCCCTTCGACCCGCGTTCGGTGCCGCGGGCGTGCAGCATCGTCGACCTGCGCTATCGTCCGCGTCCCGTCGATGTTGTTGCTGCTGCCATCGAATCGGGCCATCGCGCCAGCGACGGGCTGGAGATGCTGCTCCAGCAAGGATTGCTGAGCTTCCAGATCTGGACCGGGAAGATCGCGCCGGCAGGTGCGGTGCGCAACGCCCTGCTCCGGGCAGTCGAGACGTGAATCCGCCGCTGGTCATCGCCGGCGTCACGGTCGCCGGTGGCCTCGTCGGGCTGGGGTCCGGGTGGCTTGCGGTTGCGCTCGAGAAGTTCGAGAAGCTCGAGGATGAGGAACGCCAGGAGCGCATCGAATACGAACGGGACATCGCCGAGGAGTTGACCAGAGCGGCGGCGCCGGGGGAGGACCCGGAACCGGCTCGCCCGTGGGCAGGCGAACGTTATGGCTGGACCTGGCTGGAACGCTGGCTCTCGCCGGCGCTGGGAGCGATCGGCTTTGGTACCTTCGCCGCGCACGAGCAGTTCGGAACCGGCCTGCTCATCCACCTCCTGTGGATCACGATCTTCGTTCACGTGGTCGACTTCGACCTCAAACACCGCCTCATCCTCAACGTCATCACGTACCCGGCCGTCCTCGTGGCGATCGTGCTGAGCGAATGGTCGCCGCGGCTCACGGTGACCGGCGCGGTGATCGGCGCGGTCGGCGTGGCGGCGTTCTTCTTCGTGCAGAACCTGGTCTCGCGAGGGAGCATCGGACTGGGCGACGCCAAGCTCGGGGCCCTCGTGGGCGCGGTGACCGGCGCCGGCCCGACGAGCGCGAGCCTCGGCGCGGTCTACGCGGTGATCGCGGGGGTCTTCATCGGCGGCGCCACGGCGATCGTTCTGCTCATAACACGCGTCCGCAAGCTCAAGGACCCGATACCCTATGGTCCGTTCCTCTGTGCGGGTGCAGCGCTCATCCTGTACCTCGGTCCGTGACCCGCACGAGTCCAGGGGTTCGTTGAGGTAAGCCAATGCCGACGCAGTTGATGCCGGGGGAGCGGTCGATCGCGCTGGTTCGCCAGCACTGGTCCGTGCTGGCCGGTCATGTGCTGGGCGCGATCGTCGTCATCGTGGTCGCGATCGTCCTCGATGCCAAGCTGCCGATGAAGGTCGGCTCCACGTCGATCACGACGGCCAAGAACATCGTCGCGCTGGTGCTCATCGTCGCGGCGGTGCTCTGGGCCGGCCTGCGCATCCTGCGCTGGCGATTCGCCACGTATCACCTGACCGACCGGCGAATCATCATGGAGGGCGGCATCCTGTCGAGGACGGCGGAGACGATTCCGCTCGACCGCATTCAGAACACGGTGATTCACCGGCCGCTCGGCGACCGTCTGATCGGCGCAGGTGACATCGAGATCGAGTCGGCCGGACGCGACGGCGTCGAGGTGCTCCATCGCATTCCCAAGGCCGAGGCCTTCTACAACGAGCTGCTCACCGAAATGAACACGCCCCCGTCCGCGGGCGCGCCACCCCGGCCGGCAGGACTCTGAGTCAGCGACCCCTGGCGCGGTCAGCGGCGCCGGGCAAGGGCAGCGATGCGATGCCGTGCCTCGCCGGCGGCGGCATCCGATCCCTCGCGGATCACCTCGCGGTAGGCGCAGATCGCCCTGATCACATCTCCGTGAGCGTCGAGCAGCCGGGCGATACGGAGGTTCTCCGGGGTCGTCCGTTCAACGCCGGTTGCCTCACCCATGCACAGCAGTCTTGGCGTCCACCCGGGACCTGACACGGACGAACCAACGGCGCTGTGAGGTGCGCGGATGGGGAAATCGGCTCCCGCCAATACAATCCGCTGTACATGCTTCGATTTCTCACGGCCGGCGAGTCGCACGGCCCTCAGCTCACGGTGATCGTCGAGGGCGTGCCAGCGGGGCTGGCGATGGACGCCATCCGCGACATCGATCCGGATCTGCGCCGCCGCCAGGGTGGTCACGGGCGGGGAAAACGCCAGCAGATCGAGCACGACACCGCTCGGATCGTGAGCGGAGTCCGCGGCGGTAAGACGCTCGGATCGCCCATCACGCTGGTGGTCGAGAACCGTGACTGGGAGAACTGGAAAGGCCCGATGCAGGTGGAGGCGCGGGGCTTCAAGTCCAAACGGGTGACCCGGGTCCGCCCGGGTCACGCCGACCTCGCCGGGGTCCTGAAGTACGGATTCAGCGACGCGCGCGATGTCCTCGAACGGGCCAGCGCTCGCGAGACAGCCGCCCGTGTGGCTGCCGGAGCCGTGGCGAGGACACTGATCGCGGCAATCGGGGTCGAGGTGCACTCATGCGTCGTCCGGATCGGCGACATCCACGTTCCGGTGCCGGACGGCGAGGTTGCGTGGGACGCCATCGAGCGCTCTCCGGTTCGCTGCGCCGATGCGGGCGCGTCGGCTCGCATGGTCGCCGCCATCGATGGGGCGCGCGAGCGTGGCGATACGCTCGGCGGCACCGCATACGTGGTGGCGTCGCACGTTCCGGCCGGACTTGGCAGTTACGTCCACTGGGACCGTCGTGTCGACGGGCTCATCGCGCAGGCGATGTGCAGCATTCCGTCGGTCAAGGGAGTGGAGCTGGGTGCCGCGGTGATTGCCGCGCAATCGCCCGGTTCGGAGGTGCACGACGAGCCGCGCTGGGATGCGCAGCTCGGCTTCCACCACCTGACCAACCGGCAGGGCGGTCTCGCCGGTGGGGTGACCGACGGCGAGCCGGTCTGGGCACTCGTCCACTTCAAGCCGATATCGACGCTCCTGCACCCGCTGCGCAGCGTCGATATCCACACAGGCTCGGAGATCAACGCCCACTACGAGCGCAGCGATATCTGTGTCGTCCCGGCCGGAGCGGTTGTCGCGGAGTCGATGCTCGCATGGGTGCTCGCCGTAGCCGCGATGGAGAAGTTCGGCGGCGACACGCTCGGCGAGATGCGTCGGGCAGTGGCCGCGCATCGCCGCGCCGTCAACCGGCTGCGATGAGCGCGGTTCGCCGCATCGCGTTGGTGGGGCTGCCCGGCTCGGGCAAGAGCACCATCGCCAGGCTTATTGCGCAACGTCTCGGTTGGGACGCCGTCGACATCGACGACGAGATCGCAAAGACCTCGGGTCGATCCCCTGCGTCGATCATCACCGCGGACGGTGAGGCGGCGTTCCGCGACCTCGAGCTGATCACGCTCGAGCAGGTGCTCCGTCGCCCCGGCCCCCTGGTCATCGCCTGCGGGGGCGGGCTCATAACTCAGGCGGCCGCCCGCCGTCTGCTGACCGGATTGGCCACGGTTGTGTGGCTCGACGCAGCCGACGACCTGCTGATCGGGCGTGTCGGCGACGGCGCGGATCGTCCAATGCTCGGCCGGTCTGTGGCGGCAGCGATTCCTCAACTGCGCGGCACCCGCGCGCGGGCTCATCAGGTCGCGCATCTCCGCGTCAGCACGGGCGACGCGCCCGAGGGCGTCGCGGCGCGAGTCATCGCAGCCACCGACGGCGCGATCCGCATCAACCTCGCTGAACGCGCCTACCACGTCGAGGTGCGCCCTGGAGCGCTCGACGATGTAGTCCTTCACCTTCCAGGTGGCGCGACGCGGGTCGCGTTGCTGGCCGATCGAGCGGTACGGCCCGCCACTGAACGGCTGGTCGCCTCGCTGCGCAGCTCTGGGATCGCCACGACCGTGTTCCAGGTTCCAGGGGGCGAGCAGCTCAAGACGTGGGCGACCGCCGGCCGCCTGCTCGCGCGGCTTGGCACCGCGGGCTTGCAGCGCAACGACTGCGTGGTCGCGCTCGGCGGCGGCACGGTGGGGGACGTCGCCGGGTTTGTCGCGGCCACCTATCTGCGCGGGATTGCGTGGGTGAACGTGCCAACCACGCTGCTCGCGATGGTTGACAGCGGCATCGGCGGCAAGACCGGGGTCAATCTCACCCGGGGCAAGAACCTCGCCGGGGCCATCTGGCAACCACGCGCCGTGATCTGCGACCCCGAGGTGCTGGCTACACAGGACGACCGTTCATTCCGTTCCGCCTTCGCCGAGATCGTCAAGTATTCGATGATCGTTGACACGTCGCTCGTGGGCGACCTCGACGGAAACCTCGATCGACTGCTTCGGCGCGAGAGCGACGCGCTGACCGCGGCGATCCGCGAGTCCTGCGCCATCAAGGCCGCGATCGTCTCCGGCGACGAACGCGAGGCCGGCAACCGCGCGGTGCTCAACTACGGGCACACCGTCGGTCACGCGCTGGAGGCGGCAGCCGGGTTCGGCGACCGTCTGCTCCACGGCGAGGCGGTTGCAGTGGGGATGCGCGCTGCGGGAGCGCTCAGCGTTCAGGTGCTCGGATGCCCGCCCGGGGATATCGCCTGGCAGGATGAGATGATCGGCCGGTGCGGGCTGGCGACGACAACGGTGTTTGACCCAGGGCGGGTGCTCGATCACATGCGCGCGGACAAGAAGGCTGTCGGCGATCGCCTCGGTTGGGTCCTGCTCGAAGCGAGGGGCCGCCCGCGAACCGGCGTGCCAGTGCCCGAACACGCGGTGGCCGGCGCGCTCGACGCGGTGCTGGCTCGATGAGCACGATCCTGCTCCTCAACGGACCCAACCTCGCCAGCCTCGGCGAGCGCGAACCCGACGTGTACGGGTCTGTCACGCTCGCCGCCATCGAGTCCGCGGTCCGCGATCGCGCAACGGCACTCGGTCTCGACGTGCGCTGCGAACAGACCAACCACGAGGGCGCGATGGTCGACATCCTCGAGGCGGAGCGCGGCCGGGCCGCGGGGTGCATCGTCAACCCGGGTGGCCTGACCCACACCAGCGTGGTGCTCGCTGACGCGCTCCGCGCTTTCGCCGGGCCCGTCATCGAGGTGCACCTCTCGAACATCCTCGCGCGCGAACCGTACCGGCGCGTATCGCTCTCGGCCGAGGCAGCGGTGGCGGTGATCGCGGGTCTCGGTCTCGAGGGGTACGTCCTCGCAGTCGAGGGACTGGCTAAGCTGCTCGAGGACCCGTCGACAACTGGGAGCCCCGCATGATCACCGCCTCCGACCTGCGCCCGGGTGCAACCGTCGAACGCGACGGCGACCTCTTCGAGGTCATCGACTTCTCGCACATGAAGCAGGGACGCGGCACCGCCGTGGTCCGCGCCAAGCTGCGCAATGTGACGACCGGGGCGGTCACCGACGAGACATTCCGTCCCGAGGAGAAGTTCGGTCGTGTCCGCATCGAGCGCACCGAGGCTCAGCTCCTCTACAAGGACGGTGAGAATTACGTGGTGATGGACAACACCACGTACGACCAGGTGACGATCAGCCCGGAGCAGCTCGGCAGCGGCGTCGACTACCTCAAGGAGAACGACAACCTTTTCCTCCTGCGCTTCGACGACCGCGTCCTGGGCGTCGACCTGCCGACATCGGTCGTGCTCGAGGTCACGCAGACGGAACCCGGCTTCAAGGGCGACACCGCCAACGCGTCGTTCAAGCCGGCCGTCGTCGAGACGGGGCTCGCGGTGGACGTCCCGCTGTTCGTGAACCAGGGCGATCAGATCCGGGTGGATACGCGCACCGGCCGCTACGTGGAGCGAGCGTGACCGACGTCGAGGAGCCCGAGAGTCTCCAGCTCCGCCCGGCCACGAACGGCCGCCGCCAGCTCGGCACGACGCGTGTGGCCAACGAGGTCGTGGCGTCGATCGCCGCCTTCGCGGCACTGCAGGTGTCGGGCGTTCATTCCATGTACCACCCCGGCGGCCAGCAGTTCGACCGCATCGTCCGCCGCTCACATGCGCATCGCGGCGTGCGCGTGGAGATGCGCGACGACGCGCTGCACTTGAGCCTGTACGTCGTCATGGAGTCGGGCGGCAACGTCCCGGTGGTCGGCGCCGAGGTGCAGCGTCGTGTCGCCGACGCAATCGACCGCATGCTCGCCCTGCGCGTCGAGGAGGTCAACGTCTTCGTCAGCGAGGTCGCCTTCGCGTGACCCCTGCCGTTTCAGGCACGGGGCGCCGGCGGCGTGGTCGTGAGCTCGCGCTCCGCGTACTCTTCGAGATCGAGGGTACGGAGAAGGACCCGGACTTCGCGTTGAAGTACCAGGGCGAGGACCTTCGTGCCACCGCCGACATGCGCGCATTCGCGCGCACCATCGTGGTCGGCTGCGTCGATCATCTCGACGCCATCGATGCGGCACTCGCCGCCGCCATGGAGCACTGGTCGCTCGTCGACCTCGGTAAGGTGGAGCGCGCCGTGCTCCGCCTCGGCACCTTCGAACTGCTCTACATGGAGGCGACACCGGTCGCGGTCGTGATCGACGAGTCCATCGAGCTCGGGCGCGCGTACGCGGGTGACGAGGCTGCGCAGTTCATCAACGGCGTGCTCGGGCATGTCGCACAGGAGCGGGTGTGACCGCGGCGGTCTGCTCGGTCAGCGACCTGACCCTGATGGTGCGCGATGCGCTCGCCGCACGCCCCGAGCTGGAGGATGTGCTCGTCGAGGGCGAGGTGAGCAACCTCAAGGCGCACGTCTCCGGGCACCTGTACTTCACGCTCAAGGACGCCCACTCGGCGGTTTCGTGCGTGTGCTTTCGCACCAACGCGCTGCGGATTCCCTTCCGGCCAGACAACGGCATGACCGTGGTGGCGCACGGGTCGGTGCAGGTGTATGGACAGCAGGGGCGTTATCAGCTCTATGTCGACCGCCTCGAACCCAGCGGAGTCGGCGCACTGGCGCTGGGAATCGAGCAGTTGAAGCAGCGCCTCGCCACCGAAGGACTGTTCGACGAGCGGCGCAAGCGACGCCTCCCGTTGCTGCCCCGGCGCGTGGTGGTCGTGACGTCGCGCAGCGGTGCGGCGCTGCGCGACGTGTGCACCGTCATCGCACGCCGCGCGCCCTGCATCGGCGTGGTGCTGTCGCCGGCCACCGTGCAGGGCGACGGAGCGGTGGAGACGTTGATTCGCGCGCTGCAACGCGCCGACCAGGTGCGCGATGCCGACGTGATCCTCCTGGTGCGTGGTGGCGGTTCCCTGGAAGACCTGATCGCCTTCAACAGCGAGTCGCTGGCGCGCGCCATCCGGGCGACGCGCCTCCCGGTCGTGACCGGTGTGGGCCACGAGACCGACACGACCGTCGCCGACCTGGCGGCGGACCGTCGTGCCGCGACCCCATCGGCTGCCGCGGAGCTGGTGGCGCCGAGCGTGGCCGCGCTCCGCGAGGATGTCGCCGCGCGCCGCGCGCGTCTCGGGCTCGCCCTGGTCGGCCTCGTCGGGGGTCACCGGCAGCGTGTGCACATCGCCACGCTCCGCCTGCGCCAGGCGTTGATGCACGAGACGTTGGTGAAGCGCCGGGCCTTCGCCCATGAGTTGTCGCGGTTCACAGTGGCGCACCCGTCGCGGCGCGTCGAGCTCGAGCGACTGCGCCTGACTCGAGCTTCCGAGCGTCTCCAGGACGCGACCGTCCGTGTCGCAGTGGCGCGCCGCGCCGCACTCACGACGCGAGCCGCGAGGCTCGCGGCGCTGTCTCCGCGGCGCACGCTCGAGCGCGGGTACTCGATCACCTCCGATGCCGATGGAAGGGTCCTGACCGATGCCACCGCGGCCCCGGTGGGTGCGCGGCTGCGCACCGTCCTCCGCCATGGAAGCCTGGAGAGCACCGTGGATCGAGTGGAGCCCGGATCCCCGTCTTCAAGCGAACGGATGTACGATTCGGATCCGGGGTCGAAAGACCGATGACCAAAGAGCGCACGGAGGACGGCATCACGGGACTCACGTACGAGGCTGCCCTTGCGGAGCTCGACATCCTGATCACCAAGCTCGAGGGCGGCAGCATCGCCCTCGAGGAAGCGATCGGCGCCTACGAGCGAGGCGTGGTGCTCGCGCAGTACTGCGCCGAGCTGCTCGAGCGCACCGAGCAGCGCGTCAACCAGCTCGTGGTCAGCGCGAGTGGTGCGATGAGCGAACGGCCTCTCGAAGCGGTGGTAACAACACCTCCGGAGCCTGCGGCCACACGGCATCTGGATATCGCACGACCGCCCATGGCTGCCACTCCGGTGCGGCCGGTGCCGCCGCGCATCGACCCCGACGACGTCCCCTTCTGACTGCGCGAATACACACAAATGTAGTATAACTGGGAACCATGACAGCTGTGTCCCAGGGGCGAATCGATCTGGAGCTGGTCGCCCGTGGGCTTGCGCCCAGCCGCGAGCGAGCCCAGGCGCTGGTCGCCGCGGGTCTCGTCGAGGTTGATGGCGCCCGGGCGACGAGCGCCGACCAGCGCGTGGGACTCGCGAACGACATCCGTCTGCTCGGACGTGATCATCCGTGGGCGAGCAGGGGCGGGCTCAAGCTGGCTCCCGCGCTGGATGCGTATGGCATTGACTGCGCGGGCCGGATCTGCCTGGACGCGGGCGCCTCCACCGGCGGATTCACGGATGTGCTGCTGAGTCGCGGAGCGGCGTGCGTCTACGCGGTGGACGTGGGTCGCGGTCAGCTGGACTCGCGGCTCGCGAACGATCCGCGCGTCCGAGTGATGGACCGGACCAACCTGCGCTCGCTCACGTCGCTCCCGGGGCCCGCACCAGACCTCGTGACCCTCGACCTCTCATTCATCTCCCTGCGCGTGGTGCTGCCCGCGGTGGTCCGCCTCATCGCGCCAGCCGGCGCGGGGCTCATTGCACTGTTCAAGCCGCAGTTCGAGCTGGGCCGCAGCGCGATCGGCAAGGGCGGCATCGTCCGGGACGCCCGCGCCGCCGAGGAGGCGGCGATGGAGTTCGCGCGCTGGCTCGAGACCGAGTTCGGCGCTGCGGCAGAAGAGCCGATGCCGTCCCCGGTTCGTGGCGCCAAGGGGAATCTCGAGTGGCTGGTCGGGGCGCGTCTCGTCCACATTGCAGCGGCAGCCGGGGAGGAGCCATGAGCTCGGAACCGAGCATCGGCTTCCTGCTCCACCCCGGAGAACAGGTCGTGGTCCAGTCGGCAATTGCTCGCGCTCAAGCCTGTGGGTACGCCGCATGGACGGCGCTCGAGGATCCCGAAGGGGCGATGCAGGAGCACGGCCCGAGTACGGCGCTGCTCGTGACCCTCGGAGGCGACGGCACCTTTCTCTACGGCGCGCGTCTCGCTGCTCCGCTCGGCATCCCCGTCTTCGGCGTGAACCGGGGCCGGCTCGGCTTCCTCAACGACGTCGAGATCGACGCGCTCCCCCAGGCGATCAGCCGGTTCGCCGCGGGTGACTACACCACCCAGCGCCGTGCGCTCCTGGAGATCGCCGTCGACGGCGGCGACGCCCCGATCCTCGCCATCAACGAGATCGTCGTGCGAGCCCGCGACGTGAACGTGGTGCGGCTTCGCGTCGACGTTGACGATGACCTCCTGGGAGCGTTCGACGCCGACGGTATCGTCGTCGCCACGGCGACGGGGTCGACCGCGTACGCGCTCAGCGCCGGTGGTCCTCCCGTCGATCCTCGTGTCCGAGCCGTGGTGGTCGTGCCCATCGCCGCTCACGCGGTGATCAGCCGCCCGGTGGTCATCCCCGAGCAACTCGACGTTCGCGTGACCGTCGAGCGCGGGCGCGTTTTCGTCGCCGCCGACGGCCGCTCGATCGCATGGCTCGCCGACGGCGAGAGCGTCGTGGTCAAACCGGGGCCGGAGCTCGAGGTGGTGCGCTTCGCCGACTCCCCGTCCTTCAATTCGCGCCTTCGCCAGAAGTTTCGCTACGGGATCCCGCACAAGGACCTGCTCCTCGAGCCCGTCGACGACGACATGCCCGGCGTGGAGGGAGGCACGAGTGGCCCTTCGTGAACTCCGGGTCAGCAACCTCGCCGTCATCGAGGAGGCGCGGCTGCCGTTTGACGATGGCTTCAGCGTGCTCACGGGCGAGACCGGCTCGGGGAAGTCGATGTGCGTCAATGCGCTCCGGGCAGCACTCGGAGGCCGCCTCGAGCCTGACGCGGTCAGGGCGGGCGCCACGGCTGCGCGCGTCGCCGCGGTCTTCGACAATCCGAGCGCCCGTCTCCGTGCGCGCCGGGCCGAGCTCGGCATTCCCGACGACGACCTCATAACGCTCTCCCGCGAGGTGCCGGTATCGGGACGCGCGACCTGCCGCGTCGACGGTGCGCTCGTCTCCCAGGCCGTGCTTCGCGAGCTCGGCGATCTGTGCGTTGACGTCACGGCACAGGGAACCAGCCACCGCATGCTCCGGCGCAACTGGCAGCGCGATGTGCTCGACGCTTTCGCCGGACATGGGTGCGCCACTGCCCGTGTGAACACCGCCGACGCAGTCAGGGCGTGGCGCGCCGCCACCGATGCCGTGATCGCCGCCCGGCGTGCCGCCAGCACCGGCGCCGCCGAGCTGCAGCGGGCGCGCGACCTCGTCGACGACCTCGCGCCGATCAGGATCCGGCCCGGAGAGGACGCCGAGCTCCACGCCGAACGCCTCCGCCTCCGGCATGCGGCCCGAATCGCGGTCTGCTCGCTGGCCCTCGCCGACGCCAGCGGTGGGGACGAGCATTCCGGCGCCGACCAGCTCGCGGCGGCGATCGGCGCCGGTGCCGACCTGGCAGCAGTCGACCCAGCGCTCGCCCGGTTGCTCGAAGACGCGGATGTGCTCGTCGACCGGCTTCGAGAGCTCGCGCTCGACGCCCGTCGCCACGCCGAGGAGATCAGCATCGACGAGGCTCGGCTCACGGAGATCGAGGAGCGGCTGGACACGCTGACACGCGTCGTCCGTCGCCACGGATCGCTGGAGGCGGCACTCGTCGAACTCGAGCGGGCGTCCTCGCTCGTGGCAACCATCGACGGTGAATCGGGCGCGGTCGGCAGCCTCGAGGCGGCCGCGGATGCCCGCCGTTCGGAAGCGGGCAGGGCTGGCGCCACGCTGAGTGCGCTTCGGGCCTCGGCCTCGCGCCGTCTGGAGCGCGCCGTCACGGTGGAGCTCCGGGCGCTGGAATTGCCGCACGCGCGGTTCCGCGTGATCCTGACCCGCGCCCTCGACGTCGACGGTGTGGATACCGGAGATGGCACACCAGTCCGCTGCGGTCCCTCTGGGATCGATGAGGTGGACTTCCGTCTCGCACCCAATCGCGACTCCGTCCCAATGCCGCTCGACGAGGGACCGTCCGGCGGCGAGCTCGGAAGGCTTGCCCTGGCGCTGAGCGCGGTCGTGAGCGAGGACGACGCGCCGGTGCTCGTCCTCGACGAGGTGGACACCGGTATCGGCGGCGAGACCGCCGCTCGGGTTGGCGACGTTCTCGCCCGCATCGGCCGGGGACGTCAGGTGATTGCGATCACCCACCGCCCCGAGATCGCGGCTCGCGCCGTGACGCATCTGAACATCACCAAGGCCGACCGTCCCGGAGGCCCCCAGGCGACCGCGACCGTGGTGACGGGCGACGAGCGAGTGTCCGAGATCGCGCGACTGATGTCGGGCAGGACCACCGAGGCCGCTTTGATCCGCGCGACCGAGCTCCTCGAGGAAGGGGCGAGCGGCGATCGGGGCACCCCCGGCGTCCGTACCATGTAGCGATGCAGCGGGAGGAAGCGGGCACCGCCTCGATCACCGTGGACGCCGCAGGCTTCCACGGGAGCCTCGAGGAACTCGTCGCACGGGCAAACCGTGGCGACCTCGACCTCACCGAGATATCGGTGAGCGCCGTCGTCGAGGAGGCACGGAGCGCGCTCGAGAGCCCCGAACACCAGGGTGATCTGAGAGCCGTCGCGGACGCCCTGACGCTGCTCGCCCGGCTGGTTGCGCTCAAGGCGACCGCCGTGCTCCCAGACCAGGACACAACCGTCATCGAACCCGAGGACGATCAGTCGACCGACGCCGGCAGGCGACTCGCCGAGTACCGGCTCTTCAAGGCCGCCGCCGAGGCGCTGCTTGCCGAAGCTGCCACGGAGGGTGCGCGCAGCTTCCTCGGGCTCGTGTCCCCCGAGGTGATTCCCGTCGAGCGGCTGCGTATCGCTCCGGAGCGTTTGGCGGCAGCCTTTCGTGCGGTCCTCGAGCGCCTCAGCGACACCGAGCCGCTCCCGGTGGCGATCACCTACTCGGTCGAGGACAAAGTCCGGCTGCTCCGGGACCGCCTGATGCTCGGACCGCTCGAGTTCGAGGATGTGTTCGCGGGCGTGAGCAGCAGGCTCGAGGCGGTTGCCTGCTTCCTCGCGCTGCTGGAGATGCTCAAACGCGGTGAGGCGACCGTGGAGCAGCGGGATGCCTTCGGCCCGATCACGGTGACCGGCCTTGGATGACGTGCTCGTCCTCGACGTGTTCGGCCGCGCCACCGTCCCGGAGGGAACGGCCGACGCCGAGCCGGAGGACCTGGCGCCGGCCCTCGAGGCGCTCTGCTTCGCCCTGGGTCGCGAGGTGAGCATCGCAGAGGCCGCCGCCATCCTCGAACGGAGCCCCACCGCGGTGGCCCGGTCTGCCGGTGTGCTGGCCATGGATCTGCGCGGTCGCGGGCTCATGCTCCAGCGCTCCGACGAGTCGATCCAGCTGGTCACACGGCCGGAGATGGCCTGGGCAGTGCAGCGAGCGCTTCACCCGGAACGGCCGTCGCGCCTCAGCCGGGCCGCCATGGAGACGCTGGCGATCATCGCGTATCGCCAGCCGGTGACCAAGGCGGTCATCGAGTCGATCCGCGGTGTGGACTGCGAAGCCGTGCTCGAACATCTCACCGAGCGGCGCCTGATCACAGAGGTGGCGCGTCAGGAGACCCCCGGACACCCGCGCCTGTTCGGCACGACGCTGCGCTTCCTGCAACTGGTCGGCCTCGAGCGCATCGAAGACCTGCCGCCGGTTGCCGAGAGCGCGGTGCTGCCCAACTTCGAGTGAGCGCCCAACCGTCGGAACGGCTGAACAGGTTTCTCGCCCGTCGAGGCGTCGCATCGCGCCGGGGGGCCGACGAGCTCATCGCCGGCGGTCGCGTGACCGTCAATGGCGAGGTGAGCCATCTCGGCGCCGTGGTCAACCCTTCGATGGACCGCGTCAGCGTCGATGGACATCGCATCCCCGCCCGAGCAGTTGCAGTCACTCTTGTCCTCAACAAACCGCCGGGCGTGGTCACCACGCGAAGTGATCCGTATCAGCGCCGTACGGTGATGGACCTGGTCGAGCCCGTCCCCGGTCTCGTCCCGGTGGGGCGGCTCGATGCCGACAGTCGCGGGCTGCTCGTGCTCACCACCGACGGCGACCTCGCCCATGCGGTCTCGCATCCCCGTCACGGCGTCACCAAGCGATATCTGGCAACCCTCGACCGCGCCATCTCGACGGAACAGCTCGAGCAATTGACCATCGGCGTCGAGCTCGAAGACGGCCCGGCGCGAGCCATTGCGGCGAAGCGATCCGGATCGGACTCGGTGGTCGAGGTCGTGATGGCGGAGGGACGCAAGCGTGAGGTGCGCCGGCTCTTCGCGGCGATCGGGCTCGATGTGAGAGACCTCGTCCGGATCGCGGTCGGCCCGCTGGAGCTTGGTGCGCTCCCCGAGGGCGAGGCGCGAGCGCTGCGCCCGGCTGAGCTGTCATCGCTACGCGCGGCTGCGGGAATGCAGGCGCCGGCACGAGCGGCGGCCCGGCGGTCGCGGTGACCCCAACGGTGATCACCATCGACGGCCCGGCGGGGAGTGGCAAGACCACGCTCGGGCGGCGTCTCGCCACGACGCTCGGACTCCCGCTGGTCGATACCGGTCTCTTCTATCGCGGCGTCATGGTCGCCGCCGCCCGTGCTGGGATCGCTCCCGACGACCGTGACGCGCTGATCGACTGCGCACGAAGGACCGAGGTGGTCATCGACACCGACCCAAACCACGACGACGCCGACAGCGCAGCGCTCGTCGACGGCATCGATGCGGGCCCGGCGCTGCGAGACCCCGCCAACGCACCGTTGCTGGCGTCGATGAGCAGCATCCCCGAGGTACGCGCCGTGCTCCTAGAGGCGCAACGCGCGCTTGCGCGTGACGGCGCCATTGCCGTCGGGCGAGACTGCGGCACCGTCGTCTTCCCGCACGCGCAGCTCAAGCTATATCTCGTCGCCTCCGAGACGGTGCGCGCGCAGCGCCGCGCATCACAGTTGCGCGGCAACGGTGCGGATGCCGACAGCGCGTTGATGCGCGGTGAGATCGGCGCTCGTGATCGTCGCGACGCCACGCGGAGCGCCGCGCCGATGCAGCCCGCACCTGACGCCCATGTGCTCGACACCGGCGTGCTCGGCGTCGACGAGGTGGTGCGCACCGCGCTGCAACTCTGGGCTGCGGTAACGGCAGCGACGGGGTGATCTACGCCGTCTTCCGGATCGGCGTGCGTCTGCTCGCGTGGGTCATCCTCGGCGGGCGCCTGCGCATCGACGGCATGGACGACCTTCCCCGCAGCGGTGCGGTCCTGGTGATCGGCAACCACGTCGGCACCGTCGAGCCCGCGCTCACCGGCGTCTTCATCCCGCGTCGCGACGTCTACTACTTGGCCAAGAGCGAGCTCTTTCGCAATCGGCTCCTGGGATGGCTGTTCCGCAAGAACCACGCCTTCCCGGTGGTGCGCAACACGGCGGATCGCGCGGCGCTCCGGTCGGCGCTCGCGGTGCTCGCCGGCGGCCACATGCTGCTCGTCTATCCGGAGGGGACCCGCTCGTGGGATGGGCACGTGATCGGCGATGTCCAGGCGGGGGCCGGTTTCCTCGCCCGGCACTCGGGGGCGGTGATCGTGCCGGTCGCGAGCTGGGACTCGGAGCGCGTCATCCCGCGCGGTTCGTGGATGCCGAGGCCGGCGGACGTCCAGTTGCGTATCGGCGAGCCATTCCACCTCCCTGCACACGGAAAGGAGGGCCGGCCGCTCTCCAGCCGGGAAGCCGCCGCGATCATGATGGAGCGCGTGATCGCATTGCTCCCCAGGGAGCGACGGCCCGTGGGAGCGGCAGCGCTCTCCATCGGGGGGAGTTCGCCCGCCGCGTGACCACGGTCCCATCGCACCTGGACCACATGGTCGCCTTCGACCTCGAGACCACCGGGCTCTCGCCGCGGAGCGACCGGATCCTCGAGATCGGCGCCGTGCGGTACGACCACGCACTCCGCCCGATCGACGAGCTCCAGGTGGTCGTCGATCCGCAGATGCCGATCCCTCTGGCGATCCAGCGCCTCGTCGGCCTGAGCGATGACGACGTGCTTGGGGCCCCGGCGCCGGCCGAGGCGGCATACCGGCTTGCGGACTTCTGCGGGGACGCCGCGCTGATCGCCCACGGCGGCACATTCGACCTGCTCTTCCTGCGTGCACTCCTCTCTGAGTCGTTCGGATCGCGGCTGATCTTCGACACGCTCGACCTCGCGAGGATCCTGCTCCCCACGTACGAGAGCCACAGCCTCCCGCTCCTGACCCGACGCCTCGGCATCGCTCATGAGCGTCCGCACCGGGCGTTGAGCGATGCGCGCGCGACCGGCGACCTCTTTCGCATCCTGGTCGGCGCCGGCCGCCGGCTTCCCGAGCCGACCGTGGGGGAGATGCGCCACGTGGCTGCGCAGGCGCCCGGTCCCCTGGACGCCTTCCTGAACGACGTGATGCTCCGCCCGGAGCTGGACGCTATACCGCCTGTCGACCTCGCGTCCGTCCCCGCGCCTCCACCGGTACCTCCCGCCACGAGCCGGCGCACGCCGGCGCCGGACACGCGGAGCGTCGGCGCGGCGGCGGCCGAACTGCTCGGGCCAGGGGGCCCCCTCGCGGCGAGCGAAGCGTACGAATATCGTGAGGCCCAGCTCCAGATGGCGATGGCGGTCGGTCAGACGCTGGAACGCAAGCGGCGCCTGATGGTCGAGGCCGGGACCGGGGTCGGCAAGTCGCTCGCTTACCTGATCCCTCTGGCGCTCTGGGCAGCGCGAACCGGCAAGCGCGGGGTGGTCGCGACCCATACCGTCAATCTCCAGGAACAGCTCGCTGATCGTGACCTGCCGGCAATCGCAGCGTTGCTCGACGAGCCGGTATCCGTCGCGGTGCTCAAGGGCCGCAACCATTACCTGAGCCTGCGCAGATGGCAGCGCTTCCTGGCCACCTCCGACGTATTGGGCCGCGAACCCGACCTGGTATCGATCCGCTTCAAGCTCAAGATCCTCGCCTGGCTGGCCAGGACCCGAAGCGGCGACCGTTCCGAGATCTATCTCGCCGGCGACGAGGAGCAACTCTGGCGGCGGATCGCATCCGACGTGACCGATTGTCTCGGTCCCGCGTGTGCCAACTGGCCCAACGCGCGCTGCTACATGGTGGGAGCGCGCCGGGGCGCGACAGATGCAGCCATTGTTGTCACGAACCATGCCCTGCTCCTCGCCGCCACCGAGCGTCAGGGACAGGTGCTCGGGCCGTACGGGGCCCTGGTCATCGATGAGGCGCACCACCTCGAGTCAGTGGCCACCGAGCAGCTCGGCGTCGCCGTGCGCCTCACCGATCTGACCCTCATCCTCGACCGAATTCCCGCGCCGCCGGGCACCCCGCTGGGCGCGGATCTCGAGCGCTGCCGCGAGGCCGGACAGCGCCTCTTCGGCGATGCCAAGGGGTTCATCTCAACGCGCCTCGGCGGCGAGCACGCCTCCAACGGGCGGATCGGGCTCTCTGAGTCGATCCGGAGCGACCCCGGATTCGGGTTCGTCGAGCGTGCCGCCGTTCACGCGGCCGGCGTCTTCCAGCGCACCGCCGGCGTGCTCGCGGCGGGATCCGCGGCGGGCATGCAGGCGGCACTCCTGCCCCAGCCGGATCGCGCCGAGGACGAGCTCGAGCATGCCGCGGTGGCCCTGGCCGGGCTCGCCGCGGCGATCGATCACGTCATCGTCCGGCCCCGTGAAGGCATGGTCACGTGGCTGGAGATGCGCGCCGAGCAGGCCGAGTTCCATGAGGCGCCGGTCGACGTCTCCGGCCCGCTCGCCGAGACCGTCTTCGATCCCGCCGAAAGCGTTGTCCTCACCTCGGCAACGCTGTCGGTAGGAGGCAGCTTCGATTTCATCCGCCACCGGGTGGGCATCGGCGCCACAGCCGAAGAACTGACGCTACCGTCGCCGTTCGATTACCTGCGTCAGGCGCTCTGCATCCTGCCCGAGGACGCAACCGCGTACGACGACCCGGGACACGACCTGCAGATGACCGCACTTATCGATGCAATCGCAGGCCGCCTGGACGGGCACACACTGGTGCTCTTCACGAGTTACGGCCCGCTGAAGCGCGTGTGGGCGCTCCTCCAGGAGCGTCTCGACGCCCGTGGCATCGCGAGCCTGGCCCAGGGTCTCGACGGCACCCGGAGGCAGATCCTGCAGAGCTTTCTCGCGGATCCCCGGACCGTCCTGCTCGCCACCAGCAGCTTCTGGGAGGGCGTCGACATCCCTGGGGACCGGCTCCGCTGCGTGATCATCGACAAGCTGCCCTTTCCGGTGCCGACCGATCCGCTGGTCCGTGCCCGCTCGGAGCGGCTGCGTGATCCGTTCGGCGAGTACATCCTTCCAGTGGCGATCATCAGGCTCCGCCAGGGATTCGGGCGCCTGATCCGCAGCGCGACGGACCGTGGCGCCGTGGTGCTCTGCGACCCTCGCCTGCGCACGCGTCAGTACGGGCTCGGCTTCCTGGGCGCGCTCCCTCCCGCACCGAGAGCGGTCGCCGCCCTCGACCGGGTCCCGGCGATGGTCGATGGGTTCGTGAACTCGGGGACATTGCCCGATACCGTGGGAGAATCAACTGAATGGTCCTCGAACGATCTCGAACCGGCGTGATTCCGACAGAGGTATCGGTGCCCGTGGTGACGGCGTCCGAACCGGAGGCAACCCCTGCGCCCGATCCGTCGGGCGCGGTGAGCGTGGCGCTCGCCCAGTTTTATCCCCGGCTCGGTGACGTCGCTACGAACGTGGCGGCCCATCTCACGACGATCGCCGCGGCGGCGGCCGGCGCGGCGGCGGNNATCGCCGCGGCGGCGGCCGGCGGGGCCGGCCTGGTGGTTTTCCCGGAACTCTCACTCACCGGCTACTTCCTCAAGGACCAGGTGCCCGAGGTCGCGCTCCGGCTCGATTCGCCCGAGGTGCGTGCGCTTCGTGACGCGTCGCGGGCCGGCGGCATCGACGTCGTCGCCGNNCTACCTGCCGACCTATGGGCTCTTCGACGAGCAGCGCTACCTCGCCGCCGGGGATCGATTCCGCGCGTTCGATGTGCCCCTCGGCCACCGCACCAACCACCACTGGCGCGCCGGAATCCTCATCTGCGAGGACCTGTGGCATCCGACGTCGGCAGCGCTGCTCGCCCGCCAGGGCGTGGATCTGATCATCTGCCCATCGGCGTCTCCCGGCCGTGGCCTGCTCCAGGGTGAGGCCCTCGGCACGGCGAGCAGCTACGACGTCATGACCCGAACCTACGCGCAACTCTTCACGACATACCTGCTGTACTGCAACCGTTCCGGTTTCGAGGACGGCGTCGGCTTCTGGGGCGGTTCCCGGGTCGTCGACCCCTTCGGCAGCGTCGTCGCCGAGGTCCGCGGAGCCGAGGAATCGGTCCTCTTCCACAGCATCGAACGCAGCGCGCTCCGCCGTGCGCGCGTCGCCTACCCACTCCTGCGCGACGAACGAAACGATGTCAACGACGCCGAGACCGATCGACTCAGACGCCGACACACTCGCGGTTGACGCCGCCTTCGTCATCGAGCGACTCCGCGGCTTCATCGCCGACGGGGTGCGCAAGGTGGGCTTCGAGCGCGTCATCGTCGGGCTTTCGGGAGGGGTGGACTCCTCGCTGGTGACCGCGCTCGCGGTCTCGTCACTCGGTGCCGGCAACGTGGTCGCCGTCTTCATGCCCTATCGGAGCAGCGATCCGCAGTCCCAGACCGACGCGCTCGCCGTCTGCGACAGCCTCGGCCTTGCTGCCAAGGTTGTCGATATCACACCGCAGGTGGACGCCTACTTCGAACGTTTCCCGGACGCGGACCGGACGCGCAGGGGCAACAAGATGGCCCGCGAGCGCATGTCGATCCTCTACGACCACTCGATGGCCGAACGTGCGCTCGTGCTCGGCACCTCGAACAAGACCGAGCTGCTGCTCGGCTACGGCACGCTCTTCGGCGACATGGCGAGCGCGCTGAACCCGATCGGCGACCTCTACAAGACGCAGGTGTACGCGCTCGCTCGGGCACTCGAGCTGCCCCACAGCGTGCTCACCAAGCCACCGAGCGCCGACCTGTGGGTCGGCCAGTCGGATGAGGACGAGCTGGGGATGCGCTACGCGGTGGTCGACCACGTGCTCCACCTGCTCGTCGATGAGCGGCGAAGCCGAGCCGAGGTCATCGCGCTCGGGTTCGAGCCGGCCGACGTCGACGCCATCGTCGCGCGCGTCCGTGGCAGTCAGTACAAGCGCCGTCCGCCGGTCATCGCCAAGTTGAGCAACCGGACCATCGATCGGGAGTTCCGCTATCCGCGGGACTGGGGGAGATGAGCGACCTGTCCGGGACACTGGCGGTCGTCGCGACCCCGATCGGCAACCTCGAGGACATCACGCTTCGCGCGCTCCGCGTGCTGCGCGAGTGCGATGCCGTGGTCGCCGAGGATTCGCGCCGCACCAAGGTCCTGCTCAGCGCACACGACATCCACAAGCCGGTGCTGTCGCTGCCCGCCTTCGACGAACGACGGCGGGTGCCGCAGTTGATCGAACGGCTCGAGCGCGGGGAGACGCTGGCACTCTGCACCGACGCGGGGACACCCGTGCTCAGCGACCCCGGCGCACTGCTGGTCCGCGCCGCACTCGACGGCGGCCACCACGTGACCCCGATCCCCGGGCCGTCGGCGATCACCGCGGCGCTCGCCTCGAGTGGCTTCCCGGCAAGCGCCTTCTGCTTTCTCGGCTTCCTGCCTCGCACCGCCGGAAAGCTCGTGCGTGTGCTCGAAGAGGCCCTTCGCGAGGATCGCACCATCGCGTTCTTCGAGTCGCCGATGCGCATCACCAAGACGCTCCGCCTTGCGACGCCCGTCCTCGGTGAGCGGCCGCTCGTGGTCGCGCGCGAGCTGACCAAGATGCACGAGACGCTGCACCGCGGCACCGCTGCATCCCTCGTCGAGGAATTCACGGCACGTCCGCCGCGCGGGGAGTGCACCGTCGTCGTCGGAGCGCTGCGGTGACCGGGGGTCTGCCGCCGCTCGTCGACACGCACTGCCACCTCGTCCTGCTCGAGGAACGCGGACTGCTCGACCAGGCGCTCGAAGGCGCGCTTGCCGCCGGCGTCGACGAGATCGTCTCGGTCGGGCTCAACCTCGAGGATTCGGATCACAACCGCCGGATCGCCGAGGAGCACGCGGGGGTCTACTTCACGTGTGGGTGGCATCCCCACGAGAAGGCAGCTCCCGACTCCCGCGAGCTCGATGCGCTGAGCGAGCTGCTGCGACACCCGAAGGCGGTCGCGGTGGGGGAGGTGGGCCTCGATCTGTTCTTTCGCCCGGGGTATCACGAGGTTCCCCTCGACATCCAGGAACGTTCCTTTCGAGCGATGCTCGAGCTGGCACGCGACGCCGGCAAACCGGTGCTCATCCACGACCGCGACGCGCACGACGAGGTGCTCGCCGCCGTTGCCGGAGTGCCCGGCAGCAGGGGGGTGATGCACTGCTTCAGCGGCGACGCCGCGTTCGCCCAGCGGTGCGCCGAGCTCGGCTTCATCGCGTCGTTCTCGGGGATCGTCACGTTTCCACGCTCGGAGAAGATCCAGGATGCGGCGCGCACGGCTGCCGACGATGGCTTCGTGGTCGAGACCGACTCGCCGTTTCTCAGTCCCGTCCCGGAACGCGGCAAGCCGAATCTTCCGGAGCGAGTGGCGATCACGGCGGCGGCCGTGGCGCGCCTGCGCGAGACCCCGGAGGCGGTGGTGCGCGCAGCCACGACCCTGACCGCCCACCGAGTCCTCGGCATCACCGCTCCCAGCACGGCCGCAGCGCGTGCCTGACGACCATGTGGCGCGAACGCGCCAGCCGCTCGACCTGACCGATCCGAGGACGCTCACCGCAGTCGGGCGGCGTGTCGGGTTGCGCCGGGACACGAGCCTCGGGCAGCACTTCCTCATCGATCGCGACGTGCTCGACGCCATTGTCGATGCCCTCGACCCGGCGCCGGACAGCGAGGTGCTCGAGATCGGCTGTGGACTCGGAACGCTCACCGGGGCGCTGGCGGCGCGCGCGCGCCGGGTGGTCGCGGTCGACATTGACCCCGCGTGCGTGGCGGGAACCGAGATCACCCAACGCGCGAATCCGAACGTCACCGTGCTCGAGGCGGACGCCCGCAACATCGATCCCGCGGCGCTCGGGTTCACGACGGGGTGGCTCGCCACGGGCAACCTTCCCTACCAGCTCACCGGTCTCGTGCTCATGCGGCTGGTGGAGGCCGAGCAGCCACCCGCCCGCGCGGTGGTCCTCGTCCAGCGCGAGGTTGCGGCACGCCTCGCCGCTGGGCCGGGCGACTGGAGCCTGGCAACGGTCGCGATCCGAACCCTCGCGGAGGTCGAGCGGATTCGCGACGTGGCCCCGGAGGCCTTTGACCCGCCGCCGGCGGTCCACTCGTCGATCATCCGGATCGTGCCGTCGCCCAAGGCGGATCCCGCGATCCGGGCGTCGATGCTCGCGCTCGCGAAGCCCCTCTTCCAGTCGCGCCGCAAGACGCTTCGCAACGGTGTTTCCCGTGCGCTCGGCGGCGATCTCGCCGCCGCGGGGGTCGCATTGGACGCGGCAGGCATCGATTCCGGGCGCCGGCCGGGTACTCTTGCCCTCGATGAGTGGGAGCTCCTCGCTCGCGCAGTCGCGGAGGTGAGGTTGGTCACGCGATGAGGCAGCGAACCCCCAGCGCCGCCACCGAGTCCGACGAGGACGGGCCGGTAGCGCCGCTTCATGCCGCCCGCCCTGCGATCGCCGCTGTCCCAGAGCAGCGCAAGGGATTCGCCGCGGTGCTTCGCCGCCGCGATTTTCGGTACCTCTGGCTGGCACAGCTGCTCTCGCAGCTCGCCGACAAGTTCCTCATGTTCACGCTGCTCGTCTTCATGTACACGCTCACGCATCGCGCGTCGCTGCAGTCGGTGCTGATGATCGCGTACACGCTGCCGAGCGTCCTGCTCAGCGCGCCTGCGGGCGTCTACGCGGACCGGCACGACAAACGCGCGCTGATGATCGGGACAAACGTGGCCCGCGCCGGGCTCATCCTGCTCATCCCGATTGCGCAGCTGTTCCCCGCGCTGCGCGGTCAGGCGTGGCCGCTCATCGTGGTGACGCTGCTGTTCAGCTCTGCGGGGCAGATCTTCGCTCCGGCAGAAGCCGCGAGCATCCCGACGCTGGTCGCCCGGCAGCAGATCACCGAGGCGACGTCGCTCTTCATGACCACGGTCATCCTGACCCTGGTGCTCGGCGTGCCGGCGGCGACGATCGCCATCGGCTTCTTCGGCAATCAGGCGCCGTTCTACATCGCCACCGCGTTGTTCGGGCTCGCTGCGATATCGGTTTGGAGGGTGAATGTCAGCCTGCGTGCCGAGCCGGTGACCAGCGGCCCGACGCCGAACATCCTGCGCGAGCTGCGCGACGGTATCGACATCCTCCGGAACAGCCCAGCGCTCCGTCTCGGGCTGTATCAGCTGACCCTTGCCATCGTCGTCGTCTTCACGATCTTCGCGCTGGGGCCGGTGTACCTCGTCGAGGTGCTCAAGCGGTCGGACGACGAGACCTACATCGTGCTCGTGCCTGCGATGTTCGGGCTCATCGGCACCGCCGCGCTGCTGGGTCAGCGAGCGAGTTTCCCGCGCGCCAAAACCCTCGTTGCCGCGATCACTGGCGCGGGCTTGTCGCTGGTCATCATGGGCATCGTTCCGGACGTGCTTCGCACCCACGGACTCCCCGGGTTGATGGTCCCACTCGCCGTCGCGGTGGGAGTTCTCTTCGGCTGCGCGCTGGGCGCGATGCTCATCCCGGGGTTCACCGTGCTCCAGGAACGCACCGACACCGAGAGCCGGGGACGCATCTTCGGCGGCATCTTCACGGTGATCAACGCGGCGGTGGCGATCCCGCTGCTGCTCGCCGGCGTCGTCTCGGACCTGATCGGCGTGGCTCGGGTGGTCGCCGCACTTGGTGCGATCCTGATCGTCATCGCGGTGGCGATCCGATGGTTCGGCTGGCGTCGCCTCCAGGTGCTCGAGCCGGATCCCATTCCAGCAGTCGTCGGGGGCGCCAACCAGGCCTGATCGCAAATCTGCAACGACGGTGTCGCGGACCGGTGGATTGGCCGGTTGCCCGCCGCGTCAGTGGGAAGCTCCGGGGCCTTGCGGACCGGAGAGGCCGGCCCGGCGGAGGAGTGATGCGAGCGGTCGTCACGTGTGAGTGCTGTGGACACCGGCAGGCTATTGCCCGCCAGATCATCCGACCTGAGTCCTTCAACCTCGTGTGCCACAGCTGCGAGGGCGTGCTCCGCGTTGAGGTGACCATGAGCGACCTCCAGGCTGCGCAGCACGCAACCGGCAAGAAGACCCAGCCGGTCGCCTGGGTCTAGTTCGCTCGACTCCGGGAGCGGTGCGGGGCCACTGGTATCATCGACGGCGCTCACGCTTGCCGAGTGCGAGCCAGGGGCGCATAGCTCAGTTGGTACGAGCGCTGCGTTGACATCGCAGAGGTCATAGGTTCGATCCCTATTGCGCCCACCACCGGCTTTTTGAATATAAACGAGCCGGTTCCAGCGGTCCGCCGGCTGCCTCCAGAAAACGTAGGATGCCTGCCCTCCCTTCCGTGCGGTTCTACCCTCGGAGCACTGGCAGGTGACAGTTCACGTAGTTTCACGCGGGTAGTCCCTCGCAGACATGGGGTGACGCATCGCCAGCATGCGAGCGGAAACCCTGAGTGCACAATACGGTGATGACTTGGAGCTTGGGCCGGAAGGGGCTCGGGCCTTGGGCTACGCGAAGCGGGCTGTGTGCAATCGCGGTTCTCACTTTTGCGACCGGAGGACCGGTTGCTGTCGCTGCGACTACCCCGCCGCCTCGCACATCGGATGCAGGCCACCAACCGGTCAAGCTAACTGAACCTGAGCGTCTGCTTCAGGAAGCCGCGCTGGAGGACCTCCGGACACTGCGATCGGAATTGGTCTTCAAGCCGTTTCTCCCATCAGATCTCATCTTGCCTGCTGGTGATCTCTACAACCGGGTGACCTGGGGCTCTGCGCCAGTCAATGGATTCGGGATCTTCATCAGTGCTCAATCGGGCTCAGCCGGAAGTCGCGCCATCCACATGGATGAGTCAGTGGAGTCGCCAGCCGATCTCCTTGATCCCAGCTTCCCGATGAATGCTTTCAAATCGATCCTCCGTCCACTCAGACTGTCCAATGGGGTGTGGTTTGAGATGCAGCAACAACACGCGCCGTGGGAAGGCGAGTGGATCCTCATGCGCCTCGACGGCACCGTAGCGATCGAGATCGATGGTCTGAGCTCGAAGCCGTTGCTTCAGCAGTTCGCGGCGCGCCTTGTCCGGTCGGCATAACCACTTCAGCTGACCAGCCACTGCGCATCGTGCGAAAGCAGGGTAGCGACTTGCCGGTGTGACGGCGTCGAGTAAGCGTCCCAGACCGCCACGCCAGGGCGCTTGCGACCCGAAGGTGGCCGACGTCAGACTAATCGCGATGCCGCCAGAGACACGGTATACCAAGACGATCGACGGCGTTCACATCGCGTATCAGGTCGTCGGCACCGGACCGATCGACATCGTTTTCGTGATCGGATGGACGACGAATGTCGAGGCGCTTTGGGAAGAGGCGTCGCTCGCGAGGTTTCTTGCCCGGTTGGCCTCCATGAGCCGCTTGATCATCTTCGACAAGCGGGGTGTGGGAATGTCCGACCGCGTTCCCGACACGGCGCTCCCCACGCTTGAAACGAGGATGGACGACGTCCGCGCGGTGATGGACGCTGCAGGCTCGGAGCGAGCGGTGGTGCTTGGCGTATCCGAGGGCGGTCCACTGTCGCTGCTCTTCGCCGCAACCTACCCCGAGCGGACCATAGCGTTGATCCTCTTCGGGACGATGGCCCGATTCGCGTGGGCACCCGATTTCCCCTGGGGCGTCACCGAGAAGGAGTTTGGTGAAGTTCTCGATGGCATCGATCGCTCTTGGGGCACGGAGGAATACGCGTCGAGCGCATTGCGATTGTGGGCTGCGCCAGGGTCCGCCGACAACCCGCACCTCGTGTCATGGCTCACCAGCTACATGCGTCGAGGCGCAAGCCCGGGCTCAGCGATGGCTCTCGAACGGATGAACTACGGCATGGATGTCCGTCATGTCCTCCCCGCGATACATGTGCCAACGCTTGTGCTGGCTCGCATCGGAGACAAGGACTTCCCAATTGATGCCACTCGACAGATGGCGCAACAGATACCTGGTGCCAAACTCGTGGAGTATCCCGGAGATGATCATTTCTTCTGGGTCGGTGATCAATCTGCGCTCCTTGACGATATCGAGCGTTTCATGCTTGGCGTCCGCGACGATGAAGCTGAGCTCGACCGGGTGCTCGCGACGGTGATGTTCACCGACATCGTTGCGTCGACCGCGCGGGCAGCCGCGCTTGGAGACCACCGGTGGACCACCCTCCTTGATGCACATCACGCGAGGATCCGCGCCCTACTTGGACGGTTCCGGGGACGAGAGATCGATACCGCCGGGGACGGATTTCTCGCGACCTTTGACGGGCCTATCCGAGCCGTCCGGTGCGCTTTGGCGGCGACCCGGGCGGTCCAGGACATCGGGCTGGAGATTCGTGCTGGACTCCATACCGGCGAGGTCGAACTCTCCGAGCACGGCGTACGCGGGATTGCCGTGCACATCGGCGCGAGAGTCGCCGCTCTTGCCGGGGCATCGGAGGTGCTCGCCTCATCAACAGTCAAGGACTTGGTGGCCGGCTCGGCGCTGCGATTCGAGGACGTTGGGGAACAGGTGCTGAAGGGCGTCCCAGGTTCATGGCGGATCTACCGTGTCCTCGACCCGACGGCCGGTGCTCAACAGGATTGATGTCCGTCTGACGGACGCTTGCCGAATGGGAGTGTGGCGATGAACGAAGTTCCGACTGATGTCGTGGCGACTCCTTCCGCACTCTCAGAGCTGCTCGGCGCGCGTTGACATCGCATACGTCATAGGTCCGATCCCTTGCGCCCGCCATCGGTTGCCCGCAGCGGAGACTCTGTCCAGGAGGTTTGACGGGTGTTCGAGTTGCAGCGTCTTCGCCTGGACCATGAGGCAGCGATCCTCGATTTTGAGATTGCGAACCGGGCGTACTTCGCAAGGACGATCAGCGATCGCAGCGACGATTTCTATACCAACTTTGCTGAGCTCTACCGCGTGCTCCTGGCCGAGCAGGAAGCCGGGGTCAGCTTTGGCCACGTCCTCGTCGACGAGCACGGGACTGTCGTGGGCCGCTTCAACCTGTACGAGGTCAGGGACGGCACGGCGGAGGTGGGGTATCGCATTGCGGAACGCGTGTCCGGCCGTGGCGTTGCCACGTTCGGCGTGCTGGGCCTGTGCCGGTTGGCCCGTGAGGAGTACGGGCTCCGGACGCTCGGCGCGGCGACCAGCAATGAGAATGTCGCCTCGCAACGCGTGCTCGCGAGGGCCGGGTTCGTTGCCGTCGGACCCGTTGAAGTCGGAGGCCGGGAGGGCGTGCGATACGAACTCGTCCTGGCGAATCCCTGAACACGGCGGCGCGGTCGAGATAGTGGCAGCGATCACGTGTTATTGCCGAAGATGGCCATAACCCAACGCCATGGACCATGATCCCACGAAGTAAAGCTACATGCCTAACGCTAGGTCAGGCATCCGTCCGCCTCAGCCCAGCAGGTTGCGGATCTCCCGGGCGAGGTCGATCGAGGCGTCGATCTCGATCTTGCGGTTGGTGAGGCTCTCGACGTTGACCCCGAACGGCAGGCTGAGCCGGCGGCAGAAAGCGATGAGGGCCCGGGCGTTGGCGACGCATTGCTCGTACGACGCCGTCAGCGGGTCCCCGGACCGGGTGATCTCGGTCCGCAGCCAGCCGGGGACGTCGATGCCGAGCCAGGACATGAACTCCAGGGTCTTCATCGAGCCGCAAGGCGCCAGGGTCAGCACGACCGGCCGCGGGTCCAGACCCTGGTCCCGGCAGCCGTAGGCATAGTCGGACAGCAAGTTCCGGGTGTGGTCCAGGTCGTAACAGACCTGGGAGACGAAGAACTCGCAGCCCGCATCCTGCTTGCGCAGCATGCGCTCATGCTCTCCCCCCGCGTCCGCGTGCCGCTCGACGATGACAATGCCGCCCATGCGCGGCGGACGCGAGAGAGCGGCGCGCCGGCGGTAGGCCTCAGGAAGGCTCGTCCTCACCACCTCGCGTCGGGACGCCGCCCCGACCAGCACGGTCAGCACCCGGTCGCGGTCCGCCTCCGACAGCCACTCACCCAGCTCGTCCCCGGTGTACTTGCCCACGGCACGGTAGACGACCACCGGCCCAGCCCACCCGGCAAGGTGGCGGTCGAGGAAGACGGACGGATCCATCATCGGCATGAATGAGAACGGCCGCGGGGTCGAGGACCGGTCCGCCTCGGCGTCCACGTCATAGAGGATGAGCCCGTCAACCTGCACTGACCGCAGCCGGGCCAGGGCCGCCTCGGCGATGGCGTCCGCCTGTTCCGGGGTGGTGGTTCCCCGCGGCGGGGTCAGGCCGTAGAGCAGGACACCGTCACGGGTCCTGGCCAGAAGCTGAGCGGCCCGGGTGGTCTCGGCAGACGCCATCGATCAATGATGCCAGCCGCTCTGCGGTGTGCCTCACCTCGGCCCGATCCCGAGGTGACACATCCGCGCCGATAGTCAATGCCATGAACCATGATCCCTATGAAGTAAAGGTCTATCCCTAACGCAACACTAGTAGCCACCAAAGTCGACTTTGCTCGTGATGGCGGAGATGTGATCACGCCACCTGCAAGTATCAGATGAACAAGCTGGGGCAGTTGGCCCTCACGTACACGGCGGTAAAGCCACCTGCGTCCTACGGAAACGACTACGAGGACATCATTTACGCGAGTCACTTCAGCGATCCAGGTGTGCTCGGCTCTCCATCCACATACGCGAGCTACCAGGGCGAACCTGGCTCGTAGCGGATGCGAGAATTCGCCTGACGTCAGTTCCCCAAGCAGGGCGGCCGACCGGTGGCGACTGCCACGGGGCCGTCTCGACCGAAGTCGCTAATGTGCACCGGTACGCCCGCCTGGCAGGGCTACTCGAGCCGCCAGCGTGCATCCTTCCGGGGCAGTCTTCTCCTCAACGTACATTTGTGGATTGACCGGCATCACATCAGCATTGGGCTCACGGCGGGCCGACCGATCTCGACAACCTGATCTCCCTGTGCCGGCCGCACCACCGAGCAGGGGTGGCGCATCCACACTGCCGACGGCATAGCCGTAGTCGAGCCGCCACCCCGAACTTGTGTTGGATGCAACGCGCCGGCGCGGTCAGATACTCAACTCAACGCCCTGCCCGCCACGCCGCGAGAGCTCGTTAGAGGACGCGAAGCTCTACCGAACCGTCGTGGGCGGTGGCGACTGCTTCCGCGTGCGCGCCTCGTCGTAATGGACCTGGCACCACGCGACGGTCTTGGTCGGGCCGGGTGGCCAAAGGCGCCGCGGACCCCGTGCGTTCCATGTCGCATGCACTGCCGGGCCGGCACACATGCTGCAGCCGCCTCACAGCGCGGCGGGGCGATCGTGGGCCACCCATATCAGGTAGCGGAAATATCGCACGCGGCCAAAGACGAGGAGAGCCGCAACCAGGGCTCCGAGCACACCGACAGCGATCATCGCCCGAGCCTAGTCTCGCCACGCTCAGGCGACGTGACGATCGGGTACCAGAGTTGACGTGCTGCGGCGGATGATTGACGCATGGAGATTGAGCCCGACGTCGCCATCGTCCTGAGCCAGGCGGCACACCAGCGCTTGCGCGCCACCGTGCTGACCATCGACGACACGACGGTGGGGCGTCCAAGCCGGTTACCGGGCTGGACGGTTGGGCATGTGCTCAGCCACATCGCACGCAATGCCGACGGACACAGCCGCCGCCTCGAGGGCGCGCTGAATGGGATCGAGGTTGCCCGCTATCCCGGCGGCCCCGCGCAGCGCGACGCGGATATCGGGGCCGGCGCCCGGCGAACCGCTCGCGAGCTCTATGAGGATGTGGACGAGTCCGCGAAAAGGCTCGAAGCGATATGGGCGCGCTCGGCGGCTGCAGACTGGCCGAACGCCGAGCTCGTCGCCGCCGACCGCTATCCGACCACCGGCAGCCCCGTCCGCCGTCTTCGCGAGGTCGAGGTCCACCACGTCGACCTCGGTCTCGGCTACCAGGTCACCGACTGGCCGGACGAGTACGTGGAGTGGGAGCTCCTCGTGGCGCTGGAGCGCCTGCCGAAGCGCCTCGGCAACGACAAGGACGCCCACCGGCTGCTCGGGTGGCTCACCGGGCGATCGCCCAACCTCGACGGGATCGACCTTCCCCCCTGGATGTAGGTACCCTTCCGGCCACAGCGACAGCAGGACCAGGTCGGAGGAATATCGATGGCTGACGAGCATCCCAACGCAACGGTTTTCCGTCGGGGCTATGAGGCGTTCAACGCCGGAGACATGGACACGCTCCGCGAGCTGTTCGATGCGAACATCGTCTGGCACAACGGTGGTCGCAACCGGTTCAGCCGCGACTCCCACGGCATCGACGAGACGCTCGGTTTCTTCCTGGAACTGATGCAGGCGACCGACGGAACCTTCCACCTCGATGTCCACGACATCTTGGCGGACGATGATCACGCGGTCGCCCTGGTCACCGCGCACTCCGAGGTCAACGGGACCAAGACCGAGGACATCGGCGCGCACGTCGTGCACGTCAAGAACGGCAAGGTAACCGAGTCCTGGTTCTTCAACTGGAACCCGTACCAGCAGGACGAGCTCTTCCCGCGCTGAAGCCTCGGACAGCTACTCGGGTATCTGTCCAGTCTCGACGAGGAACCGTTCGAGTTGACTCACCACGAAACGGTGATCTTCGACCTGCGGCAGGCCGGAGACCGCGACGGTGCCGATGCAACCGCTCGTCCCGAGGATGATCGGAAAGGCGCCGCCATGTGCAGCGAAGATGCCGGTGTCAAGGCGCGAGTCGGTGTCGAAATCGCCGCCGTCCGCACGGAACTTGCAACCGACGTAGTACGACGAATGACCGTAGCGTTCGACGACGGCCGCTTTGCGCAGCAGCCACCCGTCGTTGTCGGCCGATGATCCCGGCAGCGCGGCGTGGAAAAGGTACTGGCCGTTGCGGCGAAGCGAGATCGCAATCGGCAGCTGGCCCTTCAGCGCCTCGGCGTGCAATCGCGAGCCGAGGGTCCAGGCCGTGTCGTGCTCGAAGGTCTTGAAGACCAATCGGTGCTCCTGCGCGAGCAGCTCCGCGAGCTGCTGAGCGTCAGCGTCCGTCATGAAGGGTGAATCGGCACAACGGCACCGGTGGTGGCGCTGACCCTGGCGGCCTCGAGCGCGACCGCGGTGGCGACGGCATCGTGAGCGTTGACCGGCGGGACGTTGAGACCACGCACGGCTCTGGCGAACGTGGGATAGAAGCGGTCCCAGCGCCCTCGTTCGGTTGCAGCGGGCTGGGACGTCGTGCCCGTGTGGAGCGTGCCATGACTCTCCGGCGGCTCGACGCCCCACCGCTCGCCGAGCGTGGCCGGCGTCTCCCCGGCAAGCAACAGGTTCTCCTGCGTGTCGGCCGGGCCGAGCACATAGGTCGACGTCGTTCCGGTGACCCGATACCGCGGGCCGGGCGCGGATTGACTCCAGCTCCCCCAGAGCTGCGAGCGCGCACCACTCGCATGGGTCACGGCCATGAAGACATCGTCCTCGAGCCCCGAGTCGCGGATGCGCCATTCGGCGTATACGGAAGTCGTAGCACCGAGCAGAAGGAGGGCCTGATCCATCAAGTGGCTCCCGAAGTCGAGCAGCGTGCCGCCGCCCGAGCGGCCGGGCCCCCGTTCTGGTGCCCAGCGCTCGAAACGAGATTCCATGCGTGTGACGGTGCCGAGAGCGCCCTCATCAACGAGCTTGCGCACCGTGAGGAAGTCCGAATCCCAACGTCGGTTCTGATACGGGCTGAGCACCAGCCCGCGTTGGTCGGCCAGCTCGACGGTATGCCGCGCAGCATCGGGATTGAGCGCGAACGGCTTGTCGCAGACAACCGCGAGCCCGAGTTGGAGCGCTTCCTCGGTGACGCTGGAATGAGTGTCTGCGGGCGTGGAGATTGCCACGGCTTCGACACCCGCATCGACGAGCTCTTTGAGTGACCCGAAAGTGCGCGCCCCGGGCACCTCGCGAGCTACCAGCGCCTGCCGTTCGGGTGAGGATGTCATGACACCGATGAGGTCACACTCGGGCGCTGCGACAAGCAGCGGTGCATGGAAGTACCGGCCACCAAACCCGTAGCCGACCATGCCGAATTTGACGGGTGTCATCGCCGCGGTCTCGGCGCTCATCGCTCGCCCGGGTAGACGACGCCAACGGCTGCGCGGGCGCCGTCAAGGATCTCGAGGATTGCGATCGTGTCGGCGTGCAGGACCAGCGGACTCTCCATGAGACCCGCGCGCAGGCATCGTTCGACTTCCTCGATCTCGGGTTGATAGCCACGCCCGTTGCCGGCGAGCGGGTCGGGGGTATGCACCTCACCGCGGTCGTTGTGGAGGACGAGGCCGGTCGGCCGGTATGCCTCCGGAAGGAACGAGATCCAGCCCTTTGTGCCAAGGATGGCCGCTTCATTGGGGGCGTGGATAAGCGCCGAGGTCCAGAGCTGGGCTCCGGGATGATCGCCATACATCCACTGCATCGCGACCGTCTCATCGGAGCCGGTGGGGGACAGCGTGCCCACGGTGTGGACCGCATCCGGTTTCCCCATGAAGAGATAAGCGAACGTAGCGGGGTAGACGCCGAGGTCGAGGAGCGCACCACCACCGTTGGCGAGCTCGTAGAGACGGTCCTTGGGATCGAACGCGCGGCCGAGGCCGAACTCATTGCGCACACCGCGGACCTCGCCGATGGCGCCATCGGCGATCAACTGCTGTGCCTGGCGGATCAACGGGTTGAGGCGAGTCCACATGGCTTCCATCGAGAAGACACCAGCCCTGTCCGCTGCGGCAAACACCTCGCGGGCGTCGCGCGCATTGAGGCAGACCGGCTTCTCGATGAGCACCGCCTTGCCCGCCTCGATCGCCAGGAGCGCGTGTTCCCGGTGATGGGGATGGGTGGTGGAGACGTAGACGACGTCGACCTCGGGGTCGTCGACGAGTGACCTGTAGTCGCCATAGCTTCGCGCGGCCCTGTGCTTGGCGGCGAAGCGCGCGGCACGGTCGGCATGGCGCGCCGCAACGGCGGTGACCATGTTGCCGCTGGTGAGGTTGATGTCGCCGCTCACCGTGTCGGCGATGCCGCCGGCGCCGAGGATGCCCCAGCGAATCGGACGGCCGTCAGCAATGGGTGTTGGCATGTGCGCTGTTCCTCTGTCAGTGGGATTCGCGAGAGACTCTGTCGCCTGTGGACCCGACCAGGAAGTCGAGGTCGGCTCCGGTGTTGGCCTGCTGGACCGTCTCGACGTAGAGCCGCTCCCAGCCTCGTCGGGGTTTCGCGTAGGCGGTGACGGTTGCCGCGTCCGGTAGCCGCGCAGCCAGCTCCTCCGCGGGAATGTCGATGTCGAGTCGCCGGGCGGCGACGTCGAGAATCACGAAGTCGCCGCTTCGTACAAGGGCGAGCGGGCCGCCGGCGGCTGCCTCGGGCGCCACGTGGAGGACCACCGTTCCATACGCGGTGCCGCTCATACGCCCATCACAGATGCGAACCATATCGCGCACGCCGTGGCGCAGTAGCTTGGCCGGCAGGGGCATGTTGGCGACCTCGGGCATCCCCGGATAGCCCTTGGGTCCGCAGCCGCGCATTACGAGAATCGAGTCGGCGTCGACGTCCAGCTCGGGGTCGTCGATGCGGGCATGCATGTCCTCGATCGAGTCGAACACCACCGCCCGGCCCCGGTGATGGAGCAGATGGGGCGATGCCGCCGCGGGTTTGATCACTGCGCCGTCGGGGGCGAGGTTGCCGTAGAGCACGGCGATCCCCGCATGGGGTTGGAGCGGCTCGGCGCGGGACCGGATGACCTCGCGGTCCCAGATCTGGCCGACGCCGAGATGATCGACGAGCGGTTTGCCGGTGACGGTGAGCGCGGCTGGATCGAGGAGGTCGCGCACTTCGCGGAGCACTGCGTGGAGCCCACCTGCACGGAAGAAGTCCTCCATCAGAAAACGCCCCGACGGCTGGAGGTCGACGAGCAGCGGGACATCCGCCCCGGTGGCGTCGAAGTCGTCTTGCTTGAGGTCGATGCCGAGCCGTCCCGCGATCGCGAGCAGGTGAACCACGGCATTGGTGGATCCGCCGATCGCCGCGAGCGCGACGATGGCGTTGAGAAACGAGCCGCGGGTGAGCAGGCTCGACGGGGTGCGGTGCTCGGCGACCATCTCGACAACGAGACGCCCCGTCTCGTGGGAGCGTTCGAGCAGGCGGCTGTCGGCGGCAGGGGTGCCGGCGAGTCCGGGCAGCACCGTCCCGAGCGCCTCCGCGAGCAGGCCCATCGTCGAGGCGGTCCCCATGGTGTTGCAGTGGCCGCGGCTGCGAATCATCGACGACTCGGACTGCAGGAACTCGGCCTCTGACAATGTGCCGGCTCGCACCTCTTCCGAAAGCCGCCAGACGTCGGTCCCGCAGCCGAGTGGCTGGCCGCGGAACGTCCCGGTCAGCATCGGACCGCCGGGGACGACCACGGCGGGCAGGTCCACCGACGCCGCCGCCATGAGCAACGCGGGGATCGTCTTGTCACACCCGCCGAGCAGGACCACGCCATCGATCGGGTTGGCGCGCAGCATCTCCTCGATGGCCATCGCCGCCATGTTTCGCCAGAGCATCGCCGTCGGCCGGACGAGCGTCTCACCGAGGGACACCACCGGCAGGTTCAGGGGAATACCGCCTGCCTCGTAGACGCCCTGCTTGACGCTCTCGGCAACCTCGTTGAGATGGGCGTTGCAGGGCGTCAGGTCTGACGCGGTGTTGGCGATGGCGATATGGGGGCGGCCGTCGAAGGCGTGGGCGGGGAGACCGCGACGCATCCACGCCCGGTGGATGTAGGCATTGCGGTCGGTGCCCGAGTACCACTGTCCACTGCGATGCTCCGCCACGCTTGACCACCTTTCACTTACGGACACGGCGCTCTCGAACGAGGGCCTATATTGTCGAGCCCTGATGGCATCGCGTCGCGCCGACCGACGCGCACGGGCGATGCCGTGAAGCGGTTCCACGCCGTACCCGCCGGCGACGAGCGCTACGTGCTCGGCGAGGGTCCCTTCTGGGACAGCGATCGCGACCGAGTGCTCTGGGTCGACATCAATGCCGGCGAGGTGCACGGCGGCAGGCTCGAGGAGCAGCGCGTGGTCCCCGAGTGGGTGCTGACCTTCCGGGAAACCGTCGGAGCGGTGGTGAGTTCTCGGGCCGGCGAACTGCTCATTGCCGGCGCGCGCAGCCTCTTCACGGTTTCGCCCAACGGTGGTGTGACCCCTGGCACCCAGGTCATTGCCGACGGAACGGCGAGCCGTCTCAACGACGGTGGCTGTGATCCGGCCGGCCGGTTCCTGATCGGGACGCTGTCGCTCGACGGCCCAATCAACCAGGAGGTCCTGGTGCGAATTGAGAACGGCGGCCACCTCCGCGTTATCGACGACGATCTCGGGCTCTCCAACGGCCTGGCGTTCACGCCTGACGGTGGTGCGCTCTACAGCGCTGACACCACCGCCTCGAAGGTGTGGGCGCGCGATTACGACGCCGACACCGGTGCGGTCGGCCCGCGCCGGGATCTCCTGCACCTGGACGGCAAGCCGGATGGACTGTGCCTTGATGCCGATGGCAACCTCTGGATCGCGATGTGGGGAGCCGGGCAAGTGCGCTGCTATTCAGCCGCAGGTGAGCAGATTGCCGTCGTCGACGTCGATGCGCCCAACACCACGAGCGTCGCGTTTGTCGGCGCGGACCTCGACACGCTCCTGATCACGACCGCATCGGAGCAGCTTTCTGAATCGCAACGTGCGCGTTACCCGGATTCGGGCCGGTTGTTCCTGGCAGACGTTGGCGTGAGGGGATCACCCGTCCCAAGCTGGGCCGGCACCGCCGCGCCGGCGAGGCCCGGGCTCCTATGAGGGCGTTCGTCCTCACTGCGCCGCTTCAGGGAGAGGTCCAGGACGTTCCAGATCCCATCGCGGCGGCCGGGCAGGTGGTCGTCGACATCCACCGCGCCGGCGTCTGCGGGACGGACCACGAGTTCTGGACGGGCGAGATGACGTATCTGCACGACGGCTTCGCCGCGTACCCGCTCCGGCCCGGCCACGAGTGGAGCGGCGTGGTTTCGTCCCTTGGCGCCGGCGTCGATCCTGCGTGGCTGGGTCGCCGGGTGACGGGTGACACGATGCTCGGCTGCGGGCACTGCCGGCGGTGTCTGTCGGGGCACCACAACGTCTGCGAAGACCGTCTCGAGATCGGGATTCGCGGCGGTTTCCCTGGGGCGCTTGCCGAACAGCTCGCCGTCCCGGCTTCCGCGCTGCTCGCGTTGCCTGACGATGTTGACGACACTGCCGGCGCGATGGTGGAACCCGGCGGCAATGCGCTTCGGTCGGTCGGGGCGGCGGGCCTGGCACCGGGTGATCGGCTTTTGATCCTCGGCACGGGGACCATGGGGCTCCTTTCCGCCGAGTTCGCCAGGGCCGGTGGAGCAGAGGTCCACCTCATGGGTCGAGCCCCGCGGAGCATCGAGTTCGCAAACGGGCTCGGGTTCGCCGGTGTCTGGCAGCGCGATACGCTGCCCGCGCTGCGCTGGGACGCGGTCATCGACGCCTCGAACGCCGCGGAGCTCCCTGCGCTGGCTCTTGACCTGGTCGAACCAGGCAAGCGCGTTGTCTACCTCGGGATCTCGGGGACGCCAAGCCTCATCGATACCCGTACGGTGGCGCTCAAGGACGTGACCGCGGTTGGGATCCTCGCGGCGTCGCAGGGGCTGGCAGGTGCAGTCGCGCACTTCGCGGCGGGCTCGGTCGATCCCCTGCCACTGGTCGCCGCCACCGTGGGACTCGAGCGAGTCGGCGACATCCTGTCCGGGTGGCGACCAGAGGGTGTCTCCGCGGGGCCCAAAATCCACGTCGACCCACGTCTGTCCACCGACAACGACTAAAGAGTGCTGCCACATGAATGACTTCGAACGACTGGTCGCGGTGGTCACCGGCGGGGCGAGCGGCATCGGCGCCGCCACAGCAGCGCGGCTTCGCGACCGCGGTGCGCGGGTCGCGGTGCTCGATCGCGCCTACTCGGACGTGAACCACGCGGAGGCGCTCGAGGTCCCGTGCGACGTCGCCGACTCGGAGTCCGCCCGAGCGGCAATCGAGATCGTTGCCGCCGAGTTCGGAGCCATCGACATCCTGGTCAACAACGCCGGCATCGGCGCCGCGGGTGATATCGCGCAGAACGACGACGACGAATGGCACCAGGTCCTGAGCGTCAATGTCATCAGCATTGCCCGCGTCACCCGCGCGGCGTTGCCATTCCTGCTTCGGTCCGGCCACGCGGCCGTCGTCAACACCTCGTCGGTGCTTGCCGATGTCGGCGTGCCGCAGCGCGCGCTGTACTCCGCAAGCAAGGGCGCGGTCCGCTCCCTGACCCTGGCGATGGCGGCCGACTTCGTCAAGCAGGGCATCCGGGTCAACGCCGTCACGCCAGGCACGGCGGACACACCGTGGGTGCAACGTCTGCTCGACCAGGCGCCCGATGCGCAGGCTGCTGCGGCAGCGCTCCGCGCGCGTCAGCCGATGGGACGTCTCGTCACCGCCGACGAGGTCGCTCACGCCATCGCCTATCTCGCCAGCCCACTCTCGGGTTCGACGACCGGCACCATCCTCGGCGTCGACGGAGGCATGGCCGGCGTGCGCGTGACCTAGCGATCAGCCTCGCCAGTGGCCGGGCTCAGACGCCGATCCGATGGGTCCAGTTGCCAGAGACCATGGTGGCCGCGACCGGCATGGTGCGCAGCGTTCTCGGGTCGGCAGTGAAGGGATCGCCGTCCAGGACCATCAGGTCCGCGATATCGCCATCGCGCATGGACAGGCCCCCGCGCCCGGGCGGCATCGACGCGGCCAGTGCCTCGGCGACGGTGATCTCCTGCTCCGGATGCCAGCGCGGGCGCTCATCGCGACTTCGATGCACCGCGGCGGCGATCGCGAGCCACGGGTCGAGCGGCGCGACGGGCGCGTCCGACCCGAAGACCAGGACTGCGCCTGCGTCGATGAGGGACCGGAGCGGGAAGGCACGCGCGGTCCGGCCCGCCCAGTAGTGATCGGCAACATCCCGATCGTCGAGCGCATGCTCGGGTTGGACGCTCGCGATCAGCCCCAGCTCTGCGAATCGCGGCACATCGCTGTCAACGAGAAGTTGCGCGTGCTCGATGCTCCCCCGCGCACCGCTGCGCGCGAAGGCTTGCATGACCATGGCATTCGCGGCGTCGCCGATGGCGTGCACCGCGCAATCGAAACCCGCTTCCTTGGCGCGGACCATGAGTCGTGACAGCTCATCGAGGTCAACCAGGAGCACCCCACGTTCTTCTGATCCCGCGCCCGTCACCGAGGGATACGGGTCGTGGCAGAACGCGGTGCGTGTGTTGAGCGAACCGTCAATGATGACCTTCAACGGCCCAGCCGTCAGCAACCCATAGGTTCCGTCAACGCCGCCTCCGGTGTGGAGGTGCCGAGAGATCGCATCCTCCAGATGTTCGGGCCAG
Organism: Candidatus Dormiibacterota bacterium; assembly: GCA_003132525.1. Classification (GTDB taxonomy): domain Bacteria; phylum Chloroflexota; class Dormibacteria; order Aeolococcales; family Aeolococcaceae; genus Palsa-851. The sequence goes on along the minus strand of PKXZ01000020.1, from coordinate 74,606 downwards.
ACCGCGCTGACGATTCGAAGACGCCGATTGCCGTTGACGATACGGCGCTGCCACGCATCGAGCGACCACGGTTTCTCCATGTCGACGATGCCAACCACGCCGCGTGCGGCAGCGGCGCTTGACGCATCACCGCACCACATGTCGATGACAGGTTCGGAGACTGTGCCAACCTCGGCCATCACGCCCATCGCCGCGCCTTCGCGGAGCAGCCCGGTCGGATCGTCCCCGTGACCGTAGCGGCGCAGCGCAGCGGTGTTGAGCCAAGCACTGTGCAGATCCGCGCTGATCAGCACCACTGGAACAGCGCCGGACTGTGCGTCGAGCAACTCGCGACCTGGAGCATCCGGCCAGAGCGCATCACGAAATCCGTATCCCACCACAGCAACGTCGGTGGCCGGCGGGTGCGCTGCGATATGCGCGGCGACCAGTCGCGCAGCGGCGCTCGCCGAACCCGCGTCGGCGAGCGGAAGTCGCGCCCTGACCTGCGCCCACTGCTCGAAATGGACGTGCCGATCCCACAGCCCGGGTAGGACGTAGCGGCCGTCCGCGTCGATCATCTCGCTCACGGCGGCGTGGTCGTCGACGTTTCCGACGCCGGCAATCCGGCCTCCGGCGACCAGGACGTCCTGCAGCGGGCCTCGACGGAGAAGGCGCGCGCGGCGAAGCAGCACGTCGCTCACCGCGCGGCGCTCACGACGACGGGCCAGGGCGCAGCGTGCGTTCTCATGGTGCAGACCGGTATTTCCAGAGCTGGGGGAGCAAGGCGCTCAGCACTGCCGTCCCGGCGACACACAGGATGCCACCGCTCACGACCGACGCTCGAACCCCCGCGAGCGATCCAACGATCCCAGCCTCGAGGTTGCCCATCGCCGGTCCCGACGTGTAGCTGATCATCTCGATGCCGGCGAGACGGCCGCGCATCGCGTCCGGAATCGTCTGGTTCCACAGCGTCGAGCGAAACAGCCCGCTGATCATGTCGGCCGCACCGGCGGCGGCAAGCGCGAGCAGCGCAACCCACAGTGAGGGTGCAAAGCCAAACGCAACAATCGCGATCCCCCAGCTCGCGGCCGCGAACGCGATCGCACGCCCATGGTGACGCACCGATCGCGTCCACCCGCTGGTAACGGTCGCGAGCAGCGAGCCCACCGACGGCGCCGTGTACAGGAGGCCCAGCACGGCCGGACCGCCCAGCCCCGACGCGATCTGCGGAAACAGCGCCATGGGCATCCCGAAGAACATCGCGTTGATGTCCACCAGGTACGAGCCGAGCAGGTCCGGGCGGCTCTTCGCGTAGCGCAGTCCGGCGAGCGCCGCTCGGAGGTTGACCCCCTCGGCGTCCGGCGCGGGAGGCACGGCCCGCATCAGCGTCAGCGCCACCGTCGCGACCAGAAACGTCGCCACATCAACGCCGTAGGTCGCGGGCAATCCAACAGCCGCGATGAGGATGCCGGCGAGTGGCGGCCCGAGCACCTGGCCGAGGTTGCCTCGGAGCGACTCCAGCGCCGCCGCGGCTGTGAGCCTGTCGCGAGCGACGATGCGGGGAACGAGCGCGTCCAGCGACGGTCGCTCCAGGGCGTCGACGCCGGCCGCCGCGATAACCGCGACGAACAGCACCCAGAGTTGGGGATGCGGCAGCGCGGCATTGACAACCAGGACAACGACGACGACGCACGCGCTGACCTGGGTCATGCGCACCATGCGGCGCCGATCGACGGCATCCGCGAGCGCGCCCCCGACGAACGACATCAGCAGGATCGGGATCAGCTCGGCCAGGCTGACCAGACCCACCACGAGTGACGACCGGGTCAGCGCGTACACCTGGAACGGGACGGCGACGTAGGTGATCATGCTGCCCGCGAACGACACACCCTGACCGATGAAGAGCAGCCGGAACTCTCGCGACTCGCGAAGTGGACTGACGTCGACGGCGAACGACGTCAGGTGTCGTCGCAGCGTCGAACGCTGCTCGGCGGCGGAATCGCCGGCCGGAACCGTCTCCATCTGCGGATCCGGTGTTGCGCGCGTATGCGGCTGTGGTTCGTCGGGCACCGCGCGACTCTGCGGCTTCTCAGCGGCGGATGTCGGCAGCCGGGCTCAGGCGACGGAGAGCGGCAAGTCCACCGTCGCGGGCTCAGCTCCGACTGCCCGAGAAACTTGACCATTCTGGTCGGAATTCTTTACCATCGTTGCGATGGGCACCGTGGCTCTCGGATTGACGCGCTGCCGGTGGCTCGACCACGGCTGTTGCGGCTCGGCCATCTGTAGTCAGTAGCCGGCGACCCTCTAGTTCCCGCTCGTTCGTGCGGGAGCACCCCGACCGTGTACATAAGTAACCGTGATCAATTTGTGAGGTATGTCATGTCTGCCACCGATGAACTGCTCAAGAACAACGAGCGCTACGCGGCCGCCTTCAACAAGGGGGACACACCACTACCTCCGGGACGCGGTGTCGCGGTCATCGCGTGCATGGACGCGCGGTTGCACGTCAGCGCGATCCTCGGTCTCGAGGTGGGTGACGCGCACATCATTCGCAACGCCGGTGGTGTCGTGACCGATGACGCCATCCGATCACTGGTGATCTCGCAGCGTCTGCTCGGAACCAAGGAGATCATCCTCATCCATCACAGTGACTGCGGCATGGTGACGTTCACTGACGACGCGGTGAAGGCGCAGATCACGGAGGACACGGGCATCCGACCGCCGTTCTCGCTCGAGGCGTTCCCTGACGCCGCGGACGATGTGCGCCAGTCGATCGCTCGCATCAAGGCGAGCCCATTCATCCCGTACCGTGACAGCATCCGCGGCTTCGTGTACGACGTGGCCACCGGTCGTCTGGACGAAGTCGTGGCGGACCGCGAGCTCACCGGCGCGACTGCCCCCGCCGGCGACGGCGCCACTCGCTAGCCGCGGCACGCACGCCGGACAGCCCCTGCCCGCGATCGGTGTGGGCAGGGACTGCACCCCGGGTTTGTTCGCGCGGCGTCGCGCCGCCATACTCTGTGACCCGTGTCACCAGAAGAGAAAGCAGCGCTGACCGACGCCGTTTGCTAACTCGTGTGAGCGCAACGCCGAGTCCGCGAAGGCGTACGTCATGTTCCTCGCGGAGCTCGAACGCTTCGAACATGTGCATGTGCATGTCGTCGCTCGCCCACCGGATGTTGTGCTCCGTGGCACCCCCGTCTTCGAGTTGCTCAAGCGCCCTGCCGATGAGTGGGTACCCGACGCCGAGATGGACGCGTTTGCGCTGCGCATCGCGGCTCGTCTGAACGACGCGCTCGGCGATTGAGATCACTCCGCGAGCAGTCACACACTCGTTACAGCAACCAGGTTGACACCCGCCACTCTCAAACGGACGGGCGGCGCTCCGCGCGTCTGTCAGACGCGACAGAAGTTGCGCACAGGCATGTCCCTTACTGCACATACAACGAGCGCGGTTGTCCACATTGTTCACAGGCATGTGCGTGTCAAACGCGTCGTGCGCACGTTGCAATCACCGCGCCGTCGGATGGTTGACAGGGGGTCATGGTGACGGCGTACACTCCGCGAGTGACATCGGAGGTGGGCATGTCGAGGCATTCACAGCGAACCACCATGCCTCGCCGGATCTGCGCACGGGTTGGATGTGGCGAGCCTGTCCACAAGCCCACAGCGAAGTACTGCAGCATCAAGTGTTGCTCGATCGATCCGGCGCGTCACGAACGTCTGCGCAACCAAGCACGTCGCGCGGCGGCGCGCCCCATCCCGATGTTGCGTCAACTTCGCTTCGACTTCCAACCAACCGGCTTTGATCCCGAGGCGCAGCTGAGCCAGTTGTGCCAGGCACGCGAGGACGTCCCCTCTGGCATGTCGCGCCTCACCGGCTGAGCGCGTCGCCAGAGAACGTCGAGCGCGCGGGGCGGACTGCGTAGAATCGGCGTCCCATGCCTGACGAGATCGTCGACGACGCCGCGGAAGCAGGCGCGCCGCTTCCGGCGCCGCCAGAGCCGACACTCGAGATCCTTCGGCACAGCGCCGCCCACCTGATGGCGGCCGCGGTGGTCGATCTCTTTCCGGGTGCGCAGTACGACGTCGGCCCGGCGATCGAAGACGGCTTCTTCTACAACTTCCGTCTGCCCGAGGGCCGGCACTTCGTCGACGACGACCTGCCACGCATCGAGACGCGCATGGGCGAGCTTGCCGCCAGGAAGATCCCCTTCGTGCAGGAAGAGGTGCCACGCCAACAGGCGATCGACCTCTTCACCGCCATGCATCAGGACTTCAAGGTCGACATCATCGGGAGACTGCCGGATGACGTCGCCACCGTCAGTATCTATCGCACAGGGGATTTCGTCGACCTGTGCCGCGGTCCGCATGTGCCCGACACCGGATGGCTGAAAGCGATCCGCGTGCTGCGAGTCGCCGGCGTGTACTGGCGCGGCGACGCGCGCAACGAGCAGCTCCAGCGCGTGTATGGCACCGCGTGGTTCAACAAAGAAGAACTCGACGCGTACATGCACCGCCTCGAGGAGGCGCGCAAGCGCGATCATCGCCGGCTCGGTGCAGAGCTCGACCTGTTCTCCTTCCCCGACGAGATCGGCTCTGGCCTTCCGGTGTTCCACCCCAACGGTGGCCTGGTGCGCAAGCTCATGGAGGACTACTCGCGGCAGCGCCACGAGGAAGCCGGCTACTCGTTCGTGAACACACCGCACATCACCAAGGAAGACCTGTTCAAGGTCTCCGGTCACCTCGAGTGGTTCGCGGAAGGGATGTTCCCGCCGATGGAGCTTGACGAGGGCACCAAGTACTACCTCAAGCCGATGAACTGCCCGATGCACATCCTCATCTATCGGAGCAGGACGCGCTCGTATCGCGAGTTGCCCTTACGGCTCTTCGAGTTCGGCAGCGTCTATCGCTATGAGAAGTCGGGCGTGGTCCACGGGCTCACCCGCGTCCGCGGACTCACCATGGATGACGCGCACATCTTCTGCGCGCGCGAGCAGATGATGGGCGAGCTCATCTCACTGCTCGATTTCACACTCGGCCTGCTCCGCGACTTCGGCCTCACCGACTTCTACCTGGAACTGTCGACCCGGCCGGAGCACAAGGCGGTGGGTGCGATTGAGGAGTGGGAGGTCGCCACCAACGCGCTGCGCCAGGCCGCCGAAGGCCGCAACCTGGAGCTCGTGCTCGACGAGGGCGGAGGCGCCTTCTATGGACCGAAGATCTCCGTGCAGGCGCGCGACGCGATCGGCCGGACCTGGCAGATGTCGACGATCCAGGTGGACTTCCAGTTTCCGCAGCGCTTCGACCTGCACTTCATCGACGACACCGGCGCCGAAGAGCAGCCGATCATGATCCATCGCGCACTCTTCGGATCCATCGAGCGCTTCTTCGGCATCCTGCTCGAGCACTACGCGGGCCACTTCCCGTTGTGGCTGGCGCCGGTGCAGTGCGCGATCGTCCCTGTGCAGGACGACAGCGAGGAAGTGATGGCCTCCATTGGGAGTCTCGCGGCGGACATGCGCACGCGTGGGTTGCGCGCGTCGGTCGACGAGCGTCACGGGGAGCGTATGCAGGCGCGCGTGCGCGATGCGGAGCTCAAACGCATCCCGTATGTCGTGGTCATCGGCAAGCGCGACGTCGAGCGCGGTGACGGGGTTGTTCGCGTCCGCGACGTGCGTCGCAACCTCCAGGAGGACATCTCGGCCGGCGCGCTGATCGATCGCCTGGTCGCCGAGGTGAGCGAGCGGCGTCCCGAGTGAGACGGCCCCGGCCGCGCAGCGCGCCGGACCTTCTCGCCACCCATGCACCGCTACGGGGCGAGGCCAAGCTGCGCGCGGCACTGTCCGGCTTCAACGTGCAGGTGTCGGGCCGGGTCTGCCTCGACCTCGGCGCCGCTGCCGGCGGGTTCACCCGTGTCCTGCTCGAATCGGGGGCGTCGCGCGTGTACGCGGTCGACGCCGGCTTCGGTCAACTGCTCGGCTCGCTACGTCAGGATCCGCGGGTCGTGAACCTCGAGGCCACCAACGTCGCTGCCCTGGACTCACGCCTCGTGCCTGACGCGATCGGGGTGGTCACCGTCGACGTCTCATACCTCGCGCTCGCGGCCGCCGTCGCCCAACTCGATCGCATCACGCTCGGGCCTGGCATCGACCTGATCGGATTGGTGAAGCCGATGTTCGAGTTGCGTCTGGCGACGGCGCCCACCGATCCGACGCTCGTCGACGCGGCCACCGAGCGCGCCGCCGCCGGCATCGCCGCGGCCGGCTGGAACGTCGTCGGGACGATGCCCTCGCCGGTCCTCGGTGGGCGAGGGGCTGTCGAGGCCCTGCTCCACGCCCGTCGATCACCATGACACCACAGCAGGTTTGGGCCTCCCGCGACCGTGTTATATTCATCGCCCGACGCCTGTCCGAGGCGCCGCAAAGCAGGACCGCCAGGTACGGTCCTCACCTTCCCGGGCTTGCCTTGAAGGTCCAGCACCCGAACCCTGGATAGCGGAACCGCTGTCCAGTTTTTTGTATCCACAAGGAGGCCGCGCCGATCGCATTCCGAGAGCTCAGGGTTAACGACCAGATCCGCATCCCTTCCGTCCGCCTCTTCGACGACACCACAGGCGAACAGCTGGGAATCGTCACCATTGAGAAGGCACGGGAGCTCGCAGCCCAGCGCGAACTCGACCTGGTCGAGGTAGCCCCCCAGGCCCAACCGCCGGTGGCCCGTCTCATGGACTACGGACGATTCAAGTTCGAGGCCCTGAAGAAAGAGAAGGAAAGCCGCAAAGAGCACAACACCATCAACGTCAAGGAGATGAAGCTGCGTCCGAAGATCTCGGAGCATGACTTCCAGACCAAATTCGGGTCGGTTCGCCACTTCCTTCATGACGGTGACAAGGTCAAGCTCACGATCATGTTCCGCGGACGCGAGATGGTCCACCAGGAGTACGGGCGCAAGCTGCTCGACCGGATGGCCGAGGAACTGAAAGAGGTGGCGATCATCGAGCGGACCCCTCTCGTGGAGGGCCGCAACATGATCATGATCATGAGCCCGCTCAACAAGAAGCACGCGAAAGGCGACCAGCACAGCAACGAGAGGCGTCCAACCCAGGAAGTGGAGGTGAGCGTCACCGTTCCGGAAGAAGACGATGCCGCCGCCGAAACAGGGAGCAACAACGACCATGCCGAAGATACGAACCCATAAGGGAACCGCCAAGCGGCTCCGCGTGACCTCGACTGGAAAGGTGATGCGGCGCAAGGCGTTTCGCTCGCACATGCTCGAGCACAAGAGCGCCAAGCGCAAGCGCCAGTACCGGACGCAACACGAGGTGTCTGCATCGGATCGCCGCAAGCTGATCCGGCTCGCACCCTATCTTTAGGAGGGCGACATGGCCAGAGTGAAGCGTGGGGTGACGGCCAAGGCTCGCCACCGCAAGATCCTCGAGATGGCGGAGGGGATGCAGGGAGCCCGCCACCGGCTCTACAAGAACGCCAATGAAGCGGTCATGCATTCGCTCGCCTATGCGTATCGCGACCGCAAGCAGCGCAAGGGCGACATGCGCACCCTCTGGATCGCGCGTATCAACGCCGCGGCTCGCCAGAACGGGCTCGCATACAACCAGTTCATGCATGGGCTCAAGGAGGCGGGCGTCGAGGTGAATCGCAAGATGCTCGCCGACATTGCGGTCAAGGACTCCGGCTCGTTTCAGCAGCTCGTCGAAGTCGCCCGGGGCGCCCTCCCCAAGGCGTGACCGCCGACCTCCACAGCGTGGCAGCCGAAGCTCTCGAGGCAGTCGCCGCCGCGCCGGACCTCACCGCGCTCGAAGCGGTGCGGACCAGGTACCTCGGCCGGGGTGACGGCGAGCTGACGTCCTTCCGGCGAGGGCTCGGCAAGATCGCCGACGCCGATGGCCGCCGCCAGATGGGCCAGATGGTCAACGAGCTCGTCGAGCGGGTCGGCGACGCGCTCGACGAGCGACAGCGCGCCATCGAGCGCTCGGCTCGCGCGCAGAGCCTCGCGACCGAGGCGCTCGACCTCACCCGCCCGGCGCCCCCGTTGCGCCGCGGGCGTCTGAGCCCGGTGACGCTTGCCGCCCGCGAGATGCGACGGATCTTCGGGATGCTCGGCTTCGAGGCCGTCGAGGGGCCGGAGGTCGAATACGACCGCTACAACTTCACCCTGGTCAACCAGCCCCCGGGCCACCCGGCCCGCGACTCGCAGGACACGTTCTATATCGATGACTGGCGGTTGCTCCGGACCCACACCTCGCCGGTGCAGATCCGCAGCATGCTGATTCGCGGCGCGCCCCAGCGGGTCATCGTCCCCGGCAAGACGTACCGGCGCGATCACGACGCGACCCACATGCCGATGTTCCACCAGGTCGAAGGCCTCTGCATCGACGAGGGAATCGCGGTGAGCGACCTCAAAGGGACCCTCGAGTACTTCGCTCGCTCGTTCTTCGGTGCCGGCTCAGCCCTGCAGTGGCGTCCCCACCACTTCCCTTTCACCGAGCCGTCGCTGGAGCTGGAGCTGCAGTGCGTCGTCTGCCACGGCTCCGGCTGCAGCGTGTGCAAGTACAGCGGATGGCTCGAGCTGCTGGGGAGCGGCATGGTGCATCCTGCGGTCCTCCGCAACGGCGGAATCGACCCCGAGCGCTACTCGGGCTTCGCGTTCGGTATGGGCATCGAGCGCGCGGCCATGCTCGCGTGGGCCATCCCCGACATGCGCCTGCTCTACGACAACGACGTGCGTTTCCTCGTCGCAGAGCCGGTCACCGACGGCTCGCTCGAACGGCCGCAGCCGTGAAGTTCTCGCTGCGCTGGCTGCGCGATTACGCAACCCTCGACGCACCGATCGCGACGATCGTCAAGGCGCTCGTCGACACCGGCACCGAGGTGGGTGCTGTCGAGGTCGGCGGTGAGGGCCTGGTGGTCGCACGGATCGTCGCGGTCGAGGCCGTTCCACGGTCATCGCACCTGCAATTCGCCGATCTCGATCTCGGCGGCGATGTGCCGCCGGCGCTGTCCGCGTTCAGCGTCGCCGCGGGAACGGTTCGGGTGCTCACCGGCGCGCCCAACGTCAAAGCAGGTGATCTTGTGCCCTACGCGCCGCCTGGAACGCGACCGCCCGCGATGGACGAGCGATTGGGAGTGAAGACCATCCGCGGTCACAAGTCGCCAGGGATGCTCTGCTCCGCGGTCGAGCTCGGGGTGGGGGAGGAAGCAGGCGGCATCCTCATCCTCGATGAGGGCACGCCGGGACAGCCGCTCGGCGAGGTGCTGTCGCTTGACACCGTGCTCGACCTGGACATCACCACCAACCGACCCGACTGCCTCTGCCACGTCGGCATTGCCCGCGAGCTCGCCGCAGCGCTGGGCGAGACCCTCGAAGAGCCACCGACCTCGATCCCCGAAGAGCTGGTGTCGGCGACCTCTGCCGAATTACGCGCGCAGGTGCGCGTGGTGGACCCCGACGGATGCCCGCGCTTCGAGGTTCGGGTGATCGAGGGCATCGCTGTCGGACCGTCGCCTGGCTGGCTCCGGCAGCGGCTCCGCGCCGTCGGGCTCCGGCCGATCAACAACGTCGTGGACATCACCAACTTCGTCCTCCATGAGCTCGGCCAACCGCTCCATGCCTTTGATTTCGATCGCTTCGTCGAGGCCGCGGGCGCCAAGACCGCCGACGTCGTGGTGCGCAGCGCAGAACCTGGCGAGCACCTGATCGACCTCCTTGGCACTGACCGCGCGCTCTCCGCCGAGGACCTGGTGGTGTGCAGCGGCGAGGTTCCCGCGAGCATCGCCGGCATCATCGGCGGCAGCTCGACCGCGGTCACCGATGCGACCAGGACGGTGCTGCTCGAAGCCGCCACCTGGGACGGTCCGACCATCCGAGCGACCTCGAAGCGCCTCGGGCTCCGGACCGACGCGTCAACGCTCTTCGAGAAGGGCTTGAGCGATCGCCTTCCAGCGGTCGCGCTCGACCGTGCGGCGGCGCTGATCGCCGAGCTGTCCGGCGGCCATGTCCTCGGCGGGGTGATCGACGCATGGCCGCGACCGCTCCCCGAACTGGGGCCGATCGAGTTGACGGCACGCTTCACGGGCGACCTGCTCGGGATTCCGATCGACGCGACCGAGATCGCCACCATCCTCGCCCAGCTCGCTTTCGCCGTCGAGCAGGACGGTGCCACGCTGACGGTCCTGCCCCCGTACTTCCGGCGCGACGTGTCCCTGCCCCAGGACCTCGTCGAAGAGGTGGGCCGGATGATCGGCTACTCGCGCATCCCGAGCACCCTGCCGGGCCGGCGAGTACCCGTCACCACGACAGCCGCGCCCCCGCCGGTGGAGGACGGCATCAAGGACATCTGCGTGGGGGCAGGCTTCGACGAGGTGATCACGCTGGCGTTCGTCGGCCCCGACGACGCTGGAACCCTGCCCGGGTTCGGGCGCGGGCGTGTGCCCATCCCGCTGCGCAACCCCCTCAGCGAGGAGTGGAGCGTGATGCGCACCTCGCAGCTCCCGCGCCTCTGCGCCACACTCGCGGCCAACGCCAACCGCGGCAACTTCGATGTGCTGCTCTTCGAGCTCGGCCGGGTGTTCTGGGAGGGCGAACGGGTCGGGCTCGCGGCCGGGTCGACGCCCGACAATGCCGACCTCGATCTCCCCGCGCTGCCGCTCGAGCCGCTGCTCCTCAGCCTCGCGGTGCATGTGTCGAGTGGTTCGGCCGAGGCATCCGCAGAGGCCGTGCGACGCGTGCAATCCGTCTTCCAGCGCATCACCGAGGATCTCGATGGCTCCCGGCTGCGAGCCGAACCGTCGGAGGAACCGGCGCTGCACCCGGGACGGAGCGCGGAGCTCCACGTCGCCGGCAAGACCGTGGGAATCATCGGCGAGCTCGCCTTCGAGACTGCAGCGGCGTTCGAGATCCGCGGCCGCGTTGCGGTCGGGGAGCTCCGCATCGACGCCATCGCGCCAATCCCGCCTCGACCGCTGCGCTTCGCGCAGCCGCCTCGGTTCCCCGCGATCGTCCAGGATCTCGCGGTGACAGTGCCAGCCGTCAGCCGCGCCGGCGACGCCCTGGACGCGATCGACGAATCGAACGAGCCCCTGCTCGAAAACGCAGCGCTTTACGACGAGTACCGCGGCGGCGGGCTCCCCTCCGGCAGGAAGGGGTGGACCTTCCGGCTCACCTTCAGGGCGCACGACCGCACCCTCACCGGGGAAGAGGCGCAGCGGGCGCAGGACGCGATCGCTCTCGCGCTCGCGCAGCGGTGCGACGCGGAGATTCGCCGGTAGCCGAGCCGCCTCGGGAGTGGTTCGCGCGGCCGACCGAGGAGGTCGCCCGCGACCTGGTGGGGTGCACGCTCGTCGTCGATGCCGGGACGCCGAGCGCGGTGGTCGCGCGGATCGTCGAGACCGAGGCGTACCTGGGGCTGACTGATCCCGCCTCGCACGCATACCGCGGACCGACACCGCGGGCTCGGGTGATGTTCGGCCCGGCGGCGCACCTGTACGTCTACTTCACCTACGGCATGCACTTCTGCGCCAACGTGGTCACCGAGCCCGACGGCGTCGCCGGTGCCGTGCTCCTGCGAGCTGCCGCGGTGGAGGAGGGCACAACGGTGGTCTCGGCGCGAAGAGGCGAGGCCGTCGCAGTCGCGGCGCTGCTGCGCGGGCCGGGGAACCTCTGTCGCGGCCTGGGCATCAGCCGCGCTGACGACGGCATCGACCTCCTCGACCCGGGGTCGCGCATCCACATCGAGCAGCGGCCGGACATGCCGCCCGTCGCCGTCGGGACTCGCGTCGGCATCCGCCAGGCGGCCGACCGTCTCCTGCGATTCAGGTGGCTCGGTGACCCGGCAGTTTCGCGCCCGGTTCCGCGCGGAGCCGCCGAGCACCTGCAGAACGAAGAGACCGAACGCACAGAACGACCGGGGAAAGAAAAGGGGCCGGACTGAGCCGGCCCCTTGATATATGCACCGTAGTTGATACGGCAGCCCGGTAAAAATTCCCGGGCCTTCTGTGGCACCGCAAACCGGTGCCGGGTTCGAGAACGCCCGGCCCGAACTCCTGACTTGCACAACGCGCTCTTGTCCACTTCTGGACCTTCCCGGGGGACGCCGATTGCCCAGCGACCTCGACGGGGGCGCCGATGGTTGTGCGATCAGGGGCCCGTCAACCGGGCCTCAACCCTCCGCTCGGCCGTGCCGGAGACGCTGCCAGACGGTTTGCATCATTGGTTGACTACCTCCGTCTGATTACCGACGCTACCCATAACCATAGACCTGCGCGCGGCTGACGGCAAGGTGCGTGAAGCCTAGACTGGGTTCCCGGCTGCGCTAGAATCGGAACGCCTGTTCGTCTCGGAGGATCCATGTCCGGTCACAGCAAGTGGGCTGGAATCAAGCACAAGAAAGCGATCGTCGATGCTCGTCGCGGCCAGGTCTTCACCAAGGTCACGCGTGAGCTGACGGTCGCCGCACGTGAGGGCGGTCCCGACATTGAGGGAAATTTCCGGCTGCGCCTGGCGATTCAGAAAGCCCGCGAGGTGAACATGCCCGCCGACAACATCGACCGGGCGATCCAGCGTGGTGCCGGCGGCAAGGACGGTGTGCAGCTCGAGGAGGTGCGCTACGAAGGCTACGGCCCGCACGGTGTTGCGGTGATGGTCGACACGCTCACCGACAACCGCAACCGCACGGTCGCCGGGATTCGCAACTCCTTCACCCGCTCGGGAGGCGCGCTCGGCGAGGCCAACAGCGTCGCCTGGATGTTCAACCAGCAGGGTGTCATCACCGTTGAAGCGGGCAAGCGCGACCCCGAGGAGCTGGCGCTCGAGCTGCTCGATGCCGTTGATGTCGGCGAGGACGGCGACGTCAGCGTCGACGGCGACGAACTGGTAGTGACCGTTGCGCCGGCTCGATTCGAGGAAGTCCGGCGCACCCTCGAGGAAGGCGGCTACGCCGTCGACTCAGCGGAGGTCACCATGAACCCCACCACCTCGGTGCCACTCAACGCGTCGCAGGCGCGGCAGGTGCTCCGGCTGCTCGACGGCCTCGAGGAGCACGACGACGTCCAGCAGGTCTACGCCAATGCCGAGATACCGGACGACGTCCTTGACGCTGTCAGCTGACCGCTGCGCCTCCTCAATCGAATGAGGGTTCTCGGGGTCGACCCGGGACTCGCGCGTACCGGCGTCGCCATCGTCGACGGGTCGCCGGGACACCTCGTGTTGCTCCATGCAGCCTGCATCGAAACTGTGCCGCAAACCAGCGAAGCCATGCGACTCGCGATCCTCTTCGACCTGGTCGTCGATGCCTGCACGACCTTGCGACCCGAGGTTGCGGCGGTGGAGGAGCTGTTCTTCTCGACCAACCGGCGGACCGCGATGCGGGTCAGCGAGGCGCGCGGTGTCGTGCTCTGCGCGCTCGCGCGCGAGGGCGTCGCGATCGCCGAGTACACACCGACGCAGGTGAAGGAAGCCGTGTGTGGATATGGCGCGGCGCGCAAGCCTCAGGTCGCGCGCATGGTCGCGAATCTCCTTGGCGTGCCTGAGATTCCGGGTCACGACGACGTTGCCGACGCGTGCGCGGTGGCAGTGTGTCACCACCACCGAGGCCGCCTCGGCGCACTGGCCCCTCGAGCGCGCGAGCATCGCGGCAGCGCGCTCGACGCCGCGGTGACGCGCGCGCGCGCAGCGCCGGTGCGCATCGCACCATGATCGCGCTGCTCCGCGGCGAGCTCGTCCAGCTCGGCGACGACCACGTCGTCGTCGATACGGGCGGCGTTGGATACGAGGTGTTCTGCCATCTGCGCACCATCGCGACGCTGCACAGCTCGCATGAGTCGCCGGTGACGTTGTACGTGCACACCAGCGTGAGCACGGATGCGATCCGTCTCTACGGTTTCGTGAGCCAGGATGAGCTGCGCCTCTTCCGCCTCCTCATCGGCGTCGAGCGCATCGGTCCGAAGGCGGCGCTCGGCATCCTCGGGCGCGCAGAGCTGCCGACCCTCGTCCGCGCCATCGCGGAAGGTGATGTGGCACTCGTTGCCACCGTCCCGGGGATCGGACGCAAGACAGCGGAACGCGTGATTCTCGAGCTGCGCGACAAGGTCGCCTCGCTCGAACCGCCCGGGACGCATCACCCCGCCGTCACCAGTGAGAACCAGGCGGTCGCCGCGGCGATCGCGGGCCTGGTCGGCCTCGGGTTCCGCGAGTCCGAGGCGCGCAAGGCGGTGGCGGCCATCGCGGTCGATGGTGACGGCCACGACGTCGCCGACCTGGTCGGCGCCGCGCTGCGCCGTCTCGACACCGCCGGGGCAGCGCGATGACCGACGAGCGCGTGGTCAGCCCCGACGAGCTCGAGGCCGAGCGCGTCGCGGACACGGCACTGCGGCCGCGCTCACTCGATGACTTCGTCGGCCAGGAGCCGATCAAGAACCAGATCCGCATCCTTGTGGAGGCGGCCCGTCAACGCGGCGACGCCCTCGATCACGTGCTGCTCTACGGCCCTCCCGGCCTCGGCAAGACGACGCTGGCGCAGATCATCGCCGTCGAGATGGGCGTCAACATCCGCCTGACCAGCGGTCCCGCGCTCGAGCACCAGGGCATGCTCGCCTCGATCCTGACCAGCCTTGAGGAGCGCGACGTGTTCTTCATCGACGAGGTGCACCGCCTCAACAGAGCGGTGGAGGAGGCGCTCTATCCGGCGATGGAGGATCTCGCCTTCGACTTCGTCGCGGGCAAGGGCGCCGGTGCGCAGACGCTCCGCCTGACGCTCAATCGCTTCACGGTGATCGGCGCAACCACGCGGGCTGGCGCGCTCGGCGCGCCACTCCGCGACCGTTTCGGGGTCACGTTCCGACTCGACTTCTACGACACCGACGACCTGATCGCCATCGCCAACCGCTCGGCGCGTCTGCTCGGCATCGACCTCGACGCGGAGGGTGCGGCGATGATCGCGAGACGGTCCCGTGGGACTCCGCGGATCGTCAACCGGTTGCTCCGCCGCGCTCGGGACTACGCGCAGGTGCGCGCTGCGGGGCGCATCGACGTGGGGGTCGCGGCCGCGGCGCTCGACGTGCTCGGCGTCGATTCGATCGGGCTCGACGAGCTCGACCGGCGCGTGCTCGGCGTGCTCTGCGGGACCCTCGGTGGTCACGCGGTCGGTGTCCAGACCATTGCCGTGAGCGTCCAGGAGGACCCGGACACCATAGAGGACGTCGTCGAGCCGTTCCTCATCCGGCGCGGGCTGCTCGCCCGGACCCTGCGCGGCCGGCTCGCCACCGCCGCGGCCTACCAGCACCTCGGCCTGTCCGTTCCCGCCGGCGCTCCCGGGGCGGCGGAGGCGCAGACCGCGCTCTTCGAGCGTTGAGGTCCACCGACTTCGACTACCCGCTCCCCGAGGAGCGGATCGCCCAGGAGCCCCTTGCCGAACGCGACGCGTCGCGTCTGCTCTATCTACCACCCGACGGTGGGCTCGAGGACCGCTGGTTCCGCGAGCTCCCCGCGCTGCTCCGTCAGGGCGACCTGCTCGTCGCCAATGAGACCCGGGTCCGGCGGGCGCGACTCAGCGGGACTGACGCAACGGGACGGGAGATCGAGCTGCTGGTGCTGACGCGTGAGCCGGGCGGCGACTATCAGTGCCTTGCCCGGCCGGCTCGCCTTGCGGCGCCGGGTGCCGTGATTCATATCGGCACGGATCTCCAGGCCACCGTTGTCGCCGTGTCGGCGATGCATCGTGGCGGACGCACTGTCCGTTTCAACGTGCCTGACCCCGACGGCGCCATCGAGCTCGTGGGGATCGCACCGCTGCCCCCGTACATTCACACACAGCTGCAGGACCCGGAGCGGTACCAGACCACCTACGCGACCGGTGACGCGGACTCCGCGGCGGCACCGACCGCGGGGCTGCATTTCACCGCGGCGGTGATCGACGGGCTGCGCGCTGCCGGCATCGGGTGGGCGACGCTTCGCCTCGACGTCGGGCTCGCCACCTTCGCACCGATTCGGACCGAGCGCGTTGAAGATCACCCGATGCACGAGGAGCGATACGTGCTCCCCGACGCAACCGTGACGGCGATCGAGCAGACGCATCGGGACGGCGGTCGCGTGGTGGCGGTGGGGACCACCGTGGTGCGGGTTCTGGAGACGTGCGCGAGCGATGGCGAGCTTCGATCCGGGACCGGTGCCACGAGCCTGTACATCCACCCCGGTCATCGTTTTCGCGCCGTCGACGGGCTGCTGACGAACTTTCATCAGCCGCGTTCGTCGCTGCTCGTGCTGCTCGCCGCTTTTGTCGGCGACGAGCGCTGGCGGACCGCGTACGCGCACGCGTTGGACACCGGCTATCGGTTCCTCTCGCTCGGCGACTGCATGCTCTGCTGGCACGCGCGGTGACGGCGTTCGCCTGCGAAGCCGCCGACGGTGACGCGCGCACCGCGACTCTGATGACGGCGCACGGCCCGGTCCGTACGCCTGCGTTCATGCCGGTCGGAACGCACGCCACGGTGAAGGCGCTGCATCCCGACGAGGTGCGCGCGACCGGGGTCGATATCCTGCTGTGCAACGCGTATCACCTCGCGCTCCGCCCCGGTATCGAGCTCATAGAGCGCGCCGGCGGGCTGCATCAGTTCATGGGGTGGGACCACCCCATCCTCACCGACAGCGGCGGCTACCAGCTGGTCAGCCTGGTGGAGGTCGCGGCGGTCGACGACGCCGGCGCCACGTTCGTCTCGCCCTACGACGGCTCGCGGCTGCGGGTGACACCCGAGGATGCCGTGCGCAACCAGGCGCGTCTCGGCGCGGACGTCCTCATGTGCCTCGACCACCCGGTCGCGCACGGCACCACCCCGGAGGCCGCACGCACCGCAACCGAACGCACCCATCGCTGGGCGGAGCGCTGCCGCGCCGCCCACCCCGGCGGGGGGCGCCTGCTCTTCGGCATCGCCCAGGGCGGATTCGATGCCGGGGCACGCGCGGAGTCGGCACGATTCATGTCCGGGCTCGATTTCGACGGCGTCGCCATCGGTGGCCTTTCGGTGGGGGAGCCGGTGGAGACGATGCTCACGATGACCGCCGCGAGCGTGGCCGAGCTGGCCCGGGATCGGCCGCGCTACTTCATGGGGCTGGGGACGGATGCGGAGCTGCTCGCCGCGGTGGGCCTCGGCGTGGACATGTTCGACTGCGTGGTGCCCACGCGGCTGGCGCGCAACGGCAGCGCGTTGACTCCTGACGGGCGCCTGTCCCTGCGCAACGCCGCTGCTCGTGACGAGTTCGGACCGATCGACCCGGAGTGTCCCTGCGCCGCCTGCGCCGGCTTCTCGCGCGCGTACCTCCGGCACCTCTTCCAGTCGGGCGAGATCCTGGCGCACCGCCTCGTGAGCCTGCACAACATCACCCATCTCGCCCGGCTGATGGATGCAACCCGTTCGGCGATCCGGCAGGGGCGCTTCGCGGAGTTCCGCGCCGAGCGAGATGGCCGGCTCCGCTCGGCGCCCCGGTAGACTGGGGCACAGGTGTTCAGGATCACGCGTTTTCGCCTCGCCGTCGTCCTCCTCGTGGTGGTCGGCGCCTTCTTCATCGACGGCTACAGCCTCATCTATCGGTATGTCGTTGTCCATCAGCCGCTGGGCACGACGCTGACGTCCGCTCCCACGTTCCTCGGGCGCCAGCTCTACATCCACAAGGGGCTCGACCTCCAGGGCGGGACCGAGCTGACCATCGAGATCTGCCATGGGCTCGACAATCCCAACTCCGACTGCCGCAACGGCCCGCCGCATGGCGACTCCCTCGCGGACGCGCAGCAGGCCACCATCCCGATCATCGATCTGCGCGTCAACTCGCTCGGCGTCTCCGAGGCGAGCGTCCAGGCGCAGGGCGATGACCAGATCCTCGTGCAACTGCCCGGTGTCAGTCTCCAGCAGGCGGTCAACACGATCGGCACGACGTCCCGTCTCTACTTCGCCACCCCTGTCGCCGGCGCCCCCACCAATCCGCCGAGCGCGACGCTGATCCGCGACCAGGAGGGGCACTACGACATCGCCCAGTTCGGGGATACGGCCTTTTACCCGACGGGCTTTCACTGGAAGATCGACGACAGCATCGACGCAACCGACGTCAACTCGGCGACGGTGGGCACCGACTCGACAACCGGTGCGATCACCGTCGACATCAACTTCAACTCGGCGGGCGCGGCCGAGTGGTCGAAGATCACCACGGCCGCTTACAACCAGTATCAGACCGACACCTCCAACCCGCCGCCGCAGTCGCAGATCGCGATCTTTCTCGACAACGACGTGCTCACCGCTCCGGTGGTCACTGGCGGTGGGCAGAGCAATCAGACCCAGATCACCGGCAACTTCACCTCGGACTCGGCAACGCAGCTCGCCAGCCTGATCAGCGCGGGCGCGCTCCCCGCGGAGATCACGACCGTCGCGAGCACGTCGGTGAGCGCGACCCTCGGTCAGCAGTCGGTGAATCTCAGCCTGATCGCCGGTGCGATCGGGCTGCTCATCGTGGTCATCTTCATGATCGGCTACTACCGTTTCCCGGGCCTGCTCGCGACGATCGCGCTCTTCGTCTACGCGGCGATCGTGCTTGCCCTCTTCAAGCTGATCCCGGTCACCCTGTCCCTCGCGGGGCTGGCGGGCTTCGTCCTGAGTGTCGGCATGGCGGTGGACGCCAACGTGCTCATCTTCGAAAGGACCCGCGACGAACTACGCCATGGACGAAGTGTGCCCTTGGCGGTCGAGACCGGCTTCCGGCGCGCATTTCCTGCCATTCGTGACAGCAACATCTCGACGCTCATCACCTGCGCGATCCTCGCGATCTTCGGCACGGACGTCATCCGCGGATTCGCGATCACCCTGGCGATCGGCGTCATCGTCTCGTTCTTCACCGCGATCACGATCACGCGCTCGCTGTTCGCGTGGGTGCTGACCTGGAGGATCGGGCGTGAACCGCGTCTCTATACGGAGATCCACGAGGAGTTCGCCGACCACCCACCCACAGGCCGCTTCGACATCGTCAAGAACCGCAACTGGTTCTTCCTCGGATCGCTGGCGGTCATCATCCCAGGCATCCTCGCGATCCTCTTCTGGGGCTTCAACCTCGGCATCGACTTCAAGGGCGGCAACGTCATCGACGTCGGATTTGCCAAACCGGTCAGCCAGGCGCAGGTCGAATCACTCATGGACAAGAATTTCGCCAGCCTGCGCCCTCAGGTGCAGGCAGAGGGCACGTCCGGCAATGAGGCGAGTCACTTCGCCATCTCCACCCTGCCGTCCGACAGCGAGCAGGTGTTCCAGATCCAGGACTCGCTGAACAGCAATTTCACGATCTCGACCAATCCGACCACGCATGCGCCGGACATCAGTGTCCAGCAGGTCGGACCGACGATCGCGGCGAGCCTGGTCACCGGCGCGATCATCATGATCATCGTGTCCGCCGGCGCGATCGCCGTGTACCTCGCGTTCGCGTTCCGGCGCCAGCGGGCGATATCGCCGTGGCGGTTCAGCGCGTGCGCCTTCTTCAAGCTGCTCCACGACGTCTTCGTGCTCGCCGGGATCTGGGCGATCCTCGGCCACTTCACGAACTTAGGTCAGGTCGACTCGCTCTTTGTCACCGCCGTGCTGACCTCGGTGGCCTTCTCGATCCACGACACCATCGTTGTCTTCGACCGTGTGCGAGAGAACCTGCGCGTCGGTCCGCGCCTGACGTTCGACCAGGTGATCAACCTCTCGACGGTGCAGACCATGACGCGGTCGCTGAACACGTCGCTCACCGTCGTGTTCGTGCTCCTGTCGCTCGTCATCTTCGGCGGCGACTCGATCCGCGGCTTCGTGCTCGCGCTGCTCATCGGCATCGTGACCGGGACGTACAGCTCGATCTTCAACGCCAGTACGCTGCTGGTCGCGTGGGAGAAGGCTCGCGCCTCACGGTCGGTCGCGGCCCCGCCGCCAGGTAGGAGACGGGTCGCTCCGCGGACAGCGTAGGTCCACGCGCCCGAAGCGCAGCACCACATATGAACAGCGACGACGTCTCCGGCATCGCCTCCCTCTTGCGCCCCTCGTTTGACCACCTCGGCATCGAGCTCGTCGACGTGCACTGGTCGGGTCACGGCCGGGGCGCGGTGCTCCGGCTGGTCATCGACCGTCCCGACGGCGGCGTGACCCTCGACGACTGTGAGCGCGCATCCAACACCGCCTCCGCGGTGCTCGACGTCAACGACCCGATAGACCATCCGTACCGCCTCGAGGTGAGCTCACCGGGAGCGGAGCGGCCGATCCGCCGGCCCGAGGAATGGACCGCCGCGATCGGGCGCCGGATCAACGTGCGCCTACGCGAGGGCGACTCGGAGCTCGTGCTCGAGGGCAAGCTCGTGTCGATCGCGGGCAACCAGGCGGAGATCGCGGTCCGCGATCGCAGGACGACGCGAGCGGCCGCCTTCTCGCTGGACGCCGTCCTGGCGGCGCGGATCGTCGTCGACATCTGATGGGGGCGCCCACGGTGACCCTGAGCGCGCTGCGCGACCTCGCAGCCGCGACACCACTCAGTGAGGTGGAGATCACTCGCGCGGTGGAGCAGGGGGTGGCCACCGCCTACCGCCGCCTCGTCGAGGACGATCCCCGCGTCCAGGCCCGCGTGAATCTCGAGTCGGGGACATTCGTCGTGTATCGCGTGGACGACGAGGGCGTCGAGGAGCCGGTCGAGGTGGATGTCCCGGACTTCCCGAGGCAGGCCGCCGCGGCCGCGCGCACCGCCGTGGCCGAGCGGCTCGCGAGTGTCGAGCAGCGCCGCGTCCTCGGCGAGGGCATGACCCAGCGGGGCGTGCTCCGAGACGCGATCGTGGAGCGACGTCTTGGATCGATCTGGTACGTCGACGCCGCCGGGGTGCCCGGGATGCTTCCGCCCGAGGAGCAGATCCCTGGAGAGCGACTAGCGGTCCGGGACCACATCAAGGTGGTCATCGTCGAAGGCCGCCGCAAGGGACCCGATGCCGTGGTGGTGGTGTCCCGCTCCCATCCGCAGCTGGTACAGCGGCTGATGGAGCAGGAGGTGCCCGAGCTGCAGACCGGGCAGGTCGTCATCCGTGCCATCGCCCGCGACCCCGGGCGCCGGACCAAGGTCGCTGTGGACGCACCCGACGGTGACGTGGATGCGCAGGGGGCGTGCATCGGCCGAAACGGGGTGCGCCAGCGGGCGGTCACCTCCGAGCTCGGCGAGGAGCAGGTCCAGATCGTGGCCTGGTCGGCCGACCCCGGGACGTTCGTCATGAACTCGCTGATCCCGGCGGCCGCTCGGGGCGTGGAGCTCGACCTCGAGACTCGAACCGCGCATATTGCCGTCGCCGCAGACCAGCTGTCGCTGGCGATCGGGAGGGGCGGTGAGAATGCCCGGCTCGCGGCACGCCTGACCGGCTGGCGGATCGACATCCGGGGCGACGGGCCCGAGGAAGACGCCGCTGAGCCCGGCTGACCGAGCTTGACCTCGTCAGAACCGCTCCGGACCTGTGTCGGGTGCCGGAAGGTACGCCCCAAGAGCGAATTGGTCCGGCTGGCGGTCATCACCGGCTCCGGGAGGGTTACCCTTGACCCGACTGGCCGCTCGCCAGGCCGGGGCGCATATCTCTGCCGGGAAACGGGTATCACCTGTCTGCGCCAGTCACGGCGGCACCGATCCCTGGCGCGCTCGCTTCGGGTCGGGGATGATGTAATCGACGAGCCCACCCTCGCCGCAGCGCTGCGGGAGCTCGTCACGGAGGAATCGACATAGCAACGGTCAAGAAAGTCACCCTTCCGGCAGGTCTCACGGTCGCTGAGCTCGCCGAACGCCTCGAGGTGTCGGGTCCGCAGCTGATCAAGTACCTGATGAGCAATGGCGTGATGGCCACGCTCAACCAGACGGTCGACTTCGACACCGCGGCACTCGCGGCCGATCACTTCGGCTTCGAGGCGGAATCCGAGGACGCGGTCGCCGAGGCGGCCACTGGCGCCCCGGCGTCCGGACGGCGCCGCCACCCGCTCCTCGACCTGTCGGGCGCTGCCCCCGGCACCCTGGTGTCCAGGCCACCGGTGGTTGCCGTGCTCGGGCACGTCGACCACGGCAAGACCTCGTTGCTCGACGCGATCCGCAAGACCAAGGTGGCATCCGGTGAGGCCGGAGGGATCACCCAGGTGATCCGCGCGCACCAGGTGGAGCGCAACGGGCGCCTGATCACCTTCATCGACACCCCGGGCCACGAGGCCTTCACGGCGATGCGCGCCCGCGGGGCGGACGTCACCGACGTCGCCATCCTCGTGGTCGCCGCCGATGACGGCGTCATGCCCCAGACCGAAGAGGCGATTCAGCACATCCGGGCGGCCGGCGTCCCGATCGTGGTCGCCATGAACAAGATCGACAAGGACGGCGTCAACCCGGACCGCGTGCTCCAGCAGCTCGCCGACCGCGAGGTAGTGGTCGAGGCGTTCGGCGGTGACGTGCCCGTGGTGCGAACCAGCGCCAAGACCGGCGAGGGCATCGACGATCTGCTCCAGAGCGTGCTCGACGTGAGCGACGTATACGTCGAGCCCAAGGCCGATCCGAACGGCCGCGCGGTGGGCACCGTCATCGATTCCCATCTCGAGCGCGGACGCGGCGCCATCGCAACGCTGGTCGTGCAGAACGGCACGCTCCGGGTCGGCGACAACCTGGTCGCGGGGTCGGCGTTCGGCAAGGTCCGCGCCCTGGTCGATGACACCGGCAAGCGCATCAAGGAGGCGGGGCCGAGCACGCCGGTCGTGGTCACCGGCCTCTCCGAGGTGCTCATGGCCGGCGAGATCTTCGAGGTGGTCGAGACCGAGCGCGGCGCTCGCAGCAAGGCCGAGCAACGCGGTTTCGCGGAGAAGCAGCGCCTTGCACAGCCGGTGCGCAGGATCACCCTGGCCGACCTGGCCCAGAACATCTCCGAAGGGGAGATGAAGTCGCTGAACCTCGTGCTCAAGGCAGAGGCCAACGGCTCGCTCGAGGCGCTTCGCAGCCAGGTGACCAAGATCGAGGATCCGACGGTGAAGATCAAGGTCGTCGGCGAGGGCGTCGGCGCGGTCAGCGAGTCCGACGTCAACCTCGCGGCGGTGACCGACGCCATCGTGATCGGCTTCAACGTCCGGCCCGACGATCATGCCCGTGCCGCCGCCGAGGACCAGGGCGTCGACGTTCGCTACTACGACGTCGTCTACCAGGTGACCGACGACATCGAGAAGGCGGTCAAGGGCATGTACCAGCCGACCATGATCGAGGTCACCCAGGGCCGCGCCGAGGTTCGGCGTGTGTACCAGGTGGACGGCAAGCCGGCCATCGCCGGTTCGCACGTGCTCGACGGCAGGATCACGCGCAACGCCACCTGCCGGGTCATCCGCGACGGCAAGGAGATCGCCCAGAGTCGCATCGACGCGCTGAAGCGTTTCAAGGACGACGTCCGCGAGGTGACCCACGGCTACGACTGCGGCATCACGCTCGCCGACTTCAGTGACTTCCATGAGGGCGACATCCTCGAGGCCTTCACGATGGAGCAGCAGAACGCATGACGCTTCGCTCGGGGGCTCGCAGCCCGCGCCGCGAGCGGGTGGGCGAGCAGCTCCGCGAAGAGATCTCGGCCATGATGCTGACGGAGATCAAGGATCCGAGAGTCCGGCTCGCCTCGATCTCACGCGTCCGGATGAGCCCGGACCTGCGCGAGGCGTGGCTCGCGGTGAGCGCGCTCGGTGACGACACCGAGCGCCAGAATGTCGTCCTGGCGCTCACCCACGCCGAAGGGTATCTACGTGCTCAACTGGGCAGGCGGCTCGAGAACCTGCGGAGTGTTCCCCGACTCCACTTCGAGCTCGACGAATCGATCGCGTACAGCGTGAGGGTGAGCACGCTCCTCAGAGGCCTCGCCGGTGAACGCCCCGCCGAGGAAGTCGTGGAGGTTCCCGAGTGACCGTCGCAGCCCCCGCTGTCTGGCCACGTCTCGAGGACGTCGTCGACCCCATCCGCAGGATCGTGTCGAACACCGACCGGGTCACATGCCTCGCGCACAAGGACGCGGACGCCGACAGCCTCGGCTCTGCGCTCGCGTTCGCCATCTCGCTGCGCAGCCTCGGGCAGAAAGTCCGGGTGGTCGTCCCCGAACCGCTCCCCAGGCTGCTCGAGTACCTGCCGGGCTTCGAGACCGTCGAAACCGGTGGGGCACCGCTCGGCGACACGATCTTCACGTTCGACTGCGCAACCCTGGGTCGGTTCGGCGAGCGCCGCGCCGAGGTCGAGCGTGCCACCACGGTTGTCAACATCGACCACCATCTCAGCAACACCGCGTTCGGGACCATCAACCTCGTCGACGCGAGCGCCAGCGCCACGGGCCAGGTGATCTACGAGCTGCTCCGCCAGCTCGGCGCGCCGATCGGCCCCGCGGTGGCGACGAACCTCTACGCCGCCCTGTTCACCGACACGGGTGGCTTCCGGCACGAGAACACGACCGAGGCCTCGCTGCGTCTCGCCGCATCGCTGGTCGCGGCCGGAGCCGACCCTGGATGGGTGGCGCTCAAGAGCTACAAGTCGCGCTCCCTCGCGCAGGTGCGACTCGAGGGTCTCGCCGTCGCCAAGATGCATTCGGAGATGGACGGGCGCCTGCTCTGGTCGGAGGTGACCATCGCCATGCTCGAGGAAGCCGGCGCCGACATGCAGGACGCGGAGGGCATCATCGATGCGCTCCAGAGCATCGCCTCCATGGAGGTCGCGATCCTCTTCAAGGAGCACACCCCCGACCGCAGCAAGATCAGCGTGCGCACGCGCGAGCCCTTTGACGCCACCGAGGTCTGCACACCATTCGGAGGTGGGGGCCACCGGCGCGCCGCCGGCGCCGAGTTCGGGGATCCGCTCCCGATCGCGGAGCGCAAGGTGCTCGAGGTGGCCCGCCGGTTGATCGATTCGCGACGGTGACCGAGGTCGCCGCACCGGGCGCCGGCCCGCGCGCCGGCTCGGCTGTCGCGCGCCGGGGAGGCGTGCTGCCGCTCGACAAACCTGCAGGGATCACGTCGTTCGACGCCATCCGGCAGGTTCGGCGCATCCTCGGGGAGCGGCGGGTCGGCCACGCGGGAACCCTCGACCCGACGGCGACCGGACTGCTCCCGATCTGCGTCGGGCGGTCCACCCGCTTCGTCGACTACTTCCACGCCCAACCCAAGACGTATCACTGCGTGGTGCGCCTCGGGGAACGGAGCGACACCTGCGACACCGAGGGAGTGGTCGTCACCGGCGCCGACGCCGGTGCGCTGACGGTCGAGCAGATCCGTTCCGAGCTCAGCCGTTTCACCGGAGAGATCGATCAGATTCCCCCGATGCACTCCGCGGTAAGGCACGAGGGCAAGCATCTCTACGAGCTCGCCCGGGCCGGCGAGGAGGTGGTACGCGAGCCGCGCCGCGTGACCATCTACTCGGCCGAGCTCGTCGATTTCCGGCCGGGCACCGTCGCCGAGGCAGAGATCGTCGTCGTCAGCGGCAAGGGGGCGTACATGCGCGTCCTCGCATCGGACCTCGGCGAGGCGCTCGGCACCGGGGGCCTGCTCGGCTGGCTCTCGCGGACCAGCTACGGAACCCTCGGTCTCGCCACGTCGATCTCCCTCGAGCAGTTCGCGGCGATGGAGGAACCCTGGCTGGCGCTGCTCCCGCCCGAGGTGGCCGTGGCGCACCTGCCCCTGGT
The DNA here is from genome assembly GCA_003132525.1 of Candidatus Dormiibacterota bacterium. Taxonomy (GTDB): domain Bacteria; phylum Chloroflexota; class Dormibacteria; order Aeolococcales; family Aeolococcaceae; genus Palsa-851. The sequence continues at coordinate 48,916 of PKXZ01000020.1, read as the reverse complement.
GAATCTCGGGCCGGCGCAGGTGCAGCAGATCCGCCGCGGCCAGCCGGTGTGGCTGCCCCGGTCGACCCTGCCCGACGTTGCCGGAGAGTGCCGGATGCACGATCCGACCGGCGAGCTGATCGGCATCGGAGAGCTCAACGGCGGTCTGCTCCGGCCGACCAAGGTGCTGGCCGGCTGACGTCGCGATGGAGCTCCTCCATGAGTTCCCCGCGCCAGACGCGGGCGGCCCAGGGTCGGTGGTGACGATCGGCAGCTTCGACGGCGTGCACATCGGCCACCAGCGTCTGCTCGAGCGCGTGCGCGCCGCCGCGAGCGGCGGCTCGCTGACCCCGGTGGCGGTCACCTTCGATCCGCATCCCCGATGCGTCGTCGACCCCTCGGGATGCCCGCCGCTGCTCTGCAGCGTCCACGACCGCATCGAGCTCCTGGGCCGGGCCGGTGCCGACCGGGTGGTGGTCATCACGTTCACCCGTGCGCTGAGCGAGTGGAGTGCCGACCGATTCGCCACAACGCTCATCGACAGCCTGGGCATGCGCCTGCTCATCGTCGGACCGGGGTTCGCCCTGGGTCGCGGCCGCGAGGGCAACGTCGAGTTTCTGACCCGGCTCGGCAGGCAGCGAGGGTTCAAGGTGATCACGGTTGCGCCGGCCACTCGTGGCGGCCGGCCGGTGTCGTCCGGGCGGATCCGTGAGGCCGTCGCGTCGGGAGGCTTCTCCGAAGCGGTCTCGATGCTCGGTGGTCCGTACCACCTCGAGGGCGTGGTCGAGCGTGGTGAAGGCCGTGGCGCCGGCCTCGGTGTGCCCACCGCGAATCTCGGCGTCGACCCGTCGCGCTGCATCCCGGCCGCGGGTGTCTACGCCGGCTGGCTCGACGTCGGCGACGGCTGGCGACCGGCCGCGACCGGGATCGGCACCCGCCCAACCTTCGGCGGCGGTGCGGTGACCATAGAGTCCCACCTGCTCGACTACGACGGTGATCTCTACGGTCGCCGGGTCCGGCTCGCGCTTCGCCGCCGGATCCGCCCCGACCGCGCGTTCACTTCGATTGCCGCGCTCCAGGTGGCGATGGCACGCGATATCGCCCGGACACGCGAGATCGTGGGCCGATCGGCGCCGCCGGAGTGACCACCGGCGCCTTCCTGGTGATGAACCCGGCCAGCGCCGGGGGCAGAACGCGTCGCAACGGGCCGGCGATCGCGAGCGCCCTTCGCTCGGTCGGCATCGGGTTCGACCTCCATCGCACCACCAGGCCAGGTGACGCGACCGCCGCGGTCCGCTCAGCGCTGGCCCAGGGGTACCGCACCATCCTGGTGGCCGGCGGTGACGGCACGCTCAACGAGGTGGTCAACGGATTCTTCGACGCCGGGGGGAGCCCGATCGAACCCGATGCCGTGCTCGGGGTCCTGCCGAGCGGTACCGGCGGCGATTTCCGAAGGGCGGCCGGCATCCCCGCACGCCTGGACGCGGCGGCGGCGCTGATCGCGTCGGGTTCCCGGCGCCGGATCGACGCCGGTCGCGTCGATTTCGCCAGCGGTGACCACAGGTTCTTCGTCAACATCGCGGACTGCGGGATGGGCGGCGAGGTGGTCGCCCGCGTGAATCGCAGCGCCCACAAGGCATCCGGCCCGCGCGGGACCGCCGTCTTTCTGGCCGCGTCGATCGTGACGTTGTGGAATTACGCGCCACGTCGCGCGCGCATCGATGTCGACGGAGTCCGGATCGAGCGCGACGTGCGCAGCGTCGTCGTCGCCAATGGACAGTATTTCGGCGGCGGGATGCACGTCGCACCGGGCGCCGAGCTTGACGGCGGCCGCTTCGACGTGGTCGTCATCGCCGAGACCGGGAGGACGCGAGTTCTCACCGGGATCCCGTCGCTGTACCGAGGGCGGCACGTCGCTCGGCGCGAGGTGGAGGTGTATCGCGGTCGCGTGGTGCGCGTGGCGTGCGATGGTGCTCCGATGCTCTTCGACGTCGAGGGAGAGCAGGTTGGGACCACGCCCGCGACGCTGACATGCCTCCCCGCCGCGATCAACATCTGCGCCCCGCAGCGAGGGGAAGGCCGCTCTCCGATGATCTCCTGTTAGACTTGCGGCGAACAATCGTGCCAATCGTCAGATCCAAATCCGAGATAATCGCGGAGCATCGGCGCCACGAAACGGACACCGGCTCCACGGAGGTCCAGGTGGCTGTGCTGTCTGAACGTATCAGCTCGCTCACCGAACACCTTCGCGATCACCCCAAAGACCACGCGTCGCGCCGCGGGTTGCTCAAACTCGTCGGCCAGCGCCGCCGGTTGCTCGACTACCTGTCGGGGACTGACGTCGAGCGCTATCGCGCACTGATCGGGCGCCTCGGTCTGCGCCGATAGTGTCAGTCGCGACCACAAATCAGACCCAAGCAACACACACCATCAACCGACCCGGTGCCGGCACCTTCCGGCGACGTCGCACTCACAGGTGAGACGTTGGGGTCCGTGTATCAGGAAGCGGTGCCGCAGCTGCAGCGCGAGCCGCACGCCCTGATGCCCAGTCCCCAACACCTCACTCCTGGAGAGCGCGGCGAAGCGGATCTATTCCGGCGCAGGTCATCACCAGGAGACACGCGTGGCCATCCCTGAAAATCTCAAGAAAACATTTGAAACGGACTTCTGCGGCAAGCGCCTGATCGTCGAGACCGGGTACGTCGCGGAGCAGGCAAACGGCGCCGTCATGCTGCGCGTCGGCGACACCGCGTTGCTCGTCACCGCGGTCGCATCCAAGGCGCCGCGAGAGGGCATCGACTTCTTCCCGCTCACATGCGACTACGAGGAGAAGCTCTACGCCGTCGGACGCATCCCGGGATCGTTTCCCCGCCGCGAGGGCAGGCCGAGCGAGGCCGCGACGATCACGAGCCGGATGATCGACCGCCCCATGCGGCCGCTCTTCCCCAAGGACTTCCGCAACGACGTGCAGATCGTCGCGACCGTGCTGAGCAGCGATCAGGAGCAGGATCCCGCGACGCTCGCGGTCACCGGCGCGTCATGCGCGCTGCAGATCAGCGGGATCCCGCACGGCGGGCCGGTCGCGTGCGTCCGGGTCGGCATGCTCGACGGACAGCTGCTCCTCAACCCAACGCTGACGCAAATCAATGAGTCCGCGCTCGACCTCATCGTCGCGGGCACGTGGGACGCAATCGTCATGGTCGAGGCCGGCGCGCATCAGATTTCCGAGCAGGTCATGCTCCAGGCGCTGCGCATGGCCCACGACGAGATCCGCAAGCTCGTGGAGTTCCAGCGCGGTCTCCATGACGCGATCGGCAAGCCCACCATGAGCTACCCGTCGCAGAAGGTCTCGCCGGACATCACCGCGGCCGTGCACGACTTCGTCGCCGACCGGGTCGGCAGCGCCGCGCGCAACCCCGACAAAGCGTCGCGTGAGGCGGCGATCGATCAGCTCCAGGCGGAGACGGTGTCGTCGCTCGAGGATCGGTTCCCCGAGGCGCGATCGGACATCGGCAAGGCGTACGAGTCCGAGGTCAAGAAAGCCGTGCGTGCGGCGATCCTCAACGAGGGCATCCGCCCCGACGGTCGCCGCACCGACGAGATCCGGCCCATCTGGTGCGAGGTCGGCGTCCTGCCGCGCACTCACGGATCGGCGCTCTTCACGCGCGGGCAGACCCAGGCGCTCTCGGTGGTCACCATCGGTTCTGGACAGGATCAGCAGAAAATCGACGGGATCGGACTCGAGCAGTTCAAGCGGTTCATGCACCAGTACAACTTCCCGCCGTACTCGGTGGGGGAGGCACGACCGCTGCGTTCACCCGGCCGCCGCGAGATCGGCCATGGTGCGCTCGCCGAGCGGGCAGTGCACAACGTGATGCCGGAGGAGGAGAAGTTCCCCTACGTCATCCGCATCGTGACCGAGATCCTCTCGAGCAACGGCTCGACATCGATGGCATCGGTGTGCGGCTCATGCCTCGCGCTGATGGACGCGGGCGTTCCGCTGATCGCTCCTGTGGCCGGTATCGCCATGGGACTGATCACCGACGACGGTGCCGAGCATGCCGCGATCCTCAGTGACATCCAGGGGATGGAGGATGCGCTCGGCGACATGGACTTCAAGGTTGCCGGCTCGGCCACCGGGATCACCGCGCTCCAGATGGACTGCAAGATCAGCGGCCTCAGCTGGGACCTCATGGAGCGTGCGCTCGAGCAGGCTCGCGCCGGCCGCATGCACATCCTCGGCAAGATGGCCGAGACGCTCTCCGCGCCGCGACCCGAGTTGAGCCCATGGGCACCGCGCATCGAGGTGATCAACATCAACCCCGACAAGATCCGCGACGTCATCGGCCCAGGCGGCAAGATGATCCGCAAGATCGTCGAGGAGACCGGCGCTCAGATCGACGTGGAAGACGACGGGCGCGTGTTCATCGCGTCCGCCAACGCCGCGTCACGCGAGCAGGCGGTGGCGATGATCCATGACCTGACCGACGACATCGAGATCGGCAAGATCTACAAGGGCAAGGTGTCCCGCCTCATGGGCTTCGGCGCCTTCGTCGAGATCATGCCGAAGAAAGAGGGACTGGTCAGGATCGGGCAGCTCGCCGAGCACCATGTCGACAAGGTCGAGGATGTCGTCAACATCGGCGACGAGATCATGGTCAAGGTCATCGAGGTCGATGATCGTGGACGCGTCAACCTCTCGAGGCGTGAGGCGATCCGCGAGCTCTCCAGGCAGCAGGAAGCCGGCGGCAACGGCGCCGGCGGGCGCGCATAGGGGCCGACCCGGTGCCGTCTGACCGGCCGGCGGTCGCCGTCGTCGGTGCCACCGGCGCCGCCGGCGGCACGCTCGTGCGCATCCTCGGTGAGCGCGCCTTCCCGGCGTCCGCGCTCGAGCTGTACGCCAGCCCGCGAAGCGCGGGCCGGCGGGTGCGCACGTACCTCGGCGACACTGAGGTGCGTGAGCTGAGCGGTGACGCGCTGCGCGGTGCCGACATCGTGTTCTTCGCCGCCGGCGCTGGGACATCGCGGCGCCACGCGCCGGGAGTCGCCGACGCGGGCGGGATCGCGGTCGACAAGTCGAGCGCGTACCGCATGGATCCCGCTGTGCCGCTGATCGTTCCCGAGGTGAACGCAAACCGGCTCTCGGAGCACCGGGGCATCGTGGCCAACCCCAATTGCGTCGCGATTCCGCTCACCATCGTGCTCGCGCCGCTGCAGCGCGCCTACGGCCTTCGCCACGTCACGGTGGCGACGTATCAGGCCGCCTCCGGGGCGGGCACCGGACTCGCGGACGAGCTCGACACCCAGATGCGCGCCGATGCAGCTGGATCCACCCCGGCAGCGAACGCGTACCCGCACGTGCTCCATGGCAACGTGATCCCGGGCGGCTGGACCATGCAGGGCGCCGACACCGAGGAGGAGGTCAAGGTGATCGCCGAGACACGTCGCGTCCTCGACGCTCCGAGCCTGCGCATGAGCGTCACCACCGTGCGCGTCCCGGTGATCGTTGGACACAGCGCCGCCGTGTGGGTCGAGCTCGACGCCGATGCGGATCCCGACGACCTGCGCGCGCTGTTGCGCGACTCGCCCGGAGTCATGGTCGTCGACGACCCGACGGCGCAGCGATACCCGATGCCCCGGGCGGTCGCCGGCAGCGACGACGTCCAGGTGGGGCGGATCCGCCGCGATGCCGGGACCGACAACGGTATCGCGCTCTTCTTCAGCGCCGACAACCTGCGCAAGGGTGCGGCGACCAACGCGGTGCAGGTGGCGGAGCTCTTGCTCCGCGACCGCTGAGCACCTCGTGGATCGCCAAAAGACGCCCCGCGCCGTGCACTAAACTCCGCCAATGGTGGCGACGACCGACGAGGTCCTCGAGCTCCACGGGCGCGTACGCGAATGCACCGCGTGCCCCCTGCACCTCACTCGCACCCAGGCGGTTCCCGGCTACGGGCCGGTGACCGCGCGTGTGATGGCGGTCGGGGAGGCCCCCGGTGAGAACGAGGACCGCGAGGGCAAACCGTTTGTCGGCGCGGCAGGCCGCCTGCTGACCAGCCTGCTGGAATCGGTGGGGCTCGACCGGCGCGACATCTACATCACCAACATCGTGAAGTGCCGGCCGCCGCGCAATCGCGATCCCGAACCGCTCGAGGTCGAAGCGTGCAGCCACTTCCTCGATGAGCAGATCGCGCTGCTCCAGCCCGACGTCATCCTCCTGCTCGGGCGCCATGCGCTGCAGCGACTCCTTCCCGATGCCGGCAGCATCTCGCGCCTGCATGGCGAACGGGTTCGTCGTGACGACCGGGTCTACGTTCCGCTGTTCCACCCTGCGGCCGCGCTCTACAACGGCGGGCTGAAGGAGACGCTCGAATCCGACATGCGCCGCGTCCGCGGCTACCTCGCTGACGCCGAGGCCGCGCGAGCGCGCCGTGCGGGCGGTGCTTCGGCGTCCGAGATGCGCAAGGTCGCGGCTGTCCCCGGCGGCGACCAGATGGATCTCTTTTGACGGAGGTACCCGGGTCGGCTCAGCTGACCCTGATCCCGCTCGGCGGACTCGGCGAGATCGGTCGCAACATGCTCGCGCTCAGCTGCGGCGACGACATCGTGGTCATCGACACCGGCCTGATGTTCCCGGAGCAGGAGATGCTCGGCGTCGACCTGGTGATCCCGGACATCATGTGGTTGCAGGATCGCGTCGCCAATATTCGCGGCATCGTCCTGACCCACGGACACGAGGACCACATCGGCGCGCTCCCCTACGTGCTCCCGCGCCTTCCCGTGCCGGTGTACGGCACCGCGCTGACGCTCGGGTTCCTGCGCAACAAGCTGCGCGAGCACGGCCTCATCGAGACCACCGAGCTGCACACGGTGCGAGCCGGCGACACGCGCACGCTGGGATGCTTCGACGTGGAGTGGGTGCACGCGACCCACTCGATTCCGGACGCGTGCGCACTGGTGGTACGGACTCCCGCCGGCGTCATCGTGCATTCGGGCGACTTCAAGATCGACAGCACGCCGGTGCAGGGGGAGCCGCCCGACCTCGCGCGACTCGCGCGCATCGGTGACGAGGGTGTGCTCCTGCTCCTGAGTGACAGCACCAACGCCGAACAGGAGGGCACGACCCCGAGCGAGCGCAGTGTCGGCGAGGGACTCGCGCCGATCTTCGCAGCGGCGCAGGGGCGCATCCTGATGGCGACCTTCGCGTCGAACATCTCGCGTCTGCAGCAGGCGATCAACGCGGCGCAGGCGTGCGGACGGCGCTGCTTCATCGTCGGCCGTTCGATGCTCAAGAACATCAAGGTCGCCGAGGAGCTGGGATATCTGCATGTCCCGCCGGGCGTGTTCGTGACCCCGAAAGAGCACGAACACATTCCCGACAACGAGCTGGCAATTCTCTGCACCGGCGCGCAGGGAGAGCCGTTGTCGGCGCTGGTGCGCATCGCCGCGGGCGAGCATCGGATGGTCAGCCTGCGCGAGGCGGACACCGTCGTGATCAGCGCGAATCCCATCCCCGGCAACGAGGAATCGGTGCACCGGACGATCAACAACCTGTATCGGCGCGGAGCGCGGGTCTTCAACTCCTCCCGGCATGGGGTGCACGCCTCCGGCCACGCGAGCCGCGAGGAGCTCAAGCTGCTGCTCACGCTCACCCGGCCGCGGTACTTCATCCCCGTGCACGGCGAGTACCGGCATCTCGCCCTCCACGCCGCCCTGGCCCGATCTGTCGGCATCCCCGCCGAGCGCGTCCTGGCAATCGACAACGGCACGGTGATCGCGCTCGACGAGCACGGCGTCCGACCCACCGGAGAGCGGGTGCGAACCGGATACGTCTATGTCGACGGTCTCAGCATCGAGGAGGCCGGCGACGTCGTCTTCCGCGACCGGCAGCAGCTCGCCCAGGACGGGGTGATCCTCGTGGTGCTGACCGTCGAACGGTCCAGCGGCGCGGTGGTCGCGGGTCCCGACCTGGTGTCACGCGGGTTCGTCGCCGACGATGCCGACGCGCTCTTCGACGAGGCGCGCGAGCACGTCCTGTCACTCGTGTCCCGGCTCACTCCGGATGCCGGATACAACGCCTGGCAGGGCGCGATCCACGAGGGTCTCTCGCGATTCCTCTACAAGAAGACCAAGCGGCGGCCGCTGATCCTGCCCCTGGTCACCGAGGTCTGAACCCCGGGAGCAAGTCTCCACGACAACACATTCGTGTAGTATAGGCACGGATGTTCGCCAAGCGCCGCCTCGTCACCCCGTGGGCAGCAGCACGCGCCGCCGCATTTGCGGAGGCCGATTTGCTGATAGCATCGGGCCCGATCCAGGGGCCTCGGTAGCCCGTCTTCCACGCGTTCCACATCGAGTTCACGAATGGCTCGCTCCGCCCCAACCCGTCCCACGCGCAAGCGCACGCCGTCGCGGCGTCCAGCGGCGCGCTCGCGGTCGCGCGCCGCATCGCCGTCGCGCCCTCCGCTGCTGCACCGCGATCTCCGTCGTGAGCTGACCGGGATCGGGGCCATCGGGGCCGGCGTGATCCTTGGGGCCGTCCTGATCCTGCCGGGGGGTGGAGCGGTGGCGGGGCCGGTGCACGACGGGCTCTTCACGGCCTTCGGGGTCGGTGCCTGGCTTGGCGTCGCCGGGCTCATCCTCACCGGCACGCGTCTGTGCGTGTCCCCCGAGTGGCGAGCCGGCACGCTCGCCGCCCTCGGGAGTGCCATCGCGATGGTCGCGCTGCTCGGGCTGATCGGCATGACCGGCGGTGACGCGGGTGCGCTCGGGCGTTCGATCGGGTCGGGCGTCGAGCGAGTGCTCGGCGGCGCGGGCGCGGGCGCCGCACTGGTCGTCGTCGCCTTCCTCGGGGTCATCCTGGCCACCGACCTCCGCACCGGAACCGTGGTCAGGGCGCTCGCGCACTGGTTCGCCGCCGAGAGCGAGGGGCTGCGCCGCGACCGGGCCGCCAGCGCCTCCGGCCGCCCGCGCGTCTTCCCGGCGCCCGTCCCAGAGCCGGCCGCGGAGCTGACCGGCGTCCCCATGGTGCTGCCGTTCGATGCCCCCAAGATCGTCCCGCCGGCCACGGCGTTCCTCGATCCCGAGGAACCGCAGGCGACCGGTGAGGACCTTGGCGAGCACGGTTTCACTCGCGAGTTCGAAGGCGTCCCGGCAGTGCCCGGCGACGCGCTGCCGGCAGTGATCGGCCCGGTTCCCGAGGTCGGGCTCGCCCATGCCGCGATGATCAGCGACGAGCCGGAGAAGGTCTGGGTGCTGCCGGGCGTCGAGCTGCTGGACACGATCACCGGCAAGCGCGAGCGCCTCGCCGCCGAGGTTCGTGCCACAGGTGACAAGATCGTGAGCACCCTGCAGTCGTTCGGCATCGAGACCCGGATTGTCGGGGCCAACAGCGGACCGACCGTCACCCAGTACGAGCTGCAGCCGGCGGTGGGCGTCCCGGTGCGTCGCATCCTCGGATATCAGACGGACCTCGCCCTGGCGCTGGCCGCGCCGATCCGCATCCAGCCCTTCATCCCCGGCAAATCCGCGATCGGCGTCGAGGTGCCCAACAAGGCGGCGCAGCTGGTGAGCCTGAAAGAGACGATCGAGTCGCCGGCGTTCACCGATCGGCGCAACAAGCTGAGCGTCGCGCTCGGCGCCGACGTCAGCGGGCACCCGGTGATCGGCGACCTCACGCGCATGCCCCACCTGCTCATCGCCGGTGCGACTGGCAGCGGCAAGTCGGTGTGCATCAACGCGGTCCTGGGCGGCTTCCTGCTGCAGGCCACGCCGGCGCAGCTGAAGATGATCCTCATCGACCCCAAACGGGTCGAGCTGTCCAACTTTGCCGATCTGCCCCACCTGCTGGTGCCGGTCGTGGTGGAACCGGAGGCCGCGGTGGCGTCACTGCGCTGGGCGGTGAAGGAGATGGAGGAGCGCTACAAGCTCTTCGCATCCCACGCCGCCCGCAACATCGTCGCGTTCAACGAGAAGGCCCCGACGCTCGGCGTGGCCCCACTGCCGTACATCGTCATCGTCATCGATGAGCTCGCCGACCTGATGATGGTCGCGGCGGGAGAGATCGAGGACCTCATCTGCCGGATCGCGCAGCTCGCGCGTGCGGTCGGTCTGCACCTCATCGTCGCCACCCAGCGCCCATCGGCCGACATCATCACCGGCCTGATCAAGGCNNTCGGCCGCGGCGACATGCTCTATCTCCCCATCGACGAGGGCAAGCCGCGCCGGTTGCAGGGCGCATTCGTGAGCGATCGCGAGCTCGACACCCTCATCGGTCACTGGAAGGTGCAGGGGAAGCCCGACTACCAGGAGGAGATCTTCACGGTCGAGGCGACGGTGTCGTGGGCTCGCGACGCAACCAAGCGCGATCCGCTGTTCGCCAAAGCGGCACATACCGTTGCGGCGGAAGGGCGTNNGTGGGCCCGTTCGAGGGCAGCAAGTCGCGCGACGTGCTCATGGACGTGTTCCAGGTGGACGAGCTCCTCGCAGACCTCGGCGACGAGTAACGCGGAGCGCAGCGCTCCACGCGCACCGCTGTACGTACGTACCATCGCTCCATGCGCAACATCGAGAGCAAGTTCCGCTGTGCCGACCACGAGCGCGTGGCATCACGGGCTCTGGAGATGGGTGCACGCGATGAAGGGCTGCTGCGCCAGCGCGACCAGTTCTTCGCTGTCCCACGCGGCNNATGGTCCGTGCGAACTGATCTCGTACAACCGCGACGATACCCCCGAAGCGCGCGCGTCGGACTATTCGTTGCACCGCGCCGATGACGCCGTGACGTTGGAGGAGGTGTTGAGCCGCGCGCTGGCCCGCACCGGGACTCTGGAGAAGACGCGACATCTCCTGATGCATCGGAACACCCGCATCCACCTCGACGACGTGGTTGGACTCGGCCGGTTCGTCGAGCTCGAAACCGTCGTCCACGACCAGACGGACGCCGAAGCCGAGCGCGAGCATGAAGCGATCGTCCGCGCATTGGGTCTGTCCGACGCCGAACAAATCGCGGTTGGCTACATCGATCTCCTGAACCGGAGCGACATCGCCGGCAGCTGAGCCAGGTCGAAGCCGGCGCGGCTCTGCGTCGTTGACGATCCCGAACCCGCCGCCCGGCCCTCGCACGTCTCGCTATCCTCATCAGTCATGCCTCAGGACCACAGCTTCGACGTCGTCAGCGAGTTCGACCGGCAGGAGCTCGTCAACGCCGTCGACCAGGCGCGCCGGGAGATCACCACCCGGTACGACTTCAAAGGCATCGATGTCGAGATCACCCTCGAGGACGAGACCATCACGCTGCTCACCGGCACCGACTCGCAGCTCAAATCGATCATCGACGTGCTCCAGAGCAAGTCGCACCGGCGCGGCATCGATCTCAAGGTGCTCGATCCACAGAAACCGGAGCCGGCGGCCAAGGGCAACGTGCGCCAGGTCATCAAGCTCCGCAAGGGCATCGGCGACGAGCTCGCGCGGGACCTGACCAAGCGCATCCGTGGACAGCATCCGAAGGCACAGGTCCGGACCCAGGGTGACCAGCTGCGCGTCTCGAGCAAGGACAAGGACGAGCTCCAGGCGGTCATCCAGCAGCTCCGCGACGTCGACCTCGACGTTCCTCTGCAGTTCACCAACTACCGGTGACGTGGCGCGGGCTTGACTGCGTCTCGTGCGCTCGCACCGCTTTCGGCTGACCGGTGGAGGAGTTGCGCGATCCGATTCAGGACGCTGACGAGCGCCTGCCGATGCTCGTGGCCGCGTTCCCCGAGGCGGCGTTGCTCGGCATTGACCTCGTCGAGGCGGGCCTGACCATCGCGGTCGGGGAGTCGTGCACCGGCGGGCTGCTCGGCGCGGCACTGACCGCGGTCGCCGGGTCGTCGGCGTATGTCCGGGGCGGCGTGATCGCCTACGCGGACGACGTCAAAGCCGAGCATCTCGGCGTCGGCCGGCACCTGCTCGCCACCCACGGCGCGGTGAGCCCCGAGGTCGCCGAGGCGATGGCCGAGGGCGCCCGCCGGCGATACGAGGCAGACCTCGGCGTGGGCATCACCGGGGTTGCCGGCCCCGACGCGAGCGAGCACAAGCCCGCCGGCCTCGTGTTCGTTGCCGTTGCCGGACCGGCGTCGACACGCGGTATCCGGCTCGACACGGACGCGGGCCGCGAGCTGAACCGCGCGCACGCCGTCCGGGCCGCGCTGCGCCTCTGCCGCGACGTGCTTCATGCGATGCGTGACGCCGGATCCGGGTCCGGCGAAGCGCCGTGATCGCCTCCCCTCGAGCCTGCTTCCAGGCGCCTCAACGTCGGGCTTGTCACGTCCGCACGAAGGGAGTACAGTACAAATGTTCGCTCCACCCGGTGAGCCCGGACGCGCCGCCCGTCGCGACGCCCTACGGCATCCCAGCCGCACCTCCAATCCATCCCAACCACCCCTTGGAGTACAGCTTTGACGAACACACTAGCAAGTCGTACCATCGAGACAGTCGAGCCGGTCGTAGAAGTGAACGGGCGTCGTGCTCGAGCGCCGCGTGAAGAGAGGAGTGAGCCGGTGACGACTGAGCGGGATCGGGCACTGCAGACAGCCCTCGGACAGATCGAGCGAGCCCACGGAAAGGGAGCGATCATGCGTCTCGGAGACGTCCAGGCTCAGCACATCGACATCATCCCGACCGGTGCACTGACGCTCGACATCGCGCTCGGTGTCGGTGGCATCCCGCGCGGCCGCATCATCGAGGTGTACGGCCCTGAGTCGTCTGGAAAGACGACGCTCACCCTGCACATCATCGCCGAGGCCCAGCGTCGCGGTGGCGTCGCCGCCTTCATCGACGCAGAGCATGCGCTCGATCCCCAGTACGCCTCGCGCATCGGCGTCAACACCGAGGAGTTGCTGATCTCGCAGCCGGACACCGGCGAGCAGGCACTCGAGATCGTCGAGGTGCTGGTCCGCAGTGGTGCAGTCGATGTCGTCGTGATCGACTCGGTCGCGGCCCTGGTTCCCAAGGCCGAGATCGATGGTGAGATGGGGGACAGCCACGTCGGATTGCAGGCCCGGCTGATGTCACAGGCGATGCGCAAGCTCACCGGAGCGATCAGCCGCTCGCACACCTCGGTCATCTTCATCAACCAGCTCCGCGAGAAGATCGGCGTGATGTTCGGCAACCCCGAGGTCACCTCCGGCGGCCGTGCGTTGAAGTTCTACGCCTCGGTGCGCATGGACATCCGCAAGATCGATTCGATCAAGCAGGGTCTCGATGTCGTCGGCAGTCGCGTCAAGGTCAAAGTTGTCAAGAACAAGGTCGCGCCGCCGTTCCGCTCCGCCGAGTTCGACATCCTCTACAACGAGGGCATCTCGTACGCCGGGAGCGTGCTCGACATGGGCATCGACGCCCACATCATCGACAAGAGCGGCGCCTGGTTCTCGTACGGTGACATGCGTCTCGGCCAGGGTCGTGAGAACGTCCGCGACTTCCTTCGCCAGAACCCCGACCTCCTCGAGGAGGTGGCGGCAAAGGTACGGATCGCCGCGCTGCCAGAGCCGGTGCTCCGCGACGCCGCCGTGGAATTGAGCGGCGAGGTGCCGCCGCTGCCGGCGCCGGTCGTTTAACGCGCACCGCCGCGAACACGGCACGATCGTGAGGGCACCCACTCCCCCCACGACGCCCGACAGTGCTGACGCCGCGGAGGAGGCAGCGTTGCGCATCCTCCGTGGCGCCGGCCAGTCGGCTGCGTCGTTGCAGCGCAAGCTGGAGCGGCGCGGCTACACCGCTGACGCCGCGGGCGAGGCGGTGAGTCGCTGCGCCGCCTCGGGCTACATCAACGACGCGGTGATGGCCGCATCAGTCGCGGCGCGGCACCGGCGTGCGGGCCATGGACGCGCGCGAGTGGCAGCCGACCTGAGAGCCAAAGGCGTCGCCGGTGACCTGATCACCGAGGCCCTCGATGGCCAGAGCGATACCGAGGAGGCCGCCGCACTCGCCGTCGCTCAGCGGCTATGGGAGCGCGCCGGCGCACCGGACTCTCGCGATCAGCGGGCACGCATGCGGGTCGCGAGTGCGCTGCAGCGGCGTGGATTCTCGTCGTCGCTGGTGCTGAGGGTGATGCGCGGATTGGCCTGACTGTCAGACTCGATCCCATGGAATACACGCATCTCGGTCGCTCGGGTCTTTCCGTCAGCCGCCTGTGCCTCGGCACGATGAACTTCGGTCCGGAGACCGACGAAGCCACCTCGCATCGGATCATGGATGCCGCGCTCGACGCGGGACTCAACTTCTTCGACACGGCCAACGTGTATGGTTGGAAGAAGGGCGAGGGTGTCACCGAACAGATCGTTGGCAGGTGGTTCGCGCAGGGTGGCGGACGCCGCGAGAAGGTGGTCATCGCAACCAAGCTCTACGGGTCGATGAGCGACTGGCCGAACGACACGTTCCTGTCCGCGCGCAACATCCGCAACGCCTGCGAAGGCTCGCTCCGGCGCCTGCAGACCGACCACATCGACCTCTATCAGATGCATCACGTCGACCGCAGCACGCCGTTCGATGAGATCTGGGAAGCGATGGAGGTGCTGGTCCAGCAGGGCAAGATCGTGTACGTCGGCTCGTCGAACTTCGCGGGCTGGACGATCGCGCAGGCTCAGGAGATGGCGAAGGCGCGCCACTTCCTCGGCCTCATCAGCGAGCAGTGCATGTACAACCTCGTCGAGCGTCACGTCGAGGAGGAGGTGATCCCGGCGGCGCTGCACTACGGCGTCGGCATCATCGCGTGGAGCCCGCTGATGCGCGGGCTGCTCGGAGGCATCCTCGCCAAGCAGCAGGACACCGGGCGGTCGGCATCGGAGACGACGCAGAAGCTGCTCGCCAAGCATCGCGACCGCATCGAGGGGTACGAGGCGTTCTGCGCCAGGCTCGGCGAGCATCCGGCGGCTGTCGGCCTCGCCTGGTTGCTCCGCCAGCCGGCTGTCACGGGGCCGATCGTCGGACCACGAACCGTCGAGCAGTTCGAGAGCAACCTGCACGCACTTGATGTCCGGCTCGACGACGCGGCACTCGAGGAGCTGGACGCGATGTTCCCCGGGCCAGGGCCGGCGCCCGAGGTGTGGGCCTGGTAACGACCGGGCTCAGGCGGGTGCTGGAGTCGACCCGGTGCGACGGTCGTATCGCACCACCGCGCCGAGGGTGAAGAAGGTCGCAGTCGCGAGCAGCAGTCCCAGGATCACCAGCCCGTCGATGCCGAGGAGATGGGCGGCAAAGCCGCCGATCACGGCGCCGAGCGCACCGCCGCCGGCCAGGGCCACTGTGTAGAACGACATGAGCGCTGATCGGTCGGCGCTCAGGCTCTCCGAGCAGTCGGCGAGGTAGGTGACCGCCGCCGGCCCGAAGCCCGCCAGCCAGAGGATGCCGAGCGCCAGGAACGGCACCACGAGCAGCATGCCGATGAACTGGAGGTGGTTGATCGCGAGCAGCGCGATCATCGTGAGCCAGGCGCCGGGAACCGACCTGCGCATCACCACCGACGGACCGAGCCGGGCGACGAACGGCGTCCACAGGACGATGCCGACCAGGAAGACGGCGACCCACGCGATCAGGAAGAGGCCGATCACGCGCACGTCGAAGTGATGCATCAACGACTGCGACGCCACCTCACGATGCCGAAGCAGCGACGGCAGATTGGCGACAAATGCCCCGATCAGCGCGAACGACATGATCCAGGACGGCAGGAACGCGCGCATCGGTCCCGGGCCGACCGCCGCCCGGAAAACGACGCGGAGCGAGTGCACGGGGAGCGGGGGAACCCGGGGAACGAAGACGAGGCACACGATCGCCGCCAGCGCGTACAGCCCGGCGAGCAGGACGAACGCGCCACGGTGCAAGCCGAAGTACGCGACCGACCCGAGCCCGAAGCCACCGGCGTAGCCGATGAGCGTCGACGCCTCGAATGCGCCGCTTGCCCCGGCGCGGCGTCGACGATCGCCGGACGTCGCCGCAGCGACGGTGCCCAGCGCGACCGGCACGAATGCCGCGGCGCCGAGCCCCTCGAGCAGGCGTGCGCCCCCGAGCTCGGCAGGACGCACACCGAGTGCGACCAGGAGCACCGCGACGACGCATACGATCGGCCCGGCCACCAGGAAACGGCGGCGGCCGAATCGGTCCGCGTACCGCGCCAGGATCGGGGCGAACACCATCTCCGTCGCCGCCTGGGCGGCACCGACCAGTCCGATGTCGACCGCGCTCGGCTTGCCACCCGCGAGGTCGCTGAGCCGGAATTGCACAGCCACGCCGACTCCGACCGCTCCGACGCGGAGCAGCCCGCTCGCGAGGAGCAACGCGCCAATCGCGCGTGGAGCGGTGTTGCGCAGTTCCTCATCGCCGGGTGCCACGAGCACGCCGGCAACCTCCCGATCCGTCACGGGTCTAAGAGTAGCCGGGCCACGTGACATTGATCGAAACATGCGAGCAACCCCTTTGGCTCGTACAATGAGAATGTCTTCCCGTTGAGAACGACCGGCCCGCTGCGGGCCGGCCCCGACCGGATCATCGAGACGTTGCGGGTTTCGCCCCGGTCCCTTTCTGGACGTGAGGCAGTCCAAGCAGGGCGCATCGCGCCCGACCCCCGAGGTTCCATCCAATCGGCATCCTGATCCTCGCCCTGGTAGGGCTAGTGATTGTTGCGGCCGCATTTGCGGTTGCGGCTGTTCTGTACGCGCGCAGATCCGTGGCCGAGAGCCGCGTCACGCACGACGTTGATGCCGAACGCCGTCTCGAGCAGGTCCGCACCACCGAACAGGAGGCGAAGTCCGTCCTCCTTGCGGCGAAGGAGGAGGCGGCGCGTCGCCGCGACGAGGCTGAGGCGGAGGTCCGCGAGCGCCGGGCGGAGATCGCCCGGCTCGAGCAGCGGACCAACCAGCGCGAAGAGGGGTTGGAGCGGCGTCTCCGCGAGCTCGACTCCAACGAGCAGCGGCTGACCCGCCGCGAGGCCGAGCTCGAAACCCTGCGCCAGACGGTCGAGGATGAGCGCGCGCTCATCACCACGGAGCTCGAGCGCGTCGCTGCCCTGTCCGAGCCGGAAGCCCGTCTCGAGGTGATGCGCAGCGTCGAGGGCGAGCTGGTTCCGGAGATCGCCGAGCGCATCCGTCACGCTGAAACCCAGGTCCGCGAGGAAGCGGGCGAACGCAGCCGCGAGATCCTCATCGCGGCGATGCAGCGCCAGGCGTCCGAGCAGAGCGGCGAGGCGTCGGTCACCGTCGTCCACCTTCCGTCCGACGAGCTCAAGGGCCGGATCATCGGGCGCGAGGGCCGCAACATCCGAGCGCTCGAGGCCGCCACCGGCGTCGACGTCATCGTCGACG
Source organism: Candidatus Dormiibacterota bacterium (assembly GCA_003132525.1). GTDB lineage: Bacteria > Chloroflexota > Dormibacteria > Aeolococcales > Aeolococcaceae > Palsa-851. The sequence continues at coordinate 31,610 of PKXZ01000020.1, read as the reverse complement.
ACACCCCGGAGGCGATCGTGCTCAGCTCATTCGATCCGGTGCGCCGCGAGGTTGCCCGGGCAACGCTCGAACGCCTCTTCAGCGATGGGCGCATCCACCCGGCGCGCATCGAGGAGATGGTCGTCAAGGCCCGCAATGAGCTGGCCCAGCAGATCAAGCACGAAGGTGAGCAGGCCTGCCAGGACATCGGGCTCACCAACGTCCATCCAGAGCTCGCCCGGCTGCTCGGCACCCTGCGCTATCGCAACTCGTACGGCCACAACGTCCTGTCCCACAGCCAGGACACCGCCGCCATCGCCGGGATGATCGCCGCGGAGATCGGGTTCGACGAGCAGATCGCCAAGGAGGCAGCGCTCTTCCACGACATCGGCAAGGCGGTGGAGCACGACGTCGACGGGCCCCACGCGATCATCGGCGGCGAGATCCTGGCGCGCCTCGGCCGTCCCGCCGCAGTGGTCCAGGCGGTGCGCTCGCATCACTACGACGAGGAGCCGCGCTCGCCCGCCGCTGCGATCCTCATGACCGCTGACGCCATCAGTGCCGCGCGTCCCGGTGCGCGCAGGGAATCGCTGGCGTCGACGATCAAGCGGCTCGAACGCATCGAGGCGATCGCCAACGAATTCAGCGGCGTCGAGCGCAGCTTCGCGGTGCTTGCCGGCAAGGAACTTCGGGTTCTCGTCAAACCAGACGAGATCAGCGATGACGACGCGCAGATCATGGCCCGGCAGATCGCCAAGCGCCTCCACGGCGAGGGGAGCTACAGCGGCCGCGTCAAGGTGGTCGTGCTCCGCGAGACCCGCAGCGTCGAGTACGCGAAGTAACGATTGCATCGCGCTCGCGGGTGCTGCCGGCTGCGGGGGGCGACAATCGCGGCCGATAATGACAACGTCCTACTCACGGCCCTCACATGACGCCTCCGGGGCGACACCCCCATTGGAAATTCTCAAAGTCTCAGCAACGAGCAAGCCGGTCGCAGTCGCCGGAGCGATCGCGGGTGTCGTGCGCACCCAGAAGAAGGTCGAGGTCCAGGCGATCGGCGCCGGGGCCATCAACCAGGCGATCAAGGCCATCGCCATCTCGCGCGGCTATGTCGCACCTGGTGGGCTTGACCTGGTTTGCATCCCATCGTTCATCGACATCTCCATCGACGGAGAGGAGCGAACCGGAATCCGTCTGGTCGTCGAAGTCCGCTAGCGCCCGGCGGGGCTCCGATGGCTGCCGGGACACACTGCTAGGCTTCGACCGATGTCCGTGTCGGTACCGATCCTCAGCGATTCCGCTCGAGGTTTCAGACCACTTCCCCTGATCTCCCGGGCGCCGCGTCGCGAGCCGCAGGTGCCGGTGCTCGGCCGCGCTCCGCGCGTGCACCTCTGGCACATCGGCTGCCAGATGAACGACGCCGATCGCGAGGAACTGGCAGCCCAGATTGCCGACATCGGCTGCATCCCCGAGACTGCGCTCGAAGATTCCGACATCGCCGTCCTGATCACCTGCACGGTCCGCGCCAACGCCGAGCAGAAGGTTTTCGGAAAGTTCCGCGAGCTGATTCCCTGGAAGCGCGCCCGTCCCGGGCGGGCAATCGCGCTCACCGGGTGCATGGCGGTGGAGCACGGCGAGGCGCTCCTCGGCAGGCTGCCCGAGCTCGACTACGTGTTCGATGTCCGCGATCCCGACGGCTTCCTCGCCAAGCTCCAGGCCCTCCACGCGCCCAACCTCGAGGGACCGGTCATCGTGCCGGCCTCCGATCGGCTCAGCGCCTACGTTGCGGTCATGGGTGGCTGCAACGAGATGTGCACGTATTGCATCGTTCCCTTCGTCCGTGGCCGCGAGCTGAGCCGCACGCTCCCGGAGGTCGTGGACCACGTTGCGCGCCTGGTGTCGCAGGGGGTACGCGAGGTCACGCTGCTCGGCCAGAACGTCAACTCGTATCACGACCAGGTCAACCACGCCCGCCTGCCCGAGCTGCTCGCCGCCGTCGACGCCGTCCCCGGTCTCTGGCGGCTGCGGTTCCTGACCAGCCATCCCCGCAACGCCATACCCGAGCTGTTCGCGGCGATGCGAGACCTTCCAACCGTCTGCGAGCAACTCCACCTTCCGGTGCAGGCCGGCGACAACGAGCTGCTCCGGCGCATGCGCCGCCTCTACACCGTCGATGAATATCGCGCCAAGATCGATGCGGCGATCGAGACAGTCGGCCCGCGCCTCGCCCTGAGCACCGACATCATCGTGGGCTTCTGCGGCGAGACGGAGGCGGAGTTCGCCGGCACGGAAACCCTGATGCGCGATTTGCGTTTCGATACCGTGCACCTCGCCGCTTACTCGGTCCGCCCCGGCACCGCAGCAGCCCGGCGTGACGACGATGTGCCGCTGCAGGAGAAGAAGGCGCGGCTCAACCACCTGCTCGTCATGCAGCGAGAGATCGCCGCGGCACGCAACGCGCTCTACATCGGCACCACCGTGGAGATCCTCGTGGACGGCATCGCCGAAGATGCCAGGCCCTACGGTCGGACCAGAGAGAACAAGGTCGCGTGGCTCCCGGCCGGCGCCGCCCAGCCGGGCGAACTGCACACGGCGACGGTGATCGAGGCGAACGCGTGGCAGCTGCAGGTGCAGCCGGTCGGCGCGGCGGCGTGAGAACGAGCTCGAAGGTTCGGGCTCCGCATCTGGTCGAGGCGGTGTCCGAGGCGCCTCACACAATGCTCGACCTCGACACGGCGGGGGACACCCCGATCCTCCGCGAATACCGCGCCATCAAGGCCGAACACCCGGACGCGATCGTCCTCGCGCGGCTCGGCGACTTCTTCGAGATGTTCGGCGCGGATGCCGAGACCGCGGCACCGATCCTTGGCGTGCAGCTCACCGGCAGAGGCTTCGGTGCCGCAGGCCGTCTGCCGATGTGCGGCGTGCCGCATCAGGCGATCGCGCAGCACATCCGCAAGCTTCTCGATGCCGGACAGCGCGTCGCCATCTGGGACCAGGTGGGGGAGGTCGTCTCCGGTCGCCTGGTCCGTCGCGAGGTGACCCGCGTGCTCAGCCCCGGCATGGTGGTGGAGGCGGAGCTGCTCGATCCGTCGGCGGTGTCGCGATGCGTCGCGCTGGTCGCGTCGCACGGCCGGGTCGGTGTCGCCGCCTTCGACCCCAACACGCAGCACCTCGAGCTCTTCGAGGTCGCCGGCGACTTGGACGGCGCGGTCGTCGCCGACGAGCTGGCGCGGCTCGATCCGAGCGAGATGCTCGTCGAGGATGGCACGGCGATTCCCGCCGGGTTCGCGGCGATCGCGCCGCTGACGCCGCTCGCCGGCGCCGTGTTCGACACGACCCGCGCGGAGGAACGAGTGCGCCGCGCGACCGGCGCCGTCTCGCTCGACGGCCTCGGCGTGAGCGCCGTGCCGCTGGCACTCCGTGCAGCGGGCGCTGTGCTCGCGTACTGCGAACGGGCGCACATCGTCATCAGCCAGGAGTTGCTGCGCATCGCCGTCCGGACGTCCGACAGCGCGATGCGCCTCGACGCGCATACCCGCGCCAACCTGGAGCTGTTCAGCCGTCTCGGCGAGCGCGGCAGCTCGCTGCTGCAACTCCTCGACGCAACCCGGACGCCGATGGGGACGCGCCTGCTCAGGGCTCGTCTTGCGGAGCCACTCAGGCAGGTCGAGGCGATCACACACCGCCTCGATTCGATTGCAGCCCTGCTCGATGACCGCGACGGACGCCGCCATCTTCGCGAGTCGCTCAGCGGGATGCGCGACCTCGAGCGCCTGGTGGCGCGGTGCGTGCAGGGGATTGCCACGCCCCGTGATCTCGGCGCCGTTCGCGAGACCTGCGCCGCACTCGAGACCACCGGATCGGTCGCGCGTGCGATCCGCGCAGGAGCCGAGATCACTGACGCGGCGGCGCGCTGCCGCGCGCCCGATGGATTGCGCGAACGTCTCGCGGCGTTGCTCTGCGACGACCTCCCGGCGACGGCGAGCGAGGGGGGCGCAATCCGACCCGGTGCCGACGCCGACCTCGACAACCTGCGCGCCGCGGGGAGCACCGCACGCACCTACCTGGCCGCGCTGGAGGCGAGCGAGCGCGAGCGGACCGGCATTCGATCGCTCCGTGTGGGCTACAACCGAGTCTTCGGGTACTTCATCGAGGTCCCCAACGCGCATCGCGATCGCGTCCCCGAGGATTACGCACGCAAGCAGACCCTCGCCGGTGCCGAGCGATTCGTGACCCCGGATCTCAAGGAGCACGAGGCGATCGTGCTTCATGCCCGCGAGCGCGCCATCGCGCGTGAGCAGGAGTTGCTCGCCGGCGCCGCCGCGGACATTGCGATAAGGGCAGGTGCACTGGCCGACGCGGCCGCCGCAGCCGGCACGCTTGATGTCGCGCAATCGCTCGCCGTCGTCGCCGAGGAGCAGCACTGGGTGCGCCCGACCGTCGACCCGTCGTCGAACCTGGCCATCGTCGGTGGACGCCACCCGCTCGTGGAGCGCATGCTCGGACCCGGGCGCTTCGTCCCCAACGACCTGGAGTTCGACGACGAGGCACGTATCGTGGTGCTCACCGGCCCGAACATGGCCGGGAAATCGACCTTCCTGCGCCAGACGGCAAGCATCGTGCTGCTGGCGCAGTTCGGGTCGTTCGTCCCGGCGGACGAGGCGGTCATCGGCGTCTGCGACCGCATCTTCACGCGCATCGGTGCGCACGACGACCTGAGCGGGGGACTCTCGACGTTCATGGTGGAGATGGCAGAAACTGCCGCGATCCTCCGTCAGGCGACCGAGCGGAGCCTGGTGATCCTCGACGAGATCGGCCGCGGTACGTCGACGTACGACGGCGTCAGCATCGCCCAGGCGGTGGTGGAGTATCTGCACGATGCGCCACAGCTGAACTGTCGCACCCTGTTCGCCACCCATTTCCACGAGCTCACCGTCCTCGCGACACACCTCCCGAGGGTTCGCAACGCGCGAGTCGAGGTGGTCGAGAACGGCGCCGAGATCACCTTCCTGCACCGCATCGTCCCGGGTGGTGCCGACCGGTCGTACGGCGTTCACGTCGCCAGGCTCGCCGGCATCCCCGGCGGCGTGCTGGTGCGAGCGCGCCAGCTGCTCGCCGCCCAGGAGCGGGAGCGGCCGCTCGCCGGCAATGGCGAGCACGGCTCCGACCAGCTGACCCTGTCGATCAGCGACCCTCGGCCGAACCCCGTGGTGACCGAGCTGGCTTCGCTCGACCTGGACGGGATGACGCCGATCGCCGCGCTCAACAAGCTCGCGGAGTTGCACGAGAGGGCCTCGATGTGATCGCTGCCGCGCCGATTCGACGGCTGCCGCAGGTGGTCGCCGACGCCATCGCGGCCGGCGAGGTGATCGAACGGCCCGCGTCGGTGCTCAAGGAACTCGTCGAGAACGCCGTCGACGCAGGTGCGAGCCGGATCGACATCGCGATCGAGGGCGGTGGCCTGGTTCGCATCGCGGTCGTGGACGACGGTACGGGCATTGTGGAGGATGACCTCGAGCTCGCCGTCGAGCGCCACGCTACCTCGAAGATCGCGTCCGCCGACGACATCGCGCGCGCCGGCACACTGGGCTTCCGAGGTGAGGCGCTGGCGAGCATCGCGGCGGTGTCCGACCTGCGGCTCACCACGCGCACGCGCGGCGCGATCGCCGGCGCCAGCCTGCACGTTCGCTATGGCGGCGTCGTCGCACGCGGTGCCGCGGCCAGCGCTCCGGGAACGCGTGTCGAGGTGTGCGAGCTGTTCGCCGCCTCGCCTGCACGACTTCGATTTCTGCGCTCGGTGGCAACCGAAGGGGCTGCCGCCGTCCGCGTCGTCGCCGACCTTGCGCTGACGCACCTGGACGTCGCATTCACCTGCACGAACGACGGCCGGGTGGTCCTGCGCACCGGTGGCGGAACGCTCCGCGACACGATTCGTGCTGTCCTCGGCGCCCGTGCCGAGCGCGACCTGCTCGAGGTGGACGCCCCCGGACCGATCGCGATCAGCGGGGCGATCTCATCCCCGCACGCGCACCGAGCATCACGAAGCGGACTCGTGCTCATCGTCAACCATCGCCTGGTGCACAACCGCGCATTGCTCGCCGCCATCGACGAGTCGTACCGAGGACTGATACCCGGTGGTCGCCACGGGTACGGGGTGGTGACGGTCGACGTGCCCGCGGAGACGCTCGACGTCAACGTCCATCCCGCCAAGCGCGAGGTGCGGTTCAGCGACGGGCGAGCGGTGTTCAGCGCGGTGCAGCGGGCGTGCTGGGCGGCACTGCGAACCGCGCCGGCGCTCGGCGCCGACGGGCACGTCCCGGCCGGATTCGGCAACGGCGCACTCGAGGTGCGCGACGGCGACCTCGACATCGTCGGATGGCCGGTGCCGCGTCTTCCGGATCGGGATGCCGGGGTGGCTGAACCGTCACCGGCTCACCAGGCCGCGGGCGCCGACACGTCGGACGCGCGCACAACACTCCCGGCGATGGCGGCACTCGGTCAGGCGGCGACCGGGTTCCTGGTCGCCACCGCCGGCGACACCGTGGTCCTCGTCGACCCCCATGCCGGCCACGAGAAGGTGCTGTACACGCAACTCCTGGCGCGCTGGCGCGAAGCGCTGCCCGAAGCCTCGGACTCGCAATTGCTCCTCATGCCCGTCGTGGTGGAATGCGGACCCGACCGAGCCGCACGAGTTGCAGACGAACATGACTTTTTCTCGCGATGCGGTTTCAGCATCGAGCAGTTCGGCCCGGGGGCGGTACGCTGCACGGCGGTGCCGCTGACCGCCGCGAACGCGGACCCGGAGGTGCTCGTCGCCGAGCTCATCGAACGTCTCGACGACCGCGACTCCGGGACCGAGGAACGCCGCCATCGCCTCGCGGCGCTGGTCGCATGTCATGCGGCCGTGCGCTTCGGCGACCGCCTCGACGTCGTCGCCCAGCAGCGTCTGCTCGACCAGATGGTTGCGACCGCCGGGGCAACGACCTGCCCGCACGGCCGGCCGTCGGTGCTGGTCCTCGACGACGCCATGCTGCGTCGCGCATTCCGGCGGCCTCCACGATGAATCACCCGACGCTGGTCATCGTCGGCCCGACCTGCTCCGGCAAGACGGCGCTCGCGGTTGCCGTCGCGCAGGCGCTGGCCCCGGCGGAGATGCTCAATGCAGACTCGCGTCAGGTGCGTCGCGGTCTGCGGGTCGGCACCTGTGCTCCGCGTCCTGCTGATCTGCACGGGGTGCGGTGCCATCTGCTCGATCTCTGCGACCCGGGCGAGACATTCACGGTCGCCGACTGGCTCACGGCCGCGCGCCGTAGCCNNGCTCGACCGCGCCGGCACCCGGGCGGTCGTCGCCGGGGGAACGGGCCTCTACGCCACGGCGCTGGTCGATGGATTCGATCTCGCTCAGGTCCCTCCTGATCCTGTCCGGCGCGCCGATCGCTCCGAGATGGCCGCGACCCCGGAGGGGCTCGAGGCGCTCGCCGCCGAGCTGCGCCGCCGCGACCCGCAGGGTGCTGCCGAGACCGACCAGCGCAATCCGCGCCGGGTCATCCGGGCACTGGAGATCCTCGACGCGAGGGGCGGATCCATCCTGAGCGCGCGCAAACGCACCGCGCCGCGGCCTGCGGTGATGGTGGCGCTCGACGTCGCGCGCCCGGTTCACGCCCGCTGGATCGAGCACCGCATCGCCGGCATGTTCGACAGCGGCGGCATCCAGGACGAGGTCCGCTGGCTCCAGGGGCGGGGACTCGACCGGCCCGCGATCGGCGCCTGCGGGATCGGCTACAGCGAGGCCCACGACCTCATCGACGGGCACATCGACCTCGAGACGGCGATGCAGGCCACCATGCGCCGGACGCTGCGGTACGCCCGGGCCCAGCGCACCTGGTTCCGGCGCGACAACAGGCTCACCTGGTTCCGACCTGATCTGATCAGCTTCGATGAGATGGTCGCCGACGTCCTCGAGCTGGTGGCGACGGCCGAAGCCGGACCGAGCGTCGGGGAGGCCGGTTCTTAACCACAGAACATCCGTTTGCATTTTTCGGGTGCTCGTGCTACATTCCGGGTCGCCCAAGCTGGCTGGAGGATGTTTCAAAGCAATGCCTGACTCTCTGAATCCGCGGCAGCGTCAAATCCTGGATTACCTCCGAGATCACAGCCGCGATCACGCCTACCCACCCACGGTCCGGGAGATCGGCCGGGCGGTCGGCCTCAGCTCATCCTCGACCGTCCAGAACCATCTGAACACGCTCGAGACCCGCGGCTACATCACGCGCGACCCGGCGAAGTCGCGCACTGTCGAGATCGTCGACACCCAGGAGTCGCGCGGCCACAGCAACATCGTCAACCTCCCGCTCATCGGCCGCGTCGCTGCCGGCACGCCGGTCCTGGCGGTGGAGAACGTCGAAGAGCATCTCAACGTCGGCACCGAGATCGCCGGTGGCGACGATTCGTATGCGTTGACGGTGCACGGGGAAAGCATGATCGACGCCGGCATTCACGATGGCGACATCGTCGTGGTCAGCCCGCGCAAGGACGCGCCGCCCAACGGCACCATCGTTGTCGCTCGCATCGAGAACGAGAACACCGGCGAGAGCGAGGTGACCGTGAAGCGGTTCTTCCGCGAGGCCGGACGGATCCGCCTGCAACCCGAGAACAGCACGATGGAGCCGATCTACGCGCGCGAGATGGAGCTCGAAGGCGTCGTGGTCGCGGTGATCCGGCTCCTGAAGTAGCTCAGCCCTGGGGCCCGCCGCCGATGTTCTCCAGGGAGAGACGCGGCAGCGATCCGAGGTAGGCGTCAAGCGCGGCAGCAAGCTCAGAGCTCGCCTGGCCGTGCACGGTCACCCGGGTGCCTCCCAGGTCGTCGGCGACGGCGCTGATCGCGAGGTCGGGGCGATTGTCGATGAGGAGCGGCACCCCAGGGACGAGCGCAAGGGGGAGCAGCACGATGAGCACCGGGGTCACGGCCGTGAGGATGAGCACCGCCAGCACGATTGCCAGCCCGAGCAGCACGGCGACGTCGCCACCATAGCGGCGTCGCTGCTGGGGCCGGAGCACCAGATAGTTCGGCCCGCGCTCGGCGACCGCGATCCCGGGCATCGGACGCTGAGCGAAGTCACCGAGCACATCGTCCGGCGGCTTCCCGGTTCGGAGCGAGAACTGGTAGGCGCGTGTTCGCAGTCTGGTGATCATTGGGCGCATGCGTCGCTCCATTTGTACCGCGTCGCGACAGCAGTGCGTGAGGTGCGATAGCGTTTCCACCGATGGCTCGCCCGCCGGCAACCGCCCTGAACGTCGATCCGCTGCTGCTCGGTCTCGTCATCCTGGCAGTGGCCGTCTGGTACTGGGTCGTTCGCCGGTCCACCGAGTCGCCAAGCGGTGCGCAGCACCTGGCGCTGGCTGCCGCGGTTGCGCTCCTGGTCGCCATCTGGATCTCCCCGCTGGCGACGCTGGCCGAGCACTACCTGCTCGCCGCCCACCTCGTCCAGGTGCTGATCCTGATGGGACCCGTGCCGGCGCTCTTGCTCCTGGCCCTGCCGCGCAACGCCGGCATCTCGCCCCGAGCCGTGCCGCTGCCACTGCGGCTTGCGGTGCATCCGATTGTCGCGATCACCGCCGTCAACGTCGCCTTCATCGCCTGGCACGTGACCTCCGTCTACGACGCCGCCCTGGCGCACTGGTGGCTGTACGACGTGATGCAGGCGACCCTGCTCCTGGTCTCCGTGCTCTTCTGGTGGCCGATCGTGACCCCCTGCTCACCGCCGGCGCGGGCGCTCACCGGGTTCGGCAAGCTTGGCTACATCGTCCTGGCCACGATCCCGCAGACACTCGGCGGACTGCTCGTGGCACTCGCCGGTCACGTGCTCTACCCGGGATACGGGGCAGGGCCGCAGCTGGTCGGGGTCGGCGCCCTCACCGATCAGCAGATCGCCGGCGCGAGCATCGCCCTGGTGAGCAAGATCGCCCTCTTCGCGGCGTTCTGGGTGATCTTCATGAACCTGCTCAGCACCGGGTCGGACGGGCGCGAGGACGACGATGGCGGTGGTGGCGGCGGCGGTGGTGGGTCGAGCCCGAGGCTCGACGCGCCACGTCCCTCCGGCTTGCCGCGCTGGCTGGACGACATCGGCGACGGCCGGACGACCGACGAACCGCTGCCGATACCGGTCAGGGTGCCGGTAGGGTCAGGGTCTCGCCCGGCCTGATCTCCGCACCGGCCAGGTGGTTCGCCGCCTCGATGGTGGAGATCGACTGCTCGATGTTCACGCCGGGGTAGTGCGTCGCGGCGATGCCCCAGAGCGTCTGCCCGGGCTGAACGACCACATGGGCGTTGGTATTCGGCGAACCCGCATACGCGACGCCGCCGACGACGACGAGCCCGGTCGCCGCAGTGGCCACCATCAAGGCGAGCCGCGCCGGACGGCTGAGACGCTCCGGCCGCCGGGAGAAGCGATTGGGTCCGAGGCTGTCCTGGATCATGTTCCTGCACCGAACGGATGTTCCATGGCGATGACACTACCAGGGAACGGATGTTCGAGTCAAGCACCGGGATCCACTCGGGATCACGGTGCGATGGCATCTCCGGTCGCCATCGGCCGGATAATCCCCGGGTGAGCGAACGCCCGATCCGGATCCGCGTCGGGGCGCTCATCTGGCGCGATGGCGAGGTGCTCCTTGTCCGCCACGAGAAGGCCGGCCGCTCCTACTGGCTCGTCCCGGGCGGCGGCCTCGACCCCGGCGAGACCATGCTCGCGGCCGGCGCGCGAGAGGTGCTCGAGGAGACCGGCTACTCGGTGGAGATGGGCCGGCTCCTGCTGCTCTGCGAGGCGATCGATCCGAAACCGGGTGGCCGCCACATCGTCAACGTCGTGTACGCGGCGACGGTTCGCGGCGGCACCCTGACGGTGGGGGCCGGCGACAAGTCGCTGCGCGACGCACAGTGGCACCCGCTCGAGGCGCTGGAAACCCTCGAGATGTACCCCCCGATCGGAGCGGACCTGCTCGCCTGCTGCCGCGACGACGACGCCAGTGACATCGTGCGTGTGCTCGGCAACACCTGGCGCCCGTACGAGCCCTAGCCGGCCGGGTCAGCTGCGGGCGGCCACCTCGCAGAGATAGTCGCCGAGGCGGCGATACGCCTCGCGCTTGCGCCGGTCGGTGATCTCGGTATAGACCTTGAGGGTCTCAAGGGTGGCGTGCCCGAGAACCTCCTGCACCAGGCGGACGTCGCCGTCGGTTGCCTCGAGCAGCGTGGTGGCAGCCGTGTGCCGGGCCGCGTGAGGGGTGCGCAGATCGCTGAAGAGCTCGAACATCTCCGGGTCGACCCCCATGCGACGCCGCAGGGCGGTCAGCGCCCGGCGTGCGCCGTCGGTGGTGAGCCGGTTGTGCGGCAGGGCCCGTCCATGCGGCACGTCGGCGCGCGCGACGCTGATGAACAGGGCAGGGGAGGGGTCCGGGCCGCGCATCTTCAGGTAGTCCTCGACCGCCGCGAATGCGTCGTCGGTGCAATACACAGTTCTGTATTTGCCACCTTTGCCCAGAACGCGGAAGCCCTCGGGCCGGACGTCACCGCGATCGAGACCGCACGCCTCGGCGATCCGGCACCCGGTGCTGAGCAGCAGGTGGATGAGGGCACGGTCGCGGCGGTCACGAAGGGTCTCGCGGGGCAGCGCCGCGAGCAGCCTCGGCACGTGATCCGTCGGCACCGGGTGCGGGTCGCCCACCACGTACCGAGGGACCGTGACCTGACGGCTCAGCTCCGCGCCGATCCAGCCCTCGTCGTACGCGTAGGCAAGGAATCGGCGCAGCGCGACGAGCGCCCGGGCCCGCGATCGAGGGTTGGGCAGCACGTCGGCGAGCTCGATCTGGTAGCGGCGCAGCGACGGCCGGTCGACCCCGGACAGCAGGTCATCGCTGAGCGGGCGCGTGCGCAGGAAGGCGACGAACTTGGCGAGATCCTGGCGGTAGGCGCGAACCGTCGTCGCCGGGCGGTTGCGCTGGACTCGGAGCCAGTCGAGGAACTGCTCGACCTGGTCCGGCATCGAGTCGGTGGGACCCGGGACATGGCCGGCCCAGGCGGGTCCACGCCGTTCGTGAGGCGCGGTCGGCCGTCGAGTGGAGCGAAGGCGGGCTGCCATGCTCCTTATTATCAGGAGCTTGGCGCTCAGTGACCGATTCCCGCCTCGTCGAGGGTGAACCGGATGAAGTCGAGGGTGGCAAGGCGCTGGTCGGGCTGCTGACCGCCCGGGTACGCGATGGCCGACTCGATGAGCGGATGCCAGACATCGAGGTATGGACCGCGCAGCGCCCATGAGGCGCCCTCCGGCTTGGTGACGAGCTCGCCGGTGGCAAGCAGACACAGCGAGCGGCACATGGTGACGACTGCATACGCCTGGTATGACCGCTTGAGGAACTGTCCCGGGAACTCGAGCTGTGGAAGCCACCACACGCGCAGGTTGCCGATCACGGCGTCGCGGAGCTCGCCGCCGCTCACCGGCGCCACAATCTTCGAGATCCTGGGACCGAAGAGCGTGATGCCATGCTCCCGGAGAAGTCGCCGCTGGATCAGGAAGTCGGGTCCGAGCGCCTGCACCTTGAATCCTTCGTCCTGGTGCAGCTCCAGGACGGCAATCCGCGGGATGCCCGGCGTCGCCAGCGCCTTGGCCGGCACGAACATCGCCTCGAGACGGTCCGCCCACCGGTCATCACCCGAGCCGTGCATCGCCCGGTGCACCTCATGAAGGCGTTCGTTCGCAGGTCCGTCGGTGAGGGTTCGCGTGGTGACGAGGACGTCGACGTCGCTCGTCCTCGGGTTGAAGGCGCCGGTGGACAGCGAGCCGTGGACGTAGACCCCGGCAAGGTTTCGACCCAGCGCACTCCGCCAAGAGGACACCGCGACGCTGAGGAACGACCCGAGCCCAGGCCCGCCGCCCCTGATGATCCGCGCGTCGATGTCCATCGCCGGTAACCGTATCCCGGATTCGGGCGAATCCAGAACATCGCGGCGACGTGCTGCGCTCAGCGCGGGGATTCAGACCGTAGCGACGCGAGGCGGCCGGCGCAGCGATCGGTCGGGGACTCGGTGAGTTTGCTCGCACAACCTTCAAAGAGAGAGCGAGAGCCGGGGTCCAAAGATCGCGGACCAAACTTCTAGATCGTGAGAATATGCATTATCAGGAGCTTTATTGGACTTCTGGAGAGCTCTGATCGGGAGGTCTCCTCTCGCACCGAGAGAGCCGGAAAGCCCTGGGATCCCTACGAGCTCAGGTCTGACAACCCTTCCAGGCGAACTGCCCACGAGCTCTGGAGCGACGTGGTAGCGCGAGCACCAAGTCGTCGGACCCGCAGTACCCGGGCATCTATACCGAACTTACTGCGACTTACCGCAGCGGCCTGTCAGCCCGGGTTGTAGACCGGGATTGCCGGCGCCGCACACCCGGGGCACGCCGATGCCACCCACAGTGTGTTGCTGCTTGACCGCCACACAACGTCGATGGTGCCGCCAGGAGCGAACACGACCGACGACGGATCCGACGTCGCGGTGGCGCCGAGACCCTCCGGACCGACCAGACCGCTCGCGGACGTGTACAGGGACGAAGCCATCAGCCCGGACGACTCCCGTGAATCAACGATCACCAAGCCGGGCGCGAGGTCAACCACCGACGGGTTACCGATGACCGTCTCGGTGCCGAGCGCCACCGCGGCAACCCAGGTCTGACCACTGAGCGCCCCGTGCCACAACTGGCCCGCGCTGTCCCAGAAGACGTCGATGGTGGTGCCAGAGGCGCTCGCCGTCGGATCCGCGGAGAGTGACGTCGACGTCAGTCGCATCGCACCCGACCAGCCCAGCGATGTGCCGGTATCCGACCAGAGATCCCCGGAGGTATCACGCCAGAAGACGGTGTCGGAGCCCTGCCCAGCGCTCGCCACGACCGGGTTTCCGCCGACCGCTCCGGTGTTGAGTGGCGTGGCGCCGCTCCAGCCGGAGTTGTAACGGTCGACCCAGAGGCCGCCGCCCGAGCCCTTCCAGTACACATCGATCACCCCGGGACTGGGTGAGACGGCGCGCGGTTCGGAGCCGAGCGGCCCCAGCCCGAGGGTTACCGGCGCGGACCATGCCCCGCTCCCGAACCATCCCGGGATGAACGCCGTGTACCAGATGTTCTGGTCCTCCCCTTCCCAGAACGCGTCAATCCGCCCGGGCCCCCACGCAACGACCGAAGGATCGGATGCGAGGGCCGCTGCCGATCCGCCGGCGGCACTGATGTCCGCCGCCACACTCCCCCACGTCCCGTTGCGGAACGCCAGGTTCCAGAGATTCCCGTTGCTCCCCCGCCACAGCACATTGATGTCACCCGGCTCATCGGAGACGGTCTGCGGGTTGCCCGCGACGTTGGCCGCCTGTGGAAGGGCAAGCGGATCCGGGAACCCGTAATAAGGAAGCGAGCGCGCGCCGCCCTGGTCGAGGTCGACGGCCCCGGAGATCCCGGGCACGGAGCCCGCGTCGCTGTACTGCCAGACCTGCCAGCCGGTGCCACCCCAGTTGTTCTCCGGCACCGACGGCTGGCTGACGAACCAGTTCGCCACCCAGAGCGGGTCCAGCGTGAACGCCGCCGAGTTGATGTTCCCGTTCCACCACGAAGGAGAGCAGTAGATCGCCGGCAGCGACCCGATCGCGGCACTGACCGCGTTCACCATGGTCCGAAGGTTGGCGACCACCACCGATTGCGGTTCGCCGTCGGTGGTCTCGACGTCGATGGTGGGGACGAGATCGCCGTGCGTGAACCCCACCGAGCGAAGTTGGGAGATGAGCAGGTCGGCCTGGGCGACGGGGCTCTGATTGGGTTCGAAGAACAGGTAGGCCCCGGGGGTCACCCCCGCCGCGGACGCTCCGTGCCAGTTGTTGGCGAACTGACCGTCAGGAGACTCGGCGCCGTCCGCTGCGCGGATGTAAGCGAACGAGATCCCCGATGCGGCCACAGAGTGCCAGGCGATCGACGAACCCTGGTAAGCGCTGACATCGATCCCGCGGAGCGGTCCCGACGCCTGGCCGTCCGCCGCGCCGAGCACACCGCCTGGCAGGGCGGCCGCGAACACGAGCGCCATCGCAGCGACAGCGATCCGAGACCTCACGAAACCGCCCTGGGAAGACCCGCCATTGCGATGAGAGTACACACGGATGTCGCAGCGATTGAGATCGTCACCGTATCTTCATGTGCGATCCGGGAGGCTCGAATCGGACATGCTCCATTTGGACACCCCTTGGAAAGGTTGGTCCGGTACTCTGATGCCGTGGCACAGTCGACCCCGCGCAAGCAGCCCGGCCCTTCAGGCAAATCACCTGCCAGGCCGCTCACCAAAAAGCAGCGCCGCAACCAGGCCGCCGCCCGGTCGGTCACCCTCGAGCGCCGTCCACCCTGGCAGTCGCCAACGGTGGTGACGATCTCGAGCGTCGCTGTGGTTGCGGTGGTCCTCATCATCATCGTCCTCATCAACCAGGTCGGCGGCGGCAATGCGACCGTCGCGGCGACTGTTCCCGCCAAACTCGCGGCACAGGTCGAAAATCCCAGTGCGTCAGTGGTCGATGCGGTGGGATCCGGCGGTCAGCCTGGCGAGATGATTCGCCTTCCAGCCTCAGCGAAGCTCCCGGTCTCCAATGGGAAGACCCTCGTCGTCTTCATGGGCGCCGAGTTCTGTCCGTACTGCGCGGCCGAGCGTTGGGCGATGGTCATGTGGCTGTCGCGCTTCGGTACCTTCAAGAATCTCACCGAAATCGAGTCCTCGTCAACGGACGTCGATGCTGATACCCATACCTTCACGTTCTACAAGTCGACCTACACGAGCTCGTATATCGATTTCAGCTCGAACGAAGTCGAGGACCGCAACTCGCAGCCGCTGCAGACGATGACTCCGCAGATCTCGGCCATCGTCAGCAAGTGGGACAACCCTCCCTACACCGCGGAGGCCGGTCAGTTCCCGTTCATCGACATCGGCGGGTACTTCACGCTCCTCAACACGAGCTACGACCCTGCCGACCTCGCCAACCTCACGTGGAACCAGATCGGCAACGACCTCAGCGACCCGACGTCGACGGTTGCGAAGGACGTCATCGGGAACGCGAACATCCTCACCGCCGCAACCTGCATCGCGACCGGTGATACACCATCATCGGTGTGCGGCATGGCCACCATCCAGAGCATTGAAGCTGGACTGAAGACGATCAAGGTCACGACCTGATCCTGGGCTGACCCGAACGCATGGCAGTCATCACCTCCTCGGGGGTCATCAACACCGGGTACGCTGTACTTGCGCTCATCGCGGATGCCCTGGTCCTCGTCGCAGCAATCGCCTTCATCGTTTCGCGCACGTCGCCGTCAGGTCGCGACTGGTGGGACCGTCTGCGCGACGGCATCAGCCCCTTCGCGTTGCAGATCGCGTGGATCGTGGCGGTGCTTGCGACCTTCGGCAGTCTGTTCCTGCAATTCTTCGAGGGTCTGCAGCCATGCGAGTTCTGCTGGTTTCAGCGCATCTGCATGTATCCACTGTCGCTCCTGCTCGGCATCGCGGCGTTCCGAGGCGATGTGCAGGTTGCAAAGCGGTACTTCATCGGACTGTCACTCGTCGGGCTGGGACTCGCGATCTACCACTATCAGTTGGAGCTCTTTCCGAACCAGCCCCTCGTCTGCAGCGCCTCCGGACCTGCGTGCAACATCGCGGTCATCGATGTCTTCGGATTTATCTCCGTCCCGTTCCTCTCGATGGCCGCCTTCGCGCTCATCTCGACGCTTCTGCTCATGGCTCGTGGAGAGAGCGACGACGACTTCGAAGAAGTCGACGTCATCGAGGACACCGTGCATCTCGACTCCGATGACGACGCCGTCCCCACGCCAGCGTAGCGCCGACTAAGTCAGCTCGCCCAAGTACCTCGGCAGCATCTGCCGCCACGTGGACCAGTCGTGGTCGTAGTCGGTGCCCCAGGGATCGACCCGGTTCGGAATTCCCTTGCTGCCGAGGACGTCGGCAAGCCGCCACGACTCGCCGATGTTCTCCCAGCGGCCCTCACCGGACGCGAGAATCGCGTTGCGCGTCTGCAACGTGGCGAGGTGCTCACCGTTCAGATCCGGCAGGAAGTACGACGGCGTCGCGAAATACAGGTCGTCGCCGGCGTTGTCGCCGACGAACCGTGAGATGTCATACGTGCCGCTCATCCCGATTGCAGCGGTCACAACGTCCGGGTAGTGGCAGAGCAGCGACACAGCATTGAAAGCACCGATCGACGCCCCAGCGGTGATCACGGTGATGTCCGGGCTCTCGCAATCCATGCGGATCATCGGGATCAGCTCATGGCGGACGAACTCGATGAACCCGCGAGTAACGGCGGCTCGATAGCGCGCATCGCCGTCCTCGCGGAGCATCGCGCGGCCCGACACGCTGTCACACGAGTAGATCTTTGCCCTTCCGGCCTCGAGGTACTCCCCCACCGAGTCGACGAGCCACATGCGCTCGATCTCCTCGGCGTCACCGCCCGCGGTCGGGAACACGATCACCGGCCTGCCGAAATGGCCCCACCTGGCGACGGTGACGTCGCTCTCGACTCGGTTGGAATACCAGCGTTCTCGCCTCTTCATGGCCGCACAGTCTCGCGCATCGGTACGAAGCAGCGCATCACGCCGGAAAGATCAGGGGCGCTTCACCGGGAAACAGCCAGCCGAGACCGTCGAGGAGTCGGTCGCGCCAGTTGATCCAGTTGTGGCCGTCGAGGGCTTCGACAACACGAAGCTCGTCGCACATTCGCTCGAGGACCTCGACCATCGCCCGATCCGGCACCGCCAGCGGCTCGAAGGCACCGTATGTCAGGAACATGCGATCGGTGACTTTCTTCGGGCGCGCGCGCACCGAGTTGACGAAGCGGACGACCGGCGCGAACGTCTCGCCGAAGGTGCCCGACGGGGTCGCCTCGGTGAAGCGTAACGACGGGGATTCGAGGAGCAACGCGCCATAGAAGCCAGGCGCTCGCACGGCCGCGGAAAGTGCGGCGACCCCGCCGAAGCTCGCTCCCATCAGCACTCTCCCGCGAGCGTCGCCGCGAAGGTGGAGCGTCCCCTCCACCTGGGGCACGAGCTCCGTGGTCAGGAACCGGCTGTGCGCCGCGCTTGCGGCGTACTCGCGGAGCCGGTCGCCGGGGTGCGTGAACGCGACGACACAGTCCGCCATCAAGCGGCGATGCATCAGGTTGTCGAGCACGGTCGCCATCGACGAGTAGTGCAGGAAATCACCACCGTCGTGCACCACGAGCAGCGGCATGCGGCGGTCGCGGCGCATCCGTGAGGGGATGTACAGGGTCACGTGGGCTTCGCGCCGCAGCGCCCGGCTGGGGATGCGCAGGTCGACCAGATCGCCGGACACCGCCGCCGGATCGGGATACGTCCAGTCGGGTGTGACATAGCCGTCGGCCTCGAGCACGGACTGCGATCCGATCGCATCGCCCACCACCCGAGGGTTGAGCGGGTCGTCCATGCTCTCGGTGTTGTCGCCCTGGCGCACCAGAATCCGGTACTGGATGCGCGAACCCCGCGGCAGCTCGACGCTGGCGTACCAGAGGTCGGTCCCCTTCAGACGCCGGAGTGGCAGCGGCATCGGCAACTCGAGCATGCGATGCTCGATCGCCACCCAGTCCGCATCGCCCCGCCACAGGAAGGTGCAGGTGGTCCCTTCGACAAGCGGTATCCGCTGCTCGCGCAAAAGCTGATCGATCGCCTCGGGGGATCTGCCCTCGCTGCGCAGGCGGGTGAGTGCCCGCGGGCTGCGGGCGGGACCGGGAGTCACGATCAGGCCGCGTGTGCCCCTCGAAGCACCTGGCCATCCTCCGCCACAACCCCAACCATGCCGAGATCGGCAGGACTTCCGGACTGCAATTCCAGGCGGTCACCGGCGTCGAGCAGCACGCAGATGCTTGGCGCACAGCGCCGCGCCAGCAGTGCGAGGCGATCCGGGTCATGCGCGTGCAGACGCGGCATAGCGGCGGGCAGCGCGACCATGCCGCGCGCGACGCCGATGCCGATGTCGTAGATCTCGTCCGGGCGACCGGCGGGGTCATCGTCGTCGATCACCACGATTCGCTCGGTAACGGCCATGCAGCCGGATGACCAGGCGAGCAGCGGTCGCTCCTCGACGAGCGCTGCGAGGTTGCAGAGATGCAGGCAGTCGTTGAGCACGCCCACATGCCCTCCGGCGATGGCGATCGCCGCGCATCCGGCGACGATGTCGGCCACTTCCTCACGGTGCCGGTCGATGCTCGGGCGCGAGTGAGGCGGGTTCTGCGTGTAGAAACGCTCATAGGCCGAAGCGATCGCCGTGGCGTGGGTCTCGTCGAGCGTCCGGACCGCATCGATCGCCCCGTCGAGCTCCGGTCCTGGGCGACGCTCCTCTCCGGCGAAGCGTCGCCGGATCACCTCCACCCCCGCCAACGCGTGGCGCAACCGGAGCAGGTACAGGTCGCGCAACTCATCCAGTTGCGTGCGCAGGAGCCGCTCGGCATCAGCATAGTCCGGATCACTCTCGAGCACATCGAGGCGGCGTCCGTAGAGGTTGAGATTGCGCGACCCGCCGCCGAGACGTCGATCGACATCGGCGTCATTGCGCTCGCCCTCCTCCCAGCCGGCGGTGACGAGCGCAACCGGGCCGTCGACGCCGAATGCAGCGACCTCCGCCCCGAGATCGACCCCGTCGAGCGGCCCGAGCAGGGTCACCTGCCTCACGAGGCGTGCACGCGAACCGTCTCGCCGACGAGGTTGAGCATGTGGTGGGTGGTGTCGTAGTCCGGGTGTGCCAGGCGAATCCACGCGTTCGCCATGTAGCCGGCTTCGACGGGCTGCGTCGGCGTGCCGTCGGGCGGAAGGTAGCTGTCGAGGATCCACTCACCGAACTGGCGCTGCACCTCCTCGACGCCGTCGTAGCGGCTGATGACACCGTCGCGGTCCGGACGCAGCGCGACGATCCCTGCGGCGCGGCGCCGGGAGAGCGGCCGCTCGACTCCGTGATGCACGATCGCGTTCGCCCATTCACGGTAGATGTCGATGTCGTTGCCCGCGGCGTAGAGATCCCACGCGCGCACTCCGGGCGGGCGGCAGCCGATCTCGCTGAAGAGCAGCCCCTTAGGTCCGAAGAACCACTCCATATGCGTCGCCGAGGTTCCAATGCCCAACGCCTGGATTGCCCGCAAGCCGATGTCGCGCACCTCGGCGTAGTCCTCGGCAGAATCGATCCGGTTGGTGCAGATGAACTGCGGGCTGATCCAGCGCTCGCGCATCGCCTCGAGGACGTTCGGGTAGTAGTGGGAGATGAAGTCGTAGACGGGGTGGCCGTCGATGCTGATCGTGTCGTAGAAGCCCTCGTGGCCCTCGACGAACTCCTCGACGGCGATGTCCGTGGCGCCGGACTGGCCGAGGTCGGCGAGTGCACGGTCGAGCTCTGGATCCGAATCGACGCGCACCGTCCCTGACGCACCCGCGGCGGCGCGAGGCTTGAGGATGACCGGGTAACCGACCTGCGCGGCGAAGGCTCGGACCTCCGCGGCGCTCGTGGCTCCGGTCGACTGCGCGGTGCGGATCCCGACGGCGCGCAGCGCCTCCTTCATCGCCGGCTTGTCGCGGCAGAGGTACGCCGTGCGCACTGATGTCCCCGGGATACCGCAGGCTTCGCGAGCCTGGGCCGCGGCCATGGTGTGCGACTCGATCGTCGACTCGAGCGCATCGACCCAGACCTTGCTCTGGGCGAAGCGCACCGCTTCGATGAGCGCACCAACATCGGTGACGTTCGGGATCTGCTCGTAGTGCAGCATCCAGCCGCGCAGGTCGGCGTCGAGCCAGTCTGCCGGGCGCTCGCCGATGCCGATCACATTCGCGCCCGCCTCGGCGAGACCGCGCACGAACTCGCGCTGATTCGGGGGGAAGGCGGGCTCCACAAAGATGACGTTCACGCGCAGATCCTAACCGGTGGGTCCCGACCCGCCCCTCCCCGCCTGACTACACTCGCCAGAACTCCATGGCGAACGCGGTCTTCGTTGCACCCTTTCTGCTTCCGGCCACGGTGCGGTTCGTGGCCGCAGCGGCATCGCTGCCGGACGTCCGTCTCGGGCTGATCAGCCAGGACCCCGAGGACAAGCTTCCCGACGAGGTCCGCTCCGCACTCGCCGGTCATTACCGCGTCCTGGACGGCACCGACGCGAAGCAGATCGCCGACGCGACCCGGGTCATGGCGCATCACCTCGGCAGCGTCGATTGCCTGGTCGGCATGCTCGAACAGTTGCAGGTCCCGCTCGGCGAGGTGCGCGACGCGCTCGGCATCCCGGGCATGGGTGCCGAGGTGGCGCACAACTTCCGCGACAAGGCGCAGATGAAGTCGGTGCTGCGGGCCGCCGGCGTGCCGTGCGCGCGGCACCGGCTGGCCGATACCGCTGCCGCGGCGGCCGGCTTCGATTCAACCTTAGCCGGCGTCTTCGCTGCGGCGGATGGGGCAGCGGCTTTGCCTTTGAGCACGTTCCGCCTCGACGATGCCGATGACCTGAGGGTATGGCTTGACGCGGCCCCGCCCTCGCCGGGCCGGCTCGCGTTGCTCGAGGAGTTCCTCACCGGCGATGAGGGCTCATACGACAGCGTGATGGTGGACGGGCAGATCATCTGGGACTCGGCCTCGAGCTACCTGCCCACGCCGCTGGAGGTGCTGCGCAACCCGTGGATCCAGTGGACGGTGCTGATGCCCCGGGACGTCAGCGGGCCCGAGTACGCCGGCATCCGGGCGATCGCGCCGACGGCGCTGCGCGCGCTCGGGCCACGCCCCTGGAAGGCCGCTTATGTGCAACCCTCGCGCCGGCCCAAGGACGGCCGCTACGGCGAAAATCCCAATCGCTTGCAGCACTATTATCAGCTGCAAGTGATCCTCAAACCGTCGCCGGACGACCTTCAGGAGCTTTATCTGCAATCGCTCTACGCCATCGGCATCGATCCGAAGCTCCATGATATCCGCTTTGTCGAGGACGATTGGGAGAGCCCGACGCTTGGCGCCTGGGGGCTCGGCTGGGAGTGCTGGTGCGACGGCATGGAGGTTTCCCAGTTCACCTATTTCCAGCAAGTCGCCGGCTTCGAGTGCGCGCCGGTCTCCGGCGAGCTCACCTACGGGCTCGAGCGGCTGGCGATGTACGTGCAGGGCGTGGAAAACGTCTTCGCGCTGAATTTCAACGGCCGCGAGGGCGCGGACAAGGTCACCTATGGCGACATATTCCTGCAAGCGGAGCAGGAATATTCCCGGCATAACTTCGAATATGCCGATACTGACATGCTGTTCGAGCAGTTCCGTATGGCGGAATCGGCTTGTAAGAAATACCTTGAAGCCGGCTGGGCGGTTGATGGCGACGGGGGCAGCAATCGCAGGCGCCATCTGATGGCGTTGCCGGCCTACGACCAGTGCATAAAGGCCAGTCATGTGTTCAATCTGCTCGACGCGCGCGGGGTGATTTCCGTCACCGAGCGGCAGAGCTACATCCTGCGGGTGCGCGAACTTGCCAAGGCTTGCGGCGAGGCGTGGCTCGCGACTGAAGGCGGAGGCAAAAGCAAATGAGCGAGATGGCAGAAATCGGCGGACGGGCGCCGATCCCAATCAATGTCGAGGCCGGCAAGAGCTATTGGTGGTGCGCCTGCGGGCGCTCCCAGACGCAGCCGTTTTGCGACGGCTCGCACAAAGACACGGGCCTCGCGCCAAAGAAACAGGACATCACCGAGGCCAAAACCGTCGCGTGGTGCGGTTGCAAACATTAGCATAACGGTTGTTTCTGCGATGCAGCCATGCGAAACTGGCGTGAACGGCAATGGTAAGAAGCTCTTAATCCCAACCTTTTAGGTAAGGTATTCGAGTCTCGGTCAGGATTAAGAGTGGAAGCGGCTGATCAGGCCTCTTTCTTCCGGAAGAATTGTCCCGTTTCGGCGACATTGAGGATGGACAAATCAAGCCCTTCCCTGGGTGAGCGTTCCTGCGCGATTTCAAGCTGGCACGCAATACGTTTGACGGCGGCGGAGGAAAAATACTTCACCACGCCCACGCCGGTCTGTGATTTAAAAATCACGACTAGCATGCAGTGTTCATCAATGTTGACGACGAAGAGGCTGAATTTTTCACCCTGCTGATAGGTGCTGTTGAAGTTTGTTTCGTTCACCAGGCCGGCAATGGTTTGATTGGCCATGAACGCGCCAGAAGAGAGCGCGGCAATGGTGGTCAGATCAAAGTCGCGCGCATCACCCTGATGCGTGATGAGGAAGCCGCCCTTGTCGATCACCAGCGCCGCCGTTGCATCCGCCGCAGCGATGAAATCGCGGAGCGTTTCGGCGAGCCGCTGAATATCATCCTCAATGAGTTGTGGCAGAGTGGCCATGTCATGCGTATTGCGGGACGCTTTGGTTGATGTATTTCTGCAGCAACATGCGGGTGATCATGTTTAGCGTCTCGAACACGCCTTCGCATTTGTGGGCACTGGCGGAAAACGACGGCACCTGCACATCATGGTTGTTGAGCAGAAAATCCATGTATTCGACCGGCGCGGCGTTCGGCAAATCGCGTTTGTTGTATTGAAGCACATAAGGAATCACGCCGAGGTCGAGCTTCAGCGTTTTCAAATTATCCATCAGGTTTTGAAACGCCTCGACGTTCTCCGGCATTTTTTCATACTGTGAATCGGCAACAAACACGACGCCGTCCACCCCGCGCAGGAGCTCACGGCCGCCGGCGCCCTGCAGGTCGCGCAGGGCGCGCTCGAGGGCCTCGGCCCGGGCCGCGCTGCGGTGGCGGGCCTGCTCGGCCTCGTCGGCCGCCGACTGCGCGGCGTCCGTCCGCTCGGTGGCCCCTTCACGCTCGCGGGCCCGGGCGGCTACGTCCGACGCCAGCCTGGCCGCGGTCTCCTCGAGCGCGGACGAGTCGTTGACCAGCACGTCGGCCCTGGCCGCGGCCGTGGCGTTGCGCTGCTCGAGCGCCTCCAGCCGGTCGTCCGTCGTGGCCATGTCCTGCTGCTCGCGCGCCGCCGCGCGCTCGAGGGGTTCCGCGCGGGCGCGCACCTTGGCCAGGGCGTCGTCGGGCGAGTCGTCGCCCAGCACACCGGCCCAGCGCTCCCGCAGGGCGGACTCCTCGCCGTCGAGGGCGGCGGCATCGGCCTCGAGCCCGGACTGCTCGGGATCTGCCGCGGTCTCGCCCTCACCGGCGGCGAGCTCGGCCGCCAGGTGGGCCGCCTCGGCTTCGAGGGTGGAGACCACATCGACATCGGCTGCCGCATCGAGCGCAGCCATCACGGCCCGGCCGCGCTCGCGCAGCACGCCCGAGGTGCCCCGGGCCCGCTCCACCAGCCCCTGCACCCGTCCGAGGGCGCGGGCCAGGTCCTCCTCGCGGTGCGAGGACAGCTCGGCCGAAGTCGACGATGCCTCGGCATCGAGCGCCTCGAGCGCGGCGTGCAGCTCGCGCTCCTCCTCCTGGCAGATGCCCAGGCTCTGCGCCGCGGTGCGGCGGCGGCCGAGCAGCTCGGCGAGCTCCGTCCCGGCCAGGTACCGCCGCACGGTCAGGAGCTCGGCCGCCACGCTGTCATGCGACCGGGCGGCGGCGGCCTGGCGCTCGAGGGGGCGGATCTGCCGGCGGACCTCGCGGACCAGGTCACCCAGGCGTTCGAGGTTCTCCGCCGTGGCGGCCAGCCGGCGCTCGGCCCGCTCGCGGCGCCTTCGGTGCTTGAGCACCCCGGCCGCCTCCTCAATGATCGCCCGGCGGTCCTCGGGGCGGGCGTTGAGCACGGTGTCCAGCTGCCCCTGCCCGATGATCATGTGCTGCTGGCGGCCCACGCCCGAGTCGGAGAGCAACTCTTGGATGTCGAGCAGGCGGCACGGCGCGCCGTTGATGGCGTACTCGCTGTCACCGGA
>PKXZ01000020.1:0-6649 GCA_003132525.1 Candidatus Dormiibacterota bacterium | reverse complement strand
ACGTTGGACTTGCCGCTCCCGTTGGGACCCACCACCACGGTGATACCCGGCTCGAACTCCAGAACGGTGGGGTCGGCGAAGGACTTGAAACCCTTCATGCTGAGCGACTTCAGGAACACCGCGGCGACCCTAGTGCCCGGGGATGCCCGAAATCGTTTATTGGAAGCGGCAATGCACCGCGGCTTTGCCGGGGTCTGGCGCCTGCGTGCGGCCGCTCCGCGCGCGCCAGCAGCTCAGACCTGGCAGTGCTCGCAGAAGAACGTCGAGCGGCCCCCCGTTTTGACGCGGACGATGACGTTGCGGCAGCGGCGGCAGGGTTGGCCCTCCCGGTCGTAGACCTGGTGCGAGCCCTGGAAGTCCCCGATCTCGCCGAAGAGGTCCCGGTACTGCTCGTCCGCCAACGACGAGCCCCGGTGCTTGATCGCGTCGGCCAACGTCTCGACGATGGCTCGATACAGCCGGCGCACCTCGGTGGCCGTCAGGGTGTTCGAGGGCCGGTCGTAGCGCAGGCCGGCCTGGTAGAGCATCTCGTCGGAGTAGAGGTTGCCGATGCCGGCGGTGAAGGTCTGGTCCATCAGCATCGACTTGATGCCCGCCTTGTGCTGGTGCAGCAGGAGCCCGAAGCGGTCCCAGCTCATGAGGTCCTCGACCGGGTCGAAGCCGAGGTGGGCCAGCTCGGGAATGGCCTTGCGGATGGCGGCCCCGTCCCCGCCCGAGGTGCCCGAGACCGGGCTCAGCGCGGTGCCGTCGGGCTTGAGCGGGGGGGTGGAGACGAAGAGCTCGCCGAAGGTGCGCGGGTCCACGTAACGCAGCTCGCCCCCCTGGGTGAAGGTGATCACCACGTGGGTGTGCTTGGGTTTGGGGTCCTTGGGGGACTTGACCCGCAGCAGCTGGCCGCTCATCCCCAGGTGGACGACCAGGGTGTCGCCGCTGTCGAGGGTCAACAGCAGGTACTTGCCCAGCCGGCCGACCGACTTGATGGTCCGGCCCTCGAGCGGGGTCCGGAAGTGCTTGGCGGACGGGTGGCGGCGCACGGAGCGCCCGTTGGCCACCGCCACCGACTTGATCTTCTTGCCCGGCACCTCACGGGACAGGTCCTGGCGCAGTGTCTCGACTTCGGGCAATTCAGGCATTCTGCAGGCCCTCCCAGGCATTGCGGGCCGCTTCCTGCTCGGCATCCTTCTTGGAGCGCCCTGCCCCGATACCGAGAAGGGCGCCGCCGACGAACACCTCGGCCACGAAGGCGCGCTCGTGGTCGGGTCCCGAGCCCACCACCACGTAGCGGGGCGTCCCCTCGCCGTCACGGACGGTCTTCTCCTGCAGGCGGCTCTTGTGGTCGAAGTCGTCGGGCTCCTGGGCGGCGCGGGTGATGGCGTCGCGCAACTCGCGCAGCACCAGCAGCTCGGCGGCGTCCCACCCGGCGTCGAGGTAGACCGCGCCTAGCACGGCCTCGAAGGCGTCGGCCAGGATGGAGGCCTTGGACCGGCCGCCCGAGGCCTCCTCGCCCCGGCCCAGCAGCAGCACGTCACCCACGCCCAGGCGCTCTGCCACCTGGGCCAACACCCGGGCGTTCACCACGGCAGAGCGCACCTTGGCCAGCTTCCCCTCGGGGAAATGGGGATAGCGCTCGTAGGCGTAACGCGCCACGACCAGCCCGAGGACGGCGTCGCCCAGGAATTCCAGTCGTTCGTTCGACGGCGCGCCGCCTTCCTGCTCGCCGCACCAGCTGCGGTGCGCCAGCGCGTGCTGCAAGAGGCTGATGTCGCCGAAGCTGCGGCCCAACCGTCCGGCAAGCGCGGCCGCCCCTTCGGCGCCAGCGTCACCCCGCCTCGAGCTTGGCGTAGACGTAGTCAACGGCGTCACGGACGGTTCGCAGATCTTCCAGGTCTTCATCGTCAATGCGGAACCCGACGGTCCGCTCCCCCAGCTCTTCTTCCAGGCCCTCGACCAGCTCAATCAGAGCCAGCGAGTCGGCATCAAGGTCCTCAACGAAGGATGCCCCCTCGGTGATCGTCGACGGATCCGTCTCCAGTATGTCGGCCAGCTGGTCCCGGATCAGTGCGAACACCCCGTTGCGGTCGAGGGGGCCCTGGTTGGTGTGGGTTTCGGCAGGCACGTGCACTCCTGGGTCGAGGAATTCAGACAACAGCGCATGCTACCGGTTTTTGGGTCCGGACCCTCCGGATAGCCCTTATGAGCTGGTGGTTTACCCGTCCCCGCCCGGTCGCACGGCGGCCGCCACGTGGTCGACCAGACCCCGGGTGGCGCACTCGTAGGCCACCCGCACGGCATTGACCATGGCCACCGCGTTGGACGACCCGTGGCTGATCACGCAGACGCCGTCGGTGCCCAGGAGCATCGCGCCGCCGGTGTTCTCCGGCTCGAATTCGGCCGCCACCGGGAGCAGGTACGGCAGCAGCACGCCGGCCGCCGCCTGGGTCTCCTCGTTGGTGGCCAAGACCGCGGTGATGGTGTCGAACATGAAGCGCAAGGACCCCTCGAGCGCCTTGAGGGCGACGTTTCCGGTGAAGCCGTCGGTCACGATGACGTCGGCCGGCGACGGCAGGAGGTCACGACCCTCGAGGTTGCCCACGAACTCGAACCCCCCCTCGGCAGCCAGGAGGGCGTGGGTCTCCTTGACCAGGGGGGTGCCCTTGGTCGCCTCCTCGCCGATGGAGAGCAGCCCGACGCTGGGGGACGCGGTCCCGAAGCGGGCCGCCACGTAGGCGGCACCCATCTGGGCGAACTGGACGAGCATGGCGGGCGTGCACTCGGCGTTCGCGCCGGCATCGACCAGGACGGCGGGCGTGCGGCCCAGGCGCGGCAGCGGGGTGGCGATGCACGGCCGGATCACCCCGGGCAGGCGGCCCATGCGCAGCAGGGCCGACGCCATGGTCGCCCCCGTGTTGCCCGCGCTCACCATGGCCGACGCCCGGCCGTCGCGCACCAGCTCGGCCGCCCGCACCAGCGAGGAGTCCTTCTTGCGGCGCACACCGCCGGCCGGGTCCTCGTCCATGGCGATGACCTCGGTGCAGGCCACGAGCGGGAGCCCGAAGGTGTCGCCCACCTGGTCGGGCGGGCCGACCAGGACGACCGGGATGCCGTCGTCGGCCGCGACCCGGCGGGCCCCCGCGACGATCTCGCCCGGGGCCTTGTCGCCGCCCATGGCGTCCACCGCCACGGGCAGCGCGGCCAGCGCCTCGGCGCTCGGACGCTCGCCCCGGCGGCTCACATCAGTCCACCTCGACTGCTTGGCGCCCCTTGTACCACCCACAGCTCGGGCACACGACGTGCGGGGTCTTGGCGGACTGGCAGTGCGGGCACACGCTGCGCGGTGGCCGGCGCAGCACCCAGTTCGCCGCCTGGCGGCTGCGCCCCTTGGCCTTGGACGTCTTCTTCTTCGGGACTGCCATCGTGGGTCTCCAACAATCGGATCGGGGCGCGCCGACCGCGTGGGGTCAGCTACCGGAGCACGTCGAGGTTAGCCCAACGGGGATCGGGGGGAGCGACGCAGTCGCACCGGGCCTCGTTGCGATCGGTCCCGCACTGGGGGCACAGCCCGCGGCAGTCCTCCCGGCATAGCGGGGCCATGGGCAGATCGAGCACGATGGCGTCGCGCACCAGCGGGCCCAGGTCGATGGTGTCGTCGGTGATCGGGTACAGCTCGTCCTCGGCGATCGGGGCGTCGCCGAAGCGCTCGTGCACCGCGATGCGCAGCTCGCCACTGACCCCGACGGCACAGCGCCGGCAGATCCCGACCCACGGTGCCCGCACCGTCCCCACGGCGGCGATGCCCCCTTCGAAGGCCCGCAGGGTCACGTCGCACTCGGCCTCGGCGCCCAGGGGGACGACGCTGCGGCCGGGGTCGATCCCGCGCTCGTCGAGCGGGCCGGCCAGGGCCACCGGGCCCCGGCGCACCTCGTGGGCCGACGTGCCCGGGGCGCGCCGCAGCCGCGCCACGTGGACGACGAACGGGTCGCGCGCCATCAGGACACGTCCTGATCGAAGAAGCCGTCCTCCTCTTTTCCTGCGGCGCCGAGGGCGCTCTCGGGGGCCGCCGGGGCGGGGGCGGCGGCCAGCCTGGCCCGGCCGGACTGGACCGTGCGGACCAGGCGCTCGAGCACGATCTCCATGCCGGCCAGCTTCTGGTCGCAGAAGTCCTCGGCCTCGTGGCGCATCGTACGGGCCTCGTCGTTGGCGTCGTCGAGGATCCGCTGCGCCACCGCGTTGGCCTGGCGCACGATCTCGGTGCGCTGCACCATGTGCTCGGCCTGGGCCCGCACCTCCTCCATCAGGGTCTCGGCCTCACGGGTGCGCTCGGCCAGGAACTCCTCGCGCTCGCGCAGGAGCCAGCGGGCCTGGCGCAGCTCGTCGGGCAGGCGTTCGAGCGCGCTGCGGAGGATTCCCACCACGTCGTCGCGCGAGACGATGACCGAGGAGGAGAGGGGCATCGACTTGGCGCCCGCGATGATGTCGAGCACCTGCGTGATGGCCGCCTCGGTGCTGACGTCCTGATCGGGCTCCTCGTCCACATCCAAAAACGGATCCGTCACTGCGCCCCCTTTCCACCTTGCCCAGCTCCACGTTGCCCAGCTCCACCTTGCCCAGCTCCACCTTGCCCCGCCTCGAACTTGGCCGCCAGGTGCTCCGCCACCACCTTGGGCACGAAGGCGGACACGTCGCCGCCGAACTGCGCCACCTCGCGCACCAGCTTGGAGTGGATGAACGAGTACTTGGGGCTGGTGGGGATGAAGATTGTCTCGATACCCGAGAGATGGTGGTTCATCTGCGCCATCTGCATCTCGGTCTCGAAGTCCGAGACGGCCCGCAGGCCGCGCACGATGGCCGACGCCCCCACATCGCGGGCCACGTTGACCAAGAGCGTGGACACCGAGACGATGCGCGCCGCCGGGAGGTGCGCCACCACCTCTTCGAGCATGGCCTTGCGCTCGTCGAGGTCGAACAGCGCCGTGCTCTTCTGCGGGTTGCGCAGGGCGGCCACCACGACCTCGTCGAAGAGCCGGCTGGCCCGCTCGACGATTTCGAGGTGTCCGTTGTGGAAGGGATCGAAGGAGCCGGGAAACAGTCCGACCTTCACAAACTGGCCTTCACGAGCTTGGTCCGCTGCGGTGCGCCACGGTGACGAGCGTACCGCCGTACCGGCGCTCCCTTGCGACCATCCAGCCCTCCGGGAGCGGCACCGGCGCCGACGATTCGAGGACGGCCGTCTCTGCCCGGAGGATCGACAGCAGCTCTGTCCACGCGTCGAAGGTATAGGGCGGGTCGCACAGGGCCAGATCGAAGGCGGGCGCGCCGGCCAGCCAGCCCGGCAGCGCGGCGCGTACCACGGTGGCCGGCTCGTCCCCCAGGCCGACGGAGGCCAGGTTGGTCCGCACCGCTTCGAGCGCGCCGGCGTCCTGGTCGACGAAGGTGGCCGCGGCGGCGCCGCGCGAGAGCGCCTCGAGCCCCAGCGCGCCGCTGCCGCAGAACAGGTCGACGACGGTGAGGCCGTCGACCCCGCCCCGCGAGCCCAAGATGTCGAAGATCGACTCGCGCACGCGGTCCGAGGTCGGGCGGACCGCCGGCGGCAACTTGGCCGGCAGGCGCCGGCCCCGGCTCCGGCCTCCGATGACGCGCACCGACGTCAGGGTAGACCGGTCAGCTCTTGAACAGGTACTCGCCTTCGTCTTCGCTGAGGAACAGCCGGATCTCGTCGGCCAGGTCCTCGTGCGCCCCGAGCTGGGGGTCCTCGTTGACGACGGCCTCGGCCACCCGCCGGGCCTCGGCAAGGAGGAGCCGGTCCTCGGGCTCGGACAAAGAGGCCAGCCGCAGGTCGGTGTGCCCCTGCTGGCGGGCCCCGAGGAGCGTCCCCTCGCCGCGCAGGCGCAGGTCCTCCTCCGCCAGGGCGAAGCCGTCGGTGGTGCGGGCCACCGCGGCCAGGCGTTCCCCCGCCAACCCGTCGTCGCCGCCGGCGCCGAGCAGGAAGCACCAGCTGGGCAGGGCCCCGCGGCCGACCCGCCCCCGCAACTGGTGCAACTGGGCGATGCCGAAGCGGTCCGCGCTCTCGACCACCATCACCGTGGCCTCGGGCACGTCCACGCCCACCTCGATCACCGTGGTGGCCACCAGCACCTCGACGTCGCCGCGGCGGAACTGGGCCATGGCCTCCTCCCGGGCGGCCGGGGCCATCTGCCCGTGCAGCAGCCCCACCCGCAGGCCGGCCAGCTCGCCGGCCTCCAGCCGGGCGTACTCCTCGGTGGCCGAGCGCGCCTCGACCCGGGGCGAATCGCCCACCAGCGGGCACACCACGAAGGCCCGGTGGCCGGCGGCCACCTCGAGGCGCACGCGGTCCCAGGCCCGGTACTCGTCCCCCGGGTCCGGCAGCCACTCGGTGGTCACCGCCACCCGCCCGGGGGGCAGCTCGTCGAGCACGGTCAGGTCGAGGTCGCCGAAGATCACCATGGCGGCCGTGCGCGGGATCGGCGTGGCCGTCATGACCAGCAGGTCGGGGTCGCCCTCCTCCCCCTTGGCCCGCAGGGTGGCCCGCTGCTCCACGCCGAAGCGTTGCTGCTCGTCGATCACCACCATGCCCAGCGAGCCGAAGGCGACCTCCTCGGTGAGCAGGGCGTGCGTCCCCACCACGATCTGC
>PKXZ01000096.1:14529-15246 GCA_003132525.1 Candidatus Dormiibacterota bacterium | reverse complement strand
ATGCTGCGCGGCATCTGGGGAGATGACGAGCGCTACAAGGAGACGTACTGGAACCGTTTCGGCGATCAGTACTTCGCAGGTGACGGCGCCCGCATCGACGAAGACGGCTACTTCTGGTTCATGGGCCGCGTCGACGACGTCATGAACGTCGCCGGTCATCGGATCTCCACCGCCGAGGTGGAGTCAGCGCTCGTCGATCACCCGGCTGTCGCCGAGGCCGCGGTCGTGGCCAAGAGCGATCCCGAGACCGGACAGGCCATCTCGGCCTTCGTCACCCTGCGCGCCGGCTATGACGAATCGACCGAGCTCATCGCCGAGCTGCGCGACCACGTCGCCAAGCTCATCGGTCCGATCGCCAAACCGAAATGGATCGCGTTTACGCCAGATTTGCCGAAAACTCGAAGCGGAAAGATCATGCNNGCTCGCCGATTCGAGCATCGTCGCGGATCTCCAGCGCCGCGCCACTGAGGAGGAAGCCAAAGAACAGTAGATCCGTCGCAGTGGGGGACAGTTCGATTACGAACACGCGCCGGAGTGCGATCTACTCCGGTTATTGGAGGGCTACAAACCCATGGCAACCGCAGTCAATGTCGGCCCGCCCTACGTGGCGGAGTCGGTGGCACCGGTCGCAAATCCAGCTCCGCTCGGTCTGATCGGGTTTGGACTGACGACACTGCTGCTCTCAGTCATCAACGTCGGGTTCATCTCGGCGGCTCC
>PKXZ01000096.1:0-14509 GCA_003132525.1 Candidatus Dormiibacterota bacterium | reverse complement strand
ACGTTCGGGGCAACCGCATTCACGAGTTACGGGCTGTTCTGGATCAGCTTCGTGTTGATCGAGACGACGTTTGGACCGGATCTCCCCAAGGACCCGACGCCCATCCTCGGCATGTACGCGCTCGGATGGGGCATCTTCACGGCCTACATGTTCATCGCCTCGCTNNNNGGTGGGGCATCGCGTGGGGTTTCGGTGGTGTTCTTCCTGCTCGCTCTGACCTTCATCACGCTGGCAATCGCCTTCTGGGCGAAGAGCCTGCCGAGCGCGGGTTGGAACCAGATCTCCGGTGGACTCGGCCTTCTCACCGCGATCGCAGCCATCTACTGCTCGTTCGCGTTCGTGACGAATGCCAACTTCAAGCGAACCGTACTGCCCGTTTGAGGGCNNCCGCTGCCTCCCGGATAGGGAGGGCTAGGGTTCGACCGGTGGCTTGCCCAGGTTGCGCGGCGGCCGGCGGAACAGACCGTAGCGGTTCTTGAACATCCCCTTGCGGAAGCGGGAGGCGGCACCAAAGCAGAGGCTCGCGACACCGACCCCGACCAGCGGGGCGATCAGGTTGATGAACCCAGCCTTCGGCAGGATGAGTGCCATCAGGAAGGTGACGCCGATCGCGATTCCAATGAAGACCGCAAACGCGAGCAGTGACAGAAGCAGGAAGAGGACGACGAATCCGGCGATCTTGAGCGGGCCGGTCCGCTTGGCGACGAGCACCGGAACGGGGTCCGGGTTCGCTGCGTCTTCGAGCCCCTCTGGGTCGATGTGGGTCGGGGGCCGGTAGGTCATCGGCTGGCGACAAATCATCGTAACGGAACGTCAACGAAGTGCGTTTGCGTCAGGTGCCCTCTGAGCCCTGTGCGAGAATCGGTCCCCGGTGAACACGGATCGACACCCGCCCACGTTCTTGATCGGCGCCGCTCGTTCCGGCACAAGCCTTCTCTATAAAGGACTGTGCCTGCACCCTGACGCGGCGTACTTCAACAACTACGTGCGGCGTTTGCCCCGGCATCCAGCGGTGAGCGTTACGAATCACATCGCGAGGATGACGCCCGAGCATCGTCGCCGGGTCTGGTTCTCCGGCGGCTCCAATGCATATGTCTATTCGGGAGCGCGCAAGCTGCGCGACCGGCTGTATCCGATGCCCGTCGAGGGCGAGCCCGTGTATGCCGCCTGCGGAATCCCCGATACCGTGTCCAGTGACACGGTCAGCATGAATGCGGCGCGCGAGCTGCGCCGAGCTGTGTTCGCCACAATGCGCTGGGGCGGCGGGACGCATTTCATCAACAAGCGAATTGCCAACGTCCGGAGGATCCCATTGCTGGCGGCCGCATTCCCGAACGCACGCTTTGTCGACATCACGCGTGACGGCCGCGCAGTCGCTGTCTCCCTCTCTCGCGTTGACTGGTGGGAGTCGAGCGTGGTCTGGTGGTACGGCGGCACGCCGAAAGCCTGGCGCGACGACGGTCGCGATCCATGGGAGCTGTGCGCGCGCAACTGGGTCGAGGAGGTGCGGGCGATCGACTCGGGCATCGGGGAGCTCAACCCGAAGCAGGTGCTGCGGCTGACCTACGAGGAGTTCACCGCCGAACCGGTGCGCACCATCCAACGTGTGGCCGAGTTCGCCGGGCTGGACAACGATCCCGCGTGGCGCAGGGACATCGAGCGTATTGAGTTCAGAAACCGGAACGACTCCTGGAAGAAGGGGTTGCCCCCGGAAGTGGTCACCACCATCGAGGAAGTGCAGGCCGGCGAGCTGAGCAAGCGTGGCTACGCCTGACGCCGGGGACGGGTCGCGATTCGTTTTCGTTCTCGGCACCGGGCGGTGCGGGTCCACGCTGGTTGAGGAAGTGCTGTGCCGGCATGCATCGGTTGGATTCGTGTCGAATCTCGAGGACCGGTTCAACCTCCCGGTGAGCGCCGGCCGGTGGAACGGCTCGCTGTACCGCCGGCTGCCGGCATCCGTGACCCAGAAGTCCCGCATTCGCTACGCGCCGTCCGAAGCCTATCGCGTGCTGTCGCGCGAGGTCTCCCCACTACTCGCCTCGCCGCTGCGTGATCTCGTCGCGGACGATGTCACGCCATGGCTTGGAAGCCGCTTTCAGAACTTCTTTGATGAGCGAGCGCGCGCGCAGCACACGGAAACGTTCCTGCACAAGTTCACGGGATGGCCGCGCGCCGGTTTCATCCGCGGCGTCTTCCCGTCAGCGCGATTCATCCACATCGTCCGCGATGGTCGAGCGGTGGCGAATTCGTGGCTGCAGATGCCCTGGTGGCTCGGATTCGAGGGCCCCGATCACTGGCAGTGGGGCCCTTTGCCGGACGACCTCGCCGCCGAATGGGATGCATCGGGCCGCTCCTTCGTCGTGCTCGCCGGCCTGCTCTGGAAGCTGCTGATCGGTGCCTTCGACAGCGCTCGCACGTTGATTCCAGCAGCGGATTGGCTCGAGATTCGCTACGAGGACGTCGCCGCCAACCCGCGCACGGCGTTCGCGAAGATGCTCGAATTCTGCGGTCTGCCCTGGGACGCGGAGTTCGAGCGTGGATTCGAACGCCACACCTTCACAGCATCACGTTCCGACGCATTCCGACGCGACCTTGGAACCGACGACGTCGACCGGCTCAGCCGGATCCTCGCGAGCCCGCTCGCAGCCAGACGCTACAAATAATCAGTACGAGCCGCGCGCTGTGAGCAGTGCCGGAATCGTCTTGGCGAGGATGTAGAGGTCCATGGTCAGCGACCAGTTCTCGACGTAGAACAGGTCGTAACGAACATAGTCGTCGA
Organism: Candidatus Dormiibacterota bacterium; assembly: GCA_003132525.1. GTDB lineage: Bacteria > Chloroflexota > Dormibacteria > Aeolococcales > Aeolococcaceae > Palsa-851. The sequence goes on along the minus strand of PKXZ01000096.1, from coordinate 11,730 downwards.
ACACGAGGTCGTGGCGTCCGTTGACCTGCCAGAGACCGGTCACGCCGGGCTTGACGCGCAGGCGCCCGCGCTGCGATTCGGCATATCGGGCGGTCTCCTCGGGAAGCGCGGGCCGAGGTCCGACCAGGCTCATCGTGCCGGCAAGGACGTTGAAAAGCTGCGGCAACTCGTCGAGTGACGTCTTGCGCAGGAAGCGCCCGACCCTGCTCACACGCGGATCGCGGCGCATCTTGAAGAGCAGACCGTCAGCCTCGTTGTCCAAGGCCTCACGCTGCGCGTGCGCACCGACGACCATGGTGCGGAACTTCAGGATGGTGAACTCACGCTCCTGCGCACCGACGCGTCGCTGCTTGAAGAGGACCGGCCCTGGGCTCGTGAGCTTGATGGCCAGGGCGATCACGAGCATGAACGGCGCCGCGATCACCAGCGCAACCGACGTGACGCCGATGTCGAGGATGCGCTTGACGAGGCGCTGACGCCGGGAGAAACGATGCCGGCGCAGCGAGAACAGCGCCATGCCGTCGATCGGCTCGAGGATGATTCGGGCCGCGCCCAGGTTGGCCAGTCCAGGCGATACCCGGACGCTGATGTCCGCGCTGAGCGCGGTATCGATGGACTGCAGCGTGGAGCCGCCGGCCGCGCTGCCCGCGATGATCACCGACTGGATGCTGCGCTCCCGGCTGATCTGGGCGATGTCGTCCACGGTTCCGAAGACAGGGAGCCCGTCCATCGATGAGAGGCCGGACTGCGAGACCTCAACGAAGCCGCACACCCGATATCCCATCCAGGGACGCCGCTGCAGCGTGCGCGCCAGCGCGCGGGCCTCATCGTTGGTGCCGGCGATCAGCGTCACCTGGCTGGTGACCGAGCGCGTGTTCAGAGCGTGTGACAGCCGCCGCGTCAGCAGCCGCCCGCCGACGACGGTCACGAGGCTGAAGCCGAGCAGGAAGACGATGAAGTCGCGCGAGATGTCGATGCTCGCGAAGAATGTGATCAGCACGACGAGCAGGACCGACATCAGCACTCCGTTAAGGAGGCGCTGCAGCTCCGCGGTCGCGTGGGTGGGCCGGCGCAGGTCGTAGAGGCCGTAGATCATGAAGATCACGGGCCAGACGAGCACCGTGAGGAAAATCCGCCCCTGGATCGTCGCGATGGTTCCATCGAAGAGCTTGTCGTGCGCGACCATCTTCGCCAGGAGGTAGCTCGCCGTCACCGCAATGATGTCGACGGCGAACGTGACGACCGCGAGGATCAGCGGCCACGGGCGCGACGACGCCTTTGGCGTGATCGCCGGTGCAAACGCCGGCTTGTTCTGGATCTCGCCAACGAGCTCGACACCCTCGACCTCGCTCCAGGCACCCTCCGCGGTGAGGCTCGATGGCAGACGATCCTCTGCTAGCTCCACGACTGCTCTCCCCTGTCGCTACGCGCCGTGGGACGGCTGCCCCCCGGATCCCGCTCGATCCCGAATTCCGTTCCCCGATGATTCTAACGACGCGTTCGATCTGTCGTCAAATGACGCTCCTGACGCGCTTGACTTGATAGTACAGAATCACGAAACCCATGTCCAGCCGCTCGGTTCGATCAGTTCGGAGCGATCTGGGGCTTTGACTTTCCTGGGGCCGTCCGTCATGATTGCGATCGGAATGTCTGCCTTGGAAGGGGCTGGCGTGAGTTCGTAAGACATTCGGGCCGCGCGGTCCAGCAGGGAGTCTCGATGGGCGTTCAAGGGGGAAACATGCGGCAGCCACTTTCACGATTCTCGGTGCTGGTCGGCAGCGCCATCGCGGCCGGCTCGCTGCTTGCGGGTTGTGCCGCCAACGTGCCCGGCCCCGCTGTGATCGCCCAACCGGCTGCTGAGGCGGCCGCTGCGCCGCAACCGTCTGGCGACATCCTTGCCGGTCTCGAGCAGGCAGTCGCCAGTGAGCTGAGCGCGATCAACACCAGCCAGACGGACAATGAGCCGCCCGAGGTGCTCATCGAGCTCAACGCCCTGACCAGCGAGTCAGCCCTGATTCAGGCCGAGAACTTCGCCGGTCTCATCACGACTGGATCCAATCAGATCCTGAAGCGTGAGCGCCTGGTAGATGCACTCACCTCAGACGTGAAGAACGCCAGCTACCTCAATGGCGTGGAGGTCAAGGGCACCGCGGTTGCGAGCTCGATCCTCGCGCTGCTGGGCCAGGTCGACAACCAGCTGCAGTCGCAGGCGGGGAGCATCGAGTCGGCGTCCCTCGTCGACGTCCTCCGTGGCGTCATCACCAGCATCGGGCCATCGACCCGGGTGTTTGGTCTCGTCGATCCGCAGGTCCACCTCGCCATCGCGGGAGGTGAGGAGCTTGCGGGTGTGAGCATTCTCGAGGGTCAGTACCAGACGCTCGCACGGAAGGTCAGCCACTACAAGTCTTCGGCCGGATACGCTGACGAGACGCAACGCCTCGATGACCTGGCGAACCAGATCGCGACCGTTCAATCGGCCGTAACCGCTGACGTGGAAGCGGTTCTGGGGCTCACGCCGGCAGGCTATCCCGGCAACAAGGCGACTATCCTCAGCGTGCGCGCCCAGCTGACGCAGTTCAGGTCGCCACTTGGGCAGTTGAACACCGCAGCCGGCGACGTCACCGAGATTGAAGACCTCTTGTCACAGCGCGCGTCCTGAGCATGCAGGAGAATGATCGGAAGACAGGAGCACATAGGTCGGCGGACATGAAGAGATCTGGATTGACACTCAAGCGCGCAGGAGGGCTGTTTGCTCTCGGCGGTACAGCCATCCTCGGTCTGGCCGTCCTCACTTCGCAGGGTGTCGTTGCGCGTGGGAACCCGAGCTTCGAGGGCGTGATCTCGGCTGCGGATCCAACCGGATTCATGAGCAGCCCCGACACGTACAACATCTCGAATGGCGCAGTCACCGTCAATTTCGACGTCTCCACGTACAACCTGACGGACCAGACGCAGACCATCGGCCTCAACTTCTCGGCACACCACATCCTCACGTACAACGGAATCAACGTCGCGGATGGCCAGCCGGGACAGCCGGGCATCACCTTCAGCGGCCCTGCCGGCACCACCCAGGCGTTGATGCCGGGGACGCAGACATGGACCGAGACCTGGGCTCCGAATCCATCAGCGACCTCGAACACCTACAACGAGATCCTGCGCACATACAACTTCGATACCTGCGGGTACTTCCAGCTCGACATGTGGGCGCCCTACAAGCAGAGCGGCGATAACGGCCGCAACCGCGCAACCCTCGCTTCCGCGTTCATTCGCGTGCTCGGGTGCCAGGGTCAACCCACGCCGACGCCGACGCCAACAGCCACACCGACTCCGACTGCGACACCAACCCCAACTCCCACACCGACCGCGACACCCACACCCACCGCAACGGCAACACCAACGCCCACCGGCGGCGTCGGTGGTGCCACAGCGACACCCACGCCGACGGGTGGTGTGCAGGGCATCACCACCGGAACACCTGGGACCGGAGCAGGCAGTGGCTGGATCACCATTGGTGCAGCGCTTCTGATCGCTGGAGCAGGTATGCTGGTAGTGGGCGTGCGCGGGCGTCGCGTCGACATCTGAGAGAAGGGGAGATAGGCACATGGAAATTCGCGATTACCTGCGGGCGATCCGCCGGATACTCTGGTTGGTCATTGCGATCCCGGTCGTCGCTGCGTTGCTCGTGGGTGGCTTCATCGAGCTGCAGCCCTCCTCGTACGAGGCACAGGCAAGCGCGGTTGTGCCGGCGATCACCGCAAATGGGATTTCGCAGAGCGCCGCATCGCAGTACGCGGACACCTTCAAAGATGTGCTGGCATCGCAGCAAGTGATTCCAGTTGTTGCTCAGAAGTACAACATCCCGCAGTCAGAGCTCGTTGCCGGCCTGAGCTCGAACACGACGACTGCGTCGAGCAACCTGATCAACGTCCAGTTGATCGGCAAGCGAGATGACGGCAAGAAGCCCCAGGACCTGCTTGGTGCGGTTCGTGAGGCGACGATCGACACGATGAACGCCATCGCGGAGCCACAGCTGATCGAGGCCACCGACGAAGTGACGACAGCTGCGACCCTCCTGCAGAAGGCGCAGACGGCAATCAACAACTTCGACACGGAGTACAACAACCCGTCGCCAACAGTCCAGTTCAACGACCAGAGCTCGGTGGTCAACCAGGAAAAGGCGCAGCTGCAGACGGCGATCATCAACAACGATCAGGCGCGCGTCAACATTCTCAATGCGACGATCCTGAAGAGCACTGCCCTCCTCGGGCAGTACGGACAGCAGTTGCAGATCTTCGAGCCTCTCGCAGCCGAGCTTTCAGCTGCGAATGCGGCGAGTGCGCACGCTGCATCAGCTCAGGTGGCCGCGCAGGCGCTTATCGCCACCGATTCAGCGCCGGGCACTGTGACCGCGAAGAATGTCGGGCGGCTCTCCAAGCTCAGCGACGTGATCAAGTTCGCAGCCATCGCATTTGCGCTCGCGCTGCTCATGATGCTCGGCCTGATCCTCATCCTCGAGTTGATGCGGTCCGGCAAGCGCCAGGACGAGCCCGACGGCACCCAGCAGGGGGCGTTCGCGTGGGCTCCTCCGGCCGCTCAAACCCGGGCGGCCGGGCCACCCGCGACGCCGGCCATGGCCGGCCCGGCCACAGGCGGCGCAATGGCGCGCGATCCATGGCGTGCCACCACAACGTCGTCCACCGCTGACGGTGACGGCAACGGCAATGGCAACGGGCACGACACCGGCGGTGCGACTGCCGATGCGCCCGATGCCGACGCCGAGCCGCAGCGCGCCGGGCTGTTTCGCCGCCGATAGCNNCGATAGCGGCCGCCGGCGGCGGGCTTATGCGCTGAACCTCGGAGACTCATGTCCACGGTCGTCCTTTACATAGCCGGGACCGGCAGAAGTGGCAGCACGGTGCTCGCGAACATCCTCGGTGAAGTCGACGGCGTCTTCGCCGCGGGCGAAGTTCGCTACCTCTGGCAGCGCGGCCTGAAGGAGGGCCGGCTCTGCGGCTGCGGGCTGCCGGTGCGCGAGTGTCCCGTCTGGAGCAAGGTGCTGGCGCTCGCCGGCGAGCTCGACGATCCCGCGCGCGTCGATGGCATCGTCTCCATGCTGCAGCGCACCGGCAGGATCCGAAACCTCCCCGGCGTCCTTGCCGGAGCGGTGGTACCACGGCTCGATCCAGCCGAGTCGCACTCGCTCGACGCGGCGCGGACCGCGTTGGGTGATCTCTACGGCGCGATCGCGACGGTCACCGGCTGCAAGGTGATCGTCGACTCGTCGAAGCTTCCCGCGTACGCAAACGTCCTCGCGGCGACGCCCGGCATCGATCTCCGCGTTGTGCACCTCATCCGCGATCCGCGAGGCGCCGCGCATTCGTGGTCGAGCAAGAAGACGCTTGCAGATGGGGCAGCGCGTTCGCACATGGAGCAGATCGGTCCGGCCAAAAGCGCGGTGCTCTGGGACGTCTGGAACCTGGCGGGTGGCGTTCTCTTCAAAGGCGGTTCGGACCGCTATCTCCGCATCCGGTACGAGGACTTCGTCGCCGATCCGCCCGCAACGGTTCGCTCGATTCTCCGGATGGTCGGAATGGAGGATGCGGAGCTGCCGTTCGTCGACGGACACGAGGCGCAGACGACACCCAATCACAGCGTCGCCGGCAATCCGGATCGCCTCCGCCACGGTGCGATCACCCTGCGTAGCGACGATCGCTGGAAGAGCGCGATGGCGCCGCGCAACCGCCGGCTGGTGAGCGTGCTCACCTCGCCGCTGCTCCTCCGCTATGGGTATCCGCTGCGCACTCCGGTGGTCAAACCCAGTACTGACGAGACCATCTTCGACAGGGCTCCGGCGGGCGAGGGTGCCGCGTCACGGCTCAGCCGTCGCATGCGCCGTCACCTCCGCTGGGGCCGCACCGAGGGGTTCTCACGACTCGTCGAGGAAGATGAGCTCAACCCCGTGACCCGCGTTCGCGTCGCGGCCGCAAAGTGGGACTGGCGCAGGACTCATCCACGGCCGGCTGGACTGGCGACGCCGGTCTATCTCGTCGGACTCCAGCGGTCCGGCACCAACATGCTCGCCCGGGGCCTCGACATCGCTCCCGAGTTCGAGGTCCACAACGAGAACGATAGTGCCGTCTTCGACCGTTTCCTCCTCCGAGATGACGCCGTGGTGCGTGGCGTCGTGATGGCGAGCAAGCACGAGTACGTGCTCTTCAAGCCACTCTGCGATTCCCATCGCGTCGACCACCTTCTCGACTCGCTGAATACGCCGTCGCCGGGGAGGGCGATCTGGGCATACCGCGATGTCGACGGTCGCGTCCGCTCCGCAGTCTCGAAGTTCGGCAGGAACAACCTGCTGACCCTGCGCGACATCGCCACAGGCAGGGGCGCCGGCATGTGGCAGGCACAGCGGCTGTCGGCTGCGACGCTGGCCGAGATCGCCAGCTACGACTACACGACCATGACCGCCGAGACCGCGGCCGCACTTTTCTGGTGGATCCGCAACGGTCTCTACTTCGAGACCGGGCTCGACCGGCGCGACGACGTCCTCCTCGCCTCGTACCAGGACATGCTCGCGACACCGGTCGAGGCGATGCAGGCGATCTGCCGCTTCCTCGGGCTCACGTACCGCCCGGCCCTGATCGAGCACATCTCGCCGCGCGGTCCGGGTGGCGCCAGACCCCTCGACATCGACCCGCGTGTTCGCGCGCTCTGCGACCACCTCCAGGACCGGCTCNNCCCCCTCCAGGACCGGCTCGGCGAGACGCTGCGTGGCCAACGCGACGGCGCCGCCGCGTGACGACGCCGCGCAACCGCGCGGCGTGAGCAGCGACGGCGGCGAGCCACCCTCCGGACGACACTCAGACCGGGCGATCTTCCGTCAGTCAGGTCTCACCGGTATCGCTGCCGGCGCAGGCATTCTCGCCGGCCTCGTTCTCGATGTCAGCATCGCGCGGCAATTCGGCGCGGGCACCAACACTGACGCCTTCTTCGTTGCGTCGCGCATCCCGCTCGGGCTGGTCGCCGTCGTCATGGCGGCGGCGAACCAGGCGCTCGTCCCAGCTTTCCGAACGTCGCTGACCCAGCGCGGGGAGCGGTCGACGGATCGCCTCATCTCGATGGTGCTTGCGGTCGTCCTCATTGTCGGTGTGGCACTCGTGGCGTTGACCGCGTTGATCGCCTGGCCGCTCATGCGCGTCACCGCACCAGGTATCTCCACGTACGAGGTCGGGCTCGCGGCGTCCATGGTGCCGGTCGTCTTTGCGATGGTGCCGCTGGTCGCGATCGCGGAGGTCATGCGCGCGTATCTCAACGCGCGCTACGCGTTCGTCGCTCCGGCGCTGATGACCGTCGTGCTCAACGGCCTCGGCGCGGCGATGATCCTCGTCCTCCCGGTGATCGATCCGAGCTTCAAAAACATCCACCTGGTCGCGTATGCGTTCCTCGCCGGCGCGCTCGCGCAGGCGGTCTTCATGGTGCTGATGGCGATCCGGCAAGGGTTGCGACTCCGGCCCGCGCTGGACCTCAAGGACACGCAACTGCGCGCCATCGGAAAGCTCTGTATCCGGCCGCTCGGCGCGGCAGGGCTCAACCCGGTTGCGCGAGTCGGCGAGCAGCTGATGGTGTCCTTCCTTCCGGTCGGGTCGATCACCATCCTCAACTACGGCTATCTGATCGTGTCCGCCGTCGGCGGCACCGTCTTCTTCCGTTCGGTCATCGTCGCGCTCCTTCCGCGGCTCACCGACGCGCACAACCGCGCCGGACAGGAGGAGGTGCGCCGTTTCACCGGCCTCGGTGTCCGGATCATGCTGGCGATCAGCCTGCCGCTGACCGCGTACATGGCGGTGCTCGGCCTGCCGGCAGCGGTCCTGGTGTTCGACCGGGGTCAATTCCTGCTGTCGAAGGCCGAGTTACTCGGGGCCGTCCTGGCGGTCTACTCGATCAGCCTCGTCGGCTCGGCGGTGCAGCGAGCGGTGCTGGCGCCCTTCTACGCGCGCCTCGACACTCGAACCCCGCTGCGCAACGCGTTCTACGGGGTCGTCGCCAACCTGGCGTTGCTCCCAGTGCTCGTGCTCCCGTTCGGGCTCCACAACAAGAACGCGATCCTCGGGGTCGCCCTCGCGTATTCACTCGCGCAGTACGTCAACGTGGCGCACGGTTGGTACCGGCTGCATCAGACAGACGGGAATCCCGGCCGCGGCGTGCTCGGATTCACGCTGCGCCTCACGGCCGCTTCGCTGTTCAGCGCGCTGTCGATGCTCGGTGCCTACTACGTGTTCAACCTCGGGGGAGCAGCACGCGCCGGCGATCGTCTCCAGTTGCTCATTCGCACGCCGATCACCGGCCTCATCGGCCTTGCGGTTCTGGTGGTCGTCCTCTATCTGCTCGCAGGGAGCGAGATCAGAAGCTGGCGGTCGTTGCTCCGGAGACGGCGTCCGCAGCCCGGCGGACCGGGCGGATCCGCCACAATCGCCGGGGACGACGACGCGAGCGGCGACCCTCAGGATCCCCCGATTTGAGCAGTTTTCAGAGCACGCCAAACGTCCCAAACTTGCCATGAGTACCCGCTGCCCTTACACTGAGTACCGACAGGGTTTCCATCCAGACCGCGGGATGGCCGCAATCCTGGATCGGAAGGGGGCTTCGCGTGCCGACGGTGCGGGCGCTCCGGCGAACAGGGGAATCAGTTGATGTCGACGGCCATTTTCCGGCAACCCCGCGCGGTCGAGCCGATGACGCGCCGCACGAAGTGGCTCTTTGTCGTGATCTCCCTGGTCATCCTGGCCGTCGCGGTCGAGGCGGGCATCGAGGTGTACCTCGGCGGCGACAAGCTCCTGCTGATCGTCCCGATCGGCGCGCTCGCCGGCGCGGGCATGGTGGCTCTCGGACTCGTCAACTTCGAGTATTTCGTCTTCACCACCATCGCGATCCGGTCGACGCTCGACATCACGAAACCAACGGCGGGCAACACTGGACAGGCCGGCGTGGGCAACCCCACAGCATCCGGCCTCGACCCCGCAGGTGCGCTCGCGATCCTGTTCATCCTCGTGGCGTTCTTCTGGCTGCTCACGCGAATGCGCGAGGGCCGCAAATCTCCACGACCATCGATTCACCGTGTCTGTCTGATTCTCTTCGCAGGAGCGGGATTCCTCAGCATCATCGACTCTGCGGCTCCATCGATCAGCCTGCTCGAGGCCATTCGGGTCACCGCAGTCGTGGTCATGCTCGCCGTTCTCGAGGTGATGCTCACCGACCGCGAGATGATCAAGAAGCTGATCACCTCCATTTACGTGTCGGCCCTGATACCGGTGGGCTACACGATGTTCGAGGTGCTCACGCACCACGCCCAGTTCACCAGTGGCGGATTCTCCAGGTTCGAGGGGACCTTCTCGCAACCGAATCCGTTCGCCATCTACCTGACGATGCTCATCGTCATGGGCGCGGCGCTCTTTCCGCACCTGTCGGACAAGAAGAAGATCGGCATGTCCATCCTGCTGTTCTTCTCGCTGGTCTGCCTGTACTACACGTTCACTCGCAGCGCCTGGATCGCCACGGTCATCGGACTCTTCGCGGTCGCGTTCATGGGGCGGCGGAGGCTCATGCTCGGCCTCATGGTGGCTGGCATCATGGTGTCATTGGTCGCGCTTCCATCCATCGCCGGGCGCTTTGCAGACCTCGGCAGCTCAACAAGTGCCGCGGGATACGCATCGAACTCGCTCTCCTGGCGTTTCGATTACTGGGGCGACGTGTTCCCACTCGCTGACAAGGACCCGATCACCGGCATCGGCCTGAACATGAGCTCGTACGAGACGAGCCAGCAGAAGGAGCCGCACAACGACTTCCTGCGAGCGTATGTGGAAACGGGTGTCATCGGGACGATTGCGTATCTGGCGCTGTTGCTCAGCATGATCCTGGTGGCCCGCGACTCGATGCGGTTCACAAAGCGACGGCCGTGGTCATATGAACGATCTATCTCGGTGGGCTTTGCCGCCTGCGTGATCGCGTTCCTCGTCATCAGCCTCGTGTCAAACGTGATCACGGAAGTGATCGTGCTCTGGTATTACGTGGCGTTTGCCGCTGCCGCTTATGCGGTCACGCGCTATCGCGAGAATGCGGCACTCCTCGGTCTGCCGCCTCCCGTCGAAGAACCCGAACCGGTACGGGTGGGTGCGTAGGTGCGCCGGCGCCGAACTGGACCGACCCCGTATCATGGGTTCGACAGGGTGATCAGCGAGCGAGGGAGCTGTCCGGTCATCCGAGCAGGACAGGGACCAGGAGATCAAGTGTGTTGGGACGTACCCCGTTGAACACCAAGGTTCGCGTCCGGTCGATCCGCAGGGCAGGCGTCGCAGTGCTCGCGGGTCTGTGCGCCGCGGGAACCATGGGCGCGACCGTTGCTCAGGGGCACGCCACCGTCACCACCCCCACGCCCACCGGGACGTTTGCCGGGGGACGGGTCACTGGACCGGATGGGGTTCTAACCATCGGCAGCGACGAGATCAGCGCCGCTGACGCGGACTTCACGACTGCTGACGTGGGCTTCGACGTCATCGCGTCGGGGATTCCCACCGGCGCCACGATCACGAGCGTGATCGACTCCCAGCACGCGATGATCTCCGCCCCCGCGACGAAGAAGAACAAGAAGGCGGTCTTCGCGATCGACGGCGCCAACGCCGCGCTCTACGGCTGGGGCGACGCGACCATGCCGGACGGCTCGGTCCTCGTTGGTGACTACTGGAACAACCGTATCGTCCACTACAACGACGACGGCAGCGAGGCGACACCGTTCGTATTCACCAAGAGCACCGTTGGCTTCGGGAACAACACGAACCAGGCGCCGTTTGGTATCTGCGTCGACAACAGCGGCGGACCCTTCCAGGGTGACGTGTACATGACCGAGGGCAGCCTCTACAACGTGATCCAGTACGACCCCAACGGCAACTGGATCACCAGCTGGGGCACGACCAACGCGGTCCACTCGGTCGCGTTTGACTACCCGTCGCAGTGCGTCGTCAGCCCCACCACCGGGCTCGTATACATCTCGAATCAGTTCGGCAAGAGCATCGTCGTGCTCAACCCGTCGACGAACCAGGCGACCTTCGTGTCGCCGCCGACCCCGAACACCTTCATCCAGCCGCGCGGGCTGGCATTCGACAGCCTCGGCAACGTCTGGATCGCCGACCAGGGGCATCACCGTATCGACATCTACAGCCCGAGCTGCCTCCAGAATCCCTGGCCGAGCGGCTCGACCTGCAGCAAGCCGATCAAGGAGGTGACGCCGCCCGGTGGCGTGACGTCCACGTTCGATATGCGCGGGCTCGCGCTCGACCTGACTGCGCCCGCGACAACCCTGACCCCGACGCCGGTCCCCTTGATGTTCGTCACGAACGGGCAGAACTGCCTCGTGCAGGAGTTCAACGCCGACCCGACGAGCAATTACAAGAACGTCGCATTCCTGACCAACTTCAACAACGCCAACCTCGTCGCCGGCAGCGACTGCGGGACGCCGGGACAGCCGGGGGCGAACGGCCAGTTCGAGGACGGCGCGCGCGGCATCACAGTCGACGGCGATCACCAGGTGTGGGTCGGGGATCTGGCCGACTTCCGTACGCAGATCTTCGATGAGAACGGCAACTTCCTGAACAACGTGCCGGGGTACTGGCCGGGCGACAACGGTGCCACCAGTCCTCCGTCGGTGCCCGCCGGGGGCGGCTTCAACGGGCCGCG
>PKXZ01000102.1 GCA_003132525.1 Candidatus Dormiibacterota bacterium | reverse complement strand
GGGCGGACAACGGCGTGAGCGCCGGGAGTCTCGTCGGCGTGGCCGCTCGCCGTGCGCTCCCCGAGGAGATCGAGCTGGCCCAATGGCGAACGTACGCTGGCATGGGCGATGAGGGCGAGTGGTCCTGGCTGCAACCCGAGCACGTGGGCGACATCGTGGAGTCCGTCGCAGAGTTCACCGGCTGGCCGATCACCCGCATCGCCCGCGAGCCGGCCCAATTCGTCGCGCCTCACCCCGGCGGGCTGTTGGTATNNCCGGCGAGGAGGGCCACGTCCACCTCGGCTCGGTCATTCCCGTGACACGCACTCAGTTCGACGCGGCCAACCAGCGGGGCTGGTCGCAGCACTAACCGCCCGTGTGTCCTGGGTGGGATGTGTCGTCAGGGGCGCGGCGTGTGCTGACGTCGCGGAGTCCGCGACTCTCGCGGGGAGCGCGAGCGCCGCGACATTGCATCAAGGCGCGGATCACGCCAGGCTCGCGAGATACAGAAGATGCGCGATCTAGGCGATGGCAGCGGTAAGCGCGAGACACGCGAGATGCGCGACACACGCGAGGTGCGCGACACACGCGAGATGCGCGAGATGCGCGAGATGCGCGACACAAGCTTGATTGGCGGCATGCGCAAGACCCGCCTAACGCGCGCGGTCCGCGAACCAGGCGACACTCGCGAACGATGCGACATTCGCGAACGACGCGAGATGCGCGGAGTTCGCACCGTCGAGTCGATGCGCGCCATGAGCGCCCGGCGCGGAACAGGCGGGACGGGCCGCAGTCGCGACATCAGCAGTGTGCGAACGATGCCCTCGCCGCGCACTTCGGCGATCCGACGACCGATGTCCGGCCAGCGCGCAGCTGCGCGGCAGCGCGGGTCAGATCGTGTGGTCTATGGGGTCCTGGGGGTTGGTGCCCAGCGCCCCGACGAGACGTCGGAGGCTCGCCCTGCCGGCGCGTGCCGGGAATGGCTGCCCGCGCTCGTGCTCCAGGTCATCGACCGCCGCAGCCAGCGCCTTGGTCGCGAGAGCGGTCAACGTCAGCCCCGGAGTCCAGTACACGGCGTTGCGGGCGCGCTCGAGTACCTCGGGGTCGAGCGACACGCCGACCGTGATCGCCCGCGCGGAACGCGGCGCTTCCAGGTGCGCCGCCGGTCCTGTGGAGGAAGGTGGGAACAACGCAGCGAGGGGGTCGTCCCCCAGCGTGCTGCTACGCCGCGGGCGCATGTCGCACCTCCTGTGCAATCACCTCATAGGCAAGGCTGCGGTAGTCGGCGGCGCCGCTGCAGCGCGGGTCGTACTGGGTGATGGGCTGCCCGAACGACGGACACTCGGCGAGGCGCACGTTCTCGCGGATGACCGTGCTGCAGACCAGGTCGCCGAATCGTCCGCGCAGGCGCTCCACCACCTCGGGACCATGCCGGGTGCGGGCGTCGACCCGGCATGCCACGATGCCGCTCACGCGCAGCCGCGGGTTGACGCGCTCATGGGCGGCCTCGACGCCGCGTAGCAGCTGCACCAGACCGGCCACCGCCATGACGTGCGCCTCAACCGGGATGAACAGCTCCTCGACGCTGGCGAGGGCGTTGGCGGTGAGCGCGCCGAGCGCCGGCGGACAGTCAACCACCAGGTAGTCCCAGCGGTCGGGAAGGTCGCCGATGAGCTGGGCGAGCCGCCCCTCACCGGCGCGGATCTCGGCCAGCCTGCGCTCGGCGCCCAGGAGCCACATCGACGACGGCACGATGTCGAGCCCGAGTGTGCCGGTGTGGTGGACCGCATCGGACAGCCGAGCTCCTCCGAGGAGCGCGTCGAGCAGCGTGCGCGATTCCGTGGGGGCGGCCACCCACGCCGAGGCCGACGCCTGAGGATCGAAGTCGATCAGGAGGACATGCCGTCCGGTCTCGGCTAGCGCGGCGCTGAGGCTAACGGCGGTGGTGGTCTTGCCGGAACCACCCTTGTGATTGACGGTGGCGATGGTGCGCATGGCGGCGATGCCTCCCATATCGTCGGCCTCGCGAAGCCCGCGAGAGTCGCGAACATCGCGGGACCCGCGGTGTCGCGAGGTTCAGCGCCTACGATAGCGTCCGCGCGCTCACAGAGCGCTTACATTTCTACGCGGCGCGCGCCGTGCTCGGGCTAGGCTGAGTCGGTGAGCGTCAATGCCGTGTGTCTGATCGGCCTGGTGGCTGGCCGTCCGATGTGGGACCCGGAGTCGTCGTTGGCATCAGTTCTAGTCGTCACCGCTGGAGGCGATGGAGCGTTCCGCGAGCGCCATCGTGTTGTCGTCGAGCGGTCGATCACAGAGATGGTGCTGGCGCTCGGCGTGGGCCAGCAAATCGTCGTGACCGGCACTGTGCAACGCGACCGCAGGAAGCGCGTGATCGTGGTGGCACGTGAGTTGTGGCCGATCGGAGACGTGCCGGGTGGAACGGAGCCCAGCGCCTCGGTGGGAACACATGCGTCACCCCGCGAGCACCAGCGAGCAGGGCACTGGCGTCGAGTCTCGATCGGGGGTCCTCGAGAGCGCCTGGTCTGGGTGCGGACGACCACGGTCGGGCACGATCGCTGAGGGTAGGCCCCGTTTCCGGGTGCACCGCTGGCCGCTCCGTCAGCGAGACGATCGATGGGATCCGCGGTCGGTGCTTGCGGCATCCAAGTCGTGGCCGTGGAGGATGGGATTGTCGCGGTTCAGTTCCTCATCCAGCCCCGCGTCGAGGCATTCGCGGCAGAAGAAGCGGCTGCTGCGCACCCCATGGCAGGCGATGCACTGATTCCACGACTGGTCAGAGCGGTCGTCGGGGATGATCGTTGCAGTCATCTCGGGTCTCCTTCGAGCGGTTGATGCATGCAAGCTCCAGGCCCGGACGCCGCTGCGCTGTCAGGGGCGCGGTTCGTGCGTCAGCTCGAACCCGGTGCGCAGCACGTCACCCTTGACAGAAGGAGCAGCGGCGGGAGGGACCCTGCTGTCATGCGTCGGTCGGTCGGAGGAGCAAAGACGCAATCGCACGGCGTTCCCCGGCGCGTTGCCCGCGAGCGTGCTGGCGTCTCGCTTCGATGCGCAGCGGGCACCTCACTCCCAGCCCTCCTCGGAGCGGAAGGAGAAGTGCTCGGTGTCGGTCACGATGATGTGATCCAACAGCGGGAGACCGACGATCTGGGCGGCATTGCGCAGCGCCGCGGTGACGACGCGATCCGCACGCGATGGTGTCGCGTCGGCAGATGGATGGTTGTGGCAGACGATGAGCCCCGCCGCGTTCGCGCAGAGCGCCGGCACCAGCACGTCGCGGGGTTGCAGGCGAGCAGCATTGATCGTGCCTCGCGCCACCTCGGCGTAGCCGCTGATTCGATTCCGAGCGTTGACGAAGAGCACCAGGATGCACTCGGTGATCTCCTCGCCGATGACG
>PKXZ01000042.1 GCA_003132525.1 Candidatus Dormiibacterota bacterium | reverse complement strand
GTTGTCACGGGTGATGATTCCCTGCGACTGGATAGGCATCGTGACGATGCGCAGCGACACCCGCCTTAGGACATCGATGACGGGCACGATCAGGTGCAGCCCCGGCGCGCGAACTCCGATCACCTTGCCGAGACGGAAGTGCACGCCCATCTCGTACTGCTGCACGATCCGGACCGCGAGGAGCAGTCCCAAGAGGACCACGGCTCCAACTACTATGAGCACGATAACAACGACGTTCATGGTCTGACTCTCCAGTCCGTTTCACCGACTCGGGGGGGCATGATTCATGCGAAGAAACGCTGAACCGCAGACCCAGCGTGAATCCAAACCCATAACAATCGCAGCAACAGCTGAGTGCGCCCCCTACATCCGCAAAAGGCAGGTGGGCCGTGACGGACGCACAAGCGGCTCCCTGGCAAAGGTCGTGCTCATCTCGATACCTCGGTGTGAGCGATGTCGGCACGTCGCGTATCGCAAACTGACCCGCCAGTTTGCTTTTGGATCTTCAGTATACGCCACGTGAGGGAGCTGCGGCTCCCGTGTCGTTGCTGATCGTGGCAACATGGCCGCTTGTGCGGCGTCGAGATATCGAGCGACCTTCGACCTCGACGCAACCTCCGGGGGTCGCTCACCACGAAGCCGGGCACGCCGTCGCTGCTTGGTACTTCGGGTATCCGATCGATTTCGTGACCATCGACCCAGCTGAAGATTTTGCCTGCCGCTGTATCGCCTCTCCCGTTCTGAAGAAGGACGGAGCATCTGAAACTGACGTCAAACCTGACGACTACGTGAAGGTGCTGAAAGCGATCGATGTCTGCCTGGCCGGACGCGAGGCCGATGCCGTGTGCACCGGACGCCGGCACTGGAGTGGCAGCCGGCGCGATCGCCACCTCGCCGTCGCCCTCGCGGCGTCTCTTTGCAGGGACTCTGCGGAGATTGCGGCCTTGCTCGCCTGGCGCCGGATCGGCACACACGCGCTCGTAGTCAAGTACACCGAAGAGATCGACGCTGTCACCCGAGCGTTACTCGAGCACCGACGGCTCACAGGCAACGAGATTCGCGTGGCGATCAACAGCGCGCTGGCGCGGCGCCCAACGCCTCTCAATGTGGAGGGAAACGAGTCGCTCTGAAGCCAAGTCACCACACGACGGCTCTAACGTGGGTTTACGGCCCATCTTGGGCAGCCGTCCGGACGAGATGGCCGAGCATCGCGGAAATGTTTACGGGGCAAGCGTCAAGCTCGCATCCAGTACGAGCCCACGCGATCAGTGGCCGGCAGCGGAGCTCGGAAGCGAGAGGCGATGATCGCCGCGGAGAGGTTCTTGCGTGCGACTGCTATAGGTAAGCCATGGAGGCATTGCAACGATGTGGGTTTATGGCGATGGGGTTGGTGGTCGGGCGGCACTGATCGCCGTGCTGATGCTGTGGGCGATCACCGTTGTCTACGCCGCTGTCATCCTCGGCAAACTATGGCGGATGAGGTGATCGTGTCCAGCCAGACCCATCCCGTGCCGTCCGCCGCCGATCCCCCGGGACGTTTTGATTCCAGGCGTGGCGTGGCGTGCCTCTCGAGTGAGACCTCGCGCGCCAGGCGGCTCCGCGTCCACCAAGACCGGAACGTTCGAGCCGAGCGGCAACTCAGCGACGACCCGTGACCTCCGACCCAACGACGAGCAGACCGTCCGCGTCGACAGCGGTGACCACGTCGACGACCTGACGCACCCTGGTGACGGCGCCGACCTGGTGGCAACGATCCCGACGACGACATCGAGCACCGTCTCGGTGTGGCGGAGCTTCGCGCGTCTATTTGGTTCGCTGTTTCCGAGTCGGCGCGCTGTGTTTGGCACCCGCTGCATGCGCCGCCCCGAAGATTTGACAAGCGATGGACTTGGGGGTCAACATGCCGGTCATCGGGAGACACAAACGCGTTCTAGCCGTCGTCTTGCTGGCGCTGGCGATAGGTGGCGCGCTCGCGGCCCTGGCCGTATATCTGCACAGCGTCGATATCCCCGTGCTCGAGCCAAAGGGGCCGATTGCTTCTCAAGAGCAGCACCTCATCATCATCACGGCACTGCTGAGTCTGTTCGTCGTCATCCCAGTTCTCGGTCTGGTTGTCGCGTTCGCAGTGAAGTACCGCGAAGGCAACACCAAGGCGCAGTATTCGCCGACGCTGGCCAGCAGCAAGCGGTTTGAGACGGCCTGGTGGATCTATCCCTCCGCGCTCATCGTGGTGCTCTCGATCATCACCTGGAACAGCGCGCACAGCTTGGACCCTTATAAGCCTCTCGATTCCAAGACTCCGGCGTTGACGATCCAGGTCGTGTCGTTGGACTGGAAGTGGCTCTTCATCTATCCCGACCAGCGCGTCGCATGCGTGAACGAGATGGTTATCCCCAACGACACACCCATCGATCTGCTCCTCACCTCTGACGCCCCGATGAACTCTTTCTGGATACCGCAGTTGAGCGGGCAAATCTATGCGATGCCCGGGATGCAGACCCAGCTCCACCTGGAGGCAAGCTCCGCGGGAACCTTCCGTGGGTTGTCAGCGAATATCAGCGGAGCTGGGTTCTCTAGCATGACATTTCAAACCAACTCCACATCCCTCTCTGCTTTCCGACAATGGATTGATGCGGCCCAGCGCTCACCTAAGGCGCTCAACCAGGGCGCGTATTCGGTGCTGGCGCGGCCGACTGAAAACGCACCCATCTCGTGCTACGCCGATAGCGATACTTCGCTCTTCTCGTGGATCATTTTGCGATACATGACGCCGGACAGCAGCTCGATGAGCATGGCGCCGGGAAGTCGCTCGATGAACATGGCAGAGGCGAGCAGCTGATGCGCACCAACGTCACGTGGCGCCCATGACCCTAGCGAATGAGGTCACAGGACGCCTGACCTGGGGTGCGTTCCTGCACGGTCTGATCACCGAGGGCGCGGTGTTCGGCATGCTTCTGGCGATCATCGCGCTGGCCGCGCTCGTCACCTACAAGCGCCGCTGGCGATGGCTCTGGAGGGAGTGGCTGACTACCGTCGATCCCAAGAAACTTGGGGTGATGTACATCCTCGTTGCCATAACGATGCTCGTCCGCAGCGGTGCCGACGTCCTGCTGATGCGTCTCCAGCAGGCCACGTCCGTGGGCTCGTCACAGGGTGTCATCCCCACCAGCATGTTCCAGCAGCTCTTTTCGGCGCACGGGACGATCATGATCTTCTTTGTCGCCATGGGGCTGATGTTCGGCATCATCAACCTGGTCCTGCCGCTGCAGATCGGCTCCCGCGACGTCGCGTTTCCCTTCCTCAATGCCACGAGTTTCTGGCTCTTTGCGGCGGGAATGGCACTCGTCAATGTGTCTCTGGGAATTGGCCAATTCTCCGCAGCTGGCTGGTTGGCGTACCCTCCGCTCTCGGAGTTGCAATACAGTCCCGGAGTTGGGGTCAGTTACTGGATCTGGAGCCTCCAGATTGCCGGCATCGGCAGCCTGCTCGCGGCCGTGAACTTCTTCGTCACGATCCTCAGGATGCGCTGTCCGGGAATGACCTTGATGAAGATGCCCATGTTCGCGTGGAGTGTTCTGTGCAGCATGTTTCTTGCCATGTTCGCGTTCCCAATTCTCACTGTCACGCTCGCCCTTCTCTTCCTCGATCGCGCCATCGGGACCCACTTCTTTACCGCCGGTGGTGGTGGCAATATGATGATGTACGTCAATCTGATATGGGCGTGGGGGCATCCAGAAGTTTATATCCTTGTTCTCCCCGCCTTTGGCATCTATTCAGAGGTGGTGGCAACCTTTTCCCGTAAGCCGCTGTTCGGCTACGCGTCAATGGTAGTGGCCCTCATAGCCATCACCATTCTCGCCTTCTCGGTCTGGGTGCACCACTTCTTCACCATGGGCGCNNCGGCGTCAAGATCTTCAACTGGCTTGCGACGATGTTCCGCGGGCGAATAAAATTCGCGACCCCGATGTATTGGTTCATGGGCTTCGTCGGCCTGTTCACCATCGGTGGGGTCGCAGGTGTGATGCTCGCGATGCCGGCGATCGATTTCCAGTTGCACAACAGCCTGTTCCTGGTCGCGCACTTCCACACCATGTTGGTGAGCGGCGTCCTATTCGGTGACTTCGCCGGTCTGATCTACTGGTTCCCGAAAGTCTGTGGCTTCCGGCTCAACGAACGGCTCTTGCGGTACTCGTTCTGGTGTTGGTTCATCGGCTTCATCGTCGTCTTTGTGCCGCTTTACATCCTAGGCTTTATGGGTGCAACCCGGCGTCTCGATCACTACGCCGCGTCGACCGGTTGGCAACCACTCTTCATCGTCTCGGGCCTCGGGTCGCTGATCATCGCAGCGGGGCTCGCGTTGCTCATCCTTCAGGTGGGAGTCAGCATCCGCCAACGAGCTACGACCCGAGACGTCGATGGCGACCCATGGAATGGCCGCACGCTCGAGTGGACGACCACCTCGCCGCCCCCGGTCTATAACTTTGCCACCATCCCGGTCGTCCATGGGCGCGATCCATTTTGGGCGGCGAAGCAGCAAGACGCTGCGCCGTCAGGGACGCGAGTGTTCAGCGATATTCACATGCCGAAAAACACCCCGGTTGGAATGTTCGTCGGCGGGTTTGCCTTTCTGGTCGGNNGATCCGTACCACGAGTACGGACGAGAGCGAGTACATCATCCCGGCGTCCGAGGTAGCGAGGCTTGAGTCATCCCTACAAGGAGTACCCGCGTGAGCGCAGCGGAGTTCGCAGCGGGCGGCCAGACCGACGCACGCGACGGCGAGGTAGACGCCAAAGCGATCTTCGGGTTCTGGGTCTACCTCATGACCGACTGTGTGCTGTTCGCGGGCCTGTTTGCGACCTATGCGGTCCTCCGCGACAACACCTTTGGTGGTCCCGCCGGCTATCAAATTTTCAACATGCCCGAGGTTCTCGTGGAGACACTTGTGCTCCTGATGAGCAGCTTCACCTGCGGCCTGGGTGTGCTCGCTGCTCGGAGTAACCGCACGTCGCAGGTGCTGGGCTGGTTTGCGGCAACCTTTGTGCTTGGGCTCGTCTTCTTGACCATCGAACTCACCGACTTTCAAAGCCTCGTAACCCAAGGCAACAGCTGGACTCGAAGTGGATTTCTGTCGGCCTATTTCACCCTGGTCGGTACCCATGGCCTCCACATCACGATCGGCCTTCTGTGGATGGCCGTGCTCGTGGTGAGGATCCTCAAGACCGGTCTCACCAGGGGCAATGTACGCAGGCTCACGCTGCTCAGCCTCTTCTGGCACTTCCTCGATTTGGTCTGGATCTTTATCTTTACGATTGTGTATCTGATGGGGGCTGCGCGAGTATGAGTGACCATGCTGGGCCGAGCATCCTTCCGGCGGAGATGAGGAGTGCCAGCTTACGCGGGTATATCTTCGGCTTCGCGGGATCCATTGTTCTGACAGTCGCGGCGTATCTGTTGGTCGTCGGTCATGCGTCCACGAACGGCGTGCTCGTATCGGCACTGGTGCTGCTTGCGCTGGTCCAGTTCGGGCTGCAGCTGGTCTTTTTCCTCCATCTGAATATGACGACGCAGCAGAAGTGGCGCCTGTATATGCTCGGTGCGATGGTCATCGTCGTTCTCGTCATCGTCATTGGCTCCTTATGGATCATGGGCAATCTCAACACGCGCATGACCCCCGCACAGGAGCAGCAGTATATGACCGCACAGGGCGGGCTCTAGGCGTACCGTCAGGGCACCCGTTATGGATCCTCGCGCCCGCCTATGAGTTTCGCGGGCTCCGTGCCGGCGCAGAGTGTTTGGACACCGGCTGAATGCGCCGGCCGTGACCGGTCCGCACCTTAGCAGCAACACTGCGCGCGGGCAGTCCCTTCTCGCCGAGCGTCCCGTTGCGGGCGCGCTCGATGTTGACCGCCGCGCCCACCAGCGCCAGATGCGTGAACGCCTGCGGATAGTTACCGAGCAGACTGCCGGTCACCGAGTCCGCCTCCTCGGCAAACAACCCAAGCGGTGACCCGAGCGCAAGCAGGCGCTCAAACAGGGACTGTGCCTGATCCAGTTCGCCGACGTGGGCCATCGCGTCGGCGAGCCAGAACGAACACAGCAGAAACGATCCTTCGGCGCTCGCCTTGCCTGCGTCGTGCGGGCTTCGAAGATACCTGCGGACGAGCACGCCGCCGTCACTCAGCTTCGCGCTAACGGCCGCGACCGTCTCCTTCATACGAAGGTCGTGGTCGGGTAGGAATCGCGTCTGGCTCATGCGGAGCACGGCTGCGTCGAGGGTGTCGCCGTCGAGCGTCTGCGTGAAGGCTCCAAGATGGGCATTCCAGCCGCGCTTCTGTATGGTGCTGTGGATCTCGCGCCGTGTCTTCACCCACAGGCGCTCGCGATGCGGCAGCTTGAAGTGACGGGCAATGCGCAAGCCCCGGTCCACAGCGACCCAGCACATCAGCTTGCTGTACGTGTAGTGCTGGTCACCAGCGCGCGGTTCCCAGATCGACCGATCAGGTTCTGTCCACCGCTCGATGGCCAGCTCTACCACCGGTCGGAGCTCATCCCACATGGCTCGGCTGATCTCCCCGCCGAATCGCGCATACAGATAGGCGGCGTCGAGCAACTCTCCATAGATGTCGAGCTGGAGTTGGTTGGCCGCGGCATTGCCGATCCGAACCGGTCGTGATCCACGATAGCCGGCGAGGTTGTCGAGGGTGGACTCCGGCGCGGTTGCCCGGCCGTCCAGGGTATAGAGGTTGGGAATGTCGTGCTTGGGGTGGTCGAGCCCGATCAAGCGTAACCACTTGAAGAAGGCGTCAGCCTCATGGATCAACCCAAGTTGGAAGAAGGCGTAGAGGGTAAACGCCGCATCGCGCAGCCACGTGAATCGATAGTCGTAGTTGTGGTGGCTGCCGATCCTCTCCGGGAGCGAGGTCGTGGGTGCCGCGATGATCGCGCCGGTCGGTGCGTAGGTCAGCAGTTTCAGCACCAATGCCGATCGCCAGACATGCTCTTGAAATGGCCCGTCGTAAGTGCAACCACCAATCCAACGCCACCAGTATTCCTGCGTGTCGCGAGCCAACTGCTGCGCATGCGCAGCACTCCACTTCCGCCGGCTGCAGTGCCCAGCGCGGCTCACGCGCAGGCCGAAGGCAACCGTCTCGCCCGCCCTGATGGTGAAGCGCTGCCGCGCCCGAACCTGCGGAAGCGACGACTGAATGCAGAAGTGATGCGGTCCGGCATCGCCGTGGAAATGGCCAGAACTGGAGATGAATCTCGTCGGCGCACGACCATAGTCGGGCGCGGGATCGATGACCGATTCGAGGTTTACGTGCCCGCTCAGACACTCGATCAAGCGAACCAGCCGAAGTTCACCTCGAGCGCGAGCATGATCCTCAACCTCGGGCGCCGTGACCGGCATGCAATCCACCAGCGTGACGACGCCAGTCGACGTTGAGTAGACGGTCCGGAGGAGATTGGAGCGGTCGCGATACTGCTGCCGGGCGCCGTGTCGGACGGTGGGCCGGATTTGCCAGGAGCCGCCTCGGCGGGCGTCGAGGATGCGAGCGAAAAGTGAGGGATCGTCGAAGCGCGGGAGACACAACCAGTCGACACTTCCATCGGCGCCGACCAGGGCCGCGCTGCGACAGTCGCCGATCAGGCCGTAGCCACTGATGGGCAGATAGCCGTGCGCAGATCGGCGTGCAGTGTCTAGGGTCACGTGCACGTTCCAGCCGTGCGCTCAGCCCAGGGTGTCTTCGCCGTCATCGCACATACAATGCACCGATGTAGCGCACGAACAGTCGACTGGTGACCGGGAAAGATGCCATCGCGCTGCTGCTGGTGATCCTCGCCGTCATCCTCGTCCTTGACAACCCCGCAGCACGACCATGCGGTTTCTCATACCCCAGGTGAGCGCGTCACCCTGGACGGCACTCCTCGCCCGCTTGATTCTCGGCGTCTGCTTGGGGGTGGGCCTCGCCGTCCGGCGGAGTGGTTCGCCCCGACTCTGAACGCACGCGCCAACGAGGAGATCGACGCCTTCGTTCCCTACGTCGTGTTTTCAACATGTCGCGGTGGTCCTTACCACCAGAAGACATTTCGGGCTGCCTCGCTCCTGCTGTGCGAACCTACCGCGATGGTGTCGAAGGGAATCGTGTCCCGGGCCTGAAGGTCGCCGGCGAGCATCACCGAGCACGAGGGGGACGCGATCTCAAGGTTCCGCTGGGAATCTGGCGGACCCACGATAGCCACCATCGGACCTGGTCATCTGTGGGCTGTTGCTGAGATTGTTACTGGGGGACGTGCACGCTCAGCGCCTGTCTCCAACCGAACCGTGTCTGCCGCGTGCGAGGAACGCTCGTCAAGCACCGCTGCGCCGCGTCAGTTCGTCCGTCAACCTACCCGAGGAGGAGCCCGATGTTTGGACACGTCAAGGACCCAGTTGTCGGAACTGCCACGGTGGTGAGCTTCACGGAGACCGGGGAGGCATCGGACTCGGGGGTTGTCATCATCGGTCAACTTCTCCTTCGCGCCGATGACCTCGAGGAGACCGTCGAGGTCACGGATACGATCCCGCTGTCGCAATGGCCGATTGATCGGGGCACTGTCTGGAAAGTCGCGTTTAGCCGCGAGAAGCCTACTCACGTCAGATTTCCGTGGGATGAGGTCAACCCCGAAGAAGTCCTCGCCGATGTTGACCGTCGGAACGAAGAGGTGGACCAACAGGCGCTCGCGGCCTCCATCATCGAAGGTGGGGGGCGCATCCGCTAACGTCGCCTCACAGTCAAGGCGTGCCATGGGCGCCTCAATAAGGAACTCGCCCGCCACGAGCTGAGACGGTCTTCCGCTCCATCCGCGCGATCACGCGGAATCGAATTTCATTACCAGACCTTCGGATCGGGCGTTGATAACAACGAGATGCGACTGCGCGAACCACTTCGGATCCCGAAGCCGCGGTATCGGCACGAGGAAGACACCGCTCAGTGGTACCGGGCGACCCGAGTCGATCGCCTTCACGTTCTGCTTGAAAGTTGAGTGTTGCTGGCGTGCGCCCCCGCGCGAGTCGCGTTAGGGCGCCGGAACCAGCAGCAGAGGGTTCGTTGTACGAGCNNGAGCCACGACGTCAGCCGCAACGCCTTCGCTGCAGAGCCACCGAGATGGTCGCTTTAAGGCGGCGGCGAACGAGGATGTCCCTTGTCGAACCGAGGCCCTGATGCAGGACAGTTTGGGCGGTATCTGACGTGCCAGTCGAGCGCGCGGGTGGTGGCCCCGCGGGTCGTGACCCCTCGGTGAGGCACGACGATGACTGCGTTCCCGACGGCCGTGCTTAGGTCTGTGTCGTCGTCAAGCCAACTCGCCGGCTCAAAGCGGGAACGGGCGTCCCGCCCAACGAATCGTAACCGGCCCTAAGGCCCACCGATGGTGATCGGCAGCTCGTCGACATCCAGCTCAGGGGTCAGCGCGTCCTCTCGGTCCTGGTCCCCGGAATCGTCGTCATCCGAAGCGTCTCCCTCGTCGGGAACGATCGAATCATCATCGTGGGTCTTCGGCATCCTCACTCATCGATATCCTCCAAAGGTCGCAACTATTGTTTCATCGTCACGGTCCGCTGCCTCACGCAGCCTTGGGTGCCGCAGCGGCCCCGCCCGTACATCCTCATCGTTGGCCGTTACGCTCGCGCAGCTCTCTTAGCTAACGGACCGCCGGGCAACCCTGCGCGGTGGTGAGCGCTACAAGCTCACAGCTGAGCGGGTGGCAAATCGCCACCCGCTCAAGAGAGAGAGACGTTTCGAAATATACAAACCAACGCGTCAGTTTCGCATGCTAGCATATCTGCATGCCCCGCATCTCGGAAGGCGCGCGCCTCGAGCGCCGCCAACAGCTCATCGATGCCGCATGGCGGTGTGCTGGCCGGATGGGATACAGCGAGCTCACCGTCGACGACATCTGTGCCGAAGCTGAGGTCAGCAAGGGTGCCTTCTACGGCTACTTTTCGTCGAAGCAGGACCTGCTCATTGCCCTCCTTGAAGAGGACGCGGCTGAACTCGATGGCCGGCTCGAGCGCCTCGCTCAGC
The DNA here is from genome assembly GCA_003132525.1 of Candidatus Dormiibacterota bacterium. Taxonomy (GTDB): domain Bacteria; phylum Chloroflexota; class Dormibacteria; order Aeolococcales; family Aeolococcaceae; genus Palsa-851. The sequence goes on along the minus strand of PKXZ01000042.1, from coordinate 363 downwards.
GCAACATCTCCAATGTCGAGCGACTTCGCAGCTTTGCTCGCGAGATGTGTGAGCGCGGCACCGACCAGGCCCGAGTCCAGGTGCGTTCGGATCTCTGGGCCGCCATCCTCACCGAGCCAGCCATCCGTGAGCGAATGGTGTCAGCCGTTGGGCGGCGCAGAGCCATGTTGCGCGGCTGGATCGAGTTGGCCGTCGATGACGGCGAGATCGCCGACATTCCTGCCAACGCCTTCGCCTCGGTCCTCCTCGCTCTGGGCGACGGTCTGACGTTGCACGGCTCACTGGATCCCTCGGGATTCCGCTGGCCCAACATCGCGCGTGTGCTGGCGGCCATCTTCGCCGGACTCAGCGGCGACGAGGAGT
>PKXZ01000033.1 GCA_003132525.1 Candidatus Dormiibacterota bacterium | reverse complement strand
TGCCGGGACCACCGACGACATCCGGGTCGTCCTCGAGCGCGTGGTCACCGAGGCCCACGCAGCAGTCGAACGCACGACCGATCAGCTCCAGGTGCTGCGCGACGCCAACGTCGTGGACGCCGGCGGATTCGGGCTCGCTGTGATCCTCGAGGGCTTCGCTCGGGCGGTCGGCGATACGCAGCCGGCCGCGCCGGTGCCGGCACTGCTCCGCCGGTCGGGCGAACCCGCCCTGCGCCTGCCACCGAACCCCGGTGACATGGAGGCGAGCGGCTCGTCGACCGACCGCCGTGGCGCTGCGGCAGTCGCCCCGCGCGAACAGGGCTGGGGATACTGCACCGAGTTCCTGATCAACGGTCCCGGCCTCGACGTCGACTCGNNCCGCACCGAGCTCTCAGCACTCGGTGAATCGGCGCTCGTTGTTGGCGATCCCGACCTAGTTCGAGTCCACGTCCACACCGGCGATCCAGCCGGGCTGATCGCCGTAGCGTCCTCACGCGGGCGCATGAGCAAGCTGAAGGTCGAGGACATGTCGGCACAGCACCACGACGTGCTGATGCGCGCCGAGGAGGCGGAGGCCGAGGCAATCGGCGTGGCAGCCCCGGAGCAGCCCGAGGCTCCCCCCAAGCCGATCGGCGTCGCGAGCGTGGCGCCCGGGAAGGGATTCCGGGACATCATGAGCAGCCTCGGCGCCGACAGCATCGTGAGCGGCGGGCAGACCATGAACCCCTCGATCGAGGATCTGCTCAACGGCGTGCGCGCGGTCAACGCCGAGCGAGTGATCCTCCTGCCCAACAACGGCAACGTCATCCTCACGGCGGAGCAGGTGGACCCGCTTGCCGAGGACTGCGACGTGCGCGTCGTGCCGACGCGGAACCTGCCCCAGGGCATCAGCGCGCTGCTCGCCTTCGACCCGAGTGCCACCATCGACGAGAACGTCGAGCGCATGCAGGCGGCGATTGCAACGGTGCGAGCGGTGGAGGTGACCCACGCAGTTCGAGACACCACCGTCAACGGGCACGACATCAAGCTCGGCGACGTGATCGCTGTCGTCGACGACGTCATCACCGAGGTCGGCAACGATTACCGCGATGTCATCGACGCCGTGCTCAAGGCGCAGACCGAGAAGCCGGAGCTGGTCACCGTGTACCGCGGCGATGAGGTCAGTGACGAGGACGCCGATGCGCTCGTCGAGGCGCTGCGTGGCACCAATCCTGCAACGGACTTCGAGCTTCAGGCGGGAGGACAGGAGCACTACCCGTACGTGCTCTCGCTCGAGTGAGTTGATCCACCTGGTCACCGACAGCACATCGGACATCTCGCCGTCGGATGCGCAGGCACTCGGGGTGCACGTCGTCCCCTTGATCGTCCGTTTCGGCGACGAGCAATACCGCGATGGTGTCGATATCGACGCCGACCAGTTCTACAAGAAACTCGAGCACAGCGACGTGCATCCCACCACGTCGCAGCCGTCACCGGACGCCTTCGCAACGCTGTACACGACTCTTCTGGCAAACCCCGAAGACGAGGTGGTGGGCCTGCACATCTCCACAAAGCTGAGCGGCACGCTGCAGTCGGCGACACTCGCGGCGCAACAGTTCGATCCGGCGCGGATCCACCTCGTCGACACCGAGAGCGTGAGCGGCGGTCTCCAGCTGCTGGTGCGCGCGGCGCTCGAGGACATCAAGGCCGGCGAGAGCGCGGCAACGGTCGCTGCGAACGCGAGACGACGCCGGAGCAAGGTCACGATCCTGGTGCTGCTCGACACGCTGACCTATCTCCATCGCGGCGGCCGGATCGGCCGCGCTCAGGCATTCGTCGGCTCGCTGCTCAACGTGAAGCCGCTGATCGCCGTCCGCGACGGCGAGGTCGTCCCGCTCGCCAGGCCGCGCAGCCGGTCGAAGGGCATCGACATGATCGTCCAGCAGGTCCGCGGTTGCGGGCCGCTGCGCAGCCTGGCCGAATTTCATGCGGCCGCGGCCGAGTCGATGGTCGACCTCGAGGCGCGATTGGAAGCCGCGGTCTCGAACGTGACCGCGGTGCTCGGACGGATCGGCCCAGTCGTCGGCGCGTACAGCGGACCGGGTGGTCTCGGAGTCGCCTGCCTCGGCGCGGACTAACCGGGCATCCCTGCCACGATGGAACTGCTGTGAGTTCGCTCGTTTCGCTCGTGACGCCCACCCATGTGCCGCTCGACCTCGACCTGCCCCTGTTTCGCATCACGGGCATCGGTCCGCGACAGGCACAGCGGCTCCAGAAGCTCGGCCTCAGCACCGTCCGGGACCTGCTGTTCCACCTGCCCCGCCGCTACGAGGACACTCGTGCCACGGTGCCGCTGCGAGCGCTCCAGCCGGGCATCGTGCAGACCGCGCATGTCCGTGTGCGCAACGTCAGCTCGCGAAAGAGTCCGTACAAGAAGATGGTGCTCGTCGAGGCAACGCTCGAGGATGACGGCGGTGTGGCAAACGCGGTGTGGTTCAACCAGCCGTTCCTCGTCAAGCAACTGCAGCCCGGCATGGATCTGATGGTCAGCGGCAAGGTCGAGATGTCGAGGACCGGGTTGACGTTTCGCAGCCCCGCCTTCGAGCGCCTCAGCCGGGATCAGCACCATGTTGGAACGCTCGCGCCGGTGTACCCGGAGACCGACGGCATCACCTCGCGGTTCCTGCGCACTCGTATCGAACCGTTGCTCGGGCTCACGACGCAGGTGCCGGACCGGCTTCCGCCCTCGGTGCGCGAGGCCGAGGGGCTGATGCCTATCGCCGAAGCCCTGTACCAGGTCCACAAGCCGCAGAGCATCGAGACCGCGACGCGGGGTCGTGAGCGCATCGCCTTCGAGGAGCTGTTCCTCCTGCAGGTCGCGGCGGAGCGCGCTCGGCGCCGGCGGATGAGCGGACCGGGCGTGATCGTCGGCTACGACATCGAGGTGGCGCGGCAATTCGTCGCAACCCTGCCGTTCAAGCTCACCGACGGTCAGCGCGTCGCCGGGCACGAGATCCTCACCGACCTTGCGGCGCCCGGCCCGATGAACCGCCTGCTCCAAGGGGATGTCGGCAGCGGCAAGACGGTGGTTGCCGCGCTCGCGGCGCTGATGACTCACCACTCGGGATTCCAGACGGCGGTCATGGCACCCACCGAGATCCTCGCGCGCCAGCACCATGCCACCCTCGACAAGCTCCTGACGCAGCACGGACTGCCGCCTAGGCTGCTGGTCGGCAGCACCTCTGCTGCCGCGCGCCGGGAGATCCTCGCCGGGCTCGCGGGCGGTCACGACTCGCTCATCGTCGGGACGCATGCGCTCATCGAGGACGACGTCGCGATGGTGAACCTGGGCCTGGTGGTCGTCGACGAACAGCATCGTTTCGGCGTCGCACAGCGCCAGCGACTGCGCCAGACCTCGGGAACGATGCCCAACTACCTGGCGATGACCGCCACGCCGATCCCACGCTCGCTGTCGAACACGCTCTACGGCGATGTCGACCTCAGCGAGCTGCGCGAGATGCCCCCTGGCCGGCACCCCGTCGAGACCCGCGTGGTCCCGCCGCTCGAGCGCGATGCGGCATATGAGTTCGTGCGCTCGCAGGTGCGCAGCGGGCGCCAGGCGTTCGTCATCTGCCCGCTCATCGAGGAATCCGACAAGCTCGGCGCGCGCAGCGCGATTGCGGAGTTCGAGCGGCTCAGCACCACCGTCTTTCCGGATCTGCGCGTCGAGTTGCTCCATGGGCGCATGCCCGCGCGTGAGAAAGCCGAGCGCATGGAACGATTCGTGCGCGGTGACGCCGATGTGCTGGTGGCGACGAGCGTGGTCGAGGTCGGCGTCGACGTGCCCAACGCGACCATCATGGTCATCGAGGGCGCCGAACGATTCGGCCTTGCGCAGTTGCATCAGTTCCGCGGCCGGGTCGGTCGCGCGGAGCACCAGTCGTTCTGCCTGCTCTTCGAAGGCGGGATCGACGAGGAGGGCTCGCGGCGCCTCGCAGCGGTGGAGGCGACCGCCAGTGGGTTCGAGCTTGCCGAGCGCGACCTCCAGCTCCGCGGCCCGGGACAGCTTGTCGGGCTGCGCCAGCACGGGCTCCCCGACATGCTCGCAGCCGATCTGCTGGACGTTGCCCTGGGGCGGCGCGCACGCCAGGCCGCGCTCCAATGGCTCGACCACGACGCAGATCTCTCCGCCTGGAAGCCGCTGTCCGACGCCATGAACGGCTATCGCGCAGTCTTCGACATCGACTAGCGTGCGACTCCACACCGCTTCATGCCCCAGCGCCTGAAGACCGGCCCGAAGCACGTGGCCCAGACGAGGATCACTGCCGGGGAATGGCGGGGGAGGGTCGTGGGCACCCCGTCCGGACTCGAAGTGCGACCAACCCGGGCGATGGTGCGCCAGTCCGTCTACGACATCCTCGGGTCACGCGTTGTCGGCGCCCGGATGATCGATCTCTACGCAGGCGCCGGCACAGTCGGCTTCGAGGCCCTGTCGCGGGGAGCCGCGTCGGTCACCTTCGTCGAGCGTCACCGCGAGGCACTCGCCTTGATCGCGGAGACGGCTGAACGCTTTCACTGCCGCGACCGCTGCAGCCTTGTGGGTGCGGACGTTCCGCGCTGGCTTCGCGGTGCCGCGGCCCAGACCTCGGAAGCCACCCTCTGTTATGTGGATGCCCCTTACCAGGACCCCCAACTCGAGCGCGTGCTCGAATTGCTCGGCGCGGCTCCGCCACGTCTTGTCGTGTGCGAACATCACCGCGCCCGCGAAATCCCTGAACACATCGGCAATCTCACACGGTTCCGCGAGGCGCGTTACGGCCTGACCACCATCAGCTTCCTGCAGCGCGACGCTGCACCATCGGACGGAACAGCGTGACCGAGCGCATCGCGGTATACCCCGGCAGCTTCGATCCGGTGACGTTCGGGCATCTCGACATCCTGGATCGCGCCGCGGCGATCTTCGACCGCGTCGTCATCGGAGTCCTCGAGAATCCCGGCAAGACGCCGCTGTTCACCGCGGCTGAGCGAGTGGAGATGATCCGGGCCTGTCTCGAGTCCAGGGAGCGCATCGAGGTGACCACCTTCGACGGGCTCACCGTCGATTTCGCCGCCGCCACGGGTGCGATCGCGATCGTGCGCGGGCTGAGAGTGATCAGCGACTTCGAGTCCGAATTCCAGATGGCCCTGATGAACCGGCGCCTCAACCCCGCGGTGAACACGGTGTTCCTGATGACCTCCTTCTCCAATGTCTTCATCTCGTCCTCGCTGATCAAGGAGGTGTGCCACCTCGGCGGCAACGTCAACGAGATGGCCCCGCCCGTGAGCGTCGAGGCGATGCGCCGCCGTTTCGCGGAGCAGCGCGAGCGGGAGGCGCGGTCAACGTGAGCGACGTCCCCGAGAACACCGATCCCGGCGTCATCGACCTTGTCGACCAGCTCGAGGAGATCGTGAGCACGGGACGGCGCGTCCCCTTCACCTCCGGGGTCGTGATCAACGAGGACGAGGTGCTCGAGCTCATCGACCGCACCCGGCTCGGGCTCCCGGACGAGCTGATGCAGGCCCGTCACCTCCTCGAGGACCAGCGCCGCGTCCGCGTCGAGGCCGAGCAGGAGACGGAACGCCTGATCTCGCGGGCTGAGCACGAGGCAGGGCGGATCGTCGCCGAGGCCGAAGCCCGAGTCGCGGTGATGGTGGGAGACCACGCGATTGCCGAGCAGGCTCGCGAACACGCGGCCACCGTCCTCGCCGAGGCCGAGGAGCGCGCCGCCAAGACCTGCAACGAGGCGGACGCGTACGCCCGCGAGGTGATGCTCCGTCTCGAGGACCAGCTGATGCGTGCCGCGACCACCGTCCGCAAGGGCATCGACGCGCTTCCCGCCGAGAGCGGAACGCGCCGCAAACGCCGGGAGCGCGAATAGCGCCCGGGGTCGTCGTGACTGGGCGCACCGCTATACTGGCCGCACCCACTGGCCGCGCTGCTGTGCGTGCGCGCCGTCCCCGGAGAAACCGAGCATGCCGCTTCCCAAGCAAAAGATCTCAAAGCGCCGTCGCGACTTTCGGCGCTCCCACCACTCCCTGGGAATGCCCACGCTGTCGCCGTGCCCTCGTTGCCGCCAGCCGCGCATCCCTCACCGCGTGTGCCCGAACTGCGGCTACTATCACGGCCGCGAAGTCGTCGTCACCGAGTAACCATCGGTCCTGTTGGCCCGAGTAGCACTCTGCTTTCCCGGACAGGGCAGCCAGGTCGCCGGAATGGCTGACGGGTTGACCACTCTCCCCATCGCCATCGAAATGCTCGACGCGGCGCAGTCGTCCGGCCTCGACCTCGAAGCCGCGCTCAACGGGGACGACGAGCATCTGCGTCCCACCGAGATCGCGCAGCCGGCGCTCCTGTTCGTCGAGTGCGCGCTCCGCAGCACGCTCGCCGACGATCTCGACATCGTCGCAGTCGCGGGACACAGCGTCGGCGAGTACGCCGCAGCAGTTGCGACGCACGCCCTGCAACCCGCGGGCGCGATGCGCCTGGTCATCGAGCGCGGCAGGGCAATGGCAGCGATGCACGAAGGCACGATGTGCGCGCTGATCGGCATCGATGTCGAAGCAGCGACCGCCGCATGTGCGGATGCTCAGCGCGAGACGGGCGAGATCGTCGTTGTCGCCAATCACAACGCGCCCGGCCAGCTCGTCATCAGCGGCTCGACAAAGGGCGTCGATGCGGCAGCGCAGCTTGCGCTCTCGCGCGGCGCGCGACGAGCAATTCCGCTCAATGTGAGCGGCGCGTTTCACTCGCCGCTGATGACGTCCGCAGCGCAGCGATTTGGAATCGTCCTTGACAGCACAGCACTTTCCGATCCGCATCCACCGGTCGTGTGCAACGTCGACGGCAATGACGTGCAGACCGCAGCCGAGCTGCGCGAGCGGCTCCGCGCCCAGCTCACCTCGCCGGTGCGATGGATCGACTGTGTTCGCCGGCTCGTCGCGCTCGGCGCCGACCTGCTCGTGGAGGTGGGGCCCGGGAACGTCCTCAGTGGCCTTGCTCGGCGCATCGCGCCCGATGTCCGCGCCATGTCGGTGAGCACCCCGGACGCTGCGACACACCTCGACGTTGCGGCGGTGGCAGGGTGAGCGAAGCCCGCGCGCTCGAAGGCAGGCGTGCGCTCGTCACCGGTGCGTCGCGCGGTATCGGCAGAGCAACGGCGATCGCGCTGGCGAGCGCCGGCGCGTCGGTAGCGGTCGGATACTCGGCGCATCCGGACAGCGCCGAAGCCCTTGTCGCAGCGCTGCATTCCGACCACAACGCGACTGCGGTCGCCCTCGGCGCCGACCTCGCCGATCCAAAGGCCGCGGCGGGCCTGGTCGACAGAACCGTGGACGCGCTGGGCGGGCTCGACATCGTGGTCAACAACGCGGGAATCAACCGGGACAACCTGGCCATGCGCCTGTCCGATGACGACTGGAGCGACGTGATCGCGGTGGATCTCACGGCGGCATTTCACATCTGCCGCGCGGCGCTCAGACCGATGCTCCGGCAGCGATTCGGCCGCATCGTCAACGTCTCGAGCATTGCCGGCGTGATCGGCAATGCCGGGCAGTCCAACTACTCGGCCGCCAAGGCCGGTCTGATCGGGCTGACCAAGTCGCTGGCGCGCGAGGTTGCGAGCCGGGATATCACCGTCAATGCAGTCGCCCCCGGTTTCATCGAGACGGAGATGACCACGGCGCTGAGCGATGCCGCCCGGGCGTCCGCGATCGCCGCGATCCCCAAGGCGAGGATGGGGACCGCCGAGGAGGTCGCCGCTGCGATCGTCTTCCTCGTCCTGCCAGAGTCGGGGTACATCACCGGTCATGTGCTCCACGTTGACGGCGGTCTCGCGGCATGAGCGACCCAGACATTCCCCCAGATCGGACGAGCCAACCAAAACGCATCGTCGACGGCGCCTCAGGGCCCTTCGCGTGGCGCCCCCCTGCTTCTGACGCTATCGTTTCGCCACAGACTGATGCGGCACCAGCCGCAACCACACCATCACAAGGAACTCCTGATGCCAGCAGACCTAACCTTCGACCGGTTCAAAGCGATCGTCGCCGATCAACTCGGCGTGGAGATCGAGCAGGTGACGCCGGAGGCGTCGTTCGTGGAGGACCTGAACGCGGACTCCCTCGACCTGGTGGAACTGATCATGGCGTTCGAGGAGGAGTACCAGATGGAGATCTCGGACGAGGACGCGGAGAAGATCGGAACGGTGGGTCAGGCCTGGGACTACATCCAGGAGAAGGTGGGGGCGACCACCTAGACAAGCCTGCGCAGCCTCCGGTGGCGGGCGTGGCGCCCAAGCAGACGCCGTCGCCCCTGGGACAGGAGGAGCTTGAGCGCCTGCGCGAGCTGCAGAAGCGGATCGGGATCCAGTTCCGCAAGCAGGAGTTGCTCCGCGAGGCGATGACGCACGCCTCATGGAACAACGAGCACGGCGAACCTGCGGGTCCCGGTCATGACAACGAGCGGCTCGAGTATCTCGGCGACGCCGTCCTGGAGCTCGTCGTCGGGGAGTACCTCTTCCGGCGCTTCCCCACGTATGACGAGGGCCAGCTCACCCAGCTCCGCGCGGCGCTCGTCAACACGACGTCGCTGGCGCGGCTTGGTGAACGCCTGGAGCTCGGCGAGACACTCCTGATGGGCCGGGGTGCCGTCAAGACCGGAGCGCGCAAGCTCCCGTCACTGCTCGCCAACGCCTTCGAGGCGATGATCGGTGCGATCTTCCTGGACCAGGGATATCGCGCCGCCACCCGGGTCTTTCTCCAGAACATCGGCGACCTCGCCGAATGGAGCGATGAGAACTTCAAGGGCCAGCTGCAGCAGGCCTCCCAGGACCGCACCGGCGACACCCCGCATTACCGCGTCATCGCCACCGGCGGTCCCGGGCACAAGCGCGAGTACACCGCCGAGGTCCTGCTCGGCGACCGCGTCGGCGGGACCGGCCGCGGCCCCACCAAGCAGGCTGCCGAGCAGGCGGCCGCGCACGATGCGCTCGACAAGCTGAGCAAGACCAGCCGCGGTGGGGCTGCGGCGGCGGTTGGCGCCGCCCGTGACGCGGCCAAGACCGTGGCGTCCGAGCCCGCGCGGGTCCGCCGCCGTGTGGCCGAGGTGGCCGCCGACCGCGGAGCGACGCCGCGCCGTCGCCGGGGGAGGTCGGGCAACCGTCCCGCCGACGCAGCGCCCGCTACGCCCGGGGCATCGACGCCCAAGCGGAGCAGGAACCTGCTCTCCGCGCTCCGCCACGCGGCCGAGGCGCTCGTGGGACGTCAGCAGGCGGCCCCGCCGCCAGCCGAGCCTGCCACCGCACCGGCCCCACGTCGCCGGCGCGGACGCCGGGGCGGGCGTGGCCGGGGTGGTGGGAGCACACCGCCGGTCCTCGAGTGAGCACCAGATCTTGGGGCCTGGAGATCGCGCTGGCCCAACATGTTGACGTGCCGCGCCTCGCGCGTGGACAATCGCCCCGATGAGGCTCCGGCGGATCACCCTGTCCGGGTTCAAGACGTTCGCGGCGCGCAGCGAGGTGATCTTCGACCCCGGGATCACCGCGATCGTCGGGCCGAACGGCAGCGGTAAGAGCAACCTCGTCGACGCGGTCCGCTGGGCACTCGGTGAGACCAACGCCCGCGAGCTGCGCGGACAGCGGATGGACGAGGTCATTTACGCGGGCGGCGGCGGCCGTCAGCGGATGGGGCTCGCCCAGGTCGAGCTGGTCATCGACAACGAGGAAGGCACGCTGCCCTCCGAGGATCCCGAGGTCTCGGTCAGCCGCCGGGTCTCCCGCGGTGACCGCGACACCGAGTTCCGGATCAACGGAGACCACGCGCGGCTCCGCGACCTCGAGCGGCTGCTCGGCGGCACCGGCCTGACCCAGAACGGCTACGCCGTCGTGGTGCAGAACGATATCGACGGCATCATCGAGGCGACCCCCGGGCAGCGTCGGACGCTCGTCGAGCAGGCTGCCGGCGTGCGCGCGCTCCGCGCCGCCTGCGAAGAGGCTTCCCACCGGTTGGACGGCGCGGACGTGATCGTGCGACGCCTCACCGACCTGCTCGAGGATGCGACCCCCCGGCTCGCTGAGCTGAGCGAGCAATCGGTGGCCGCCATCGAGCTCAGGACCATGAGCGAGCGCCTCACCGAGTTGCGCGGCAGCCTTGCCCACGAGGAATGGCGCGCCGCGAGGGCAAGCCTGAAGCTCGCCCGGAAGCGTCTCGAGCAGGCACTCGGGAGGTGTGAAGCGGCGTCCGAGGCCGACGCGGCCTTCGCTCACCGGTCCGACGCAGCCCGCCAGCGTCTCGACGCCGCGCGAGCGGCTCGTGACGCCGCAGCCCGCCGTCTCGAGGACGCCCGGATCCAGGTCGAACGAGGTGAGGGACTGCAACGACGGTTCGCCGACCGGCTGCGTTCCGCGGTCGCGCAGCGCGGCGTTGCTGTCGCCGACCTCGACACGATCATCCCCGAGGTCGACGCCGCGACGCGCGCGCTCGCCGAGGTGGAAGCAGGCGACGAGCAGCGCAGCTGGGAGTTGCTCGAACGAGAGGCCGACCGGCTGCGCATCGCGGCCACCGAAGCCGCTGCCGAGGCCACAATCGAGGCCGAGCGCTTCGCCACCGCCGCCGCCGCGCTCGCCGCAGCCGAGGCCGAGCGGGCCAATGCGGGAGCCGAAGCGCGCGCCGCCACCGCTCGAGCGGAGCTCGCTGCTGCGTCGGTGAACGCGCTTGTCGGCGAAACCGAGACCGCCTCGGCGCATATTGCCGAGCTCACCGCGGCCCTGGACGCGAGGATGTCCGAGGCGAGGGAAGCGGCCCAGCTGGCTCGTCTCAACGCCGCAAGGGTCGGCGAGGCCCGGAGTGCCGTCGACGCCGCTTGGGATGCGGTCAACGGGGCCGATCGATCTGTTGCTGACGCCGCGGGCGAAGCCCGGCTCGCGCTCGCCGCGCTCGCGGCAGCTCGCGGACGGCTCAGCGGCAGCGCCGCGGATGGCGGCATCGCTCGAGCCGTGGCGGCCGGGCACCTCCAGGCTCGCCGCCTGGTCGACTCCCTGCAGATCAGCGACGACGCGCTCGCGGGTGCCGTGGCAGCCGCCCTGGAGGACAACCTCGGAGCGTGGGTGGTCGACGACCTGGTCGACGCGGCCACGTATCTCGATCGCGAGGGGCCGCGCGAACGGCTCATCCGCGCCGGCCTCGAGGCGGCAGTGGAGCCGGCTGCCCCCGAACCCTACGTGCTGCTCTCAAGCGTGGTTGAGGTGTCGCCTGCGGCCCGTGGCGCCGTCACCCAGTTGCTCCGAGGAGTGTGGCTCGCCCCTGACCTCGAGGCAGCGCACCGTGCCTTCGCCCGCGACGCGACCCTCGCGGTGCTTCGTGATGGCACCGTGGTCACGCCGACCGGGCTTCGTGGCGGGCGCGCGGTCGACACCCTCGACCTGGCGCGTGACGAACGGGCGGCGTCGCTGGCCGCCGACCGCGCCGAGCGGCTCGAGGCTGCGGCCGTCGCAGCTGCGGCGAACGCCCGGGATCAGCTCAACGACCTCGACCAGGCACTCTCGGTCGCGGTGGAGGCGGACCGCGCGGCTCGCGGAGCCGAGGCAGCGGCGGCTGCGCTCTCAGTGGGCGCCCAGCAGGCGATCGACGCGGCCACCGCGCAAGCCGAACGCGAAGCAGCCACATTGATCACCCGACGAGCCGACGCCCAGGCGGCCCTCGAGACCGAGTCCGTGGCCGAGAAGCAGATGTCGGCTGCGATCGAGCGGCACGCCGGCCTCGAAGGCATCGCCGGAGCCGCCGAGGCGCACGTGCGCGAGGTCCGCGCCGGCGCCGAGACCGCCAGGCTCGCCGCCGAGGAGGCCGAGCTCGTCCTGTCGAGGGCCAAAGCCGAGGGCGCGCACATCGAGGAGCGTCGTGAGGCCGCCCGGAGGGCGCTTGACGCAGCGCGATCGCGCTTCGCCGCGGCCGAGACGCGCCGGCTCGTCGCCGAGGGCGATGCGCTCGCAGCCATCGTGCACGGACTTCGAGGTCGCGCGGAGGCGGTGCGAGCGGCTCGCGAACAGGCAACGGCGCAGCAGGAGCACGACCTCGTCGCGCAGCCGATCGCGGAGCTCGAGCTCGCCGTCCTCGCGCTCGAGACCGAGCACGCGGAGGTGGCCGTGGCGGTGGCCCGTGCTGCCGATGAGCTCAGCGCTGCCGAGCTCGAGGTGGTCACGTGCGAAGCCGCGGTCGCCGAGCACGCCGACGCCGTCCGCGACCTCAGCGACGACGACTCCGTCGAGCTCGACCCAGCCGCAGCGGAGCGGGCCGAGCGCGAGATCGTTCGCCTCGAACGCCGCATCTCCTCGCTTGGCGCTGTGAATGCGCTGGCCCCCGAGCAGCACGAAGCGCTCACCGCACGGGTGCTCACCATCGCTGCGCAGCGCGACGACCTCGCCCGCGCGGGCGCCGACCTGCGAGCCATGGCGCGTCACCTCGAGCGTGAGATCGAGCAGCGATTCGACACGGTGTTCGGAGCGGTGTCGTTCCATTTCCAGGAGCTCTATGCGGAGCTGTTTCCTGGCGGCAAGGCGACGCTGCGGCTCGAGGAGCCCGAGCCCGCGGCGCTCGATCTCGACGGCATCGCGCCACCTGCGGCGGAGCGCCGCCCCGGTGTCGAGATCCTCGCTCAGCCGCCGGGCAAGCGCCAGACCCCGCTCAGGCTGCTCAGCGGTGGCGAACGCGCCCTCACCGCGCTGGCGGTGGTGCTCGCGCTGCAGCAGGTCAACCCGAGCCCGTTCTACGTCTTCGACGAGGTCGACGCCGCCCTCGACGACAGCAACGTGCTCCGCTTCACGAGACTGCTGCGCCGCCTTGGCGACACGCAACAGTTCCTGGTGGTCACCCACAACCACATCACCATGGCCGCCGCCGACGCGCTCTGGGGGGTGACCATCGATGCCGACGGCACCAGCTCAGTGCTGGGGGTCCGCTTCGACGAGGCCGAGGTGACCGGCGCACCCACCGCCGCGTTGCGCAGGGTGGCTGGGTGACGTCTGACGAGGTTGTCGCCCCGGTCCGGAGAAGCGCCTGGTGGCGACGGGTGTCCGGCCGGATGGACAAGGCCTCGAGTGCGTTCAGCGCCGAGATGCAGGGCCTGGCGGCTCCGGGAAGAAAGCTCGACGACGCTTTCTACGAGGAGCTCACCGAGGTGCTCATCGCCGCCGACTGCGGGGTCGAGCTCTCAGAACGGCTGACGGCCGCGCTGCGTCAGCGGGCACGGCGCGAGAAGCTTGCCGACGGCGCCCAGGCGATCGCGGCGCTCAAGGCCGAGATCCTCGCTGTGATGAACACGTACGACCGCTCGCTCAAGCTCGGAGCGGTGCCGAGCGTCGTCCTCGTGGTCGGCGTGAACGGGAGCGGCAAGACCACGACCATCGGCAAGCTCGCCTACCGGCTGAGCGAGGAGGGCCGGACTGCGCTCATCGCTGCGGCCGACACCTATCGCGCTGCCGCGATCGACCAGATGCGGGTTTGGGCAGACCGAGCCGGGACCGACGTGGTCGCGCACCAGCCGGGCGCCGACCCGGGCGCGGTGGTCTTCGACGCAATCCAGGCAGCGGAGGCGCGACGGATCGACGTCGTCCTCGTCGATACGGCGGGACGGCTCCACACCAAGGTGAATCTCATGGCCGAGCTGGGCAAGATCCGCCGGGTTGTCGAGCGGCTGATCCCGGAGGCGCCCCATGAGGTGCTCCTCGTCGTCGACGCGACCACCGGGATGAACGCAATGCGACAGGCGATCGCCTTCCACGAGACGACCAAGCTCACCGGCCTGGTGATCACCAAGCTCGACGGCAGCGCTCGGGGCGGCACGCTGCTCGCGGTGGAGGAGCAGCTCAAGGTCCCGGTCAAGCTCATCGGTCTTGGCGAGGATCTCGACGACCTGAACGTCTTCGACCCCGCGTCCTACCTCGACACGCTCTTCGGCGCGACCCCCTGAGCAGGCTCCTTGACAAGGTGGTGAGTACTCACTACCATAGCGTCTCGTGACCCCACCAGCGACCGCCACCGAACGTCGCACCGCTCCGGAACGCCGCGAGCAGATCCTCGAAGCCGCGGTCACGGTCTTCGCGGAGCGCGGCTACGAGGGTGCCTCGACGGACGTGATCGCGCACATGGCCGGCATCTCCCAGCCGTATCTCTTCCGGCTCTTCGGCACCAAGCGCGAGCTGATCATCGCTACCGTCAAGCGCTGCTTCGAGGACACGGAAGCGCTGTTCCTCCGGGCCGCGAAAGGGCTCGAGGGTGATGCGGCGCTGGAGGCGATCGGTGCTGCGTACATCGACGAGATCCGCAGGAGCCCGCTCAAATTGCGGGCCCAGCTGCAGTCCTACGCAGCCTGCGATGACCTCGCGATTCGCGCTGTCGTCGCCGACGGGTTCGGCTCGCTGGTCCGGCTGGCCGAGCGACTCACCGGCCTTGACTCAGCCCGATTGAGCGCGTTCTTCGCGCAGGGAATGCTGCTCAACGTCCTCGCGATGATGGGTCAGATGGACGAGCCCCAGGCGTGGGCGATGCGGCTCATCGAGGGTTGCGCGATGAACGACAAGCTAGGCCTGTGAGCCCCGCATTTTTTTTGCCCATTGGAGTGAGTGAGTAATCACTCCAAACGACAGGAACGGCCAACACCAACACAACCAATCACGGAGGAACGGCACCATGGCTCGACGGTCCCAGGTCATCTGGACATTCGCGATCACCTCGATCGCGCTGTTCATGGTCACCCTCGACAACCTTGTCGTGACCACCGCGCTGCCGGTGATCCGTCACGACCTCCACGCGAATCTCCAGCAACTGGAGTGGACGATCAACGCGTACACGCTGACCTTCGCGGTGCTGCTGCTCACCGGCGCCGCGCTCGGTGATCGCTTCGGCAGGCGGCGCATCTTCTCGATCGGCCTCGCGGTGTTCACGCTCGGTTCGGCCGGGTCTGCGCTGGCGACGACGCCCACCATGCTGATCATCGCGCGCGCCATCCAGGGCGCCGGTGCCGCGATGGTGACACCATTGACACTAACCATCCTGAGTGCGGCCGTCCCGGCGAATCGCCGCGGAGTCGCACTCGGCGCGTGGGGAGGTATCGGTGGGCTTGCTGTTGCGGTCGGACCGATCGTCGGCGGCGCCATCGTGCAGGGCATCTCGTGGCACTGGATCTTCTGGGTCAACGTGCCCATCGGGCTGTTGCTCGCGCCGCTCGCGCGGATCCGCCTGACCGAGACGCGTGGGGCCGACAATCACCTCGACCTCGGTGGCCTGGTCATCGCCAGCGCCGGCCTCTTCGCGATCGTCTGGGGACTGGTGCGGGCCAATCAGCAGGGTTGGACAAGCCCTGAGATTCTCGGGACACTTGCCGCCGGCCTGGCGCTCATGGTCGTCTTCGTCATCTACGAACTGCGCTCGCGCGCGCCGATGCTGCCCATCCGCTACTTCAACAACCGGACCTTCAGCGGAGCCAATGCCGCATCGCTGTTCATGTTCTTCGGGATGTTCGGCAGCGTGTTCCTGCTCGCTCAGTTCTTCCAGACGGTGCAAGGACTCTCGCCGCTCGACGCGGGACTGCGCATCCTCCCGTGGACCGCGATGCCGATCATCGTTGCGCCCACGGCAGGCGCACTTTCGGACCGCATCAACGGGCGCACGCTGATGGCGATCGGTCTCGCGCTGCAGGCCACCGGGCTGATCTGGATCGGCCACGTGGTCACGCCGACAGCGCCGTACTCTGTGTTCGTCATTCCGTTCATCCTCAGCGGCATCGGCATGGGCATGTTCTTCGCACCGGTCGCCAACGTCGTGCTCAGCTCGGTGAGCGCTCGCGAGGAAGGCAAGGCGTCGGGCGCCAACAACGCGATCCGCGAACTGGGTGGCGTCCTGGGCGTGACCGTGCTCGCCTCGATCTTCGCCCACTGGGGCGGGTATATCTCGGGCGCGACCTTCGTCGCCGGGCTCACCCCCGCGGTCACCGTCGGCGGTGCCGTGGTCGCGGTCGGGGCGGTCGCCGCAGCGTTGATCCCGGCACGCAAGCGGGTCAGCGCCACGGACAGCGTGCCGCAGGTGGAGGGGTCGCTCGCCGCGTAAAACGAGACGGAGGTTGCGAGAGCTGTGTCGGGAGGCCAATTCAGGCGGATCGTGTAGGATGTCAAGGTCTTGCCCTTGACAGATCGATCCACCGTGCAACCGCTCACGTCCCGCGCCTGGCAGGAGCGGCTCCTCGACGTGTATGGCGCCGTGCTCACCGACCACCAGCGCGAAGCATGCCGGCTGCACCTTCACGAGGACTGGTCGTTCACAGAGCTCGCGGAGCATTTCACGTGCACCCGCAGCGGAGCGCATGATCTCGTGCGTCGCGCGCTCGCGCAGCTCGAGCACTTCGAAGACCGTCTCGGGCACGCTGCCGAGCTCGATCGCCGCGACCGCATCGAGGCCGGCCTGAGAGCGCGGCTGACAACCCCGGCGGTGGGGGCGTAGCGATGTTCGAAGCGCTGAGTGATCGGCTCGCTGCGGCAATGCGACGTTTCAGCGGCCGCGGCCGGCTGACCAAGGAGGACGTCGAGGTCGGGTTGCGCGAGGTCCGTGTGGCCCTGCTCGAAGCCGACGTCAACTTCCGGGTCGCCCGCGCCTTCGTCGACCGGATTCGCGAACGCGCGATCGGCAGCGATGTGCTCGAGTCCCTGACGCCCGGTCAGCAGATCGTGAAGATCGTGAACGACGAGCTGGTCGCATTGCTCGGCGGCGAGCAGCGCAAGATCCAGTACCAGTCGCATCCGCCCACAGTGATCATGCTGGTGGGCCTCCAGGGCTCGGGCAAGACCACCGCCTCCGCAAAGCTCGGGCTCGCCATACGGCGCGACGGGCACCGCCCGATGCTGGTGGCAGCGGACATCACGCGTCCTGCCGCCGTGCAGCAGCTCCAGAAGCTCGGGCTCGACAACCAGCTCCCGGTCACGATTCCCGACGGCAAGGCCAAGGTCGCCCAGCTCTGCGCTCGCGGCGTTGTCGAGGCGACCCGGCTCAACTGCGACGTCGTGATCCTCGACACCGCCGGGCGCCTGCAGATCGACGAACCGCTCCTTGAGGAGCTCCGTCAGATCCGCAAAGCAACGACGGTGCACGAGGTCCTCCTCGTCGTCGACGCGATGACCGGTCAGGAAGCCGTCAACGTCGCCAAGGGATTTGACGACGCAATCAACGTCGACGGGGTGATCCTCACCAAGCTCGACGGCGACGCGCGCGGTGGCGCTGCGCTCTCGATGCGCGAGACGATCGGCAAGCCGATCATGTACTGCGGGACCGGCGAGAAGGTCTCCGACCTGGAGCCGTTCGCACCCGACCGGATGGCCTCGCGAATTCTCGGTATGGGCGATGTCCTGACGCTCGTCGAGCGGGCGCAGGAGCAGTTCGACCAGAAGAAAGCCGAGGAGATGGTGGAGCGTTCCTTCGCGGGGCGTCTCACCATGGACGACTGGCTCACCCAGCTCCGTCAGTTGCGCGGTATGGGGTCGCTCGAAGGCGTGCTCGGCATGCTCCCGGGCGGTCGAAAGATGATCCAGCAGGCCGGAGCCGCGATGCCGTCGGAGCAGGACCTCGGCCGCATGGAGGCGATCGTTCTCTCGATGACCACGCAGGAACGCCGCCACCCCGAGCTCATCAAGGGCTCGCGCCGCAAACGCATTGCGATGGGCAGCGGCACGACGATCGCCGACGTCAACCGTCTGCTCAAGGGCTTCGAACAGATGCAGGGCATGTTCAAAAGCCTCGGTGGCAAGGGCACCAAGGGTGTCCGCGGCAAGGCCCGCATGCTCAGACAGCTCAAGAACATCGACCCCACGCAACTCGGACAAGCAGGTTTCTGAAAGGAGCACGACATTGGTCAAGATCAGGTTGAAGCGAATGGGCACCACCAAACGCCCGGTGTACCGGCTGGTGGTTGCGGATTCGCGCAGCCCACGCGACGGCAGGTTCATCGAGTCGATCGGCTTCTACGATCCGCTGCCCAACCCTGCAGTGGTGAGCATCGACGCTGACCGCGTGCAACTCTGGTTGCGCCGTGGCGCCCGCCCCAGCGACAGCGCCCGCCAACTCCTCGTGAAAGAAGGAATCCTCGCCGCCCGCCCCTTCAAAATCACCCCCCGCCCAGAACCAGCCGAACCCGCAAAAGCAGCAGCAGCAACCGCAGGAGCAGAAAAGCCCGCAGAACCCGAAGCAGCCGCAGCGGAACCGGCAGGAGCCATTGCAGCCACTGGGGAACCAGCGACAGCGGACGAAGCAGCGACAGCAGAGGAACCTCAAACAACGCAAGACGCCGCAACTGCATCTGCCACAGCGGAGCCTGCGGCCGCCGATGCGCCGGCGGAGAATGAGCCGTCCGCGGAATCGGTCGACGCCACGGAAGCGACCGCAGCGACACCTGACGAGGCGGGTGGCGCCGCGGGGGGAAGCCCCGACGCGCAAGAAGCGCGGCGCGGAGGGCTCACCGCGGCGACAGGCCCCGCCGCGGCAGACGACGCTGAGCCAGCAACAGAATGACCGATTACGCCGACCTAACGAAATTCATAGCCGAGCGAATCGTGAGCAATCCCTCGGCGGTCACAGTCGAAGCGCGCCCTCGCGGCCGCAGCACCATCGTGGTGTTGCAGGTGGCGGAAGAGGACATGGGGAAGCTCATCGGTAAGACGGGGCGCAACATCGAGTCGGTGCGCGCCGTGGTGCGTGCCGCGGGTTTGCGGCATCACCAGCGCGTGCAGGTGGAGCTGAAAGACCTGCGGTGAGCAGCAGCCGTCCGGTCACACCAGCCAAGCTGCGCGCCGCGCAGGTACTCCGTGCGCACGGTGTGCGTGGCGAAGTGCGCGCTGAACCGATCGGCGGCGACCCGAGCCGATTCGCTCCCGGCACCAGGCTCGAGACCGAGGACGGTGCAAAGACATTGACGGTGCGCACGTCGCGGCCGGGCCCCGGTGATGCTGTGCTGCTCGGATTCGACGAGATCACGTCGCCAAATGAGGCCGCGCTGTTGCGCGGCGTGTACCTTTGCGTCGATGTCGATGCGGCGCGACCACTCTCCGACGGCGAGTGGTTTGTGTGGCAACTCGTCGGGCTCCGTGTTCTCGACATCACGGGTGCCGACGTCGGCGTCGTCGACGATGTCGAAGCGGGTGTGGGTAATGACGTGCTCGTTATTCGCAATGCGAGCGGGCTGCACCGGTTGCCGATGGCGCGCGACTACGTGACGTCCATCGATGTTCCCGCAGGCACCGTCACGGTCACACCGTGGACCGAGGAGACGGTGTGATCCGCTTCCATGTGCTCACGATCTTTCCCGAGGTGTTTCCGGGACCGCTCGGTGTCGGCGTGGTCGGGCGCGCTCTCGCGGCGGGCGATGTCGAGGTGTCGATGCACGACCTTCGCGGGTATACGGAGGGCAAGCATCGCCAGGTGGACGACGTGCCATTCGGCGGCGGCGCGGGCATGGTGTTCAAGCCCGAACCGGTGATTCGCGCGGTCCGTGCGTTGCGCGAGACCGAGCCCGGGGTCCGCTGCATCCTGCTCTCGCCGCAGGGCCGCGTGTTCGATCAGAACGTCGCGCATGAGCTCGCGCTGGAGCAATCCATCCTGCTCGTCTGCGGCCGTTACCAGGGCGTGGACCAGCGTGCGCGCGACGAGATCGGCGACGAGCTCTCGGTCGGCGACTACGTGCTCAGCGGCGGCGAAGTCGCAGCGATGGCGGTCATCGAGGCGACCGCACGGCTGGTTCCCGGTGTCGTCGGATCGCCTGAGTCCCTCGGTGAGGAAACGTTTTCCGAGGGTGCCGGCGGCGGTTTCGAGGCACCGCTCTACACGCGCCCCGCTGATTTCGAAGGGCGCTCGGTCCCCGAAGTCCTGCGTGAGGGCAACCACGCGGCCATCGCTGCGTGGCGTCACAACCAAAGCACGCAACGGACCGGGCTGCGCCGGCCCGATCTGATACGGTCTGGCCCCAGGCCCGGAGGAACACAGTGAATGTCATCGATCTGCTCAAGCGCGAGCAGGAAAAACAGCAAGTCCCCATCCTGCGTTCAGGCGACACCGTGCGCGTGCACGTCAAGGTCGTTGAAGGCACCCGCGAGCGCATCCAGGTGTTCGAGGGCGTGGTCATCGCGCTCAAGGGCAAGGTTGGTCTTGCCACGAGCTTCACCGTCCGTCGCATCGCCCACGGCGTCGGTGTCGAGCGCACCTTCCTGGTGCACGCGCCGCGCATCGACAAGATCGAGGTCCTCCGACACGGCCAGGTGCGCAGGGCGAAGCTCTTCTACCTGCGTGAGAAGGTCGGCCGTCACGCCCGCATTCGCGAGCGCCGGCAGCCGATCGGCGGCTCCGAGATGACCCTGCTTCGTGCCGAGCCCGACGCCGTCACGGAAGCTGATGTCGAGCCGGAGGAGTTGCTCGGAGACACGGAAGAGCCGGAGCCGGACACCGCCGAGGCGGAGACGGGCGACGTGACTGCCGAGGCAGACGAGCCCGAGGGTGCCGCCGCAGCCTCGGAGAGCGACGGCGGAGCGTAGCCGGGGGTCGCGAACCCCCGAGCAACTTCCTCCGGCGCGACCGCTCAAGGATCGCGTCGGCCACGCGGGTGAGGTCGCCGCGCTCGCGTACCTCAAGGAGCAGGGCTTCCGCATCCTCGCCCGCGACTGGCGTAGCCGCCTGGGTCAGATCGACATCGTCGCCGAGGACGGCGACACGCTGGTCCTCGTCGAGGTCAAGGCGCGCCGTGGCACGGCCTTCGGCACCCCCGAGGAGGCGGTCGATGAACGCAAGCAGCGAAAGCTGCGCATGCTCCTCGAGCTCTACCGCGCACAGACGCATCGTCAGAAGCAGCCGTGCCGTATCGACGTCATCGGCCTGCTCATGGATGGGGCGATGACGGTCACGAAGACCGAGCACATCAAGGACGCCGTCCAGGGCGACTGAGGGCGCCGGAAGGCGCGGGCCTGACCTCCGGCGCCATGGCGGCCGTCTGCTTTTCGCTTGACATGTGACTATCTGGTCACATATGCTGTTGCCGTGACTGACGACGACCTCGTGTTCAAGGCACTCGCCGATCCAACGCGCCGCTTCCTGCTCGACCTGCTCTTCCAGCGTGACGGCCGCACGCTGACTGAGCTCGAATCGGAGCTGGACATGACGCGATTCGGCGTGATGAAACACCTGCGGGTCCTCGAGGACTCGGGGCTCGTCGTGTCGCGCCGCTCGGGACGGGAGAAGTTGCACTTCCTCAACCCGATCCCGATTCAGTTGATCCACGAGCGGTGGATCGACAAGTACCGCGAGCGCCACACATCGGCGCTCCTCGACCTCAAAACCCAGTTGGAGGACATGGCATGACCAGTGCGACTGCGATCGGCACCACCCAGGTCTACCGGGTGTACATCAAGGCAACGCCCCAGGCGATCTGGGATGCGATCACCAAGCCGGAATGGACCGAGCGCTATGGGTACGGCGGCCGCGGGGAGTTCGATCTCCGTCCGGGCGGCGCATATACGGGATATAGCAGCGAGGGCATGCGCTCGGCGGGCGCCCCCGACGTCGCTGTCGACGGCGAGGTGCTCGAAGTTGATCCGCCCCGCAAGCTCGTGCAGACGTTTCGGATGGTGATGGATCCCGTGATGGCGGCTCAGGGATTCACCCGCGTGACCTACGACATCGAGGAGCGGAAGAACGGCGTGACCAGGGTGACGCTGACGCACGAGCTCGAAGGCGCCCCGACGCTGGCGGTGCTCATGTCGGGCGGCATGGAGGACCAGGGTGCCGGCGGCGGCTGGAACTGGGTGCTCAGCGGCCTGAAGACTTTGCTCGAGACCGGCCAGTCCCTCGACCCCGCGGGGCATCAGTGAGCTGACGGCGTGAGACGGTCCTGCGCCGCGCGGCATGAGCTGCGTGGCGTGGGGCCCCACCCGTCAACCGTACGAACAAGGCACGGATCTCTTCCGGGCTGAGCTCGAGCGTGGCATCGCCGACGTGGAGCTCGAACTCCTGCAGATTCGGACCGAGCGACGCCCACGGGCGGGCGAAGGTCATCACCTTCTCGGATGCCGCGATCTCGACCACCCTTCCGCGGAATGACTCGAGGTCCACCGCGAAACGGAGGTGCATCATCGGGCTCTGCACCGGGTCGGGGAGGATCTCGACACCGGGAACGTCGCGAACGGCATCGGCGATGGCGAGACAGTGGCGGTAGTACGCAGGCATCCGCGGGAGGCGCAGCCGCAGCGCCGCCAGCGCCGACGCGGCGTACGGCCACATACCGAAGGCGCGGCCGCCGTGGCGCGTGCGCCACACCGACAGCTCTTCGATGACATCGGCGTCGCCCGCCACGCAGCAACCCGCAATGCCGCCGAGTCCTTTGTAAAAGGACACGTACACCGTGTCGAAGAGCCCGGCGATGTCGGCGATCGACTTGCGGTGCTTGGCCTTGTAGTAGGGGCTTGCGTCCCAGAGCCGTGCCCCGTCGAGATGGACCGCGGCGCCCCGTTCTCGAGCCCACGCAACCTGGCTGACGAGCTCGCTCCAGGACGGGAGCGTGCCGCCGAGCGCCCGCTGCGGCAGCTCGAGGAGCAGCGCGGCAACGGGCTCGTGCACCTGGGCGAGGCTCGCCAAGGTGAGTGGCTCCTCGCGCGGGCCGACCGGAATACCGAAGAGGCCGTGCAGCCGCTGGTACCCGCGTTCCTCGTTGGTCTCCATGTGGCAGGCGGGGTGGAAAGCGATGCTCCGGCTCGAGCGCCGATCGGCATGCACCCGCAGTGTCGCCTGCTGCGCCATGGTCCCGGTGGGAAAGAACAACGCAGCCTGTTTGCCGAGCAGCGACGCGACCTCCTGCTCGAGCTCGGGGACGACGCCACCGATGCCGTAGTAGTCGATCTTCGTCCCCGGCGGGATCAGCGCGAGCAGTTGGTCCGCGGAGCGGCGTCCGTGGCTGAAGAGGAAGCGCGTGCAGGATTCGGCGACCGCGTCGAACTTCGCGTCTCGTGAGAACGCGGGTGGCGTCTTCGTGGTGGCACCGCGTTGTCGTCTGGTCTGAGAGGTTGGCATGCGGCGACGATACGGGAGGTGGCGCCCTCCTCGGGCGAGGAGAGGCGATTGCTAGTGCTGGTAACCGGGGCAGTCCCGAGTCAATCGCAGGATGCTTCGTCGCTACCACGCAAAGCGCAAGGCAAAAACGTCGCTTGACCGTGAGTCACACGACAGTGCGTGCGGTGAGAAGGAGATATTCCCAGTCCATGCCAAAGGCGTCGTCGCTGCGGTTGTGCCGTCGCGCGAGGTCCGCTAAATCTCGGTCCAGTGCAACGGCACGTTCCGGGTCTTCCGCAAGGCCCCGGTAGGCGGCGACCATTGGCCCATACCGCGCCTTGAAGTAGTCGCGGAACTCCTCAGGATCGCCAAAACGATCGACTCGGACGGTCTCCTTGACGGCTCTCACATCCGTGACCCGGTCGCCGAGCAGTCGTTTGACGTGGTCCGGGTCGCCCCACAACGGCGGAGGCTGGGCGCCTGGGGGCGGCGCCGCAACGTAGGGCCTCATCGTGGCGAGCATCTGGCCGATAAATCCGTCGGGGGTCCAACTCACCAGACCGATCTTCCCGCCGGGGCGGCATACCCGGATCAGTTGGTCGGCGCTCGCTCGATGGTGCGGAGCGAACATGACACCGACACAGGAAAGCACGGCATCGAACTCGCCGTCGGCGAAAGGGAGCGCCTCGGCATCTGCCTCTCGCCAATCGATGTCAACGCCGCAGAACGCAGCCTGGCGACGCCCTGCTTCGAAGAGCGCCGGAGTCAGATCTGACGCCACCACCTTCGCTCCAGCCATCGCTGCCGGGATGGCAGCGTTACCGGAGCCGGCAGCGACGTCCAAAACCCGGTCGCCGGGCCCGACACCACATGCGGCGACCAACCTGGCGCCGAGGTCGGGGATGACCTCCGCGGCCACCGTCGGGTAGTCGCCGAGGCCCCACATGGCGCGATGCCTGGCCTTCAAAGTGCGGTCCGCGTCCGTCGCTTCAAGCTGCTCCGACATCTTCCTGTTCCTCTTGTTTTCCAACCTGAACCTCGCAGTCGATGCGCTGCTTCATGGCACCCGGGAACGGCTCGGCCCGTCCTGGTTCGTGCCACCGACACTACCGAGGTGGGCCGGCGCGATCTAGTACGAGATCTGTACTGCGGCCAAAAGCCTGATGCCATGCATCGCCCCGGTCGGGCGGCATCCCGAGATCTACCATGAGCACGATGGGGACCTCCTACTACCAGTTCTGCCCCGTGGCCAAGGCGATGGAACTCCTCGACGAGCGCTGGACCCTGCTCGTCATCAGAGAGCTCGTATCCGGGGGTCAACACTTCAATGACCTGCGTCGCGGCCTTCCGCGTATGTCACCGTCGCTGCTCTCGAAACGGCTGCAGCAGTTACAACGTGCAGGCGTCATTGCCCGGCGGCACAGTGGCAACAACGTCTGCTACACGCTGACGCAAGCTGGTTCGGAGTTGCGACCCGTGGTCGAGGCGCTGGGATCCTGGGGAACCCGTTGGATCGGAGAGCTCGGTGATGCGGACCTCGACCCGAAACTGCTGCTGTGGGACATGCACCGCAACATCGATCGCAATGCGGTCCCAGAGGGAAGGACGGTCGTGCATTTTGACTTCCCGGACGCACCAAGAAAGCTCCAGCGATGGTGGCTCGTCATCACCAAGGACGGCGCCGACGTTTGCGACATCGATCCCGGCTACGAGGTGGCGGTATCGGTCACTGCAAGCCTCCGGCGAATGGTGGAAATCTGGCGCGGAGACGTTGGTTGGGGCGACGCAGTAGGACGCGGCATGCTTGAAATTGACGGCCCTGAGGCCATGCGTCGGGCACTGCCGGGGTGGTTTACGTTGTCTGTCTTTGCGGCGGTTCCCCGGCCTTCTTGACTCTCGACTCTTTCTGCTACACTTTCCTGTGTGATTGCGTGTGCAATAGGTTGCGCGACCAGAGGCCTTGCAGGCGTGCCGGTGACCGTCGAGGCGGACATCGCCAACGGCCTGCCTGCGTTCACCATCGTGGGCCTCACGGACCGAGCGATCCAGGAGGCACGGGAGCGGGTCAAGCCGGCGATCCGTAACGCGGGCTACAAGTTTCCGCAGCGACGGGTCATCGTCAACCTGGCTCCCGCGGAGCTCCCGAAAGAGGGGACAGGGTTCGACCTGGCAATCGCGATTGCGATCCTGCGCGCGGAGGACCAGTCGATCCGGTTGGATGGGCTCGCCTTTCTCGGTGAGCTCGCGCTCGACGCGTCACTCCGACCCGTCACCGGAGTCCTCCCGATGGCGCGATGCCTCGCCACCGCAGGCGTCCGCCGGCTCATCGTGCCCGTGGAGAATGCTCCGGAAGCGGCGCTCGCTGAGGGTGTCGAGGTGCTCGGCGCTCCGTCGCTGCAAGCATGCGTCGAGTACCTTCGCGGTGAGGGACAGCTGGTGCCGGGCGTTCGCGACACCTCACAGCCTGGCGCCGCGCCGGAACCCGATCTCGCCGCGGTGCGTGGACAGGGACAGGCCAAGCGCGCACTGGAGATCGCAGCTGCGGGCGGACACAACGTCTTGATGACAGGTCCGCCTGGAGCCGGCAAGACGATGCTGGCACGCACCTTTCCGTCGTTGCTCCCTGACCTCCCGTACGACGCAGCGCTCGACGTGGCAGCGATCTATTCGCTTCGAGGCACGCTGCGCGAACGTCCGCCCACCACGCTGCGGCCGCCGTTCCGCGCGCCGCACCACAGCATTTCGCGTGCCGGGCTGGTGGGCGGCGGCACCGGTCTTGCGCAGCCAGGCGAAATCAGCCTCGCTCATCAAGGAGTGCTCTTTCTCGACGAGCTGTGCGAGTTCTCGCGACAGCATCTCGAGGCGCTGCGGCAGCCACTCGAAGAGCACTCGGTCACCGTCGCGCGAGCCCGGGCGGTGGTCACGTACCCCGCCGATTTCGTGCTCATCGGCGCCGCGAACCCGTGCCCCTGCGGACATCTGGGCGACGCTCAAGGATGCAGCTGCGAACCACGCCAGCTGAGTGCCTACAACAACAAGATCAGCGGCCCCATCAAGGACCGGCTCGACCTGGTCGTCTCGGTTCCACGACAGGAGTACCGAGACATCTTCGACGGCGCCGACGAGGAGCCGTCGGCAGCAGTGCGCGGCCGGGTCGAGGCCGCGCGCAATCGCCGGGGNNAATGCCGCGCTGAACGGACGCGAGATTCTCGCCACCGCGAGGGCCACAGCCCCCGCACGCCGCCTTCTGGCCCTGTCGGGCGAACGCCTTCACCTGAGCGCACGTGGGTTCTTTCGGGTCCTGCGCGTCGCGCGCACCATCGCCGACCTCGCTGGTGACGATCGGGTGGGCGAGGATGCGCTCGCGGAAGCGCTGCACTATCGGATCGAGGTGGCCGGATGATCGAGCCGCGCTGGATCGACCCAGCGTCGTCCGATTGGCCGGTACGCCTGCGGCACCTGGAGGCCCCGCCGCAGGGGTTCTGGCAGCTCGGGACCATCGGCGCGGCGTCACCGAGCGTTGCGATCGTCGGTTCGCGCCGCGCGACCTTCGCCGGCGTCGAGATCGCCAGATCGATCGCCGGCGAGCTGGGTTCAGCAGGCATCCAGGTGGTGAGCGGCATGGCCCTGGGCATCGACGCCGCCGCGCACGCCGGCGCTCTCGACGCCGGAGGATCGACCGTCGCCGTGCTCGGCTGCGGCATCGACATCTGCTATCCGACACGGCATGCCGGACTGCGCGTGCGGATCCTCGCCTCCGGGTGCGTGATCAGCGAGGAACCGGCGGGAACGCCGCCCTTCAAGTACAACTTTCCAAAGCGCAATCGGATCATCGCGGCGCTCGCCCATGCGGTCGTCGTGGTCGAGGCGACCGAGCGCAGCGGCGCGCTGAGTACCGCGCGCTGGGCGGCGGACCTCGGCCGCGAGGTGCTGGCGGTGCCCGGATCGATCAGGGCTCGCCAGAGCAGCGGCACCAACCTGCTCATCCGCGACGGCGTCCGCCCGTTCATCGGCATCGCAGATCTCCTCGAGGCGGTCCCCGAGCTTCGCTCGGCGGTGCCGGAAAGCGCCTTTGACGCCCTGCCGGCCGGACCACGTGGCGGCGTCGAGCGTTTCAGCCCACCGCTGCGGGAGATACTGGCACGCATGGGAACGCAGCCGATCCACCCGGATCAGGTCGGGGTCGCCCTGGGGCTCTCACCCGCGCTGGTCGCCAGCCGGTTGGGTGCGCTGGAGCTTGCCGGAGCCGTAATGTCCCTGCCCGGAGGCCTCGTGGCCCGTACCGTATAACCGGCGCCAGCGCCCCCATAGGAAGTCCAGAAGTGTCACGTCTGATCATCGTCGAGTCGCCCAGCAAGGCGCGAACGCTCGCCCGTTTTCTCGGGTCCGAGTACATCGTGCTCGCCTCCATGGGACACGTCCGGGATCTCCCCAAGTCGAAGATCGGTGTCGACGTCGATGACGGCTTCACCCCGCAATACGAGCTCATCAAGGGCAAGGAAAAACAGATCCGCGACCTGCGCGCCGCGGTGAAGAAGGCGTCATCGACGCTCCTCGCAGCCGACCCTGATCGCGAAGGCGAGGCGATCGCCTGGCATCTCGCCGAGGCACTCGGACTGAACGATCCCGACCGGATCGTGTTCCATGAGATCACCAAGCTCGCCGTCGACGCGGCGCTCGCGCATCCGCGCAAGATCGACCGTTCGCTGGTCGCCGCGCAGGAAGCGCGCAGGGTCATCGACCGCCTGGTCGGCTACCGCCTCTCGCCGCTGCTCTGGCGCAAGGTGCGCGCCGGCCTCTCCGCAGGGCGCGTGCAATCGGTCGCGGTGCGCCTGGTCGTCGACCGCGAGACCGAGATCGACGCGTTCGTTCCCGTCGAGTCGTGGACCATCGATGCTCTTCTTGCCAAAGATGGCGGTAACACGTTCAGCGCGCGGCTGGTCGGCCGCCATGGCGACAGCGCTGCAGCGGAGCGCGAGAAGCTCGAGCTCGGCACCGAGGCCGAGGCTGCGGAGGTCGTCGCCGCGCTCGGGCTCGACGCCAAGGGCGCAGTCACCGACCGGACACCGGCGTTCGTGGTTCGCTCCATCGAGGTCAAGGAGACGACTCGCCGCCCGCTCCCACCGCACACGACGAGCACGCTGCAACAGGACGCGAGCTCACGGTTGCGCATGTCGCCCAAGCGGACCATGAGCATCGCCCAGGAGCTGTACGAGGGCGTCGAGCTCGGCAGCGCCGGCTCGACCGGTCTGATCACCTATATGCGCACCGACTCGATCCGCATCAGCGACGCCGCGCGTGATGATGCGGCGAAGCACATCACCTCGGCATTCGGCAAGGAGTACGTCGGCACCGGCGCCGTCCGGCGCAAGGCCGCGCTCAACGTCCAGGACGCACACGAGGCGATCCGCCCGACCGACGTGACCCGGACCCCCGACTCCGTCGCCACGAACCTTTCCCCGGGACAGTTGAAGGTGTACGACCTGATCTGGCGTCGCTTCGTCGCGAGTCAGATGAGCCCCGCGAAATACCTGAACACCACGGCGATGATCGACGCCACGGACTACGTCTTCCGAGCTTCCGGCTCGCTGATCACCTTCGAGGGGTTCCAGAAGGTCTGGAAACGCGACGAGGACAAGGACAAGGACATGACGCTTCCGGCGCTCGCCGAGCGCGACGCGCTCACGTGCCTCGAGATCGCGTCGGAGCAGCACTTCACGCAGCCACCGCCGCGATACACCGAGGCGACGCTGATCAAGGAGCTGGAGGAGCGCGGTATCGGCCGTCCGTCGACGTACGCCGCCACCATTGAAGTGATCCAGGAGCGACAGTACGTGCGCCAACTGGAGCGCCGGCTGCATCCGACCGAGCTCGGCAAGACCGTCGACGCCGTGCTCCGGCAGAACTTCCCCGAGATCGTCGACGTCGCGTTCACCGCCGACCTCGAGAAGCGGCTCGACTCCGTGGAGGAGGGCACCCGCGCGTATGAGCCGACGGTGCGCGAGTGGTATGAGCCGTTCGCCGAAACCCTCGAGCGAGCCGAGCGATCGATGGAGCGAGTCCGCGTTCCCGCACGTGAAACCGGCGAGGAGTGCCCGGAGTGCGAGATCGGGCGCCTCGTCGTTCGCGAGGGGAAATTCGGTGAGTTCGTCGGCTGTTCCCGTTTCCCCGAGTGCAAATACATCAAGGACCGCAAGACCGCCGAGGCGCTGGCGACGGGCGAGATGTGCCCGCGCTGCGGCAAGCCACTCGTGACCCGCCAGGGCCGGCGCGGACCCTTTGTGGGGTGCTCCGGCTATCCGAGCTGCACGTACATCAAGGGCGACAGCACTCCTGCCGAGGGCGAGGCCGAAGGTCCCGCGGAGGAGCTCGGTCCCTGCCCGCAATGCGGCAAGCCACTGCGCCGCCGGTCCGGACGGCGCGGCAGCTTTGTCGGGTGCACCGGATACCCCGACTGCAAGTACATCCAACCCGGGGCACCCGGCGCTCGTGTCGCCGGCCCCGCACCCGAGCCGACCGGCGAAGATTGCCCCGAGTGCGGCAAGGCGCTGGTCACCCGCAAGGGACGCTACGGGCCGTTCGTGAGCTGCTCCGGATACCCTGCGTGCAAGTACCGACCACCCAAGGCCGCACTGGTATGACCGGCGCGCACGCGACCACGGTCGTCGCGGTGCAGCGCGGCGGAACAGTTGCGGTCGCCGGCGACGGCCAGGTGACCGTCGGGGACATCGTGATGAAGGCGCGAGCCTCGAAAGTGCGGCGGCTCTTCCACGGACAGGTCGTCTGCGGCTTCGCCGGTGCCGTCGCCGACGCGCTGACGCTGTTCGACAAATTCGAGCAGCACCTCGACAAGCACCAGGGCAACCTGGTGCGCGCGGCCATCGGTCTCAGCAAGGAATGGCGCACCGACAAGTACCTGCGCCGCCTGGAAGCGATGCTCATCGTGGCCGACGCCAACCGTATCCTGCTCCTGAGCGGCGACGGCGAGGTGATCGAACCCGATGATGGCGATGGAGTCGTCGCGATCGGCAGTGGCGGCCCTTATGCGCACGCAGCCGCGGCGGCACTGCTCGGCAGCACCGACCTCGGCGCTGAGGAAATCGCGCGGCGCGCCCTGCTCATCGCGGCGCGGCTCTGCATCTACACCAACGACAACATCACCGTGGAAACGCTCGAGCTCGCCACGCCGGCGCCCGCTGCGCCCGTCACGGCGTGACGAGCGCCGTGGCCGTCGAGCCCACCAGCGCCTCGGAGACCGACGAGGCGCCGCACGACCTGATTCAGGCGGTCGCGGGGGAGACGCTGCGCCCGGCGGAGGTGGTGCGCCGTCTCGACGAATACATCATCGGCCAGCACGAGGCGAAGCGATCGGTCGCTATCGCGCTGCGCAACCGGGTGCGCCGCCGGATGCTCCCCGAGGACATGCGCAACGAAGTGCTGCCCAAGAACATCCTGATGATCGGACCAACCGGGGTCGGCAAGACCGAGATCGCCCGGCGGGTGGCTCGGCTGACCGAGTCGCCGTTCATCAAGGTGGAGGCGACCAAGTTCACCGAGGTCGGTTACGTGGGCCGAGACGTCGAGTCCATCCTGCGTGACCTGCTCGAGCAGACCATCACCGAGCTGCACGAGGACCGCGTTGCCGAGGTCGAGCCACGGGCTCGTGTCCTCGCCGACGCCCGCCTCGTCGAGACGATGCACGACGCCAACGAGCGTCTGCGAAGCTCCCGGGCCCTGCCTGGCGAGGACGCTCCCAGACCCGACGATGTCGCCGCCGAAGCTCGCCGGGCCCGAGCTCGCCGTCGCCGCATCGCCAACCGGCTCGCCGCCGGTACTCTCGAGGACGCAAGTGTCGAGATCGAGGTGGAGGAGCCGTTCCAGCCCGCGTTCGAAGGATTCACCGGCACCGGCCTCGAGGAGGTCGGCGTCTCGCTCTCAGACTTCTTCAGCCAGCTCGCGCCGTCCCGCAAGCGCAAGAAGCTCATGACGGTCGCCGAGGCGCGCGACGTGCTCATCGACGAGGAGACCGATCGGCTCATCGACATGGACCGCGTCTACGACGACGCCATTCATCTCGTCGAGGACTCTGGTGTTGTCTTCATCGACGAGGTCGACAAGATCTGCGGCCCGGCGTCCGACCGCGGACCGGATGTCAGCGGTGAGGGCGTCCAGCGCGATCTGCTCCCGATCCTCGAGGGCTCGACGGTGCATACGCGGTACGGGCCGGTGCGCACCGACCATGTCCTCTTCATCGCGGCAGGAGCATTCACCGCCGCGCGCCCGAGCGACCTGATCCCCGAGTTCCAGGGTCGCTTTCCGATCCGGGTCGAGCTGAAGCCGCTGAGCGAGGACGACCTGGTGCGCATCCTCACCGAGCCCGGCAACGCGCTGACCCGGCAGTACGCCGCCCTGCTCGGCACCGAGCAGGTCACGCTCGACTTCACGCCGGACGGCATCCGCGAGCTCGCGGCCCAGGCGTACCGTGTCAACGAGGAGGACGAGAACCTCGGCGCCCGCCGGCTCTTCACGATCATGGAGAAGGTCCTCGAGGACGTCTCATTCGGCGCCGAGGAGCTCGCCGGGACCACCGTCATCGTCGACGCCGCGTATGTCGGCGACCGGCTCGGCGATCTGGTGCTCAACCAGGACCTGCGCCGGTACGTCCTCTGATCTCAGGGGCTCGGGTGTAGCCGGAGGCCTGGGCTGGTACACTCCGGTCATCTCACACGTCCGGTTTCACGCGGCCGGCGGGTGCCCGGTGCCCCCGGGTCGCCGCCGCGGTTCACCCCGGACGGAGGCACCACACCACCCCAACAGGAGCGACCGCACATGCCGGCAGTAACACTGCGCCAGCTGCTGGAGGCCGGAGTTCACTTCGGTCACCAGACAAGCCGGTGGAATCCCCGGATGCGCCCGTACATCTTCACGGCGCGCAACGGGATCCACATCATCGACCTCGAGCAGACTCAGAAGCAGCTCGATGTTGCATGCGAATACCTGCGAGACGTCGTCGGGAGCGGCCAGAAGGTCCTCTTCGTCGGCACCAAGAAGCAGGCCCAGGACGTCATCGAGGAGGTCTGCCGGAACACCGGGCAGGCCTATGTCACGCATCGCTGGATGGGTGGCATGCTCACCAACTTCACGGTCATCCAGCGCCGGCTGCGCCGGCTCGCCGAGCTCCGCGTCATGCAGGGGAAGGGCGACTTCGAGCGCATGAGCGGCAAGGAGGCCAACGACGCCAAGGACGACCTCGAGCGCCTCGAGAACAACTTCGCCGGCATGGCCGACATGAAGCGGCTTCCCGGCGCAGTCTTCGTGATCGACTGCAAGAAAGAACACATCGCTGTCACCGAGGCGAACAAGCTCAACATCCCGATCGTCGCGATTGTCGACACGAACTGCGACCCCGATGACATCCAGGTCGTGATCCCCGGCAACGACGACGCGATCCGCTNNTCCCCGGCAACGACGACGCGATGCGCAGCTGCCGTCTGATCGTCAGCGAGATCGGCAAAGCGATCGCCGAAGGCCTGCAGATGTTCAGCGAGCGCGAGCTGCAGGAACGGCAGGAAGCCGAGCAGCGTGAACGCGAGGCGGCCATCGCCGCTGAGGCAGCGGCAGTCGTCGCAGCCGAGCAGGCCGCTGCAGCCGCCGCGCATGCAGACGCGATCGCCGCGGAGCAGGCTGCGGCCGCACCCGCCGANNGGCGCCGGCATGATGGACTGCAAGCGCGCGCTCGTCGAGTGCGACGGCGACATGGACCGGGCAGAGGACTGGTTGCGTGCAAAGGGATTCTCCCGTGCAGCAGCAAAGGCCGGACGGAGCACCAACGAGGGCATCGTCGACGCCTACATCCACCAGGCGGGTGGGATCGCCAAGCAGGGCGCGCTCATCGAGATCAACTGCGAGTCGGATTTCGTCGCCAAGACGGACGACTTCAAGCAGCTCGCGCACACGCTCGCACTCCAGGTGGTCGGAATGGCGCCGCAATACGTACGCCGAGAGGACGTGCCCGAGGACATCGTCGACCGCGAGCGGGCCGTCTACCGCGAGCAGGTTCAGGGCAAGCCCGAGAACATCGTCGAGAAGATCCTCACCGGCAAGCTCAATTCTTTCTACGCCCAGATCTGCCTGCTCGAGCAGCCGTGGATCAAGGACGACAAGAAAAAGGTCGGTGACCTCGTGACCGAGGCGATCGCGAGGCTCGGCGAGAACATCTCAGTGGCCCGGTTCGCACGCTTCGCAGTGGGCGCCGAGAGCACCGAGAGTGACGGGGCGTCCGCGCCCGCGGCCGAGTGAGCGTCGGAGCCAGCAGCGTGGAACTTGCCGCCATCGAGGGACGCGCGAGTGACGGGCGTCGCCCCGTCTTCGGCCGGGTCATCCTCAAGCTCGGCGGCGA
Organism: Candidatus Dormiibacterota bacterium; assembly: GCA_003132525.1. GTDB lineage: Bacteria > Chloroflexota > Dormibacteria > Aeolococcales > Aeolococcaceae > Palsa-851. Next base: position 3,744 of record PKXZ01000033.1, on the reverse strand, counting down.
GGCGCTGCTCGGCGAGGCTGGGTACGGCATCGAATACGGCGCGGTCCGCCATATCGCCGAGCAGCTGACGCACATCGTCGAACGCGGCGTGCAGGTGGCGATCGTCGTCGGCGGTGGGAACATCGTGCGCGGCACCGAAGCCGCCCAGCACGGGATCGACCGCGTCACCGCCGATTACATGGGGATGCTCGCGACGGTGATCAATGCGCTGGCACTGCGCGACGCCATCGAGCAGTTCGGCATCGACTGCCGGCTGCAAAGCGCGATCGCGATGCAGCAGGTCGCCGAGCCGTTCATCCCGAGGCGCGCCATCCGGCACCTCGAGAAAGGACGGCTCGTGATCCTCGCCGCGGGCACGGGAAACCCGTTCTTCACGACAGACACGACCGCGGCGCTCCGCGCGGTCGAGATCGGTGCCGATGTGCTGCTCAAGGCAACCAAGGTCGACGGCATCTACAGCGCGGACCCCAACAAGGTCACCACCGCGACGCGCCTGCCGAACCTGACGTACCTGGACGTGCTCAACCGCGGGCTCGCCATCATGGACAGCACGGCGGTGACACTCTGCATGGACAACCGCATGCCGATCATCGTGTTCGACCTGTTCACACAGGGCAACATCGAGCGCGTGATCCTCGGTGAGCAGATCGGGACGCGCGTCGACGCGGAGGGCGATCCCGAGTGAGCGATCGCGACAAGACGGACGACCCCGAGCAACAGATCGCGCAACGCATCGCCGATGCGAACCAGCGCATGGAGAAGAGTGTCGAGGCGCTGCATCGCGAGCTGATGACCGTGCGCACCGGGCGTGCGTCGCCTGCGCTGCTCGAACGCCTTCACGTCGATTACTACGGGTCTCCGACGCCACTTCAGAGCATCGCGGGGATCAGCGTTCCCGAGGCCAGCATGCTCGTGATCCAGCCGTATGACCGCACCTCGCTCGGTGCCATCGAGAAAGCGATCCAGAAGAGCGACCTCGGGCTCAACCCGAGCAATGATGGCCAGGTGATCCGGGTCGCGATCCCGCAGCTCACCGAGGAGCGGCGCAAGGACCTCGTCAAGGTCATCCATCGCAAGGCCGAGGAGGCGCGCGTCGCAGTGCGCAACATCCGCCGCGACGAGGTCGACCATCTCCGCCGCGTCGAGAAGGAAGGTCACGTGAGCAAGGACGAGGTGGCCACGAAGCTCACCGACGTGCAGAAGATCACCGATCAGTTCATCGCCCGGATCGACGACGCCACCCAGAGGAAGGAGGCTGAGATCCTCGAGGTCTGACCGAGCTGCGCGCCGAAACGGCGGAAGCCTTCGGGGCGTTCTGACCCGAGCCCCACAATGCAGCGCCCACCCGATCCCGCCGCGATCCCGCTTCCCGCAAGGCCAGACCTTCCGCGGCACGTCGGCATCATCATGGACGGCAACGGGCGATGGGCCAGGCAGCGACATCTGCCCCGCGTCGCGGGCCACCGAGCAGGGGTGCGAGCGATCCGGCCGGTCATGGAAGCGTGCCACCAGGCGGGCGTGCACATCCTCACCCTCTACGCGTTCAGCACCGAGAACTGGCAGCGGCCTCGCGGCGAGGTGACCGCGCTGATGCGCCTGTTCGGAGAGACGATCGACCGCGAGGTCGGCGAGCTCCACGAGAACGGCGTCCAGATCCGCGTGCTCGGCGACCGGTCTGCCCTCAGCGATTCGCTGCAGCGGAAGGTGGCGCAGGCGGAGGCGCTCACTGCGCGCGACACCTCGGCGATCCTCAACGTGGCCATCAACTACGGCGGTAGGCGCGAGATCGTCGACTCGATTCGCGAGCTCGCGGTCGCCGGAGCCGATCTCGCCGCACTCGACGAGACGGCGATCAGCGATGCACTGTACACGCGCGGGCTGCCGGACCCCGACTTGATCGTTCGCACCGCCGGCGAGCTCCGGATCAGCAACTTCCTGCTCTGGCAGGCCGCATATGCGGAGCTCTACGTCACCGATACGCTCTGGCCCGACTTCGGCGAGGCCGCGATCACCGATGCGCTCCGCGACTACTCGAGCCGCGAGCGCAAGTTCGGCGCCATCCCCGAGCCGATCGAGCGCGTCCCCGCCCACGCCGGCAGCGCGCAGCACGCCATCCCGACGGAATGAACCTCGCGCTCAGGGTGGTCTCGGGGGCGGCGCTGGTGGCGGTCATCGCCGCCGCGCTCTGGATCGGCACGCCCGCAGTCGCGGCTGTGGTCGGAGCGGGGGCGTTGGCGGGGGCCTGGGAGCTGCGCGGTCTGCTCGGGCGGATGGGCCCGACCCCGCCGGCCTGGCTGATCCTGCCGCTCAGCGTCTGGCTCGGGATCCGCTTCGTGCTGCCCGCCGCCGACATGGCCACCGACTGGGCGCTCGCCGCGACGGTGGTCGTTGGGCTGCTGGCCGGCGTGCTGACCCGGCAGAGCTTCGCCGGCTGGGCGCTCGCGGTCGGCGGGGCTGTGTACGTTGGACTCTGCCTGGGATTCTGGGTCGCGATCTACCGGTGGCACGTCCCCGACGCGAATCACCTTGGGTTGCGGCTGGTTGGCCTTGCCCTGGCCGGTGCGGTCGTGGGCGACACGACCGCGTACTTCGTGGGCTCCGCGATCGGCCGCCACCCGTTCTTCCATTCGATCTCCCCGCGCAAGTCGCTCGAAGGCGCGGTGGCGGGGGCGGTGGCCTCAATCCTGGTGGGCGCGCTCGCCGGGCCATGGCTGATCGGCATCAGCGTCCCGGTCGGCATCGGCCTCGGCGCGCTCATCACGGTTGCCGCCCAGGGCGGTGATCTCGTCGAATCCGCGATCAAACGCGAGGCCGGCGTGAAGGACTCGGGAACGCTCATCCCGGGCCACGGAGGCCTCCTCGATCGGGCCGACAGCATTGTCCTGCTTGCCCCGGTCGTATATTGCTATCTGAAGCTGATCGCATTCCCGTAACCCCGTGGAAAGCGGTGGCGTGGTCTGATCTACTGCGAACCGAGGCATCTGCGCACAAGTGACATTCCCCACGCCCCGCCGACGTGTCGTCCTCCTCGGCGCGACCGGTTCGATCGGCCGTCAAGCGTGCGACGTCATCGCCAGGTTCCCTGAGCGCTTCGAGTTGGTGGGCGCCGTGGCGGGGCATGATGCCGCCGCGCTCGACGCGATCGCCACCCGCTTCGGCGTTGCGCGCACCGCGCTCGTCAATCCAGACCCTTCGGCCACGTTGCCCGACGGGTGCGAGAGCGGCATGGACGCTGCCTGTGAGATCGCCGCGATGGACGCCGACGTGGTCTGCGTGGCGATCACCGGTGCCGCCGCGATCCGGCCGACCCTGGCCGCCATCGACGCGGGGGCGAGCGTTGCCACAGCGACCAAGGAGGTCCTGGTCATGGCGGGCGAGCTCGTCAAAGCCCGGGCCGCGGCCACGGGCGCTCGCATCATCCCGATCGACAGCGAGCACTCGGCGCTCTGGCAGTGCCTGCGCGGCGAGGACCCGGCATCGGTCTCGCGACTCGTGCTCACCGCGAGCGGCGGGCCGTTCCTGCACCGCAGCCGCGACGAACTCGAGGACGTCACGCCTGAGCAGGCCCTCGCGCACCCGACCTGGANNGCCTCGAGGTCATCGAGGCGCACTTCCTCTTCGACACGCCGTACTCGTCCATCGACGTCTCGATCCACCCGACCAGCATCGTGCACAGCTGGGTCGAGTTCCGTGATGGAGCGGTGATCGCGCAGATGGGCGTTCCCGACATGCGCGTGCCGATCG
>PKXZ01000068.1 GCA_003132525.1 Candidatus Dormiibacterota bacterium | reverse complement strand
GCGTCCGTCGGCCGGTTTACGTTTCCCATCTTCATCGTCGGAAGCTGGCCATCGTTTCACCACGATCTCTCGCAATCGGGCGTGCAGCCCTACGAGCCCACACTAACCCCAAAGACGGTCGGTGGTCTCGGAGAGCTGTGGGGTGACCTCGCCGACAGCGTCGTCTACTCGTCACCGGCGGTCGCCAACGGGACGCTGTATGTCGGCTCTGATGACCAGAACGTCTATGCGCTGAATGTCACCAATGGCACNNTCGTCGCCGGCGGTGGCCAACGGGGTGATCTACGTCGGCTCCGACGACGGCAACCTATACGCCCTCAACGCCGCCACTGGGGACAAGCTGTGGTCCTTCTCCACACCCGGCGACGTGTACTCGTCGCCGGCGGTGGCCAACGGGGTGGTCTACATCGGCTCTGAGGATGGCAATGTCTACGCGCTGAACGCTTCCACCGGGGCGGTGGACTGGACATACGCGACCGGCGACTCCATCCAGTCTTCACCGCAGGTCTCTGGCGGGCTGCTCTACATCGGCTCCGAGGACGACAACGTGTATGCGCTGAACGCGACGACAGGCGCACTGGTGTGGAAGTACACCACTGGCGACATCGTCGACTCCTCACCCGCGGTTGCGAATGGCATCGTCTACATCGGCTCCGCAGACGGCCATCTGTATGCGCTTACGGCCACGACCGGGGTGCTCGACTGGAGCGCCAGCATCTCCGGACTCGGACGATCCTCACCGGCTGTGGTCGGGGGGAGGGTCTACATCAGCTCCGGTGACACCAACATCTACGCGGTGAACGCCACGACCGGTGCGATCGTCTGGCACTACGACACCGGCCAACCCAATGTATCCACGCCGGCGGTAGCCAATGGCCTGGTCTTTGTCGGCTCCGGAGAGGGCGACGTGTACGCGCTCGACGCTGCTACGGGAGCGACGCAGTGGGCCTTTTACGCGGGCGGCGAAGTCATCTCCTCGCCGGCGGTGGCCGACGGGGTCGTCTACGTCGGTTCGTATGACGACGATCTGTACGCTCTTGCCGCCAGCAACGGGAACGAGCTCTGGAGTGGCAAACCGGGCTCCACGATTGGATCCTCTCCGGCCGTGGCCAACGGGATGGTGTTCGTCGGCTCGAGTGACGGAAGCATCAGTGCATACGGTCTGTGATGATGCCGTCCTCGACCACGGTGTGAACGTCAGGCGACATCCCGTCGGGTCAGCGTCACCCATCCGGCGATCGCGAAGACAAGACCCCAGGCAGCGAGCACGATCGCGCCCTGCCATGGCACCAGCAGCGAGATCCCGCCACGTCCGGGTGCGGCATCAATCTGTGTCATGGCGGAGGCCGCAGCAGCAGGCAGGAACTTGTAGATGTCGGCCAGCCACGTCCACAGCGTGCTGAGCGCGCCGATGAGCGATTCCAGGAGGAGGAACCAGACAAGCGCCGAAATCACGGCCGTGATCTGGTTGCGGATGAGCACGCCGATACCGACGCCAACAACGGCAAAGATGGCGACGACACCGAACACTGCAAGAAGGACCAGATAAAGGTCGTTCGCGGCCCACCCGAGCGTGATCCCTTTGGCGCTGTACCACGGCACCATGAATGCGACGGCAACGATCGAGCACACCAGTCCGTAGAGCACACCGAGACCTGCACCCGTGATGACCTTGGCAACCACCACCCTCCCGCGTCGCGGCTCGATGAGAAAGGTCGGCCTGCTGGTGAAATGCCGGAATTCTGTCGTCATGAAGATGATTCCGACAACCATCGAGAAGATGTAACCGACCGAAGCGGAGGCGAGGATGGCGCGCTGCTCGATGCCGGTGCTCAGGGGCAGTTCCGCGCTCCGCTTCAGACCATTGGTCGCGAGCTGCGCGAAGACGCTGATTGCGGTGAAAGCAACGGCGCCGAGGAGCATGCCCCACCAGAGCTTGGTGGTCACGAGCTTCCGCCATTCGGCCCGAAGCAGCCGGCTCATTCCGTGGTCCCTCCGGTCAACGCGAGGAAGACACCTTCGAGGCTCGCCTGGTCGTCGGAGAGCTGATGGATCTCGACATGTGCCGACCAGGCTGCGTGTCCGATCTCCGCCCCTGTCGCGCCGCTGACGCGCAGGCTCCGGTCACTCTCCTTGGCGATCGTGACGTGCGGCAGACTGGCGAGCGCCGCCCGCAAAGCCGCCTCGTCGGGCACGCGCACGATGCAGGAGCCGCTCTGCTGTGAGCGCAACTCCTGGAGAGTGCCCTCCCGAACCAGCTGTCCCTGACGCAGGATCACCACGCGGTCGACCGTCTGCTCGACCTCCGAGAGCACGTGGCTGGAGACCAGGATCGTGCGCCCCTCGTTGTCGGCGAGATGCCGAAGGAACCCGCGAAGCCACACGATGCCCTCGGGGTCGAGGCCATTGGCAGGTTCATCGAGCACCAGGATCCGGGGGTTCCCCAGAAGTGCAGTCGCCAGGGCAAGGCGCTGGCGCATCCCGGTCGAGAAACCGCCCGCGAGCTTTCGCGCGAAGGGGGTGAGTCCGACCAGCTCGAGCACCTCGTCAGCACGCGAGTCGGGCAAACCGGCAGCCGCCGTGTACACGCGCAGGTGGTTGCGCGCGCTCCGTCCCGGATGAAAGCTGTTCGCCTCGAGGACTGCTCCAACCGTGCGGCCCGGATCCTGGAGGTCGCGATAATGCCGTCCCGCGACTGTGGCCTCACCGGAATCCGGGTGGGCGAGACCGAGAATCATCCTGAGCGTCGTTGTCTTGCCGGCACCGTTCGGGCCGAGGAATCCGGTGACCGACCCTGGTTCAACTGTGAAGCTGAGATCGACGACCGCTCGAACGTCGCCGAAGTGCTTCGAGAGGCCCTTGGCCACGATGCGTGGCGCGCCGGCCTGGTCGGTCGTTTCTGGAGTGATCATCCGCTTGTCCTGATGGAGGTCGAGTTGTCGCCGAGAGTTTGCAGGTTTCGCCTCGGATCTCCGCTTCGGCGCCCGGATGGTCCGGTGACCTTGCTCGATGCCTTCGAGGGCCGCCGCCTGCTCTACGTCTACTTTCACATGTGGCATGCCGATAAGCCGGCCGCGGAGCAGTGCGAGGGCTGCACGTTCTTCAACGGTCAGGTCCGCGAGCTCTCGTACCTGCACTCGCGCGATGTCACGTATGCGACCTTCTGCGAAGGTCCGTACGACGAAAGCGTCTGGTATCACGACTTCATGGGTTGGGACGTCCCGTGGGGCGTCCCACGGCGCAGTGGTCCCGTCTGGCTGAGGGCCGCTCAGACCGTCTCTAGCGCGCGCCGGCGATCCTGATGGCCACGCCGTCAAGCAGCGTCTGCAACCCGCGCTCGAACTGCTGACCGAGACCCGCCTCGTCCATCGCATCGGGACGTACCTCACCGCCGTCAGCGGCGAACATCGCGGCCATTTGCGGATAGTTGCCAGAACTGAGTTCCCGCAAGCCAAACTCGAGCAGGGCGGTCGCGGCCTCGGGGTGGTCGCGAGCGGTGGCTGCTCGACGCTGCGACTCCGCCGTCTGGAGCACGCTGCCGAAGACATACGCGTTGAGAAAGGCCAACAGTTCCAGCCGCTCCGCGCCGCCAACATCCGTGTCAGCGAAGGCTGCGAAGAATTGCTCGACGTGTCGCATGGCGTTCGGTCCGAATGGCGGGTCCCGCAACGATGAGAGCACCCACGGGTGGCGCATCAGGACCCCTCGCGTCCGACGTGCGATTGCACCGAGCGCCTCGCGCCATCCGACGGGCATCTCCGCCGGAGGGACCAGGATTTCAGCCATCACCGCGTCATCCATGAGCGCAACGAGATCTGCCTTGGTGCGAACGTAGTGATAGAGGCTCATGGTCCCTGCGTCGAGCTCGCCCGCGACCCGGCGCATCGAGACTGATTCGAAGCCCGCGCTGTCAGCGATGGCGACAGCGCACTGCGCGATCTGCTCTCTCGTAAAGCGTGCCTTCCGGTGCGCGGGCTCTGGTCGCGCCCAGGGCGGACCTTCGGTGGGGGAGCCGCTCGACATACGTACACTGTACTGCTAGGATAGACGTACGCCGTACGACTAACCGGAAAAAGGAGACCAGATGAAAGCAGCGGTCCTGCACGCGCTCGGGGAGCGGCCTCGCTACGAGGAGGTCCCCGATCTGGTCGTCAGCGACGGCGACGTGCGCATTGCGGTGACCGCGTGTCCACTCACCAACTTCGACCGCGCTCAGGCGGCCGGGACACACTATTCGTCAGGTCACGTCAGCCTGCCCGCGGTGTGCGGCGACATTGCCGCAGGGGTGCTTGACGACGGTGGTCACGTGCTGTTCGGGTCAGCCAGCGGGACCATGGCCGAGTTCGCAGTCACCAAGGCTGCGTGGACCTCGCCGATTCCCCCTGGTATTGATGATGCGGTTGCGGCGGCCGTGCACAATCCCGGCCTGTCAGCGGGCCTCGCTCTCGCGTGGCGGGCGAACCTCCAGCCGGGCGAAGCCGTGCTCGTGATGGGCGGAACCGGCGTTACCGGTCAGGTCGCAATCCAACTGGCCAAGCAGCTGGGCGCGGGGCGTGTCGTCGCTTCCGGCCGCAATCCTGAGCGGCTCGCATCGCTGTTGCAGTTGGGCGCCGATGCCGTCATCCAGCTCGACCGCAGCGACGATGAGGTCCGCCACGAGTTGCGTGACCAGGCGGGGGAGAGCGGATATGACGTCGTGCTCGACTATCTCTGGGGACACCCCACGGAGCTGCTCCTCGACGCGCTCGGCGGTGGTCATGACATGGCGCTGCGGTTCGAGCGCACCCGTCTCCTCCAGGTGGGTGTGATGGCTGGTGCGACGATCGCGTTGCCGGCTGAAGTCCTCCGCTCGACGGGGCTCGAGGTCATGGGAAGCGGGAGCGGCACAGTGCCTCCGGCAGACCTGATCGTGAGTGAGCTGCAGCACCTCATGACGCTGCTGGCCGACGGTCGGCTCCGCGTCGAGGTCAACCGTCTTCCGCTCGCCGACGTCGAGGACGTGTGGGACCGGGATCAGGCGGGCCGGCGCACCGTCCTGATCCCATGATTCAGCTGTTCAGCAGCCGTGCCTTCTGAGTTGCGAATTCCTCTTCAGTCAGGACCCCGGAGTCGCGCAACTCGGCGAGCTTCTTGAGCTGATCCAGCGGATCCGGCGTGGCGGGCGCGGGTATGCCACCCATGAGCTGACCACCGATCAGCACGGTCCCAGGGACCTGACCCTGTGCCATCGCATTGCGCTGCATCTGGGACACCTTCTCGATATCGACGCCGGCACCCTTCATCGCAGCGGCCATCATCGGATTCGCTGCGACCATCTGGTCGAGCGTTCCCTGCTGAAAAGTGCCGTTCCAGTCGATCGCGATGTGATCGTCTTTCTTCGGATCAACCAGCACTTCGCAGACGCTGCCGCCGCTCATGTACCGGATCTTCGGTCCGGGAACGGGCAGCGTCACCGTTGCGTCGTACGGCTCACGATCCGGCAGCTCAACGTGCAAGTGCAGCTTGTACTTCGTCATCGTGAGCTCGCCCGTCAGCAGGCCTTCCACTTTTTCCTGGCGCATGGAGCCGGAGTACTCCATCCCCGTTTTCATCTCGGCTGTCTCCACGGTTGCCTTCCCCCGGATCCCGTGTTCGAGCAGGTCGTCGGGCACCTCGGTCTTGTGCGTGAAGAATCCCATCAGGTTTCCGGTGACCTCTCTGGTGTCTGCCGGCCCAGGGTGGCGGGCAGTTCTCGCAATGGTAGTGGTTGAAGCGATTGCGACTCGCTCGAGCGCACGTCGACACCTCGGAGCCACGCAGCGCATGCGAGCCGAGCCACCTGTCTAAGCTGAGACGGTCCACGGGTGCATGGAGGAGTGGCTTTGAACATCGGAATCCTTGGCACTGGCAAGATGGGCAGCGCGATGGCGCGCCGGCTCGTGGCCTCCGGATTCGAGGTGACGCTGTGGAATCGCTCACCCGGCAAGGCACAGGACCTGCGAATCGGCCGCGTGGTCGCCACGCCGGCTGAGGAGGCCCGTGATGCCGACGTGATCATCAGCAGTCTCACCAACGACGCCGCGCTTCGGGACGTGTACCTCGGTGAGCACGGCGTGTTGCGCGCCGCCGCCGGCAAACTGGTCATCGACACCAGCACTGCGGGGCCGCAGATTGCCGAGATGATCGGCCGCGAAGCGCAGGCTGCGGGCGTGCGGTTTCTCGAGGCCCCGGTCGTCGGCAGCGTGCCGGCGGTTGAGGGTGGAAACCTGCTGGTCCTCGCCGCCGGAGACCAGGCTGACGCCGAACAAGCGCGTTCTGTTCTGGAACACCTTGGCGAGGTCCTCTATGTTGGGGAGCGCGGCAGCGCCCAGCGCTTGAAACTGGTTGCCAACAGCATGTTGGGCATCACCAGCGCAGCGGCCGGCGAGCTGCTTGCCGCCGGAACAGCTGTTGGCCTCGATCGTGGGCAGGTTTTCAAGATCTTGCTGCGTTTTGCGCCGGGCCTCGCCGCCCGCGAGCGCGGATTCCTCCATGACCAGCACACCCCGACGATGTTCGCCGTGCGCGACCTGCTCAAGGACCTCGAGCTGGCGTCGCACGTTTTCGACGACCAGGGTGGCGCCACGCCGCTCACTCACGAGACGCGCAAGCTGTATGCAGGAGCGATGAATGAGTCTGCCGATCTCGACATCTCCGCCATCGCCAGAGTCTTTCAGCACAGCAACTGAATCGGCACCGACGATGGTTCGCCGTCAGTGCTCGACGCGAAGCCATACGGAATCGGGTGTCCCGCGTATCCGGCTCGCCGCCGCCACAATCGCCAGCACGACGAGCGCGATGACGAGCGGATAGACGATGTGCGCGGAGAGCACGAGAGCGGCGCCCACCACGGCGCCGCCGAGCATCGCTGCGACCGCGATCAGGCGGCGACCAGCCCTGGATCCCTGCCCTCCCGCGATCGCGCTGTCCGCGGCGATGCCCGTGATGGTCAGCGTGAGCACCGTCGTGGTCAGGTCCGGTACGGCGAGCTTGCGTGACGCGGCGTTCTGGATCCCCATCGCGGTGGCGAGGACGGCAATGAGGGCGTAGCGGAATCCCTGCGATATCGAGCTCCCACTGACGATCGCGAGGACCACCGCCGCGGCAAGGAAGGCCACCTGCATGGTGGAGGCCGTGATCAGCAGGTTCCCGCGGTGCTCCGTGAACCGCGTCCCGATCCTGCCTCCGATCAGCGCCCCAACGAAGAACGCCGCCATTGAGACCACGGATGCGGCGACTGAGAAGCCCGGCGCTCCCACCAACGCGAAGCCGAGGAGCACGACGTTGCCGGTCATGTTGGCGACAAAGACGTGTCCGAGGAGCAGGTAGCTGAAGGCGTCGACGAGCCCGGTGACAAAGGTCATTCCGATGAGCAACAGCGGTAGAGGGCCGTGCGTCGAGTTGCGATCTGGGGCGAGCGTCTGGCGGACCTCGGAGAAGAAGCTCATGGGACACGTGTTATAGAGAACCGGTCCCGGGGTATATAATGCTTGCCAGCAATCAACTATTTCTGGAGACAGCACTGAACACGGATACTCTTCCAGGCGTGGATGTCGGTGACGACCTGAATGCGGCACGCCTCCGGAGCGCGGTCAACCGGATGTCGCGGCGGCTCCGGCCAACCTCAGCCGCGGGCACGCTCACCACGACGGAGGTCGACATCCTCGTCGCGGCAGAACGGCAGGGGCCGGTCCGGATGTCGGATCTGGCCGGCTTTGCCGGCTTGAACCCGACGATGCTCTCTCGCCTTATTCCAAAGCTCGAGGCGGCGGGTCTGATACGGCGCATTCACGACGCGGCCGACAGACGCGTCTGCCGGGTCACGGCAACACCCAAGGGGAGCCGGCTGCTCGATCGGATTCGGTCGGAGCGGAACGACGCGCTGTCGCGGCGCCTTCGCGATCTCGAGCCGGGTGAGCGCGATACCCTGGCGCTCGCGCTGCCCATCCTGGAGGATCTGGCAGAGCGCCTTCGCGCTGGCTGGACCTCCGATGAACGGAAGGAGCGAACGGCGTGACCAGCGTGATGGCCATCGGCCGGCGCACCTTCTCGGCGCTTGCCATACCCAACTACCGGCGCTACTTCTTCGGACAGAGCACATCGCTCGTCGGGACGTGGATGCAATCGGTCGCTCAGTCCTGGCTGGTGTTCACGCTCACCCACTCGCCCACCGCGATCGGATTCGTGCTGGCGCTCCAGACCCTGCCGGTGCTGTTCCTCGGGCCGTATGGCGGGGTGATCGCCGACCGCGTCAACAAACGACGTCTCCTCATCGTTCTGCAGTCGCTCATGGGAGTGCAGGCGCTGGTGCTCGGCGTTCTCGTCGTCACGCACGCGGTGATGTTCTGGGAGATCTGCGTCCTCGCGGTGATTCTCGGGCTCAACAACTGCTTCGAGAACCCATCTCGCCAGGCATTCATGCTCGAGATGGTTGGCGCCGAACATGTCCGCAACGCAGTGAGCCTCAACTCCACGATGGTGAACGCGGCGCGGGCCGTCGGTCCGGCGGTGGCGGGGTTGCTGATCGCGACAGTCGGTGTCGGTGTGTGCTTCCTGATCAATGCGGTGAGCTTCGTTGCTGTCGTGTACTCGCTCACGTCGATGGACCCCAAGGCGCTGCGGCCGAGTCCGCCCACCCGGCGCGGAAAGGGACAGTTGCGCGAAGGCCTTCGCTACGTGGCGCGAGAACCGCGGCTCTGGGTCCCGCTCTTGATGGCCACCATCGTGGGGACACTTGCGTACGAGTTCCAGGTGACCCTGCCGGTTGTGGCCAAGCAGACCTTTGGTGGCAACGCGGCGACGTATGGGTTCCTCACCGCCGCCATGGGATTCGGCGCCGTGTTCGGTGGGCTCTTCACCGCGACGCGTGGTCGTACGGGGCTGCGCACGATGACGATCGCCGGTACCTGTTTCGGGGTTGCCATGCTCTGCGTTGCGCTGGCGCCGAGCCTCGCAATCGCGTTCGTCGCCATGGCGGTGACGGGCTTTGCGGCCATCTGCTTCATGGCAACCGGGAACGCGACGCTCCAGCTCGAGGCCGCGCCCTCGATGAGGGGGCGGGTCATGGCGTTATGGGCGGTGGGGTTCATGGGCTCGACACCGGTGGGCGGACCGCTGATCGGTTGGGTTGTCCAGGTGGCAGGGGCGCGGAGCGGTCTGGCGGTCGGAGCGCTGTCATGCCTTGTCGCCGCTGCGATCGGGTTCCTTGCGATGCGCAAGCTCGAGCGACGTCGCATCAACGCCCTGCAATCGCCGAAGGTCGAAGACGCGTACGACTCGATCGGGCCTCTCGTCACCGCTGACACAGAGTGAGTCCATTCCGACGATGATGCTGGCCGGGTCCATGAGAAGGGCGGCGTATCCGACCGCTAGAGTTGTCGGATGATCGGGGACAGGGTCGAGGTCATCGTCGACTCGGGGACTGGAAGCGCTCGAACCTTCGAGATCGCGGCGACGCGGGCCGGTCGACGGGTGGAGGTGACCACTGCACGGGGCATCGTCGAGGTGGCGGAGCTCACTCGCAGCGGCCAGGCGGTGCGGACGGGACGGTTCATGGCGACACGAGTGATCGCCATCGTCGAGCACCCCGCGTCCGACGACAAGGCTGGACCGGAGCGCCGTCGCAACAAGCGATTCGAGCAGGAAGAGACGCTGCTCTAACCGACGTCGCGCGTGCGGTCAGGAAGTCGCGGGCCCTCGCCACAGGTCGATGCCACTCTCGACCGCGTGCCGATCAATCTCGGTGAGCTCGTCCGCGGAAAACTCGAGATGGTCGAGCGCCTTGACGTTCTGCTCGAGCTGCTTGACGCTCGACGCGCCGGCCACCAGCGAGGTGACCCGCGGATCACGGAGCGCCCAGGCGAGTGCCATCTGCGCGAGGCTCTGCCCGCGCCGCTCAGCGATGGCCGTCAGCGCCCGCACATGGGCGAGGATGTCGTCGCTGATCATGTCCTCGGTGAGCGAGGAGTTCTCGTGAGCACGGGAATCCTCCGGGATGCCGTGAAGGTAGCGGTCGGTCAGCACGCCCTGGGCGAGCGGCGAGAACGCGATGCAGCCGACACCCGCGTCGCCAACGACGTCGAGCAGGCCGTGTTCGATCCAGCGGTTGAGCATGGAATACGACGGCTGGTGGATGAGCAGGGGAGTCCCGAGCCGCCGGAGGATCGCGATCGCCTCCTCGGTCCGCTTGTCGGAGTAGGAGGAGATCCCGACGTACAGCGCCTTGCCCTGCTCCACGGCCGAGTGCAGGGCACCGAGGGTCTCCTCCAGCGGCGTGCTGGGATCAAAACGGTGGTGATAGAAGATGTCGACGTAGTCGACGCCGAGGCGTTGCAGGCTCTGGTCGAGGCTGGCCAGCAGGTACTTGCGCGAGCCGAGGTCGCCGTAGGGGCCGGGCCACATGTCCCACCCGGCTTTCGTCGAGATGATCAGCTCGTCGCGGTGGCCGCGAAGGTCGCTGCGCAGGATGCGGCCGAAGTTCGCCTCGGCGCTGCCGTACGGCGGGCCGTAGTTGTTCGCCAGGTCGAAGTGTGTGATGCCGAGGTCGAAGGCGCGCCGGATGATGGCCCGCTGGCTGTCCAGCGATCGATCGTCGCCGAAGTTGTGCCACAGGCCGAGTGACATCGCGGGGAGCAGGATCCCGCTCCGGCCGCAGCGCCGATAGGTCATCGACTCGTAGCGATCGGTCGTGGGGTGGTAGTCGGTTGGCTCAGTCACGCGCCGATTCTGGCAAATCATCGCCACGCCACTTAACCGAACGAGCCATGCTTAGTCGCATGAACATCGTGGTCCTCCTGGCGACCGCGGTCGCCGCCGGTGTCGAGTGGATCGAGGCACTGACGATCGTGCTGGCGGTGGGTCTCTCCAAAGGCTGGCGAAGCGCGCTGGTCGGCACGGCCGCCGCGCTCCTCGCGCTGGCCGTCCTCGTGACAGCATTCGGGATCACGATCACCTCGCGGGTGTCGATCGACGCCGCGCGGACCGTCGTCGGGGTCTTCCTGTTGCTCTTCGGCCTGAAATGGCTCCACAAGGCGATCCTCCGGTCGAGTGGTCTCAAGTCACTCAAAGACGAGGGCCAGGTGTTCGAGCAGACCCGGGCGAGGCTCGCGGGCACGGGTGTCGCGCCTGCTGGAGTCGACCGAGCCGGCGTCACAACCGCATTGAGCGGTGTATTCCTCGAGGGCCTCGAGGTCGTCTTCATCGTCGTGGCACTCGGAGGCCTTCAGAACATTCCGTCAGCAGTGATCGGCGCGCTCGTTGCGCTTGTGATTGTGGCCGGCGCAGGCGCGGCGATCCGTGGGCCTCTCACGCGCGTGCCCGAGAACACGCTGAAATACGTTGTCGGCATCATGTTGACATCGTTTGGAACCTTCTTCTCGGGCGAGGGGATCGGGGTCCACTGGTGGGGCGATGATCTCAGCGTCCTGATCCTGGTTGCCGCGTATGGCCTCGCCTCGTTGGCGTTCGTCTGGGTGCTGCGACGCCCTGCTCGACGGCAGGGGTCCGCGAGCGGACTGGAGCGAGCGATCAGAGCGATCGTCCTCGAACTCTGGGGATTGTTTGTCGACGACGGTGCGGTGGCACTCGTCGCCGTCATCGCCCTGCTCGGCGTCGCGCTCATCGTGCAACACGAGGGTGACCCTCACAGCATCGCGGGTGTGCTGCTGATCGCCGGGGTGCTGATTGCCGTGGCAGCCGGCCTGGCCAACACAGCTCGGCGAGTTCGCAAGACGATCGACAAACGTCCACCGGAGCCGCCCGCTGAGGAGCCGGCTGCCGACCTCACTGCCACGCTTCCGCCACGCGATCGTGCGCTCACGGGGCCGACTCCGGACCGTTAGGATCGGCCCGGTTGAGGACTGGCGAAGTCGCGCGGCAACTGCTTGCTGGCACGCTGATTTGTTCGCATGACGCACACCTAACAAGGGCCTTGACGAAACCCCTCTAACACCGCGATCATTGCGCCTTCAGATCGAACCGGTAGCCTGTTGAGTGGAGAACTGGTGGCCCCGGATTCATCGTATTCGTGCGACGCGGCCCCTCGGCTGAATGCAGTCGCCGGGCAGCATGAATTTCACCGCACGATGTGTTCTGTCCTTTCGTCTCATCATGCCCTCCCGGCCATCCCGTCCATAGAGAGGTAGAGGCACAACATGCGCTCGAGAATCTGGCTCCTCGTGGGAGGCGTGGTCGTGTTCGGCGTGCTGGTCGGGTTCTTCGTCACGCGGTTCCTCAATCCAGTTCCACCGCAGATCGCCGCGACGACCACGTCCAACACGTTGCAGGGGCGACCGGTCGTCGACTTCAATCTGACGACGGTCGCCGCCGTCGGCACTGCGGGACAGGGCAACGGCGAGCATCCCAACTGGGTCGGGTATCTGCCCACCACCTATCTCAAGGTGCCTGCCGGCTCCGTGGTGCACATGACCATCGACCAGGAGGACGGCCAGACCGGGCTTCGCAACGAGTACTTCGGTCTGGTCAGAGGCACGATCAACGACCAGATGACCGTCGACGGCAAGGTGATGGGTGCACTCGACCCGTCGCTCGCAGCGCACACGTTCACCATCCCCGACCTCGGCGTGAGTGTCCCGCTCGAAGGCGTTGCTGACAATGCTCCGGCGAACGCGATGATCGTCGTGCAGTTCAACTTCGTGGTGCCGAACAAGCCGGGACTGTTCCGCTGGCAGTGCTTCGTGCCCTGCGCAGCCGGGACGCTCTATGGCAACGGTGGTCCCATGCAGACCCTCGGCTACATGGCCGGCGAGCTCCAGGTGGGCTGACCGATGAGGAACAGACGCACCGCAATCCGGACCGTCGTCATCGTCTGGTTCATCCTCGCCGTCGGCGGCGACGTGGCTCTCGCGTTCGGCCCGATTCCACCGGGACAGGCATCAGATCTGGCGTCGAGTGAGAGCATGACCATCCTGCTGCTCGCGGAGATCGGGTGGCCGATCTTCTCGGCAGTCCTCGCTGCGCTGTTCTTCACGATGGTCGTGAACAGAATGGTCCCGCCGACGGAGGAGCCGAGCGCCGCGGCGCTGCGCGGCAACACTCGTGCGCAGACGGCATGGATCGCGGGCACGCTCGTGGTCGTGCTCAGCCTGGCCGTGTACGGGACCGTTGCTCTCGCGATCGATCAGCCGGGAGCAGGTGTCCCCACGCAGGCGTCCGCGCTGGCAATGCCGACATCCACCAGCCAGCCGCTCGAGGTGCAGGTCATCGCGCAGCAGTGGTGGTTCACCTACCGCTACCCGACCTACGGCGGCATCGAGACCCCGCAACTCGTGCTGCCGGTGAATCAGAAGATCGAGTTCAACGTCACATCGCTCGACGTGGTGCATTCCTTCTGGTTCTACGCGCTCGGGGTCAAGGCAGACGCCGTGCCGCTGAATGACAACGTGGTCACGGCCACGCCAACGAAGATCGGCACGTACCGCATCCAGTGCGCGGAACTCTGCGGGCTCTGGCATGGAAACATGGCCGACAACACGGCGATGGTCGTGAGCCCGTCAGATTTCGCCGCCTGGATACAGCAGGAGACGACGCTCGACGCTCCGATCATGAAGTATCTGCTGCCGTACAGCCATACGTACGAACCATCGCCAACCATCTACGGGTCGTGACGGTGGTCGACACGCTCTCGCACATAAGGGGAAGCTGAAGTGGACGCTGTAACCACCGCGCGGCCGCCGATGTCGACACCGCCGACACTGGCTCGCCGGCTCAGCGAGTGGGGGCTGCTGCTCGGCGTCATCGGCGCAGTGATCGGATTCATCATCGGCTTTGCGGTCGGCACGCACGCCATTCCGTATTCCTTTGGCGAGGACAACTCACTCGGTTCAGACCCGGGGATCCTGCTCGGCTACGCCCTCAGCGTCGTCGGGTTCCTCGGCGGCATGGGCTTCCTCAACTACCCGATCGGCCGTCTATTCGGTGCCAAGAGGCCGTCCGAGGAGGACAACGCGTACTTGCACGGCGAGGGCGGCGGCCTCAGCCGCTACTTCCGCATGACGACCGACCACAAGGTGATCGGCCTGCAGTATCTCGTGATGATCCTGGCCTTCCTGTTTGTTGGTGGGCTGGGCGCGATGTTCATCCGGACCGAGCTGCTCACGCCGTCACCGACGGTGGCGAACGCCCAGTCATACCTGACGCTCGTCGGTCTGCACAGCACGCTGATGATCTTCATGGCGTCCGCGGCGATCATCGGACCGTTTGGGAACTACTTCGTGCCGATCATGATCGGCACGAGGAACATGGCGTTCCCACGCCTCGAGGCACTGACCTTCTGGCTCCTGCCGCCTGCGGGACTCATCCTGCTTTCCACGGTCTTCCTGGGGGGATTCACCACCGGTTGGACCGGCTACGCGCCACTTGCCGACCAGAACGTGCTCGGCATGGACTCCTACCTCATCGCCTTTGCCTTGATCGGGATGTCGATCGGTCTGTCCGGCGTGAACATGATCGCGACGATCATGACCAAGCGCGCTCCGGGGTTGCCGCTGACCCGCATGCCGATCTTCGTGTGGTCGGTGCTGGTCACGTCGTTCCTCGGCGCGCTGGCAGCGCCGGCGCTGATCGCCGCGGTGCTGATGGAGGTCTTCGACCGCTCGTATCAGACGACCTTCTTCGTCCCTGCGGGTGGCGGCTCGCCATACCTCTGGGAGAACCTGTTCTGGTTCTTCGNNCGGCCATCCCGAGGTGTACATCTTCGTTGTGCCGGCGTTCGGGCTGGTCATGGAGATGCTTCCCGTGTTCACCCGACGGCCACTCTGGGGGTATCGCGTGGCGGTAGGCGGCATGGTGGGCATCGGTCTGCTCAGCTTCGTCGTCTGGCAGCACCATCTGTTCGTGAGCGGGCTCGCGCCGTCGCTGCGGCCCTTCTACATGTTCTCCACGGAGCTGATCTCGGTCCCGACCGGCATCATCTACCTGGTCGCTTTGGGAACGCTGTGGCGAGCACGCACGCGCTTCACGGTCCCGATGCTGTTCATCTTCGGGTTCTTCTTCAACTTCCTGATCGGCGGCTTCACGGGCGTCTTCCTCTCCGACGTCCCCAGCGACTTCACGTTGCATGCGAGCTACTTCGTGCAGGCGCACTTCCACTACACGATCATGGGCGGCGAGGTCTTCGCGCTCCTGGCCGCGATCGTCTACTACCTCCCGAAGATGACCGGTCGCACCATGGATACCAAGCTCCTGCGCTTCCAGTTCTGGGCGGTCTTCATCACGTTCAATGGAACGTTCATCTCGCTCATCTCGGTTGGCATCCTCGGGATGCCGCGCCGTGTCATCAGCTACGCGGCGTACCTGCAGCCGCTCAACATCAGCGCGACCGTCTTCGCGTACGGCCTTGGCCTCTCGATGGCACTCTTCCTCGGGATCCTCCTCTGGGAAGTGGTCATCAAGCAAAGGGTCGCGGCCCGCAACCCGTGGGAGTCGCTCGGGGTCGAATGGCAGGTGCCAACGCCGGTGCCGACATTCAACTTCGATCGTGTGCCGGTCGCGTGGTCACTGCCCTATGACTACGACACCGGGAAGCCCGCGGCGGACTTTGGACCGGCGGTACCCGCCTTCAGTGGAGCCTGAGCATGAGTGAGGTCAGTCCGACCGGACTCACTGTTGTCGATGAGGTCGAAGGTGGCGGCCGAACCCTCGTCTTCACCTCACGGCTGTTCATGGCGGCGAACACGACGCTCCAGCTGAGCCTGTTGTTCGCTTTCCTCTATCTGCGAGCCAACAACTTCGGCGGCATGTGGCATCCGAGTGGCATCGGGACGCCGCCCCAGGTCCTGGCGATCATCTCGCTCGTCTTCCCCGTGATCACGCTCCTCGCACTATGGGCCGTCTGGAACGCGGTCAGCAAGGCGCGCGTGTCGAATGCCGTTTCGGGGCTGCTCTGGCTGGCCCTGGTGGCCGCGGTCCTCACGGGTGCCGTCCGCATCCTGCTCATGTATCAGTTCAACTGGGAGCTCGACAGCGCAGGGACGTATGCCGCCATCTCGACCCTCTGGTACGCAGTGATGCTCGGCGAGTTCATCCTGGTCGGTCTGTGGTTGCTCAGCCTCGTCATGGGGCACGTGCGTGGGACTGACCGCCTGAGCGCGTCGCACGCCCGAGCAATCCTGGATCAGTGGGCATACATCACCGGCGTGTCCATCGTGGTGTACCTCCTGGTCCAATACGTCAAGTAGGGAGCCACATGCTCTGGCCGCCGCTGTTCGACTGGAGCTTTGCGCCAGTACCGATCGTCGGCTGCATCACGGCGTCGTACCTCTACTGGCGCGGGCGGCGGACAGCCTCGCCGGCGCTGGGTCGGGCTACGGCGTGGGACAACGGCGACACGGCGTTCGCGCTCGGTATCGGCGCGTTGCTGCTTGCGCTGATCTCGCCGATCTCGTACTTCGACACCACGCTGCAGTGGGACCACATGGTCCAGCACGTCCTGCTCCTGCTGGTCGCGCCGCCACTCCTGCTGCTCGCTGATCCGTTCCGCACAGCGTGGGCCGGGTACCTGGCAGCGCAGGGAAAGCCGGTCTCGGTGGAGGGGACGTGGCCGGCCCGCGTGATGCGCGTGCTGCATTCCGGATCGAAAGCCGCGGCCGTCGTTGTCGTCGCCTTCAGCGTCGACCTCCTCGTCTGGCATCTCCCAGCCATCTACAACGCGACACTCCGGATCGCCTCGGTGCACGACCTCGAGCACCTCACGTTCCTGCTGGTCGGCTTGCTGTTCTGGGACCAGGTGATCAGCCCGGTCAAGGCCACCGGACGGCTCTCGTTGCTCGGACGCGCGGTGGTGGTCCTGATCGGCATGTTCGTGAGCTGGGGGCTCGCCATCGTCATCGGCTACGCGACTCATCCGCTCTACGCGTATCCAACGCCGACGGGCGGCCTGAGCCTGCTGGCCGATCAGGAGATCGCCGCGGGAGTGATGTGGGTCCCCGGAGGGACGCCGTTCCTCATCGCGCTCCTGTACCTCGGCATCCGGTGGTTCGAGACCGACGACCGCTCAGCGACGAATGCGGCGGTTGCGCAGCCGTGACCAGGAATCTGTACATCGCGGTCGGCTGCGCGGCGGCCCTGATGGTCGCCGGCTGCGGAGCATCCCATACGCCGGCGGCGAAGCCGGTGCAGGTGACCGCGTCGGGTGGGCCAACCCTCGGCGGGAAGGTTGTGAGCCTGACGTCGTACCGTGGCCATCCGGTCGTCTTGATCTTCTGGGCGTCGTGGTGCGGGCCCTGCCATGATGAGCAGCCGGCGCTGAACACCGCGTACGCGACCTGGGCGCCTCGGGGTGTGGTCTTCCTGGGCATCGATCTGCGCGACACGAGCGCTCCGGCGCTGGCGTTCCAATCGCAGCTCAAAGTGCCGTATCCCAGCATCGCCGACACCAACGCGACGTTCGCGGTCGATTACCGGATACCCTCGGCCCCGGCGCTCGTCTTCCTCACGAGCCAGGGAAAGGTCGCCGACGTCGTGCTCGGCGCACTCGGGACCATGAGCGCCGCCCAATTCGCCGCGGAGATCACGACGCTGCTGGGCACGTCCACGACCGGCAGCGCATAGGAGAGCGGATGCAGACCAGCGCCGACATCGTCATGAGCCCTCCGGACGCAGTCAGTGCGGCCGCGGTGGCTGACGTCGTCGTACGCACGCCGGCCATGCAATTCCGGGCGACCGCGCGTGACTACATCAGCCTGGCCAAGCCCCGGATCATCGTGCTCCTGCTGATCACGGAACTGGCGACCATGATCATCGCCGCGCGCGGCATTCCGTCACCCGCCCTGCTGTTCTGGGCAGCGCTCGGCGGTGCGCTCGCGTCCGGCGGTTCGGGGGCCATCAATTGCTGGTACGACCGCGACATCGACCGCGTCATGGCCCGAACGTGCAGCCGGCCATTGCCGTCCGGGCGCATCCTGCCCTGGCAGGCGCTCAGCTTCGGGGTGTCGTTGATCGCGGCCTCGGTGCTGGTCTTCGTCATTGCCGTCAACGCGCTGGCCGCGGCGCTGGCACTCGCCGGCGGATTGTTCTACGTCTTCATCTACACGATGCTGCTGAAGCGCAGAACACCGCTCAACATCGTCATCGGCGGAGCCGCGGGTGCGTTTCCGCCACTGGTGGGCTGGGCCGCCGTCACAGGCACTGTCGGCTGGCCGGCGTTCGTGCTCTTCGCTGTCGTGTTCCTCTGGACGCCGCCACACTTCTGGTCGCTCGCGCTCCTGCTGCGCCGCGATTACCGCAATGCGAGCGTGCCGATGCTCCCTGGGATCATCGGCACCGCGCGGACCCACCGGCGGATCCTCCTGTATCTGCTCGCGCTGATCACCGCCAGCCTGCTGCCCGGACTCATGCTGGGCGTCGGTTACACAATCGGCGCTGCGGTGCTCGGCGGCTGCTACCTCGCGCTGGCGCTCTGGGCTCGCATCAAGGGTTCATCGCACGCCGCTGCCGTGCTCTTCCATTACTCGCTCGCCTACCTCGCCTTGATCTTCGTTGTAGGGGCAGTCACCGCGGTGGTGCTGGGCTAGCGAGCGGCGAACGCGGCCGGTGCGGCTCGTCGAGCCGGACCGGCCGCAGTGACGCGATGAACGTGTCAGTGGCCGAGCGCGGCCGTCGCCTGTGTATCCATCGTCGACTCGATCGACGAGACGTTCGAGGCACTCGGGTTCTGAATGAACTGGATCAGGTCCGCCCACAACTTGGGCTCCCAGCTGCCCTGAAGGTCGTCGAGGCTGAAGACAAAGCTGCTCGCGTTGACCAGCGCCTGCGCATCGGCCTGGGTCACGGCATCCGGGTACGCGCTCGACTTCACCTGGTTGTTCGGGCTGGCGAACCCACCCAGGTGCGCCCAGATGGTGCCTGGTTCGGGTCCGGCGATGTACTTGATCAACGCAACCGCTTGCGGCGTCTGGTTGAGCATCATCGCGACGTCACCAGCACCCTGGATCGCCGTGTTGTTCGCACTGTCGGCCGCCGGGGCCGGGAACGGGAAGAAGTCGTAGCAGGGCGTCTTGGATGCGTCAGCGGTGCACGCGGCGCCGCCGCTCCCCGTGGTGCCCGGAGTGTAGTTGGAGGAGTTGCCGGTGATCTCGCTGACCACGAAGTCGGCCTCAACCACCATCGCCGCGGTGGGCTGTGCGGGTGGCTTGGGAAACACCTTGTCAACGCACGCCGGGTACCCGTTGGAGAGCGATCCCTGCAGGCCGCCGTCGAGCCACGACGTCTGGCTCACGAGCTGCGCCATGGTCGTGAATGCGGTGGTGACTGTTGGGTCCGTCCACTTGAGCGTGTGGGCCGCCAGCTTGTTGTAGTCGGCGGCGCCGGCGGTCTTGAGGTAGATGTTCTGCCACATATCCGCCACGGGCCAACCCACGTCGGTGCAGAGTGAGAAGGGCGTGATACCGGCCGCCTTCAACTGCGCGGCGTCAGTGAGCAACTGTTCCCACGTGGTGGGTGGGGTCGAGATGCCGGCCTGAGTGAAGAGCGCGGGGTTGTACCAGATGGTGTTCTTGTTCGCGCCCTTGAACCACACGCCGTACTGCTTGCCGTTGTAGCTGGCGAGCGTGTTCCACGCTGTGCCGAAGTTGGACGTCAGGGTGCCGAGGGTGCTCGTGAGGTCCTTGATCGCACCTTGCTTGGCGAGCGTGTCGAGCGTGCCCGGGTCCGGGACGAACGCCACGTCCGGCGGCGAACCGCCAGATACCGCGGCTGTCAGGGCGGTGTCCATGTTGTTGCCTTTGCCCTGGTAGTTCACGGTGATGCCGGTTTCGGCCTCGAACGGCGCCAGCGCGGCGAGGAAATCCTGCTGCTCCTGTGCGGTCCACTCGGCCCACACCGTGACCGATCCGCCGATCTTCCCGCTCGATGAGCTGGAGCTCGAGGATGATGTGGTGGGCGATGTCGAACCGCATGCGGTCGCGATTCCCACGATTCCTGCCGTGACCACCGCCAGCTTGCCCAGCGTGCTGACCTGCGTCATATAGGTCCTCCTCACAGGGGCAAACCAGTGACAGCCCCCGGCGATCCAGTTCGTAATGGTCCGGTGTACTCCACCTGCACCGGAAACGCAACCGTGCTAGATCGGTTCTCATACCAATGGGTGATGCCGGGTTGCGGTCCCCCGTCCGCAGACGTAGCATCACCGGCACTGTGGTGAGGGCCTGACGTGGCGGTGGTCGCCCCGACGACTGATGCGCCTGCTGAGGTGCCCGGGGGAGAGGTCCTCCCATCGAGCAGCAAGCACGCGGGCGGCGGCGGTTTCCGCAGCCACCTGGGCTCGCTGGTCTTCCTGCTGCCGGGGGCCGTGTGGCTGGCTCTGATCGTCGTGTATCCGTTGATCGCGACGGTGATCCGGAGCTTCTTCGATGCCAGTGGCCAGAACTTCATCGCGCTCGGCAACTACAAGGCGATCTTCTCGACGACCGACATCATCGTCGCGCTCAAGAACAACGTCGTGTGGGTCGTGCTGTTCCCGTTCCTGGTCACGTTCTTCGGGCTGGTGTTCGCGGTGCTCACCGAGCGCATCCGCTGGTCGACCGCCTTCAAGACCATCGTCTTCATGCCGCTGGTGTTCAGTGCGACGGCCGCCGGCCTCACCTGGGCGTCGATCTTCTTCATCGATCCGCATACGGGCATGGTCAACGCGGCCATTCAAGGCGCCGCCAACGCGATCAATCCGCCGGGGCTCTACCCGATCGATCCGAGCACGGGCCAGACCGTCTCCGGCCTCGTTGCGACCGGGGTCGAGACCGGACCGGGCAACACACTCCAGAGCAAAGACACCGTCAGCGCAGGCAGCACCATTGAAATGGGCATGATCGGTATCAGCCCGGAGACGCTCACGACCAACGGCGCCACAACTGCGGTAGCGCCGACCGCGTCATCGGGAGCGATCAACGGCCTCGTCTGGCGTGACTTCTCGCCGACGCATCCCACCGCTCGGGGGCAGGTGTTCCCCGACGAGGACGGCATCCCAGGCTTGCACCTCGCGCTGCTCAGCGGGAGCGGAACCTCCGTCGCCACCACCACCACGGCCAAGAACGGCACGTTCTCATTCCCCAACCCTGGTTCGGGCGACTACCGAGTGCAGGTCACCGCCACCAATTTTCAAGCCGGATTCAATGGCATCTTCTTCCTCGGCACGCAGTCGCTCACACCCACGAGCTCATTGAATCCGACGCTGTCGGCGATCTTCAGCCTGCCGATCGTCGACATCGCCATGATCATCGCGTACCTCTGGATCTGGGCAGGCTTCGCGATGGTGGTCATCGGTGCGGGTCTCGCGGCGCTCAACCGTGAGGTGCTCGAGGCTGCGCAGATCGATGGCGCGAGTGAGTGGCAGACGTTGCGGAGGGTGACCGTCCCGATGTTGCGGCCGGTGCTCGTTGTGGTCTTCGTCACCATGCTCATCAACGTCCTCAAGATCTTCGACATCATCCTCAACATGCCCGCGGCATCCTCGCAGGGCGGCGCTGCCACCCTCGCGGTCGACATCTACAACGATTTCTCCAGCCCGACCGGAGAGGGGCTCGCCGCCGCGCTCGCGGTGGTGCTCTTCATCCTGGTCGTCCCCGCCATGCTGTTCAACCTCAAGAGGATCCGCGGATGACAGTGCAAGCTGCGTCGATGCCGGTCACCGCGGCCGCTCCGGCGAAACAACGACGGTTCCGCATGCGCCCGTCGCGCATCGTCATCAACATCGTGCTCGCCGCGATCGCGATCTTCTGGCTGGTGCCGTCAGTGGGCGTCTTCATCATCTCGCTCCGGCCCAACAGCGATTTCGAGGTGTCGGGGTGGTGGACGGTGTTCACAGCTCCGGCCCAGCTCTCGTTCAGCAACTACCAGCAGCTCTTCTCGGCGGGATTCAAGGCAGGAGGTGTGCTCGACTCGCTGACCACCTCCATCGCGATCACCGTGCCCGTGACCGTCCTGGTGACGGTCATCTCGAGCCTCACCGCATACTCGCTCGTGTTCGGCAGATGGCGCGGCCGGACCGCGGTGTTTCTGCTCATCGTCGCGCTGCTCGTCCTGCCGCTCCAGATGGCGCTGATCCCTGTGGCCAGTCTGTACAAGGTCTTCGACAACGCGACCGGTCTGCCTCTGTTCGGTTCGGTGGTCGGGACGATCATCTTTCACGTCGCGTTCGGCCTCCCCTTCGGCATCTTCCTGATGCGCAACTTCTACTCGGGTATCCCGCATGATCTGCTCGAAGCGGGACGCATCGATGGGGCGGGGGAGTGGACGCTCTTTCGGAAGGTTGTGATGCCGATTGGCATCCCAGCGCTCGCGTCGCTGGCGATCTTTCAGTTCATCTGGGTGTGGAACGACCTGCTGGTCGCTCTGATCTTCCTGTCAGGCAACCCGCATGAGACGCTGACGCTGTTCCTGTACGGACAGACGCGCGCGCTCGCCTCGAACTACTGGATCATCTCGACCGGAGCGATGATATCGATCGTCATCCCGTTGATCGTGTTCTTTGCCTTCCAGCGATATTTCGTCCGTGGCGTGCTCGCCGGGGCGGTCAAATGAGGAGCGTGTCATGGCCGGCGTAGTCCTCGACGATCTGACCAAGCGGTACGACGGCGGAGCGCTTGCGGTCGACAAGCTCAACCTCGACATCCGTGACGGAGAGTTCGTGTGCCTGGTCGGACCGTCAGGCTGCGGCAAGACAACGGCGCTGCGCATGATCGCCGGCCTGGAGGAGATCACCAGCGGTGAGGTGCGGATCGGGGATCGCGTGGTCAACAACCTGCCGCCGCGTGATCGGGACATCGCCATGGTCTTCCAGAGCTACGCGCTGTATCCGCACATGAGCGTGCGCGACAACATGGCGTTCGGCCTGCAGCTGCGCAAGACGCCGAAGCAGGACATCGACAAAGCGGTGGTCGAAGCGGCGCGCATCCTCGACCTCGAGCGCTTCCTCGACCGCAAGCCCGGGCAGTTGTCCGGAGGGCAACGCCAGCGTGTGGCGCTCGGTCGCGCGATCGTCCGCGAGCCCGCGGTGTTCCTCATGGACGAGCCGCTCTCGAACCTCGACGCGAAGCTGCGCGTCCAGACGCGTGCGGAGATTGCCCGCATGCACACCCGCCTCCAGGCGACGATGATCTACGTCACCCACGACCAGGTGGAGGCGATGACCATGGGCGA
>PKXZ01000071.1 GCA_003132525.1 Candidatus Dormiibacterota bacterium | reverse complement strand
GCGATGCAGCGCGCGCAACGGATGCAGGCGACCATCAGCACACAGCGCCGGATGGCAGCGCTGCAGAGCGTGGCGACGCTGCCACTGACAGCGATGCTGCCCGCCGTCAGGCTGCTGCCGGCGACGGCCACGCTCAGCGTCGTCGCGGCGCTGCCGGCGACCGCCGCCGAAGCGCTCGTCAGCGCCGAGCCCGCGACCGCCGACGAATCAGACGTCACCGCGGATCCGGCGACGGCCGCGGAGCGGCGTGNNCGCCACGCTTCCCGCGACGGCCGAACTGTCGACGGTGTAGACGCTTCCGGCGACGGCGACGCTCGACCGCGTCTTCAACGAGCCGGCGACCTGATCCCATTCCTCATCGCCGGCCGCGAGCTCCCGGCGCATCGCGATGACCCGGGCGGCCGCTGTGGCCGCGACGATTGAGAAGCCGACGATGATCGCCACGCGCTTGGGTCGGATGTCTGGCATCCGGCCAGTCTAATCTGACCGACACAGCCGCTCACGTTGCGTGAGAATCACGCTCGCGATGGCCACGAATCCGACTCAGATGAGCAGTCCGGAGCCCGCGGCTGTGCCGGCCAGGACCGAACGTCGGGTGGTGCTGGTCGCCGAGGACTGGCTGCTCGCTGCCTGGGTCGCGGTGGCGACGCCACTCCTCTTTCGCGCCGAGGGTGGCTCGGGGCCGTTCGATTCGGGAGCGCCGCTGCTGGGGGTCATCCGTCTCGCGGCCGTCCTGGGCGCGCTCATCTGCGTGTCATGTCGGCGCCACCCGAACGCTCCGCGGGAACGGTCGCTCATCGGTGTTGGCGCGATCGGGCCACTCACCGGTGGCCTGCTCCTGGTCGCGATCAGCGGTTTCACCGCGCTCGGCGTCACCTCCGGTGCCGGCATCGCGCTGGTGGCCGTTGCGGCGGTCGCGATGATCGCAGTACACGTGCTCCTGCCACCGCTCAGCATCGTTGCCAGGCGCGTGCTGGTCACGCCGTTCGTGATGGTCGCGGGCGGCCTGTTCTGGACGTTCATCGCCGCGGTGACCGGCGAGCCGGGGAGTGCAACGCCGGCAGCGGCCATTGCCAACCCCCAGACCGCGGTCGCCGCGGCCGGCTTTCTGCTCGCGTTCTCCGCCGTGTACTACGCGATGCTCGTGTACGCGCCCCGCCAGGTGGCCGAACGCGAGGGCAGCCTCGTGACGTGGGTCCTGCGCTACGCGCTCTTCGTCGCCGGAGTCGTTTTCGGTCTCGCCTGGCCTCGCCTCTTCGGCGCGTAGCCCGCGCTCAGGACAGATCGATCCCGACCCCGGCCTCAACCGGCGTGGTCTCACCGAGATCCGAGGCGACCTCGATGCCGGCAGGTGCCTCAGCAGCCGGAATGCCGCGCGCCTTGGTACGTAGCGGGACCTCTTTGATCAGCAGCGTCAGGAGAAACGCAATCACGAGGATGGGCACGGCGGTGAGAAACACGACGTGCAATGACTCCGACACCGAGTTCACGAGTCCGGTGTGAATCGCGGTGGGCAGGTGCGCGAGCTGGGCGGGATTTCCCTCGAGCGACGCGGGATTGATCCCCGAGTGCAACGCACTCGCCGGCAGGTTCTTGCGCAGATTGGTCGCCAGCTCGTTGCTGAAGATCGCGCCGAAGATGGCCACTCCGAAGGATGCGCCCATCGAGCGCAGGAACGTGGCCGAGCTGGTGCCCACGCCGAGATCACGCTGCTCCACCGCGTTCTGGACGGCGATGACCAGAACCTGCATGACACAGCCGAGGCCGAGGCCGAGCACCACCATGTACAGCGAGAGCAGGTAGCGTGGCGTTTGCGGATCGATGGTGGACAGCAGGTAGATGCCGATCGCCGCGAGGGCGGTGCCGATGATCGGGAAGATCTTGTACCGCCCTCGGCGGCTGATGAGCTGGCCGCTCGTGATCGATGCGATGAGCAGTCCTGCCATCAAGGGCAGGATGTTCAGCCCTGAGCTCGTCGCGCTCGACCCGTCGACCAGTTGCAGGAATACCGGCAGGAACGTGATCGCACCGAACATCGCGAACCCGATCACGAAACCGACTCCACTCGCGACGTTGAAGACCTGGATGCGGAAAAGCCGGAACGGCAGGATCGGCTCGGAGACCCGGCGCTCGGTCACGATGAACGCCGCGAGCATGACCACGCCGAGGATGCCGAGGCCGAAGATCGGCAGCGAGTCCCATGCGTACTGGGTGCCGCCCCATGTGGTCATCAGGATCAGCGACGAGGCACCCGCCGCAAGGAAGAAGGCGCCCAGCCAGTCGATGCTGTGCGAGATGCGCCGGGTCTGTGTTTTCAACACGGTCGCGGTCACGAACAGCGCCACCGCGGCGATCGGGACGTTGATGTAGAAGATCCAGCGCCAGGACACGTCGTCGGTGAGGAAGCCACCCAGGACCGGGCCGGCAACGCTGGCGAGCGCGAAGACGCCGCCCATCCATCCCTGGTATTTGCCGCGCTCGCGAGGGTNNCCTGGACGGCGCGGAAGCCGATGAGCTCGAGCATGTTCTGCGAGAGACCGGAGAGCATCGAGCCGACGATGAAGATGACGATCGCCGCCTGGAACAGGAACTTGCGCCCGTAGAGATCTCCGAGCTTCCCGTACAGCGGAGTTGAGACCGTCGACGCGAGCAGGTACGAGGTCACCACCCAGGACAGCTGGTTGAGGCCGCCGAGGTCGCCGACGANNGCCGCGAGGAGCATGCCCAGCATCAGGGCGCCGAGCACTGCGTAGATCTGGCGCTGCGTCATGCGGTGGCCCTCCTCATGTGCTCCCCAAGGTCCTCGGGCACCGTCGCGGCGATGCGCTCAGTGAGGTCGACGTACGTCTGCAACTCCTCGTCATTCAGTGCGGTGCACACCTGCGCGGATGCTCGGCGCATGCCCGCTTTGAAACGTGCGGCGAGATCCTTTGCGTGCTCCGTCGGTACAACATGTTGCACTCGGCGGTCGCGCGCGTCACGGACGCGGGTCACGAGTCCCTGGCGCTCGAGCCGGTCGATAAGCTGCGTGGCGCCGCTCAGCCCGATCCCTTCCGCCTCCGCCACCTCGCGCATGCTCATCCCGTCGCCGAGCAGGAGACGGCGAACCACCTCCATCTGATGCACCGTCGTACCGCCCCACTCGGCGAACTCCGACTGGAGGGTCGGAGAGGCGGCGTCAATGAAGCGGCGTCGCAGCGACGACTGCGCCATGATGAGGCGCTCGAGGAGGAGAGACCGGTCCTTCACGTCACGGATAATACATCACATGAAGCATTTTGTCGCGTCCGGTCAGCTCTCCTGCTTTCGCGCCGCTTGCACGACCGCCGCCCGCTGAGCCGGATCCAGGTACTTCACCGCCTCGCGCAGGGTCACGCCTGAGGCGCGCGAGGCTCGCGGAAGGATCCAGAAGAACACCTCCTGCTGCCGGCGTTTGCTGGTTTCACGAAGCACCCAGCCGATTGCCTTCCGGATGAAGAACTCCCTCTCCTCGAGCATCGTGTCGGCGTAGCCGGCGAAGGTGTCGAACGCGGCGCCCTGCTTCAGAGGCAGGAGCATCGCCAGCAATGCCGACCGGCGGATCCAGAAGTTGGCATCGACCGCCCATGCATCGATACGAGGACCGACCTCCGGATACCCCAGCAGCAGTGAGCCCGCGGTGTGCCCCGCGAGGTCATCGACATACGCCCAGGTTCGCGACCCGCGGATCATCGATTCGACCAGGTCGAGGTCGCCGGGTCCGAGCAGGCGGGCGCCGACCTGGAGCAGCATCACGGCGACCATCCGGCACTCGTGGACCGGCTTCGCCCAGAGCTCCCGGATCAGGCCGGTGAGCTCGTCGTGGGTCAGGTCCGGGTGGGTCGACGTGAACTCCCGCATCACCCTGCGGATCGCTGGTATGCCGGCGCCGAAGTGCTCGAGGTCGCTCTTCAGGTAAGCGCGTTCGCCGGCCGCGCGCTCTGGGTTCCCCGCGTCGCGGCACCCGTTCTCGATGGTTGCCGCAGCCGCCACGACGTCGAACATGTCGGCGCCGATGATGCCGTGCTCGCGGCTCGGGCCGCCCCGGCGACAACGCCCGGATCGGCTATAAATCCGGCGTTGGATCAAGCGGCTCGAAGACACGTTCGAGGGCCGGCGCGTGAGGAAGTAATCATGGGAAGCACGATCGTCCACTTCGAGCTCATCGGCAAAGACGCGGCGCAGCTCAAGACGTTCTACACCGAGATCTTCGACTGGAAGATCGGTGACCTGATGCCCGACATGGGCAACTACGGACTCATCGACGAGGCATCGAGCGGTCTGGCCGGTGGAGTTGGACAGTCCGACGACGGCAAGCCGCGCACCTCCGTGTATGCGCAGGTGCCCGACCTTCAGGCGACGCTCGACAAGGTCGTGGCGCTCGGAGGCACCGTGGTGATGGCCCCGACGGAGATCTTGCCTGGGACCACACTGGCGCTTTTCACCGATCCCGCCGGCAACGTCGTGGGCTTGACGAAAGGCTGAATCACACGACCCACGTCGCTTCATGAGGTCACGGCGCGGCCGCCATCACGTCAAGATGGCCGCGCCGTGATCCAGCATCCGTCCGCGAGCTTCGCCTTCACCGCTCGGTGTCGCATCGTGAACCGGCCGGGCATGCTGGGCCAGCTGACCTCGGCAATCGGCAGCGTCGGCGGCGACATCCGCGCGCTCGACATCGTTCGCGTCGAGGGCAACGGGATCGTCCGCGACATCACCGTCCTCGCCGCGGACGCCGACCATGCGCAGAAGCTGATCCGGCACATGTCGGCCGTGCCCGGGGTCGAGGTGCTCGAGTACTCGGACCGCACCTTTCTCGCCCACCTCGGCGGCAAGATCGAGGTGACGCCACGCCACGCGATCCGCACGCGGGACGACCTGTCGATGGTCTACACGCCAGGGGTCGCGCGGATCTGCATGGCCATCGTGGAGGACCCCCGCCGGGTGCGCAACCTCACCATCAAACGCAACGCCGTTGCCATCGTCAGCGACGGGAGCGCGGTGCTCGGCCTTGGCAACATCGGCGCCGACGCCGCGATCCCGGTGATGGAGGGTAAGTCGATGCTCTTCAAGGAGTTCGGCAGCGTCGACGCATTCCCGATCTGTCTGGCGACGCAGGACGTCGATGAGATCGTCGCGACGGTGGTGAACATCGCGCCCATCTTCGGCGGCATCAACCTCGAGGACATCGCGGCCCCGCGCTGCTTCGAGATCGAGCGCCGGCTCACCGCGCTCCTCGACATCCCGGTGTTCCACGACGACCAGCACGGCACCGCCATCGTCGTGACGGCGGCGCTCATCAACGCGCTCAAGATCGTCGGCAAGCGCGTCGAGGACGTGCGTGTCGTGTGCCTCGGGGTCGGAGCCGCCGGAACCGCCGTGACCAGCCTCCTGCTCGCTGCCGGCGTCGGCAGCGTGATCGGCGTCGACCGCGACGGGATCATTAGCGCCGGTGAGCCCGGCCTCACGCCGGCGCAGTCCATCTACGCGGCCGCCACCAACCCGACTCGACTGACAGGCGGCCTCGGCGACGCACTCGTCGGGTCGGATGTCTTCATCGGCACGAGCGTCGGCGGGGCGCTCGACCCCGAGCTCGTGCGCCTGATGGCGCCCAGGCCCATTGTCTTCGCTCTCGCCAACCCCGAACCAGAGGTGCAGCCCGAGGCGATCGAGGAGCTGGCCGCGGTGATCGCCACGGGCCGGAGTGACTACCCCAACCAGATCAACAACGTCCTCTGCTTTCCCGGCTTCTTCCGCGGCCTGCTCGACTGTGGCGCGGCGCAGATCACCGATGGGATGAAGCTCGCCGCCGCCCGCGCCATCGCCGCCGTGGTCGGCGACGATCTCCATCCCGAGTACGTCATCCCGTCGGTCTTCAACCGGGACGTGGCCCCGGCCGTCGCCGCGGCGGTGAGCGCCGAGGCACGGAGCAGCGGGCTCGGCCGCGAGTACTCGGATCTCATCGATCCCCTCCACGTGGCGCCCTCACGCCGCGAACCCACGACCTGATCGACGCCGTCAGGTTATCCACACCCTGTGCGGTATTGCGCCAATGGGCACAGCGACAATCTCGCCAGTTATCCACAGCCTTGTGGGGAAAGCTCGAACCGTCTCTCAAGCTGATCCCAGCTCCGTAGAAGCTCTCGCGAGACGGAGCGGTGCTGCGAGACTTGCGATGTGGAAATCGACGAGGAAATCGAGCGCGTACGCGCCGAGGGTGAGGCGCTCGGACATGCGGCAGCATCCGGGCCCTTGGATGCCCGGGTGCCGGGCTGCCCGGACTGGGACGTTGAGATGCTGGTCCGTCATATCGGCGACGTCCATCGCTGGGCGGCGACGATCGTGGGGGAGCGGCTTCCGGACAGGTTGCAGCGTGATTTCGAGGGTCCGGCCGGCCGTGATGCGCTGCTGGCGTGGTACCGAGATGGCTGTGCGGCGCTCATCGAGACGCTGCGGGCCGCGTCTCCGGATGAGACGTTCTGGTTCTGGGGCCCTGCACCGAACGCCCTCGCCTTCTGGGCACGCCGGCAGGCCAACGAAACCGCCGTGCATCGCTGTGACGCCGAGTCCGCTCGTGGCCCGATCAAGCCGCTCAGCACCGTCGATGCGGTCGACGCCCTCGACGAGTGGTTCGGTCTGGCGGTGCGGCGAGCACGTGCGCCCGACGGCGGCGGCCGCATCCTGCGCCTGGTGGCCACGGACGCCGCCAGCACGTGGAATGTGATCGTCGGAGACCGGGTCGAGGTCACCAGCGACCGGGGCCGCGGCCACTGCGAGCTGCGCGGCACAGCGTCGGATCTCTATCTTTGGTCGATGAACCGGCGCGGCACCGAAGGGATCGCCGTGTCTGGCGACGACAGTCTTTTGCGAGTTTGGGCCGAGAATGTCAGATTCTGACGGTCGCTCCGCGCCGAGCGCGGGCGAGCTTCGCATCAAGGCCGCGACGATTGGGGAGCCGCAGCGGGTCGACGGCCCCATCGAGTTGCGAGCGTATGACGACGAGTGGCCGGGACTGTATGCCCAGGAATCGGTCCGCGTCGTGGATGTTCTCGGCGATCGGGTCCTGCGTCTCGAGCACGTCGGCTCCACATCGGTACCGGGACTCGCAGCCAAACCGATCATCGACATGCTCCTGGTGGTCGCCGACTCGTCGGCCGAGCACGGCTACGTTCCGCCCATGGAGGCAGCCGGGTACGTGCTCCGGATTCGGGAGCCGGACTGGTACGAGCACCGGCTGTTCAAGGGGCCCGGCGCGAACATCAACCTGCACGTCTTCTCTGCAGGCTGCGTCGAGATCGAACGGATGCTGCGCTTCCGTGATCACCTCCGTGCAAACGACCTGGACCGCGAGCTGTATCTGCGCACCAAGCGGGACCTCGCGTCGCGGCCCTGGAAGTACGTGCAGGAGTACGCGGACGCCAAGACCGAGGTTGTGGAGGCGATCATCGTCCGCGCCGGGACGGCGTGAGCATCACCGCAACGTCGTCACCGGGACCTCGTACAGGCAGTACAGCGTGCCGTTGACCACCATCTCGTCGACCGCGGCGAAGCCGAAGCTCTCGTAATACCGGCGTATGCCGGGATTGTCCGCGAGGCAGTCGAGGCGAACATAGGCCCGACCACGGCGCTGCGTCTCGGCGATACACCACTGCACGCCGTGACGTCCCGCGCCGGCGGCTGAGCGGCGGACGGCGAATCGATGCAGGTACATCGCGTCGTCGCCTGCGGCCGCCCAAAAGATGGGATCGGTGTCCAACAGCGACAGCGTCCCGACCGCGTCGGCGCCCCGCCAGATGAGGTACAGCGCGCCGCTCGCGATGTCACCGCGAAGCCGGGAGATGCCGGTGCTTTCAGGACCCGTGTAGGAACCGGGGATCCAATTCGGAAACCCTCCCGCCTCGCCCCACGCGGCGACCTCCTCGAGGATCGCCGCGCTCGTCTCCGGCTCGTTCGCGCGTTCGATGCGAAGGGCGGAGTTGGTCTGCGCGTCAGCGGTCACGCATCGAGCGTAGCCCGCGAGCCGGCCGGCTGGGAGGGACGCCCTACCCGCTCCTCGCGGTCTGTTCGGCGACCGCCTGGATCTCCTCGAGTCCATAGAGGAAGTGCGCGCGCCGAACCTCATCGAGGGCGGCTTCGTCGATGCTCTCCCGCGGCGCAGGTGCTACCACCAGCTGCTGCATCGCCGGCCGCGCGGTGAGACGTGCATCGGTGTCATGGATGGCGCCACCAAACGGGATGTAGCCGAGATCCCGGTTCTCCGCGGCCCGCATCATCCAGCGCGCCACGGCCGCGCTGATCGGCGAGAGCACCTCCTGGTCGAGCCAGCGCATGTCGGCTTCGGTGGGGGTGCTGAGGTCACGATTGAACGGTGGGGGCACGACGTTCACGTCGTGGCCATTCACGGTGATGTGGATCTCCGTCGGCCGGTCCTCGTCAGAGCTGATCGAGACGCGGATCGTGACGCTGGTCGGGGAGAGCGTTTTCCACTGCTTCTCCCAGACCCTGGTGTGCGACACGGGGTTGAAGCGCCGCCGGACGGGCTCGGCGACGAGCATCTCGCCGTTGAGCGCGCAGAACACGTTGAGGGTCGCGATCACCTCGTCCGCAGCTGCCGAGGAGATCCACTGCAGCACTGGGACGGTTCGGCTGTCGATGTCGGGATGTGACGCGGCGCCGAATTCCCATTCGAGGGCCTGCATCGCGTGCGCGTGCAGCGCGCAGTAGATCTTGCCGTCGACGACGCTCCGATCGGCCGGACACCATGCTGTCTTGCAGCGCCGCCCGCGGCGGTCCACGTAGCTGCACGGCATCCC
Source organism: Candidatus Dormiibacterota bacterium (assembly GCA_003132525.1). Taxonomy (GTDB): domain Bacteria; phylum Chloroflexota; class Dormibacteria; order Aeolococcales; family Aeolococcaceae; genus Palsa-851. The sequence continues at coordinate 2,678 of PKXZ01000071.1, read as the reverse complement.
AGCCAACGAGGAACAGCGGAGCGCAGAGCACGGCTGGTTGCCGGGCATGGTTTCCGGACGCCGACCGTTGTCGTCCAGGCCGTGGGCCGGTCGCTGCTCGGCTGTCCCGGTTCGCCACCTGAGCATTTTCTTGACCTGCGTTGATCGAGCGGCAGTGCTCGGTGTCGACTCATGCTATGCGACTCGTGGGGTCGCATATGGCAAGCCTGTAACGACCCGTTTTCCTCGAATCAGCTTGCAGGATCGGATTCGCGAGCCGATCGACGTTTCTCGGTGAGCTTGCGAATGCGCTGCATCTCCTCTGAAGGCTCGCGGTGAGGCGGTCGCTCCGGGGGCTGCAACTGTGGGGGAAGATTCCTGCGAGGACCGGCCCACAGCGCGGGCGGCGCATTGACCGCATCCGCGATGCGGTACGCGAGGGACTCGTAGTTCACGCGCCATCCGCGGAAATGCACCCACGATTCCGCTTCGCCGCGCTGCATCTTCCAGCTGACGTGCTCGAGGTGGTGGATGGCGTCCCGGTAGTTGTCCTCGGTCAGCTGAATGGGATCGCCGGGCTTTGGGTCGTGGTCATACGTGATCCCGACCACCGTTGCCAGGTCGCGCAAGCACATATATCCCATGCGCAGGAACGCGCGTGCCTCTGACGGCGCGGTCAGCGGTTGGGTGGCGAGCTGCATCGCCGCCGCATCCATCACCGCCAGCAGCCCGAGGACCCACGACCGGTAGGGGTGTGGCGAGCGAAACCAGAGGAGGACCGGATACGACGCATGGCTCTCGGCCACGTCTGCCGCCCATTCCTCCCAGCGCTCGTAGAGCTTGGCAAGGTTCTGGACATTATCGACCAATTCGCTCCGGGCGAGGAGCTCGGGACCCCAGGCGGGTGATCCCGCGCGGCTGTCGAGCATGGTGACCAGCACCTCCCGCCGGTTGAAGGCACCGTAGAGCACCGGCAGGTAGGCGATCTGGAGGGCCACGATTACGACCCACGTCGCCCCGGCCGCGATGTCGAGCACCGTATTGGGCGCACCCCCACTGTGGATCGCCCCGACCGTGAAGAGCGACGTCACCGCTTGGGTCAGCCCGTGCACGAACGAGTGCGTCGTGCGCATGAGCATGAGCGCGAAACCGAGCACCAGGCACACGGCCCGGTGCAGGCAGACCGTAGTCATCGGCTCATAAGTGATGTTGAGCAGCAGTACCCGACGCACGCGCACCTCCCGCCGGATGCGCCGCTCCCGGAGCCAGCTCATCCGTGACCAGTGTGATTGCCCAACAGCCAGTCCGGCAACTCCTATAGCCTATCGGCGCGCACGGCCGAGGGCACGTACCCGGCAGCCGCGCGGGCGGCGCTGCCGGTAGCCCTAGAGTGAAAACCATGATTGCTGCGTACCCCCTCGCACGTCGATTGGATCTGACCGAGAGCATTAACGGATTCACCGTGGCTGATCCCTACCGCTGGCTCGAAGAGCCTGATAGCGAGGAGACCAGGGCCTGGCTGACCGGGCAGGACGCGCTCTACGCGGAGCAACTCGCCGCCACCCCCGAGCGGGAGTCGCTGGCCGCGCGGCTCGCCGAGCTGCTCGGTGCCGGGAACGTCGGCACGCCGGCCTGGCGCGGCGATCGCCGGTTTTTCACCCGGCGGCTGCCGGGCCAGGAGCACGCGGTGCTCTACACGGCGGCGGCCGACGGCGGCGAGCTCGACCGGCTCCGGCGTCTCGCGCAGCTCACCGCGCCCGCCGAGGATGACGTCCGGGAGGCCGCGGCAGCGCTCCGGGATGCCGCGGCCGGGCTGGATGTTGTCGCGGGTTCGCCCGCGGGCCGGGCGCAGGCGCTGGCCGGGCTGCTGACCGCGGCGCTGGAGCACCACCAGGCGCACGGGGACGGCGACTGCCCGGTGTGCGGGCGGTCGGGGGCGCTGACCGAGCAGTGGCGGCAAGCGACGGAACAAGAGGTGGCCAGGCTCGGCCGGGAGGCGCAGGCGGCGGAGTCCGCCGAGCGTGCCGCGGCCGACGCCAGGCGGCGCGCGGCGGCCTTGCTGCAGCCCCCGCCGCCGGTTCTGTCGGAGGAACCTCCGCCGGGCGTGGATCCAGGCCCAGCCCGGTCGGCGTGGCAGAGCTGGGCCAAGCCCCCGGACGCCGGCACTCCGGCGCCCGCGGCCGGACTGCGCGCCCTGGCCGATCACCTCGGCCAGGCGCTGGCACCCCTGACGCGGGAGGTCCGCTCCGTGTCCGCCCAGGCAGCCGCCCGGCATTCCGAACGCGAGGACAGGTGGGCTCCGGTCGCCGCAGCGGTCTCGTCTTGGTGCTTGGACGCCGAGGCCGCGCAGGATGACGTGGCCCCGGTTGCGTCGGTCAAGGCCGCGGAGAAATGGCTGAAGGCAGCGACCGACGATATCCGTAACGACCGGCTGGCCCCGCTAGCCAGGCAGGCCAGGAGCATCTGGGCGATGCTGCGCCAGGAGAGCAACGTGGACCTGGGCGCGATCCGGCTGGCGGGGTCGTCCACGAGCCGGCACGTGGAGCTGGACGTGAGCGTGGACGGCGCGGCTGGTTCGGCGCTGGGCGTGATGAGCCAAGGCGAGGTGAACGCACTGGCGCTGGCTGTGTTCTTGCCGCGGGCGCGACTGCCGGCGAGCCCGTTCCGGTTCCTGGTCATCGACGACCCGGTGCAGGCGA
>PKXZ01000108.1 GCA_003132525.1 Candidatus Dormiibacterota bacterium | reverse complement strand
GCTAGAGCGCCACCTTGGCGTGCCGCCGTATCGGGGTGCCGGGCAGCACGACCTCGACCTCGTCGGCCGCCGGCGTGCTCATCGTCCGCCGGCGCGGTGGACGGCTCGCCAGGATGATCGCGGCCAGGGTCTCGACGATGGTGTCCGCCTCGCGACGCTCGAGGATCAGTGGAGCGAGGATGCGAACACTGCCGGTGCCACCGGGCAGGGCAAGGATTCCTCGTTCTTCGAGTCTGCGCAACAGTGCCGGCCCGTTGAGGCTGGTTTCCACCGCCACCATGGCCCCGGACCCGCGGATCTCCCTGATCTCACCGAGGCGCAGTGCTCGCAGGCGGAGCTGGAGGCGCTCCGACGTGAGCGCGGCGAGCGTCCGCAGCGTCGGTCCGAGCGCGGTCCGGATGGTCGCGTTGGCGGCGGCGCAGACCAGGGGTGGGCAAGCCTCCTCGTGGTCGTGGCGCGTGACCCTCGCCCGCCTCGAGATCGACGGGCCGACAGCGGTGACTCCAAACGGCATCCCGTCGGCGAGCGACGAGCCGAGGCACACGATGTCGGGGCCGACACCCTGCGCGGCCGACGCGAGCGCCGGACCCATGCGCAGCGCGGTCCTGACCTCGTCGACCACCAGCAGCGCCCCGGCGCTCCTACACAGCTCCGCAACCGACGCGAGGTAGCCTTCCGCCGGCACCCGGACGCCAGCCTCGACCTGGACGGGTTCGACGATGACCGCCGCGACGCGTTCGTCGAGATGCGCACTCAGGGCATCAAGGTCATCGAATGGAACCCGAACGACTTCGAGGCTTCGCCCTGCGACGTCACCAAGGCGCCGGCCGGCGCTGAGGCTGCGTCCGGCGATCCCGGACCCATGGTCGGATCGCTGCATCGCGATCAGGCGCGGCCGGTCCGATGCAGAGGCGACCCATGTGATCGCGAGATCCACGGCTGCAGACCCGGAGGCGGTGAAGCTGACGTGGGTGAGCGGCACCGGGATGATGAAGCTCAACGCCTCGAGCAGCTCCTCGCGGAGGTCGTAGTCGAATCCAGGTGGAACCCCGCTGAAAGCCGTCAACTGGCCGGCAATCGCTTCGTTGACGCGCGGGTGGTTGTGACCGAGCAGGGCCACCCCGCCGCTCGAGGTGAGATCAAGATACTGGCGATCCTCGTCATCCCAGACGTACGCGCCGTCCCCCCGAACGAGACGCACGTCGCGGGAGGCGCGACTCAATTCATTGAGCCAACGATCTGGAAGCAACGCGGTCACCTGCAACCTCCGCTATGTGCGCTAGCGTACCTCCGACCTGCGCTGCGTGCCCGTTGCTTTACATCGCCCTACGGCGCGCGGTACTCTCCGTTTGAATCGCGAGCGTCGTACGACGCGTTCGTAGGGTCTGAGGGGAGACAGCACATTCCTGGGAGGCCGGCGTTCGGGGGAGCGCCGGCCTCATTTCGTCGTGAGAGATCTACTCGCCGATCTCGACGGGGCGGCTCGGGTCGGTGATCCATTCACTCCACGAACCGGCGTAGAGCCCGGCATCGACTCCCGCGAGCCCCATCGCGAAGACACCCTCGGTAGCGACGACGCCGGAGCCGCAGTAGACCGCCACGGGTCTTCCCGGTTCGACGCCCGCCGCGGCGTAGCGACGGCGCAACTCCTCCGCCGAAAGAAAGGTGCCGTCTGCGTTTTCGGTTCGCTGCGCGGGAAAGTTGCGCGCGCCGGGGATGTGACCGGCCACCGGGTCAACGGGCTCGGTCTCGCCGCGGAAGCGCTCGGGAGCCCGCGCATCGAGCAGCACGCCGGAGCCCGCGATCGCCGCCGCACCGCCCGCATTGAGCAGTGGCATCCCACCTGGTCTCGCTTCGAAGTCGCCCGGCGCGGGATCGTGATCATCGCCCTCCTCCACCGGAAGCCCGGCGCCGACCCACGCGACGTACCCGCCATCGAGGAGCGCCACGTTCGGATGGCCGAAGTATCGAAGGAGCCACCACGCCCGAGCGGCCGATGTCCCCGTCACCGCGTCATACGCGACGACCAGGCGCGAACGATCCACACCGTGGCGGCGCATCGCCTCGCTGAACTGCGCCGCGTCGGGCAGCGGGTGGCGACCTGGCCCGGGAGGACCGCTCAGCTCCCGATCGAGATCGACGAAATGGGCACCCGGAATGTGCCCCTGCATGTAGTCGCCGAGGCCGGACGGTCCGCCGAGCGTCCAGCGGACGTCGAGCAGGAGCGGGGGATCGTCTGTCGCGAGTCGTGCCGCGAGTTCGTGACAATCAAACAAGAGCGATACCATTGCCTCAGGATCCCCCTGTGACCCAGACCGACGAAACCTCAGAGAGGGTGGCTGCGTTATCTCACCGATCGCGCAGTGTGAACGCGTCCTGAGACCGAACAATGGTACGGTGGAGATGCATGGCTGACCAGACTTGGCGGAGCCGCGGAGGCCTAATGCTCGCCGGTGGAGTTGCGCTCGGCGCATTGCTGCTGACGTCGTGCTCGCTTCCGGGCACATCCGGCCCCGCGGCGAATCTCGGCGGCAGCGTTCACGTCGTTGGCGTGCCAGCTGTTGTGGCACCCCCAACCATCGTGGTGAGCCCATCCAACGCGGCTCAAGGTGTCGCGCTCGATGCTCCCATCAACGTCAGCGTCAACACCGGACATCTCGACACGGTCTCGCTCAGCCAGGCCGGCGCATCGTCGACGTTCTCGGGCGTCATGTCGGCGAACGGCACCTTGTGGGAGATGAGCCAGCCGCTTGACCAGGGGGCTCATTACACGGTGGTCGCAACGGCGACCAGCACTGCGGGTTCCACCTCGACATCGACGACGACGTTCGTCACCACCACCGCCAAGAGCCGCTTGCTCACCGGGATGACGCCGTTGAATGGTGAGGTGGTGGGCGTCGGCGAGACGATCGACCTGCACTTCAACACCAACATCCCGGTTGGCGCTCGCGCCGCCTTGCTCGAGCACATTCAGGTTTTGTCGACTCCGGCGGTGATGGGCGGCTGGCACTGGCTCACCGCGAATGAGGTCCACTTCCGTCCGGCGACGTACTGGGTCGCGGGTACCAAGGTCACCGTGAATGCCAACCTCGACGGCTTCGATGTTGGCGGCGGCGTCTGGGGTCTGGGGAACTGGTCGTCGAGCTTCACGGTCGGCGCCAAGCACGTCTCGCTGATCAACAACAACACGCACACCATGCAGGTGTTCTCCAACGGCAAGTTGCTGTACACGTGGCCGGTGAGCCTCGGCAAGGGCGGGTTCCCCACCATCCAGGGAAACCTCATCGTGCTGTACAAGACGCCGGTCGTGGTCATGAAGTCGTGCCCCACGTTCCACACAGCCGCAGCCTGCGACCCTGGTGGCTCTGAGTATTACGACGACCCGGTCTACGATGACACCGCGATCTCGACGAGCGGGTACTTCATCCACGCGGCACCCTGGTCGGTGGGCTCACAGGGGCGCGCGGACGTCTCGCACGGCTGCGTGAACCTCAGCACGGCGCGCGCAGTCACCTACTACGCCTTCAGCATTCCAGGTGACGTGGTGCAGATCTCCAACACCGGGTACAACGCCTCATACGACGACGGTGAGGGCGACTGGAACCTGTCGTTCTCCGCGTACTCGAACACCGCCGGCCTCGGTCCCGTGTGGACCGGTCCAGTCGGTCTCTCCTCGCTGGCCGGCCAGGACTCCTGACCGCCGCCGCGGCTGACCCGGGCTCCTGAGCGATGCGCGCAATCGTTGTTGCGACGCCCGGCGGTCCAGAGCAACTGCACATCGGGGAACGCCCCGATCCAGTCGCAGAAGATGGTCAGGTCGTGGTGCGGGTCGCGAGTGCGGGCATCAACCGGGCCGATCTGCTGCAACGCCAGGGCTTCTACCCGCCTCCGCCCGGTGCGAGCGACATCCTGGGTCTCGAGGCATCGGGAGTGGTGGCGAGCGTGGGGACTGGCGTGACTGCGCCGTCGGTTGGAGATCGCGTCATGCTCCTGGTCGAGGGTGGAGCGTATGCCGAGCTCGTGGCGGTGCGCGCGGCTCAGACCGTGCAGGTTCCTGACAACATCGACCTGATCGACGCGGGTGGCATCCCGGAGGTGTTCATCACCGCGCACGACGCGCTCTTCACGCGGGGGCGGCTCCAGGACGGCGAGACTGTGCTCATCCATGGGGGCGCCGGTGGCGTTGGCACGGCGGCGATTCAGCTGGCACGCCAGCACGGCTGCCGGATCCTCGTGACCGCGGGCAGCGCCGAGAAACTCGCTCGCTGCATCGCGCTCGGAGCCGACGAGGGCATCAACTACCGTACCGAGGACTTTGTCGCCCGTACCCGCGAGCTGAGCGACGGACGCGGCGCGGATCTCGTGCTCGACATCATGGGGGCGTCATACCTCGGTCGGAATATGGATGCGGTGGCCACCGACGGTCGCATCGTCGTGATCGGCATGCAGGGCGGAAACCAGACCGACATCGACCTGGGCGTCATGATGCGCCGGCGCATCTCCCTGATCTCGACAACGTTGCGCGCACGCCCGGCGGGTCAGAAGGCGGTGATCGTCGCCGCATTCGCCGCACACGTTCTGCCCTCGCTTGCCGACGGTCGCCTGCAGCCCGTCATCGACCGCGTGCTCCCCCTGGAGGAGGCCGGCGAGGCACATCGGCTCATGGCGTCCAGTGAGGTTGTCGGCAAGATCGTCCTCGACGCTTCCACAGATGCCTGACACCGACGTCTGGGCAACCTGGCTGCGCACCGGCCGCGACGGCGGGAGCGCCCGGATGCGCGCCGAGAATCTCGATCGTCTCGCGAAGCTCCGTGATCGAATCCTCGATCGTGCCGGCATCAGACCCGGAGATACCGTCTTGGATGTCGGGGCCGGCCAGGGGCTGCTCGGCCTGGGAGCGCTCGATCGTGCCGGCGAGCAGGGACGGGTCATCTTCGCCGACATCTCCGAGCCTGCACTCGACGATTGCCGGGCGGAGGTCGCCGGGCTTGGCGCTTCGAATCGAGCGACGTTCGTTCGCGCCTCCGCGACAGATCTCTCTGCCCTCGCGAGCGAGACGGTCGATGTGGTTGTCGAGCGAGCCGTGCTGCTGTTCATCGAGGATCGCCAGCGCGCGCTTGACGAGTATCACCGAGTGCTCAGACCGGGCGGCCGTCTCTCGCTCGGCGAGCCGATCAACAGCTGGATGGGCCGGGACCGGCCGGGATATCTGTGGGGGTACGACGTCACCGAGGTGATCGAGCTCGAGCGCAAGCTTCACGACGTGGACAGGGCTGAGAGCACAACGTCGCGCGAGGACGTGCTTTGTGGATTCGATGACCGCGATCTCGTCGCCATGACCCGCGCCGCCGGCTTTCTGCGCATCGAGGCGCAGACCGATATGGCACTCGCGCCACCGCCGGTGCGCGACGACTTGGACGTTTTCCTCGACACGGCGCCCAACCCTCTCGCACCGACTACCCGGGCCCTGATGAGCGCTGCGCTGAACGACGACGAATCCGACCGTTTCAAACGTGCTCTCGATCGAGCAATGCGCGATGGGCATGGCGAACGGCGACACGCCGTGACGGTGCTCCGAGCGTGGCGGTAAGCGGCGCGTCAGGCGATAGCACCTGGGATGTGATCGTCGTCGGTGCCGGCCACAACGGCCTCACCGCAGCGGCATATCTCGCTCGCGCGGGGCGCACCGTGCTCGTGCTCGAGGCGCGCGACCGCATCGGTGGCGCGTGCACGCTCGAGCATCCTTTCGAGGACCCGAGATTCGTCGTCAGTCCGTGCGCGTATCTCGTCGGCCTCCTCCACCATCGCGTGATCGATGAGCTCGACCTGCGGCGCCACGGTTATCGCGTGCACCTGGTCGACCCGCATCTTTGGTGCCCGTTCGACGACGGCACCGCCCTGAGCCTCTGGGACGATTCCGCACGCAATCACCAGATGGTCGCCGCGATGAGCCCGGGCGACGCCGACGGATACACGCGCTACGAACAGCTCTTCGGCCGCATCCGGCAGGCGCTTCGGTCGGAGCCGCACGACACGTGGGTGGGCGATGCACCGGACCGGCCGGCGCTCGAAGAGCTCCTCAGTAACGACCCGGAGCTCATCGAGGTGATGTTCGAGGAGTCGATCGCGTCGGTCATCGAACGTCACGTTCAGGACGAACGCCTTCGCACCGCGCTGCACGGTCAGGGCTTGATCGGCACCTGGGCAGGCCCGCGGACCCCGGGAACCGCGGCCATTCATGCGATGCACTCGATGGGCACGATCGAAGGCCGGCAAGGCGCCTGGGGCTATGTGCAGGGTGGCATGGGCAACGTGTCGCTCGCGCTGGCGGCGGCTGCCGGGGAAGCTGGCGCCGTCATCCGGCGCAACGCCCCCGTCGCCGAGATCGTGCCCGGCGAAGCAGTTGTCCTCGAGGATGGAACGCGTCTCGGGGCGCCGACGGTCATCTCCAACGCGGATCCGCGGACCACGCTCGGGTTGCTTTCGGATGCGGCACCCGCGGCGTTCACCAAGAGGGTGCGTGGCTGGCGGATGGAGGGCCCCGTGCTCAAGATCAACTGCGCGCTCTCACGACTCCCGACCTTCACCGCCGCCGCTTTGGACGACGCGCCGCACCGCGCCATGGTGACCATCGCGCGAAGCCTCAACGAGACCCAGGCCGCATACGAACGCAGCCGCGCCGGACAGCCCGCGCCGCGCTGGGCCGAGCTGTACTTCCAGTCTGCGTACGACCCGTCGGTCGCGCCGGAAGGCAGCCACGTCATGAGCGTCTTTGCCGAGTACGCGCCGTACACGCTTGCCGAGGGAACCTGGGACGAGCGGCGCGAGGCCGTGGCCGACGAGGCGTTCGCCGAGATCGCACGATTCGCGCCGGACATCGTCGCGTGCGTCAGCGCCCGCCAGGTTCTTGCGCCGCCCGACATCGAGCGTGCGGTCGGGCTCTCGGGCGGGCACATCTTCCAGGGCGAGTGTCTCCCCGATCAGATGTGGGACCGGCGCTTCTCCCCTCGCACACCGATGCCGGGCCTCTACATGTGCGGTGCGAGCACTCACCCCGGCGGCAGCGTGATGGCGATCAACGGCCGCAACTGCGCCATGGCCGTGCTTGCCGACACGGCACGCAGCGCCGGCTAGCGCGACCTTCGCGCTAGCGACGCAGCCGTAGCGCGTTGCGAATCAGGCTCATCTCCTCGGTGTCGGCCACACGGAGCAGGAGCAATGCCGCTGCGTAGATGAGCGCCGAGGCGACGACGACGACAAAGAGCAGGGCGCGGCTCTGATGCGGGTTGGCGACATAGATGAAGGCACCCATGACCAGCCCCGCGAGAAGCGCCTTCCATGACGTGCTCACCAGTCGGATCGTTCCAAGCTGCGCGCGCAGCACAAACCACCCCACGATGACCAGCGCCGCCTCCGTGACGACAACCGCCCAGCTCGCGCCGAGGTAACCGTAGCGCGGGATCACAATGAGGTTGACGCCAACGTTGATGACGAGGCCCACCATCGCCACGAGGGCGAAGACGTTCTGCTTGTCGATGGCGTTGAGCGTGGCCGCAAACGTGTTGTCGGCAAACATGAACACGATCGCCAGGGCGAGGATCTGCAGAGCCGGCTCGGACTGCGGGTAGAGTTCCAGCAGGCTGTTGAATTGCGGAGCGAGCAGGAACACGCCCACGGTGATCGGCCAGCCAAGAATCACGAGTGCCTTGAAGAATTTCTCGGCAACCGGGAGCACGCGCTCGGGTGATCGCCGGTGGTACACGGAAAGCACAGGGAAAACCACACTGCGCAATGCAAACGGGATGAACAGCAACGACTCGAAGGGCTTGTACGCGAACGTGTAATACCCAACCTCGGTGTTTCCCCGAAAGCGTTGGAGGATCGGGACGTCGACCTTGAAGTAGACGGTCGTGATGATGAACGTGATACCGAGCGGCACTGCTATGCGCACCCACGACCAGAGCAGTCGAGGCTCGAGACGAACGCCCGGCCGGAGCACCCCCATAACGATGAGCACAGTCGCGAAGTACACGCAGGCGAAGCCGTAGCTGATGGCATAGGCCCAGAGGAAGAACCCCGTGTCTGCATTGATGTGGGCACCAACGACGACCAGCGCGAGAACGATCAGCGTCTCGGGGATGATCTCGATGATCTCGAAGGTGAGCCGCTGGAGTGCGTAGAGGCTGTTCCGCAACAGCAACTGGTATCCGGACAGCACGAGGATGGCGAAGGACGGCCAGAGCAGGGAGCGAAGCCCCGCGAAGTACAGCGCGGCAAAGAGGAGCGGCAGCCCGACCGCTGCTCCCAGCACCTTGAGTGACGCCACGTTGTTCCAGTACCTGGAGAGTTGATCGGTGTGGCGCGCGCCTTCTCGGACGTAGAGGGCGGAAAACCCCATGTCGGTCAGGGTCCCCACCAACCCGACATACGTCACCGCCGTCTGCATCTCGCCGAAGCGCGTCGGATCGAGATAGTTGCCGATGATGATCACGGCGATCAGCGCGATGACCCGGGAGATCACGCGCACCACGAGGATGAGGATCGTGTTGCGCAGCGCCCGCATCCCGAGGCCACCCGGCATGTCCGGCGTTGCTGCGCCTGGTGCCGGCGGTTCGTCCTGCAAGGCGCTCATTCTATCCGCGCGTTCGCCCTGTGCCCGCCGTCAATCCGTGTGGATACACTGCGACCATGCCTGACGTCGCGGCCGAGCGGCCTCGCGCCGACGCCGAGCAACGTACTGACGGCGGGGGGTTGATCGCGCGAACGCTCCGCGATCGTGGTGTCTCCACGGTGTTTGGACTTCCCGGCGGTGCCATCCTCCCCTTCCTCGACGCGTCTCTCGACGAGGACATCCGCGTCATCGACACCCGGCACGAGGGTGCGGCGGTGCTCGCGGCCGAGGGCTGGGCACTTGCAACCGGCGACACCGGCGTTGCCGCCGTCACCGCCGGCCCCGGCTTCGCCAATGGGCTGATCGGCCTGGTCGATGCGGCCACCTGGAGCGTGCCCCTGGTGATGCTCGCCGGGCGGACGAGCCGCAACCGGCAGGGGCGCGGCGCCGTGGCCGACATCGATCAGCTGGCGATCGCCGCCCCGATCGCGAAGTGGGCGGCGAGCTGCACCGACACCGGCCGGATCCCGAGATACGTCGCCGAAGCGCTGCATCGAGCCCGCAGTGGGTCCCCAGGCGCCGTGTACCTCGAGGTCGATTCCCATGCCATGTACGGCAACGCGGCTCCTCTCGACATCGGACCAGTCGGGTATCCGCCGGAAGCGCCACGCCCGGCCGGCGACCCCGCCGACATCGGCGCCGCGGTGGCCGCCCTCGCGGCAGCGGAACGCCCGGTCATCGTCGTCGGCAGCGGTGGGTTCTGGTCGAGGGCCGGCGCCGAGATCGCCCGGTTCGCGGACGTGGCTCACATCCCGGTGATCACCGCCAGCGCTGCTCGCGGCGTCGTGCCGGACTCGCACCCGTGGTGCCTGGGATCACTGGTGCATGGAGGGCTCGCCATTCCGAGCGCCGACTGCGTGCTGGTGCTCGGCTCGGCCTTCAACGCCAATGTCATGTACGGCGGCGCCCCGCTCTTCGGCACCGAGCAGATCATCGTGCAGGTCGATATCGCAGCTGAGCGGACCGGCGGCAACCGCGCCGCCGATGTGACCGTCATCGGAGACATCGCCTCGGTGGTGCGCGATCTGCGCGAAGCCTGGGGCACCACGCCACCCGGCCGCGACGAGTGGCTCGCACGCGCACGCGAACTTGCCGCCGCTTCACTGTCGTTCTGGAACCGGCAGGTCGACGATCACGAAGGCGAGGCCATGCATGCAGGGGCGGTTGCCCGGGAGGTGGCCGCGGCGGTCGACAAGCGGTTCGGCGGCAAGGCGACGCTGGTCGCCGACGGTGGAGACGCGCTCGCATGGGCACTCGCCTACTTCGGCGCAGAGCTGCCCGGCCGCTTGCTGACCACCACCACGGCACTCGGGACCCTCGGCGTCGGGATGCCGTTTGCGCTCGCCGCCCAGGCGGCGCGCCCCGACGAGCCCGTCGTCCTGTTCACCGGTGACGGTTCATTCGGCCTGAGCGCGATGGAGGTGGACACCGCCGTTCGCCATGACCTTCCGGTCATCGTCATCGTGTCGAACAACGCGGGGTGGGGCGACGTCCGCTATGAGCAGGACGAGCTCTTCGGGACGGGGCGCCACATCGCCAGCAACCTTCCGGGCGTCCGGTACGACCGCCTGGCCGAGGCGCTGGGTGGCCACGGCGAGCGCATCGAGCGCCTCGAGGACCTGCGGCCCGCGCTCGACGAGGCCATCGCCAGCGGCGTGTGCAGTGTCATCGATGTGCCGACCGATCCGACGGTCGTCTCCGAGCTGCTCCGCATGGTCGCCCAGCTCGGGCTGATGTAGGCGTGCGAGCGGTCAGGCTGCTCGAGGCGCATCATCTCGAGCTCGTCGACGTCCCCGCACCCGAGGCCACGCCCGGCGAGGTGGTGGTCCGGGTCGACGGCTGCGGGATCTGCGGATCAGACCTGACCTCGTACAAGGTCGGGCTCTTCACCGACGCGATACCGGGCCACGAGGTCGCGGGCGTTATCGAGGCGGTCGGCGACGGCGTTGCCGGGTGGGCCGCGGGGGATGCGGCGGTCATCGACCCCAAGATCCCCTGCGGGGCGTGCGATGACTGCCGCGCAGGCGCCTCCTATCGATGCGCGATGGCGCTGACCGCCGGCATCGGATTCGCCCGTGACGGCGGATTCGCTGACCTGGTCGCGGTGCCGTCATCACTCCTGCATCGTCTGCCGGCCGCACTCCCGCTGGAGCACGCGTGCCTGGTCGAGCCGCTCTCGGTGGCTATCCACGGCGTCGAGCGGGCGCGCCTGCATCCCGGCGACCCCGTGGTGGTCATCGGTCTCGGCCCCATCGGGCTCTTCACGGTTGCGACCCTGCACGCGCGTGGCATCGGCCCCATCGTCGGCGTCGACCCGGTCGAGGACCGTCGCAGGCTGGCACTCGACCTCGGCGCGGCGTCCGTCGTGGCCNNGCAGCGGACCTTGTCGCGCCGGGGGGACGTCTGGTGCTGCTCGGTGTGCCATTCGGGGAGACCACGGTCATCCCGCTCATGTGGGTCACACGCGAGATCGAGATCATCGGAAGCATCGCGTCGAGTGGGTCGGACTTCGCGGTTTCGCTCGAGATGCTCGCCGGCGACCCTGGGATTGCCCGAGTGG
>PKXZ01000049.1:200-158528 GCA_003132525.1 Candidatus Dormiibacterota bacterium | reverse complement strand
ATGACCGCGTCGACGCGGTCATGGAGCAACTCAACCTCCACGGTCTCCAGGGTCACGGTCCCGAGGAGATCTCGGGTGGAGAGCAGCAGCGAGTCGCGCTCGCCCGAGCTCTCGCCGCCTCCCCCTCACTGCTGCTCGCCGACGAGCCCACCGGCAACCTCGACTGGACGAGCGGTCACGAGGTGATGGCGCTCCTCAGCCGCCTGTGCCGCGAGGAGCATCAGACCGCGGTGCTGGTGACCCACGACGCCCGGGTCGCGGCCTACGCGGACCGGGTGCTGATCATGCGCGACGGCGAGGTGGTCGACGATGTCGCCCTGAGCCACGCCGGGCAGGCGCCGGATGCGATCCCGGACGCGACCGTCCTGGTGGCGAGGCTCGCCAAGCTGGACCTGTGAGCGACTTCCTGCTCCTGGCAACTCGCGCCATCCGGGCACGCCCGCTCCGAAGCACCCTCACGGCAAGCGCCGTCGCGCTCGGCATCGCGGTCGTGCTGGCAGTCCAGATCGCGATCCAGGGGCTCACCGTCCAGGCGGGAGAAGCCCAGTTGCAGCAGGCGGGCGCCTCATCACTCGACGTCCGGGTCGACAGTGCGTCGGGGCTTGCCCCCTCGCAGATCACCACGCTGTCCGACCTCCCAGGGGTCGTCCAGGCCGTCCCCCTCTATGAGAAGGAAGTGACCGCCGGACCTGCAGGAAGCAGCCTCGAGGGTGCCACCGTCACGCTGGTCGGTCTTCAGGACTCGAGTGCCGCGCTGCGCAGCGTCTCGGTCGTCTCCGGGCGGCTCCCACTCCCGGGAAGCACCTCGGAGGTGGCGATGGACCAGGGCTTGAGCAGTTCGATCACCGGCGGCTTCGGTAACCCGATCAAGCTCGGTCAGAAGATCCAGCTGGTCACGAGCACTGGTCCGGACCTGTTCACGGTGGTCGGTTTCACGTCGGGCACGAGCGGCGGCCCGTCCTTCACCCACGACGCCGTCTTCGTCGATGACGCGGCGATGTTCGGACCTTTTGCGCTCGGCCTGCGGACCCCACTGGTCGCGCTGCGCTTCGGGCCGGGGGCGACGGTGGCGGCCGTCTCGCAGGAGGTCCATGCCAAGTTCGGCGCGTCTGTGACCACCTACGACCCGCGGGCGGGCGCCACGGAGCCGCTGGCCGACCTCCAACCGCTGCTGGTGCTCGCCACCCTCCTGAGCCTGATCGTGGGTGCCGGGGTGACCGCCAACAGCGCGGCCCTTGCCGCCTACGAACGCCGGCGCGAGATCGGGCTGCTCCGCGCGGCCGGGGCATCATCGCGTCAAGTTTTCCGCCTGTTCGCCATGGAAGTGGCAACGGTCGCCCTCGCCGGTGTCCCGGTCGGCGTCGTCGCCGGGCTGGTGCTCGGCGCGATCTTCAACAGCAGCCTCTCGCCCGCAGATCTCGCCGCCCCAAGCCTGGCACCCCAGGTCGGGCAGATCGTGGCGGCGATCGCCGCCGGGCTCGGCGCCGCGGTGATCGGGGGACTCCTCCCCCTCTTTGCGGCGGCCCGCCTTCCCATCCTCGATGCGCTCCGGCCCCATCCGATCGGCGAGCATCAGCGCGCCGGATTGCTCTTCCGGACGGCCAGCCCGGTGCTGCTCGTCGTCGCGGCGATCTGCTTCCTGAGCAACGCGAGTGGCGTGGTTGCGCTCGGCGTGATCGCGCTGCTGCTCGGGCTGGTGGTCGCCCTGCCGCTCATCGCTCCCCTGGTCATCAGGCTCTTGGCCACGGCCATCTCCCCCTTCGTCAGCGGCGCTGAACCCGGGGCCGCTCACCTCATCCGGGCGCGCAATCGGACGGCGATGACCGCCGCGGGTCTGTCCATCGCCATCGCCACCGCGGTCGGTGCGAGCGCGCTCAGCGCCGGAGCATTGACCGCCAGCGACAGCTGGGTGTCCGGACTCTTTGCCGGCAACACCCTGGTCACCAGCCCGGTCACCCAGGACGACCAGGTGGAAGGAGCCGTTGCCGGGAGTGCGGGGGTCGCCCAGGCGACGCCCCTCCGCTTCCTCTCGGAGATGGTCGCGGGCGCCTCCGAGGGGGTTACCGCCATCGATCCGGCCACCTATGCCTCGCTCGGCGGCTTCGATGTCGTCTCCGGTGACCGCAAGGCGGCGCTGAGCGCCCTCGAGGATGGGCCCAGCTTCCTCGTACCCGCCGGGCTCGCGGCCGCCACCGGCTGGACCGTGGGCTCGCAACTCCCGGTCCAGACCCAGAAAGGGACCGTGTACTTCACGATCGCCGGCGTCGTCAGCCACTCCTTTCCCGCAGGCGACGGCGGCGAGAGCCTCGTGATGGCCGACGACCTGGCACGGACGTACTTCGGCGCGACGGCGGACGGGTTCGATGACCTCGTGGTGGTGACGCGCGGTTCACAGGCGACCATCGATGCCACGGCCGCGAGCTACGGGATGCGGGCGGTTCCGGTGAGTGTGATCGCGAGCGACGCGCGTGATGCGCTGCAGCATTCGATCGGACTCGTGCTCGCGGTTGCGGTCATCTCGGTGATCATCGCGATGCTCGCAGTGATCAACACGCTGCTCGTCAACGTCCGTCAGGGAACCCGGGAGCTCGCGTTGCTGCGCGCGGTCGGGCTCGGCAGCCGTCAGGCGATGCGCCGGGTGCTCACCGAAGCGGGCCTCCTCGCAGGGGCGGCAACGCTGATCGGGATCGCGGCAGGCTGCCTGATCGCGGAGCCGATGCTCCAGGCGAGCAGCACGCCCACCTTCGTCCCCGGCTTCGTGTTTCCCCTCGAGACGGTGATCGTGCTCGTCCTCGTCGTCGTCCTCGCGGCGGTCGTTGCCACCATCGGTCCAGCTCGCAGAGCGGTACGAACCTCAGTGCTCAGCGCGCTGCGACACGAGTAACCGCGATGCGACCCGTCGGCGGGGTCAGCGGTCGCATCCTGCCTGTCCTCCTGGCAGTGCTGGTCCTCGGCGCATGTGGCAGCGACGCCTCCGCGTTGTCAACCGCGGATCCGCTCCACTACCTGATCACGATCGATCAGCTGGTGGCTCCCGATTTCACGGTCTCCACCGCAGCCGCGCACGTCAGCGCCACAAGCATCGCAAACGGCGACGACACGCTCGCGCAAGCCCTTTCCTGGAACGGCCTGCAATCCGCCGCGAGCGTCGAATATCAACGTGACGTCGACTTCAGCACGAGCAACGGACCGATCGATGTTGTTGCCACAGTTGAGCGTTTCGGCAGTGTGAGCGGAGCATCGAGCGCATACAGCGTCACGGTGCGATACCTCGATGCGATCCAGGGAGCGGTGCCCACCTCGACGGGTCCACTCGGGGACCAGGCACACGCGATCAACGTGGTCAAGAACACTGCGTCGGGCATCGCGGCGGTCGAGGTAACTGTCGTCTGGCGCGTCGGCAACCTGGTGAACCTGATGGTCGCGCGCGGCCGCTACGGCGGGACGCGCCTCGATGACGCGCTCGTCCTCGCCGGCCTGCAAACGCAGAACGAATCCGGCCCCGGCTGAGTCCGAATCGGCCGCTGCCGCACACGGACGGAGGAGACCCCGGCTCCGGCTTCAAACCGGACTATTCAGCCTCCGCCGGGGCCTTCTCCGTCCTCCGCTCAACTTCAGCCGGACTTCAACTGGAGCCGGCGCCGGGTTCCGCTGGGGCCGCCTCAGCTCTTGCGTGGTTCCCAGCGAAAACGCAGGACGGCGAGGATCACGGCTCCAGCGCCCCAAGCCGCCATCACCAGCAGGTCGGTGCCGTTGAAGCCGTTCGAGGATTGGTGCCCGGGATCGAATGCCATGAACATCGCGTCGATGAAATGACGCACGGGAAACCACTCGGCGATCTTGGCGAGCACGTTCGACGACGCAACGGGGAAGAACGTCCCTGAGATGAAGACGATCGGGAGGAACACGCCGTTGACGATCGCGGGTGCCGCTTCCGCGTTGGGAATCGCGATCGTCATCGCCATGCCGAGCGCGCAGAAGGACAGGGCGCCGACTGCGATCGTCGCGGCGGCGGCGGCGAAATGCTCGGGGACGTGCACGCCGTAGACGAGGATGCCGAATCCCGTGGTGAGCACGGCCAGGATGATGCTGACGATGATCGACGACCCGACGACACCGGCGATGAACGCCCAGGGCGGCAGTGGAGTCCCGCGCAGTCTCTTGAGGATTCCGTTGTCTCGTCGCAAGGACAGCGTGATCGAGATGTTGGTGAAGCAGGCACCCATGACCCCGAATGCCACCAGCGCGGGGATGTAGTAGTTGTCGTACGTGGTGCTGACGGTGCCGATCTGCACCATCTGACCCTTGAACAGAGTCGCGAAGACCACGAGGAAGATGATCGGAAACAGAAACGCGAAGAAGGCGCTTGCGGGGTTGCGCCAGAACGACTTCTGCTCGAACCCGACCTGACGGACCGCGATGCCGCTGCTACTCA
Organism: Candidatus Dormiibacterota bacterium; assembly: GCA_003132525.1. Taxonomy (GTDB): domain Bacteria; phylum Chloroflexota; class Dormibacteria; order Aeolococcales; family Aeolococcaceae; genus Palsa-851. Next base: position 154,093 of record PKXZ01000049.1, on the reverse strand, counting down.
TGCTTGGTCAGCTCCAGGTAAACATCTTCCAGCGACGGACGGGTGACTTCGAGGTTCGGCAACTCGAGTCCGTGGGCCACCGCCCAGGTGGTCAGATCGTTGAGCGTGCGCGTCGGCGTCGCGGTCTCGATGATCGCGATCCCGTCAGTGAGCCGTACCGCCAGCGGCAGTGCCCCCGCGTCGATGCTGCCCGGTAGCTCGAAGCGGATGTGCGTCAACTGCTCGGTTCCCGCCCGAAGCGTTTCCGGCGTGCCCTGGGCAACCACCTGCCCCGAGGCGATCACGCAGATGCGGTCGGCGAGGTACTGCGCCTCGTCCATGTAATGGGTTGTGAGCACGATCGTCTTGCCGAGAGTCCGCATGTTGCGGACGACCTCCCAGGCAGCCCGGCGCGCGGACGGGTCGAAGCCCGTGGTCGGCTCGTCGAGAAAGATCAGCTCCGGGTCACCCACCAGGCCGAGCGCGACATCGAGACGGCGCTGCTGGCCGCCGGACAGCTTCCGGACACGCTCTCCGGCCTTCTCGGTGAGCCCCACCAGCTCGATGATCTCGGCGGCCGGGCGCGGCGCGGGGTAGTAGCCCCTGTAGAGCTCGACAAGCTCGGTCACGGACAGCATCGGTGGGACGGCCGCCTCCTGGAGCACGAGGCCCACCCGCTCGCGAAGCTTCCTGCCTCCGGTGTGCGGGTCGATCCCGAGAACGGTCACGTTTCCGGCATCGCGCGTGCGGTAGCCCTCGAGGATCTCGATCGTGGTGGTCTTACCTGCGCCGTTCGGCCCGAGGAGTCCGAACACCTCCCCCTCCTCCACATTGAAGGAAATCCCACGCACTGCCTCGACGGCGCCGTAGGACTTGCGCAAACCGTCAACGACGATGGCTGTCACCGAAAGTGTCTCCCCTGTATGACGAGCGGTCACAGAGTCGTTGCGCCATGGTGCCAGAGACCAGGGTCGGTGCCGACCACAATTGCCGCAGCGCATGACCATGACTACAACCAACGTGGAGATCCTGCGCCAGGGCTGGCTCGATGCCGCCTCCGCCCTGGCGCCCGGACTCGACGCACTGCCTGAATTCCTCGAGCACGGTCTCGAAGCTGCCGTCATTGACGAACGCCTTGACGAGCAGTCGCTGCTGCGGGTCGTGACGGAGGTGACCTCGACCGCGGCGGACTCGCTGCCGGCGGAGGAGCTCTACTTCCTCACGCGTCGCCTGCAACGGGCCGTTTACGAGTATCTGCTCTCGCTCGACGCCCTCCCCGAACCGCCCCCGCGTCGCGACGCCTCCAACGGCCATCCCGCCCCCGACACGGCGCTCATCGGAGCCGAGGAAGTCGCGGCGCTGGGCCGTAACGGCCATATCAAGACCGTGGCGGAAGCCGCCAAAGCCGCACCGGCAGCGGAAGCCGAGGCGGAGCCCGGCCCCGAGGCGTTGCACGAGGTCGTGCCCGAAGTCGTCCCCGAGCCGCTGCCGGAGACGGCCGCTTCTACGGCTGCAGCTGATCGCGTCGAGGCCGGTCTCGCCGAGCTCGATGCCCAGCTGTCACCCGAGGAACCCTCCGACGAAGCCCCCGTGGTTGCGGCCGAGTCCGACCTCGAGAGCGCCGCTCCCGATGCATCGGATCCTGCAGTGGAGCCGTCGACACGGCCCGCCTTCACGCTCTTCCGACGAAACGGGAGCGCGTCCAAGGCAGAGAAGTCGACGCAGGCAAATGGCACCGCGGAAGCAGCCGCCGAGCCCGCTGCAACCAACGGGTCCGGCGCAGCCCACGCCGACGAAAGCGGCGAGGACGCCGAGTCGTTCGTGAAGCCGAAGAGTGGCTTTCATCTCAGCGATCTCGCGGATTTCGCCGTGGTCCAGCGTTCGGCCGCCACGCCCGAGGCGCCCCAAGAGTCCAAGCAAGAGACCAAGCAAGGTCCCGAGCGCGGGTCCGATCCCGCCGCCTTTCTCGAACGCCTGGATGCCGTCCAACCGGAGCCGGCCCAGGAGATCGCCGAGCCCGAACCCGCTGAGGAAACGATCCCCGCGCAGGCGGTGCGCGAAGCCGCCAGTGGCGCCGCGGCGAGAGGCTGGCGCCTTCGCGACGACGAAACGGATGCACACGACCTGACGTCGGAGACCGACTCCGACGACAATCGATTCGAAACCGACCCCGAGGTCGTCGAGGCCCGTCTCGAGATCAACGACCGGCTGCGCCGCCGGCGCTGCGATGAGGCTGCAGCACTGCTTCAGCGCCTCGCGAATGACGTGGGTGGACGGGCACTGGCGGAGCTGGCACTCGATGCGGGCGATCGCTGCCGAGCGCTCGGCAAGGGCAATGCGGCGCTCAGCTGCTATCTCGCTGCCTCGCGCGCGGATCCCGTCCACGAGACACCGTTGCTGCGACTCGCCGACATCTGCATCGACGATCACGACATCGACCTTGCGGTCTCATACCTGGAACGCGTGACCCGGCTGCGCAGATTGCGCAACGACGACAAGGGCGCGTTGAAGCTCTACCGCAAGATCGTGACCATCGCACCGTATCGAGATGACATTCTCGCGATGTTGATGCGCGCCCAGGCCAACGGCCGCTTCGACGAATAAACAGTTCATGAACAACCGGCGGTCACACATTGCGTTGCCTTGCTCGTCCGCTGTGCGATGCGTTTGTTACCGAAAGGCGATGAACGGCAGGGTGGATTCGATCCACACTCGGGTGCGGCCGTCATCCAAGCCAGCAAATCGCTGCGCTGGATGCATCGTCGCCGCAACTGCGTGACCGACACCAACTGAGACAACCGAGGAGAACAGGTGGCCATCCAGGCGAACAAACCGAACAGCCGGATCTTCTTGCTTCTTGGAGTCGTGCTGGCTGCGGCGGCGGCGGTTGCCGTGCTGCTCCTGGTGCGCTCGAATGCACCAGCGAATGAAGTCAGCGTTGTCGTGTCCGACACGAGCATCCCCGCTGGTACGACATTGACACCAGCAATGGTCGTGGTGGCTCAGGTCCCGCTGACCGCAAGGCCAGGTGACGCGTACACCGATCCGGTGGCCGTGGTCGGCAAGGTGACCCAGGTCGCACTTGCCAACAACACCCCACTGGTTCCTGGTTTCTTCTCGACGCCGGCGTTGTCGATCACGTCGAGTGGTACTGGGACAGCCGTGACCGACGTCGAGACGCAGATCACCAAGGGTTACGTCGCAGTGGCGATCCCCACCAGCGCGTCTGTGCCGGCGAGCGCCAGCGCCCTGCAGGCGAACAACTTCACCGGTCCACTTGTGGCCGATGCCGGCTACATCCTCCCAGGCGATCACATCGACATCCTCGTGCAGTCGACCAACGGCAGCCTGGGCATTCGCTACACGTTCCAGGACCTCGTCGTGCTGCGCGTCGGTGACTCGGGGAGCTCGTCGACATCCTCTGCTGACACACTCCTCGTCGAAGTGCCTCGCGCGCAGGCACCACTGCTCACCGGTCTCATGATCGGTGACGGACACGAGTTCGTTGTCAAGTACGTCCTTCGGCCCGAGTCCGAGTGGGGCAAGCTCACCGCGACCGGTTACACCCCGAACTACGAGTCGACCGGCGCAGCCGACATCCCGTCGGTGAAGCAGACCATCGTGACTCCAGGCACCCTGGACAGTCTCTTCGGCGGCTGATAGTCATGACGCCAGCCGCAGTTGTCGCAGCGGCCCTGGCCGCGTCGGCAGTCCTCTCGATCTTCGCCTACCTCCTCAGCCGTGGCCAGAGCCAGGCTGGGGAGATGGCACGGCGCCTCAACCAGTACGGTGGCGATACGGTGGCAGTCGCCACGCCGCCACGGGTCAAGACCGGCAACGCGATTCGGGACCTGCTCGACGGGCTCACCAGTGGCCTCAACCCGCTGTTGTCGCGCACGTCGCACACAGGCAAGCTTGCTGACGATCTTCAGAAGGCCGACCTCAAGCTGAAGTCGTCAGAGTGGCTCCTTGCCGTCGTCGGTCTCGGTGTGCTCGTCGGCCTGCTCGTCGCCTTCCGCTACGGCCAGCCGCTTGCCTTCATCCCCTGCCCGATCGTCATCTATTTCCTGAGCGGGTTCTTCCTGAAGTTCCGCCAGAAGCGGCGCACCCGCGCATTCAACAATCAGCTCGGCGACACGCTGATGCTGCTGAGCAACGCGCTCAAAGCCGGCCACTCCTTCGCGCAGGCCCTCGCCTCGGTTGCGAAGAATGCCAATCCGCCGATCTCCGAGGAGTTCGCGCGCGCAACCCGTGAAATCGCGCTCGGCATCAACGTCGATGAGGCGCTCAACCACATGGTGGTGCGCAACAAGTCCGAGGACTTCGACCTCATGGTCACGGCGGTACAGATCCAGCGCGTGGTTGGTGGCAACCTTGCCGAGATCCTCGACACCATCGCGTTCACGATCCGTGAACGTGTGCGCATCCAGGGCGAGATCCGAACCCTGACGGCTCAAGCTCGCGCATCGGGGTGGATCATCACGATCCTGCCGATCGCACTCGCGGGTTTCCTCGCGCTGATCTCCCCATCGTATTTCGACCCGATGATCACCGATCCGCTCGGACACATCATGCTCGGCGTTGCGATCTTCTCGATCGCAGTCGGCGCGGTCGCGATCCAGAAAATCGTGAAGATCGAGGTCTGACGTGAGCCTTCTCGCCATCGGTCTCGCCGCCGCCCTCGGTGGCGGCATCCTGCTCATCGCATTCGGTCTCGCCATGTCGGTCTCACCGCGCCAGAGCGACCTGCTCGAAGCCCGCCTCGCTCAGTTCGCCGAAGCCGGCCACGCGCCGACAACGCTCGCTGAAGTCGAGATGTCGCTGCCCCTCTTCGACCGTGTGATCCGTCCGTTCCTGGACAAGATCGGCAATCGCCTCAACAGGAACGCGGGTCAAGGCAGCACCGACGCACTCCAGGAGAAGTTGAACCTGGCGGGGCGCCCGATGGGGCTCAACGCGTCGGGATTCCTCGCCCTGCGACTGCTCTCCATGCTGCTCTTCACCGCGGTCGGGCTCGCGCTGGCGCTCTTCGGCGCACTCGCGATGCCGCTCTTCGCGGTCGTCCCCCTCGGCGGTCTGATCCTCGGGTACCTCGCCCCTCAGATGGTGGTTGCCCGACGGATCAAGAAGCGTCAGAAGGAGATCCTGCTCGCCCTTCCCAGCGCGCTCGACCTGCTCACCATCTCGGTGGAAGCGGGACTCAGCTTCGACGCCGCCCTCACCCGGGTGGTCGACAAGTACAACAACGAGTTCTCGCGAGAGCTGACGATCATGCTCAACGAGGTTCGCCTCGGCCGCCCACGTCTCGAGGCACTCGATGATGTCGGCCGGCGGTGCAAGGTCGAGGAGCTGAGCAACTTCATTCAGGCGATCATCCAGTCGGAACAGCTCGGTGTCGGCGTTGCCAACGTCCTCCGCATCCAGTCGGAGGAGATCCGCCGCAAGCGCCGTCAGCGCGCCGAGGAACAGGGCCAGAAAGCGCCACTGAAGATGCTCTTCCCGATGGTCGGCTGCATCTTCCCGACGCTCTTCATCGTCCTGCTCGGACCGGCCGTCATCGAGGTCGCCCACCAGTTCGGCTCGGGCGGCGGCTGAAGCCGGAGGATCAGGCGCCGGGTCTCGCGCCCGGACTATTCAGTCACGGCCGCTTACGGACGGAGGAGTCCCCGGCTCAGCTTCGATCCGGGTCTCTTAGCCTCTGACGGTTCCTCCGCTTAGGAGAGCTGGCGGAGGACGCGTTCGAGTTGGCGTCGTCGGGCGATCCGCCACCTCGCGCGAAGCGCGGGTACTGAGCGGTACACCTCGGGTACCGGTGCATCTTCCTGAGCGGACTCGCGCAGCATCGCGGCGACGGTTTCGCGGAGTTCCACGAGGCGGAGGCTGCGGGCCACTTCGAGCGCGGCCGAGATTCGCGCCTCTTCCCCCGATCGCATCCAGTCCTCGAGCGCGTCGACGAGGCCCTCGCGGCCGTCGCCGATGACGATGCGCGCGTACTCGGTGAGCTGCTCCGTGAGGGTCGTGACATTGGATTCGAAGCGCCGCTCCATGTAGGCGAGGATCGCGTCTCGGGCGCTCTGATGGGCGAGCACGGCGATGAGGCCGGGAGCGGTCCGCCCGATCAGCAGCTTCTCGAACGGGGAAACTTCGAGGTACCCGATGTGGGCCTCGGCACTCGACACCAGCCACGGGCTGCCGTCACCCCGGTAGAGGCAGAGGTTGTCGGGCAGCCCGGGATGCTGCCAGCCGTACAGGCCCCCGGTCGCCTCCTGGAGCACCGTGACGCTCTCCCGGCTGAGGGCGTAGCGGACCAGGCTTCCGGCCGCGGTGATGCTCTTGGCCTGCTGGAACCGCGCCAGGCTCTCGACCGTAGCCTGCCCTTCCGGGTCCATCTCGCCCGCCGGCACGGTGAGCACCGCGGTCGTGCACTGCACCAGGGCGCACTCGAGCAGACCGGCGTAATCGGGGCCCGTGGGCTCGTCCAGGAGATCGTAGGTCTTGCGAGCGGAGACGTCGCTCCGAGACGTGCGCAGGAGTGGTTGCACAGAGCAATTCTGTAACGAAATCTAAGGTTCCAGTGCGGCAAACGCGTGTTACGGTCATTTTGTGGGCGCGATAGCCGCATCTATCGACAGCACTCCGGGCCAGGTCTTCGCAGACGCGCTGCTGGTTGTCGCAGTGGCGATCAACGTATATCTGGGGTGGAGTCACGGACTCATCCGCCGCGTTTTCGCCGCGGTGGGCGTCTTTCTTGCGTGCTTCGCCGCGTCCAACCTGGGCAACGCGATCGCGGCCCTGATCCACGCGCACAACGTCGACGCCAACGCGTGGGCATTCGTGGCGGTCTTCGTGTTCGTGATCGTCGTGTTCGAGGTGCTCGGCGCGCTTCTCAACGAGCGACTCGAGAAGATCGTCGTCGCGGCGTTCAACAGGATCGCCGGGGTACTGGTGGGCGCCGTGGTCGGCGTCGCCGAGGTGCTCATCCTGTTCCTCGTCGCCATCTCCGTGAGCGGACCGAGCTCGACAACCCACACGAGCATGGCCCAGGACATTCATTCGGCGACCCTGAGCGGCGCGGTCGTTCGTCTCGAGCCCCAGGTGACGACCCTCTTCGCGCCCGCGCTGCCGTCGAACCTGAGCAGCCATTTCGCTCAGAACGCGGTGGTGGTCACCCCGCCGGTCTGACCAGACCGCGCCGGCTCAACGAGCCGACGTGACGTCCGCTGGGAAGAAGGTCTTGACCACGGAGCCGAGGCCGACGAGGTTGAACGGCTTGGTGATCAGGTGATTTGCGCCCGCCAGGCGAGCGCGCTCGATGTCGTCATCGCTCGAGAGTGCGCTGAACATCACGATCGGGATCTCGGAGGTGGGCGCGTTGCCGCGAATGCGCTTGCAGGTCTCGATGCCGTCCATCCCGGGCATCATGATGTCCAGGATCACGAGGTCGGGCGCGCGCGCCTCAACCTGCGCGAGACCGTCCTCGCCGTTCTCGGCGGTGGTCACGTCGTAGCCCTCGATGCCGAGGTACATCGCGACGATGTGGAGGAGCCTGGGATCGTCGTCAACGATCAGGATGCTTCCCCGGTTCATGCCTACGCCCCCGCTCCATCCTGGGGCGCGTTGAGGCGACCCTCTGACATGTACTGCGAAAGGTCGCGCTCGTGCCCGAGCCCGCGCTCGATCGAATCGAGCACGCGCTGGTAGAACTCCTCGCGCTCCTTGCGATCCTCATCCGGGGCGACGACCTCGCCGCGCACGCGGTGCTGGATCCACGGCGGGACGAGCTGCTCCACCGTGTTGCCGCCGACCTTGACGCTAATCATGGTGTCGTCGAGCTCCTCGACCACGACGCTCACACGGTGGGCGATGCCGACGTGGCTGTCGAGCCGCCAGGCCCGCTCCCAGGCTCGCTGCCGGCCGATGCCGAGATAGATGAGGGTCACCGGATCGGCGACCAGTTGCCCGCCACTTCCGGAGCTGAGCTCCTTGAGGAGGAGGCGCCAGACGTCGCCGTCGATCTGCCGCGACACCCATCCGACCAGTGACGGCGCCCGGTTGTCGAGGTCCGGCAGCGACACCGCCAGCGAGCTGTCAAGGCTCGGCAGCGCACTGACGACACCGGCATGGCGGCGGCAGTACACGTGGTCCTCGATGGTGACGCGGTGTTCAGGGCACCAGGCGGTCCGGCATTCGCGGCCGCGACGGTCGACGTACTCGCACGGCGCACCGTCCGGGGACGTGCATCCACCCTGCGTGCAGGGATGGGGCGACCTTGGCGTGGACTCGGCGGACATCACCTCATCCACAGTAGCATCGGTCGGCCGAGCGCGAACCCTGCCCATCTACCACACCAACGGGATGAGCCTTCGCGTCTGCGCGGCATAGATCCTGTACTCGGGAAAGACACGGGCGAGCAGCCCCTCCTCGAAACGAGCTCTGAGCATCTGCACGCCGATGAACGGGATCAGCGTCAGCGTGGCCCAGAGCGCGGGCCGGGTCATGACGAGCGCGACGGCGGCGAGAATCTCGGCGGCATAGAGCGGATGCCGGATGAACCGATACGGCCCTCCCGTGACCACCCGGCGCGCCTCTGGAATGATGCTGAGGTTGCGGCGCAGATAGAGCAGTCCATACACCCCGAGGATGAACGCGCCGAGCGCCAGCGGAGCGGAGATGTCGCGGATCACCACCCACGGGGTGAACAGCGCCGGGTTGGGAAATGCTCCGACCACGAGGAGCATCGTGGTTCCCACCAGTCCCGCCGTCCGGGCGATCGCGCGCCCGTCACGAGCGCGGGGCCTCGGACGCACCAGGTAGATCCCGACCGGGATGACACAGAAGAGCAGATAGACGCCTGTAGTCAGTGGGCCGGCCAGGTAGTTCCCGAATCCGGCGTGCACGGGAAGCGCGTGCACCTGCGACAGCAGATTCGACAGCACACGCCATCCGAGCAGGGCGAACAGCACCGCTGGAAGTGAACGCCCGAAGACCAGAAATCGGATTTCTTCGACGCGACGTTCCAGGTCTCCACGGCGTGCTGGAATCGCGACCGCCTCGGCCATGGCCGGAGTCTAGGTCAGCCCAATTCAGAGCGACGCTCTCGTAGCCCGGTTGTCATGGAATCACCACGGTTTCTCGTTGCCGGAGCACCGTCCGTGGCGTGTCCGATCCTTCGTTACCAATATTTAGCACGCAGGCCATTCCGTTGCAGCAGCAGGGGCCCACACTCGCATCAGTCGGGTCCGAGTAAACATCTCGGCCTCGAAAATTCAACCCGAAAGGAGGTGAAACACAGAATGGATATGCTGAGCACCCTGTACCTTCGCGCAACAGAGTTCATCGCTCGCAAGCGTGAGGAGGCTGAGGAAGGCCAGGGCATGGTTGAGTATGCGCTCATCCTCGTCCTTATCGCCATCGTCGTTATCGTTATCCTGCAAGTCGTCGGCAAGCAGGTCAACAACGTGTTCTCGAACATCAGCAACGGCCTGGCCTCGTAGCTTTTACAAGCAACCAGGACAGTCAAGAGGAGCCGGCCATCGGGTCGGCTCCTCTTTTTATTGCATGTGAACGCTGTGTCGCGTACCCGTGCACGCCCATCCACCTGCGCGCGATTCGCCGTACCATGCGATCGATGCACCTGGTGTGCGGGGGGCGCATGTGATCCGCGTACTCATCGCGGACGAGATCGCGCGAATCGTCGGCGACCTCGAGAAGCTCGAGCCATACCATGACGTCGTCGACGTCTGCGGCGTTGCACACCAGGCGTCCGCGGTGATCGAGGAAGCCTGGCTGCGCCAGCCCGACGTGCTGGTGCTGCATGAGCGTTTCGCGGACCTGCCGCCGTCGGATTTCGCGGCGCACCTGGGCTCGGTGTCGCCCGCGACCCGCGTGCTGCTCATGACGTCGGGTGAGCCGCAGGAAGCGGCGGACAGCTGGACGGCAGGTGCGGTCAGCGAGTCGGCTGCGGGACCCGAGCTCCTCAAGGCGATCCGCGTCGCGGCGGGCATCGGCATCCCCGGTGGCGCCGGCGTGGAGAGCTCACCCGAGACTGGCGAAGGTGCTGCCGTTGCCGGTCCCGGGAGGCGTGGAGTCCGCGCCCCGGTGGGTCGCNNGGTCGCGCGACCATCGTGGTCGCCTTCTCCGGCAAAGGAGGCACCGGCGCGTCGATGGTGGCCACCAACCTCGCGGTGATCCTCGCCCATGGTGCCGACGGCCGCGCAGCGCTGCTGGACATCGATCTCCAGTTCGGTGATGCGGCGAGCATGCTCCATGTTGAGCATCACCCCCTCACCATTGCCGATCTGGCAGCGCACGGCGAGGACATCGACGCCAGCCTGCTCGACGACGTCCTCGCCACCGGTTCTGGAGAGGTGCGGGTGCTCCGTGCCCCGTCGAGCCCCGAGCTGGCCGAGGCGATCGGCGCCGCCCACCTGCGCTCGATCATCCGGACGACTGCCCGGGCGCATGAGTTCGTCGTGGTGGACACGCCGTCCAGCGTCGATGAGCGCGTCCTGGAGGCGTTCGAGCTCGCCGATCGACTGCTCCTGGTCACCAGCTACAACCTCAGCGCCGTGCGCGGCACCAAGGCAACGCTGCTCATGCTCGAGGCACTGGGTGTCGACCTGGATCGTGTCGATATCGTCCTGAACCACACGCGTCCGCGTACCAACTATCGCCGCGAGGACATCGAGCAGATCCTTGGCCGGGGCGTCCTCATCGACCTCCCCTACGACCCCCGTGTCGATCCATCACTCGACTCCGGAATGCCGATCGTCCTTGCCCAGCCCCGCTCGGAGCTGGCTCGCCGGCTGACTTCGCTTGCCCAGCTCATCGCCGCGCCTGCGAGCGTCGATGTGGGCACCGTCGAGATACCGGCGCCCGAGCCCCCGGTGTACCGGCGCCGATTCAGCCTGGGGCGGAGGTAAGGTGGCGCCGTGATCCGCGTCCTGGTTGCCGACGGCAGCGAGCGCATCCGCGCCAACCTCGTCCGGCGCCTCGCCGCCGAAGAGGACATCACGGTTTGCGGCACCGCAATTGACGGCGAGCAGGCACTCCAGGAAGCGCTCCACCTGGTGCCGGACATCGCGGTGCTCGATGCCGGGCTGACCGGCCTCGATGGTGTCCAGACGACCGAGATGCTCGCGGAGTATGCCCCCCAGGCCGGCGTGATCCTGATGTCGATGGAGAGCGGCAGCGAGCTCTTCCGGAGGGCGATGCTCGCCGGCGCCCGCGAGGTGCTCCAGAAGCCCTTCGCCGGGGACGACCTGGTTGCCGCGATTCACCGGGTCCACGCCTTCCAGGCCCGCAAGCGCGCCGCCCAGGCGGTTCACCAACCCGCAGCCGGAAGCCCCGCCGCCGCAGACGGAGGCCGTCGGCGCGACGGCCGCATGATCACGATCGTCTCGGGCAAGGGCGGTGTCGGCAAGTCGATCATCGCCACCAATCTCGCGCTGGTGCTCAACCGGCCACACCCGGGGAGCGTTGTGCTCGTGGATCTCTCGCTCCAGTTCGGCGACATTGCCGCGTTGCTCGCGATGACCCCGGACGGATCGATCGCGGAGTTCGCCGCCAGCGACGCGGGCATGGCCGATCGTCACGTGATCCAGCAGGCGCTCTCCCTCGGCCCGCAGGGGCTGACCGTCCTCGCGGCACCCCCGAGCCCCGAGCTTGCCGACTACGTGACCACCGCCCATCTGCGCTCACTGGTGGCCGAGCTGCGCTCGACCTTCGAGACAGTCGTTGCGGACACCACGGCGCAGCTCTCCGAGATCACCCTCGAGGCGCTCGAGAACTCCGACCACATCGTGCTCGTCACCGACTTCAGCGTCACCTCGGTGAAGAACACCCGCCTGATCATGTCGGTGATCGGTGTCCTCCAGGTCGATCCGGAACGAATCGTCGTGGTCGCAAACCACCGCGACGCGCCACTCGCCGGAGGCATGGACAAAGCCCGAATCGAAGACTTCCTCCGTCACCCGGTCGCGGCCGAGATCCCCCACGACGCCCAGGCCATCGGTGGATCGGTCAGCTCAGGTGTCCCCGTCGTGATCGGCGGCCACTCCTCCCCCGCCACTGCCGCTTTCGAGCGCCTCGCCGCCGCCCTCACCGGCGATGCGGGAGCGGAGTCGGCTGCCGAGCAACCCGGCAAGAAGCGCGGCCGGCGCCGGCTCGCATTCGGCAGGGACTAAAGAGACCCCGGCTCCGGCTTCATACCGCACTAATACGCACCTACGGACGGACGGAGGAGACTCGGGCTGAGGGTGGATTCGCCACCGACCGTGGACGGAGGAGACCCCGGCGGAGGCTGAATAGTCCGGTTTGAAGCCGGAGCCGGGGTCTTCTCCGTCCGTGTGCGTCGCTTAGCGTCCGAAGCCGGCGGCGCTCAGCGTCCGAACCCGGCGGCGCTCAGCGTCCGAAGATGCGGCGTTTGCGCTTGTCGTCGGCCTTGCCCGCGGCGGCGCCGGCACCGACCGGCTGGCCGCCGCCTGGGACGAGGGCGCCGGCGAGTTCGCGGATCGAGCGGCTGATCTCCGCCTCGGGGCTCGAGGTGACGAACGGGATGCCCCGGTTGATGGAGTCGCCGACAACGCGCGGGTCGTACGGGATCTGGGCGCCGACGCTGTGGCGCAGGTTCTGCTCGATCGAGTCCTTGTTAAAGTCGGAATGCGAGTCGCTCCGATCGACGACCAGCAGGACGGAGGCCGGGTCGACGGTGAGGGACTCGAGGACCTTCAGGGCCAGTTTCGCGTCCTTGATCGCGGGGATGGTGAGCGCGGTGACCACGAGGATGTGCTGCGCGGACTCGATGACCTCGAGGTTGAAGTCGGCCAGGTGCGACGACGTGTCGATGACCACGTAGTCGAAGGTCTTGCGCAGCTCCGCCATCACCATGCGAACGTGGTCGCCGGTGATGAGGTCGGCCAGCTCCGGGCTGATGGGAGCGAGCAGGACCCGGACGCCGTTCGGTCCCTGGGCCATGATCTCGTTGAGCATCTCGGGCTCGAGGGTCTCCGACTCGACGACATCGGTGATGCTCCGGCTGTGATCGAGGTTGAGCATGACCCCGATGTCCCCGAACTGGAGATCGAGATCGACGAGCGCCACGCGTGACTCCGTCTCGACGGCAAGCGCCACCGAGAGGTTGGTTGCGAGCATCGTCTTCCCCACCCCGCCCTTGCCGGAGAAGAGCACGATCACCTCGCCGAGCGCTGCGGCACGCGGGGCGCCGGAGCCGTCCGGGGTAGCGGCGCGCGCGAAGGTTCCCTTCTTCTCCTCGAGCTGATGCACGCGCCGGATCGCCGCGACGAGCTCGTCGTGGCTGAACGGCTTGATCAGGTACTCGCGCGCTCCCGCCTGCATGGCGCGGCGGAGGTAGTCCCGCTCGCCCTGCACCGACATGATGATCACCGGCGAGGCCGGCAGCTCCTGAGCGAGCCGCTCGGTGAGCTGGATGCCGTCCATGATCGGCATGTTCACGTCGGTCAGCACGATGTCGGGGAGCAGGCGGTGCGCTTCCTCGAGTCCCTGCTTGCCGTCGCCCGCGGTGCCGATGACCTCGATGTCCTCTTCGAACCCGAGGAGTTTGCGCAGGTTATCCCGCGTGCTCGCGATGTCGTCGACGATAAGGAGCCTGATCAAATCGATCGGGACCTCAGCCCACCGTCAAGCGTGCTGCCTGTACCGGGTCGACCGGTATCCCTGGTCCCATGGTCGCGGCGATCGTGACCGTCTTTACGTAGGTGCCCTTCGCGCCGGAGGGCTTGGCCCGAACAATTGCATCCATCAAAGCGGCGAAATTGTCGCGCAATTTGTCGTCGTCGAACGAAGCTTTACCAATTGCGGTGTGAATGATGCCAGTCCTGTCATTGCGGAACTCGACCCTGCCGCCCTGAACATCCTGGATCGCCTTGGCGATATCGAAGGTCACCGTCCCCGCCTTGGGGTTGGGCATCAGACCGCGAGGGCCGAGGATCTTGCCGAGGCGGCCAACCATGCCCATGACCTCGGGAGTGGCCAGCGCGACGTCGAAGTCGATCTGTCCGTCCTGCACCTTCTTGACCAGGTCCTCGCCGCCGACGACCTCCGCCCCGGCCTCGATGGCCTCGCGGAGCTTCTCGCCGGTCGCGAACACCGCGATCCGCCGGGTCTTCCCGGTGCCGTGGGGAAGCGTCACGGTGCTGCGCACCACCTGATCTGCGTGGCGTGGATCGATACCGAGGCGGACGTGAGCCTCGATCGACGAATCGAACGCGGTGACCGCAGTCTGGCGGACCAGGCTCACCGCCTCGGACGGTGGATAGAACTTCCCCGCTTCGATCGCGCTCGCGGCTTCGCGGTACTTCTTGCCGTGCTGTTTGGGCATCTTCACTTGCTCCGTGGTGTTGGCGGACGCATCAGGCGTCCTCCCACTCAGTGGTTTAGTTGACGTTCAGACCCATTGATCGCGCCGTGCCCTCGATGATCCTTGTGGCGTGCTCCAGGTCGTGGGCGTTGAGGTCGGCCTGCTTGACTTCGGCGATCTCGCGCACCTGCTGCTTGGACAGCGCTCCAACCTTGTCGCGGTTCGGGGTTCCCGATCCCTTCTCGACACCGGCGGCCTTCTTCAAGAGCTCCGACGCCGGGGGTGTCTTGGTGATGAAGCTGAACGTTCTGTCCTCGTATACGGTGATCTGCGCAGGAATGACCCCGGACAGATTCGCCGTGCGCTCGTTGTACGCCTTGCAGAACTCCATGATGTTCAGCCCGTGCGGCCCCAGCGCGGTCCCGACCGGCGGGGCCGGGGTGGCCTTGCCTGCCTGGAGCTGCAGCTTGATGACCGTCTTGACCTTCTTCTTGCTCATTGGTTTCCTTGCGTTTCCTTGTGATGCTGCCTAGCGGAGCCGCTCGACCTGGAGCAGGTCGAGCTCGACAGGTGTCTCGCGTCCAAACATGTTGACGAGCACCTTGAGCTTGCCTTTCTCGACGTTGATCTCGGTCACCTTGCCGTGGAAGTCGGTGAACGGCCCATCGATGACGCGAACGTTCTCGCCAACCTCGTATTCGACGTTGACCTTGGTGGGCGCCTCGGCCTTCACCTGCTTCTGGATGCCGCGAATCTCGTGCTCCTGCAACGGAACGGGCTTGTTGCCCGAGCCGACGAAGGACGTCACGCCCGGTGTGTTGCGAACGACGTACCACGACTCATCCGACATCACCATGTTGACGAGGATGTAGCCGGGGAAGATCCGCTTGCTCACCTTACGGCGCTGACCATCCTTGATCTCCATGACCTCCTCGGTCGGGACCAGGACGTCGAAGATCTGATCGTGCATGTCCATCGATTCGACGCGCTTCAGAAGGTTCGCGCGAACTTTTTCCTCATGGCCGGAATACGCGTGCACCACGTACCAGCGGGCGTCCTTGGCGGAAACGGCGGCGTTGCTCACAGCGATGTTCATTCTCCCACGACGGCTACGGCGATACCGTCGGTGCGACGGTGGGTGCGACAGTTGGTACGGCGGTCGGTACGGTGGTGGACGGCACTGCGGTCGGAGTGGCCGAGGCCGCCTGGGTGGTGATCGCCTGCTTGACACCCAGGCTGAGCAGGTAGTCCGCGCTCCCCACCAGGGCGGCAAAGATGATCACGGTGGCAATGACGATGCCGGTCATCCGCGCCAGCTCGTCCCGAGCGGGCCAGACGACCTTTTTCAGCTCCTCCCAGACGCCCCGCAAATAGCCGAGCGGGCCGCTCCGGCCTGAAGCCGGTGTGGGAAGGACCGGACGCGGCGTCCGGGGGCCGCCCGTAGCGCTTCGAGCCTTGGCCATTGACGGTGTTCTCTCCTGATGGTGACGCCGGGGCGAGCGGGGCTGGGCGGGCGATGGCAGGGGCGGCACGACTCGAACGCGCGACCCTCGGTTTTGGAGACCGATGCTCTACCAGCTGAGCTACGCCCCTTCGGTCACTTGGTCTCGCGATGCTGCCTGTGCACGCGGCAACGCCTGCAGAACTTCCGCAACTCCAGGCGATCCGGGTCGTTGCGCTTGTTCTTGACTGTCGTGTAATTGCGTTCCTTGCACTCGTTGCATTGCAACGTGATGATCGCGGAACCGCCTTTCGCCGTGGCCACGTGTCAATAGCCTCAAACACAAAAGAGACCTAGCGGCGCTAGGTCAAGATGAACTTTACCACAGATCAGGAGCCCCGCCGACGTCGCCGGCGCCCGACCACCTGCGGCGGATTGTCACCTGCTCGCCAACTCGCCGTGGAGCCAATCGGACTACGCTGTGAGCAAGCAACCGTACACCCCGGGGGACCCGACCATGCACCCGCTGCTCCGCCCAACGAACGTCGTCATCGCCGTCCTCGGCGCCGCCGTGGTCGGCCTCGGCACCGTGGTGGCCGTCGACCACACCGCGACTCCGGCGCCGAAGGCGCAGACCGCTTCGCTCTCCGCGGCATCGACGACCGCTTCCTCCCTGTTTTCCTCCGGCGCCTTCGCAGCGACCGGACAGTTCAAGAACGGGGCGTCGCAGGTCTTCGACTTCTTCACCACCGATACCAAGCTGACCTGGCAGCAGATTGGGGCCGATCTGCTTCGTGGCGAGACCCTCGGTCAGATCGCGGGGACCCACACCGCCAAGGTGGAGGCCGACGCGCTCGCCGAGGTACGGGCCGGGCTGACCCTCGGGGTCACCAAGGGTGTGATCACCCAGGCTCAGGAGACGCGTCTGGTCAACGATGCCCAGGATGCGATCTCGGTGCTCATGGCCGCGAAGTTGAGCGCGCTGCTCCCAGCCGGACACTGACCGGCCGGCCGCGCAGGTTCGCCTGCCCGGCAGTCTCGAGCGGCGGATGGAGCAGGCACTCCTTGTCGGAGTCGCCTTCCCACCACCAGCGACCCGCGCGTTCGTTCTCGCCGATCTGCGTGGATCGAGTGCAGGGCGCACACCCGATCGACGTGTAGCCACGGTCGTACAGGGGGTGATGGTCGATGCCTCGAGCGGCGAGGTAGTCCCACACCTGCGCGCGTGACCAGGCAGCCAGCGGCACCACCTTGGTGATGTCTCCGTGGCCGTGATCGGCGGCGACCGCCGGCGTCTCGGCCCGCGTCGGGGTCTGTTCGCGGCGCAGGCCGGTGATCCAGGCGTCGTAGCCCCGGAGCGCCCTCGCGAGCGGGTTGACCTTGCGCACGGCGCAGCACTCGTTGCGGAGCGCCACCGAGCGGCGGAACTGCATGGTCCCGTGGTCCCCGGTCATCGCGTCGAGCTCTCCCGCGTCCGGAGCCAGGATGCGAAGCCGGATCGGGTAGCGCCCCCTCACCTGCTCGATGAAATCGTGCGTCTCCTCGTGCAGACGGCCGGTGTCGAGGGTCAGGACCTCCGGTTCGGGCACGATCCCGCAGGCCATGTCGATGAGCACCATGGATTCGGCCTGGAAGCTGACCACCAGAGCCACACGCCGGAAGCGCATGTACGTCCAGGCGAGCACTTCCTCAGCGCTCCCGTGGCGGAGATGCTCCGGCGCATGCGCGAGATCACGATTTGCAACCACGGCCACATGATCGGGCAATCGCCCCGATTGCGAACGCATTGCAGTCGAATCCCCTCCTCGCGGAGGGAAGCCTGAACTCAGGCGACCGCCGCGCCGGGCTGTCGTCGTGGGGTCGACCAGAGGTGGATGGCGGCGTGAGCCCGCCACGGGCGCCATCGCTCGGCGATCTTCTCAACCTCACCGGCCGCCGTGGTAGGGCCGCCGAGCGCTTCCAGCCCGCGACGCAGGCCGAGGTCGGTGGACGGAAACGCATCGGCCTCGCCCATGCGCAGGGCGACGTAGTTGGCAATCCACGGACCAAGCCCGGGCACCGCCACCAGCGCCGCCACCTGCTCGTCGAGCGGCCGACTCCGGTCGAGCCGCAGATCTCCTTCCGCCACCGCCCGGGAGAAGTTGTGGATCGCCGCGATCCGAGCACCGGTGAGTCCGCTGCCGTCGAGGTCCGCATCGGCCAGCACCTCGGCCGTTGGGAAGGTGTGGGTGAGCCCGAACGCTCCCAGTCCAGGCACCTGTATCCCATGGCGCGCGACAACCCGCGCGATGATCGTGCCGGCTCCGGCGACGGTGACCTGCTGACCGATGATCGCCCGGACGCCCACCTCGAAGGGATCCCATGCCCCGGGCACTCGCAACCCGGGCAGCGACGCCACCCGGGCGCCGAGCAGCGGATCTCGTCCCAGGACATCGTTGGCGCGATCGATCTCGAAGTCCAGGTTGAAGATGCGGCGAACCTGGTGGACGACGTGGATCAGACCGCCCCAGCGCGGCAGATGGGCGGTGAGCACGAGGTGGTCCGGGCCACCCGGCCCGACCTCGATCGCCCCGGGGTCGCCCTCGACCGTGATAGTTCTTCGATACACGCCTCCGGCGACGCGCTCGACCCCCGTGATCGCGCGAGCCGCGAGGTATCCGAGCATCGGCTCCCACTCGAGCGGGCCCGCGAAGCTCAGGCGCAGCGGCAGCCCGCCGTCGGCGACCAGACGGTCGGCCATGCGACGCCGGCCGCGAAGCTCTCGCGGGGTCGCCCTGAAGATCTCGCTCAGCGTCCGGTTGAACTGGCGCAGGCTCCCGAAGCCGGAAGCAAAGGCGATCTCCGTGATGGACAGGTCGGTGTCGTCGAGCAGGCGCCTCGCGAAATGAGCCCGGCTCGAGCGCGCGAGCTGCAGCGGCGTGACCCCGACCTGTTCCTGGAAGAGCCGGCGCAGGTGGCGTGCCGACAGGCCGAGGTGGGCGGCGACTGCCGCCTCGCTGTCGCTGCGAATGCCGCCGTCGATCACGAGCCTGATGGCGCGGCACACGACCTCCGACCCGGCGGTCCCGATCGGCGCGTCAGCGCGGTACGGACGGCAGCGCAGGCACGCCCGGAAACCGGCGGCCTCCGCGGCGGCGGCCAGGTCGAAGTGGCGGACGTTGGCCGCGTTTGGACGCGCCGAACATCCAGGCCGGCAGTAGATGCCGGTCGTGACCACCGCCGAGAAACCGCTCATGCGTCTACTTGTATCGCGATGGGCCGGGCGCCACCGGCCATATCCGGACATGCGAACGATCTGTCCGAATCCGGCCAGTTCGTGATGTGCCCAAGGCGCAAGCTTCGCAGATGCCTCAGGCGGCTCCTCCCCCTTTATTTGGCTACGCGCCGACCCCGCTCGGGCGGGTCCTGGTGATCACCAGGGGTGACGAGCTCACCGGTCTCCATTTCGATGGCCACGCCCGCACGCCACGGATCACCGACCAACCGTCTGCCTTCAGCTCAGTGCTGACGGCCGTGGCCACACAGCTCGCCGAGTACTTCCAGCGAGCTCGCACCCGATTCGAGCTCCCGGTCAGATTTGACGGGACGCCTTTTCAGGTTGCCGTGTGGTCGGCGCTGCTGGAGATCCCGTATGGGCAGACGTCGACATATGCCTCGCTCGCCGCGCGGATCGGCCGGCCACGCGCGGCTCGCGCCGTCGGAGCGGCGAATGGGCAGAATCCGATCTCGATCGTCGTCCCATGCCATCGCCTCATCGGCGCCGGCGGGGATCTGACCGGCTACGGCGGAGGGCTGGAGCGCAAGCGCAGCCTGCTCGAGCTCGAGGGCGCGGACCCGGATCGCCGCCCGGTCAGGCGTGCGAGAGCGGGATCGTGACCGTGTCGCGCAGCGCGGGTCGTCCGTATGCGCCGTTGCCGTTGCCGTTCCCGTTCCCGTTTCCGTTTCCGAGCGATGCTGACATGGCCATCTGACCGCCGTTGGAAGCGGCGTGGCCGTTCCCGTGGCAGTTGCCGAAGAACGCCTTGAGCACCTCGAGCTGGCGATGGACCGCGGCCTCATTCCAGCCGTGACCCTGGTCGCTGTCGGTGAAGACGTTGAGGCCCGGGAGTGTCGCGATCAGTCCCTTGAGCTTTCCCACGTCCACCAGCCGATCGTGCCGCGCAACGATGATCAGCGTCCTCTCTGCCCGAGCTGCGACCACATCGACGTCATTGCGGCGCAGGCAGTCATTCAGCCACTCACGGGCGGCTCGCGGATCGGCCCGGCGCTGATTCTCGTAGTTGATGTCCGCGGTCCTGTCGTCGACGTCACCCTCGACGATGACGAAGCGCTTGTAGAGATCGCTCACCCAGCGCTGGCGGCTCAACCACACCACCCCGTCCCACATGGGACGGCGGCTGAGCAGACGCACCTGGTCCCGGTATCGCCGTCGCATGAGATCGGAGGACAGCAGCGGCGTGTGCAGCACCAACCGCTCTGCCCGGGTCCCCGCCCGCTTGGCGAGGGCACAGGCGACGGTTGCCCCAAGACACAGACCGCCGACGTCGAATCGGTCGATCTCCAGCTCGCCGAGCAGGTCGAACACCACGTCGGCCATGGCCCCCGACGAATGCTTCCCGGGGAGGGGCGGTGAGGCACCGTTGCCGGGCAGGTCGGGAATGATCAGGGTTCGATAGGCGCCGAGCTCACTGAACCGGCCGCCGAACTCTTCGGCCGAGCTGAGGAAACCGTGACAGAGGACCAGCGGTTTGCCGCTGCCGCACACGAGGTAGCGAAGGGGCTGACCCCGGACGGTCGCGAACCGCTCCTCCATCACGAGAGGATCACTGTTGCGTTTCGACGAGACCCCGGCGGCCAGGTGCGAATCAACACCGGTCGTCTTGCATCAATGGCGTCATTAAAGCCACAGGATGGGCACTCGCGGCGGTCCGCTGGCGTACAGAGGGCTCGTGGGTAAGGGTCCCAGTCATGATTCAGGCGCGGACCAAGCTCGCCGCCGGTCCCGTCCATCGCCCGTCATGGAGGACCTCTCGACCCTGGCTGACGTCGCCCTCGCAACCTGCTCTGTGGTCCCGGCGCTCGACGCGGACGAGCGCTCGCTGATCCCCGCGCTCGAGGCTCTGGGCCTGGTTGCCGAACCTCGCGTGTGGGATGACCCGGCGGTTCGCTGGGACGACGTCCGGCTGGTGGTCGTCCGCTCGACGTGGGACTACAGCCGCCAGCGCGACGCCTTCCTCGAGTGGAGCGCCGCCGTGCCTCGAGTGCTCAACTCGGTGCCGGTGCTCGCGTGGAACACCGACAAGACGTACCTGCGCGACCTCGAGGCGGCGGGGATCCCGATAGTTCCGACCGTCTGGGTCGGGAGTGACTCGCACGGTGGACGATTCCAGCTCCCCGAGGGTCAGCTGGTGGTGAAACCGACGGTCTCCTCGGGTGCACAAAACACTGCGCGATATGGACCATCGGACCACGATGCTGCGCGAGCCCACGTCGAGCGTTTGCTGACCGACGGACGCGAGGTGATGGTGCAACCGTATGTCAGCTCCGTGGACGCCGACGGTGAGACCGGGCTCATCTACATCGACGGGGTTTTCTCCCACGCGATCCGCAAGGGACCGCTGCTCCGAGTGCCGGGTAGCAGCACCGATCAACTCTGGGCAGTCGAGGACATCAGCCTTCGAACGCCGGACGATGACGAACGAGCGATTGCCGAGGCTACGCTCGATGCACTGCGATGGGCTCGAGAAGAACTGCTCTACGCCCGCGTCGACGTGGTGCGGGGTGGTGACGAGGGCCCGATGCTTCTCGAGCTTGAGCTCGCGGAACCGTCGCTGTTCCTAACCCTCGGCGACAGCGCGGCCCTCCGGCTTGCCGGAGCCATCGCCCGGCACACCGTGTCGCGCTGACAGGCGCGGGCTGATCCTCTGCCGGGTGGCGCGCTCCGCCCGGTTGGTGATGATCAGGCGGGTCACGAGTGCGCTGAACATCTCATCAGGATCGACCGGCTCCTGGCGCGGCTTCGACAGACGTGCGCTCATCTACGAGGCCCTCCCTGACGTGGCGTTGTCCGAGCGCTGGACATGGAGGCGCTCCTTGGCGTCATCCGCGCGGCGAGCCTTCCCTGGCAGTTGAAGACGCTCGACACCGTTGGCATCCTCTCGCTCCTGGGCCGCCGGAGCCGCCCGGACGCGCGAGGGCGCATGGCGTGGGCGGAGGGGACGCAGCGTGTCGCGCGTCCTCCATGCAGCTGCCGAGTCGAGGAGATCTGCGGCGACCGTGGGCCGCCCCAGCCCGAAACCCTGTCCGAGCGGGATGTCCAGCGAGCGGATCCGGTCGCTCACCAGCTCGTTCTCGACACCTTCGGCAATAACGATCGAGTGGTGCGTGCGCGCGAACTTCAGCGCGGTCTTGATAGCGGCCTGCGCACTGCGTCGCGACGCATTCATGGTCAGGCTGCGCGCCAGCTTGACGAATTCCGGTTCCGCCGTTTCGAGCAGATCCATGGTGGCGAACCCTTCGCCGAGGTCGTCAATGGCAAAACGAATCCCCGCCTGGCGGTAGGAGGCAAGCACGAGGCGCAGCCGATCGAAGTCGCGGACACTCTCGTGCTCGCCGATCTCGAGGACCAGCCGGTTCGGCGACCGTCCGGTCCATTCGAGCAGCAGGAGGAGTTGGTCGACGTCATGGAGCGGATCGAGTAGGGCAGCGACGCTCACATTCATGAAGAGCAGGATGCTCGCGGGAAGCGGGGCCGCCTGGCTCAGTGCGGAGCGCCGGCACAGCCAGTCCAGGTCACGGATATGCCCGGATCGATGGGCCACCTCGAACAGCGTCTCAACGCTGTCCGACGCGCCGAATCCCTCGGGGCGGGCCAGCGCCTCATAGCCGGCGACGTGGCCGTCGTTGAGGTCGATGATCGGCTGGTATACGGAGTGGATTGGCCGTCCGGCAACGATCTCTCCGATCAGCTCGGTGACCGACGACCCGGAGGGTGTGACCTGCTCGGCTCCGTCAACGTGGCGCCCGACAACGCGGTCGCGCCCACTTCGCTTTGCCTCGTAGAGGCACTCATCGGCACGACGCCACGCCGACATCGGATCGGTTCCCGACGGCGCCGACGCCCAGCCGAGGCTGATGTTCGATCGTCCGCCGGGGGTGGGCACAAGATGCATAGCGGCGCGCAGACGTTGGGCCGCGGAAGCAGCCTCGGCGGGATCGACGTCGAGGAGGATTGCCGCAAACTCGTCGCCACCAACGCGTGCGATGACGTCCCAGCCGCGCAGCATCAGCGCAAGCGTCGTGGCCACCGTGCGAAGCACCGTGTCGCCCGCTTCATGGCCGAACTCGTCGTTGACACGCTTCAGATGGTCGACATCGATGGCCAGAATCGCGAACGGTTGCCTCGGAATGGTTCCCAGGATGCGGTCGAACTCGCGGCGGTTCTTCAAACCGGTGAGGCGATCCGTGCTGGCCAGCTCAGCCATCCGGAGCGCCTCCTCGCGCAGGGCGCCCTGCACGCGAATCCGCGTCACCACGCGTGCCGCCTCAGCGCCGATCTCGGTGATCGCCTCTGCCGAGAGCGTCTCGGCGCTCGGCAGGGTGTCGAAGAAATACGCGAGCACACCAACAATGCCGGTCGCCGTCGTGATCGGGCAGGCGATCGCCGAGCGCACGCCCAGAGAGACCGCGGTGGCAACCTGCGCCGACGTTCCCAGCTCGTTGAGGTCCGAGACGACCACCAGATTCTCGGTGGTACGCACGCGCGCGACCAGGGCTTCGAGTGGGCCCGGTGCGCCATCGGCGGCGATGTCGAGCGCATCTCGCGTCGCGTGTGGAAAGGCATGTCGCGACGTGGCATCGCCGCGTCCCTGCTCCTGCCGCGCAACGAACATCTCGCTGAATGTCGCGCCAAGCCGGTGCGTGGTCAGCTCGAGGATGAGCTCGGCTGCAGCGTCCACGTCGGTGCACTCGGTGAGCGCGCGGAAGAGTGAGAACTGCAGGTCGCGGCGCCGCTGCTCAGACTGCTCGGTGAGGTCGCGGGTCACCGAGAAGAAGCCGCGCAGCTCATCGTTATCGCCATACGTGGCAGTAATGGACAAGCTTGCCCAGAAGCGGCTGCCGTCCTTGCGCATCTGCCACGTCTCGTGCACCGTCTCTCCGGCAATCGTGTCGATGTCGCCGCCGGCGATCCTGACGGGCCAGCCTCGTGGGTACAGCACGGAGTAATGCCGCCCGATCATCTGGCCGGCCGTATAGCCGAAGATCCGCTTGGCGCCGGTGTTCCAGCTGAGCACTGTGCCGGCTGGATCGACCGTCATGAGCGCTTCATCGAAAACGCCATCGACGAGCGCGCGCAGGCTCTTTTCGCTCCGCCGGATGCCCTGCTCCGATGCCTCTCGAGCCGTGACGTCGCGAAGCGTGACGAGGAGGCGTTCTCCGTGTCTGCTGACTCGCACATCGCGCACCTGATCGGTGACCGTATCGGCGCGCAGGATCCGAAATCTCAGCCCATCGATTGCGGAGGGAATGTCAGTTGCCAGCACGTCGCGGAACGCGGTGACGAGTGCGCTCGCCACTTCGCGCTCGAGATCGCCAAAGCTTGTCTTCACGAGCGAACCCGGCCGGAGCGGATCGGCACCCAGGTCAGCGGAGAGCTCTGCCGCTGCGGCGTTTGCGTAGTCCACGCGGAAGTCGGTGACATTCTGCTGGCGTCCGTACACGGGGGAAAGGATGAGGACGGCGTCCGCCATGGCCTCGAGCCAGAAACGATCGCCCGGGTCCAACCCACCCGGTTCCGGAACACTGCGTTCTGCAGTCACGCGCCAGCCTCTCCTTTAACGCAGCGAACCTGCACGCCCGTTGTCGTCCCTTCTGGTGAGGCATAATCTGGGACACTCTCTCCAACACGTCTGTCCCACAGCGCACATAGGTAATGTCACCTCAAGACCGGGCATGAGCCAGGACGCGTCACAACACATCGCCGCTGCGGGTGAGAACAGGATTCTCACCGCCCTTCCTTCGGCTGACCGTGACGAGCTGTTCGGTCTTGTGAGAAAGGTCACCCTGCCCGTGAAAACGGTGCTGTTTGAACCCGGAGCGCCCATCGAAGCTCTGTATTTCCCCACCGATGGCGTCATCTCGCTGGTCACGCCGCTCCACGACGGCGCGATCGTCGAGGTGGCCACCATCGGCAACGAGGGGATCGTCGGCGTTCCGCTGGTGCCGCTCAGCGGTCTCGCGGTCCGCGCCATATCCCAGGTCGCCGGCCACAGCCTGCGTATCGACGCGGCCGCGTTTGTTGCAGTCTCCGAGCGCAGCACGGCATTTCAAGCCCTGGTCGACAAATACACGCAGGCGCTCTTCGGTCAGATCTCCCAGGCCGCGGCGTGCAACCGTCTCCATTCCAGTGAGGAGCGCCTCAGCCGCTGGCTGCTGATGAGCCACGATCGCGTCGGCACGGACCAATTCATGATCACCCAGGAGTTCCTCGGACAGATGCTCGGAGCCCGGCGCTCGACAGTCTCGGTGTCCGCCGGCATCCTCCAGCGAGCCGGGCTGATCCGCTACGTCCGCGGCCACGTCACCATCGTCGACCGCTCCGGGCTCGAGGCGGTCTCCTGTGAGTGCTACTCGGTGATCAGGACGGAACTGGAGCGCGTCGTCGACGCGTCGCCGCAGCGGCGGCCCCCAGAGGTGGCTCCAGAGCGCCTGTGACCGCCGCGCCGACAGGGCGGCAGTACGAGCTTGTGCATGGGACCCAGCGGGCTGTCATCGTCGAGCTGGGTGCCGGACTTCGCGAGTACGGCAGCAATTCCGTCCCCATCGCCGACGGGTACAGGGTCGAGCAGCTACCCGACGGCGGCCGGGGTCAACTACTCCTCCCCTGGCCGAATCGCATTGCCGGCGCCACATATCGCTTTGCCGGCGAGAAGTTTCGGCTGCCCGTCAGCGAGCCCAGGACCGGAAGCGCCATTCACGGGCTTGTCCGCGACAAGCCGTGGGGGCTGGTCGACTCATCATCCGCGGCAGTGACACTGGCGCTGGACCTCGCGCCACAGGACGGGTATCGCTTTCGGCTCGGCCTGACGGCGACGTACACCGTGAGCGACAGCGGGTTGACGGCCAGCGTCACCGCGGTGAACACCGGTGAACGGTCGTGCCCGTACGGTGCCGGCGCCCATCCCTACGTTCGCCTCGCTGATGGCGATCCCATCGACGGGGCGGTGCTCCGCCTTCCCGCGGGCGCGATGCTGCAGGCCGACGCTCGTGGCATCCCCACCGGGTTGGAGCTTCCTGTCGACGGCACCGATTTCGATTTCCGGCAACCGCGGGCCATTGGCCCACAGATCCTGGACACGGCATTCACGCAGCTTGCCGCGGACGTCGACGGCGTCATCAGAATCGCGCTGATGGCGGCCGATGGAGGGCACGGCGCTGAGGTGTGGATGGACGGGTCCCACCGCTACGCGATGATCTACAGCGGCGACACGCTCGGAGACGTCACGCGCCGCCGTCGCGGCCTCGCCATCGAGCCGATGACATGCGCGCCCGATGCGTTCAACTCTGGCGCGGGCCTCGTGGTCCTCGAGCCCGGAGACGCGCACACCAGCACGTGGGGGATCGCGCCGCTCTAGCCGGCCATCGCGGACAATGGCGCTGACATGCGCGGTGGACGCCTGGGGCCACGAACGGGTGCGGTCTGCGCTCTCGCGCTTGTCACCGGGTCGCTGCTCAGCGGGTGCAGTGGATCGTCCGCCGGAGCGGCTGCGCAGGCCACCAACCTGCCCGCACGCGCCTGTTCCGGCGGTGTCTCCACAGGCGACCTCGCGGTCTCGATCGTGTTCGACGGCGTGAGCCGGCCGGTTGTCGTACACGTCCCGAATGGCTATACCGACCGCACGCCGGAGCCCCTGGTTCTCAACCTGCACGGCTCGGGATCGACGGCAGCCGCCCAGGAAGCGTTCAGCGGCATGGATTCCGCGTCCGACAGTGATGGCTTCATCGTCGCCTACCCGCAGGGCGGGATCACGTCGGGATCGGGATACGACTGGAACGTTCCCGGTGAGCCCCTGCTCGGTGGCGCTGCGGCGCCGGCGAACGCCCCAAACGATGTCGCCTTTCTTGCCGATGTCATCCAGCGGCTCGAGGCGGGCATGTGCATCGATCCGAACAGGGTCTTCTCCACCGGCTTCTCTGGTGGCGCGCGGATGACGAGCCAGCTCGGTTGCGATCTGCCCGGCACCATTGCAGCAATTGCCCCCGTGAGTGGGCTGCGCCTCCCCGCGCCGTGCGCCGGCACGCGTAGCGTCCCGGTCATCTCGTTTCACGGAACGGCCGACCCGATCGACCCATACAGCGGCAACGGGCAGGCCTACTGGACGTACAGCGTGCCTGTTGCAGCGCAGCGCTGGGCAGCGCACGACGGGTGCGCCGCCATGCCGGACCAGACCACTCCCGCACCGAAAGTGACGTTGACCAAGTACGCCGGCTGCCAGGATGCTGCGGCGGTTGAGCTGTACACGATCACCGGCGAGGGCCACGAATGGCCTGGTGGTCCGACACTTCCGACGGCAGACACCAGCGTGCTCGGCGCGCAATCCAACGCGATCGACGCCGACAGCACCATATGGCAGTTCTTCGAGGCGCATCCACTGCCGGTGAGCTGAGCTCCGTCCACGCACGTGCCCCAGATGGTATGAAGCCCTCGTGACTGCGGCCATGCGTCCATCACTCGCCCTGTTCATCAGCGAGCCCGGGCGCGCGATCGCCGACTTTGGCGCGACGCTCGCCACTTCGCCGGTCCTGCTCAGAGCGCCGCGAGGCGACGGCCACCCGGTCCTCGTACTCCCGGGCCTGCTGGCCGAGGATGCCTCCACCGCGACCATGCGGCTGTATCTCCGCTCACTCGGCTACGAGGTGCACGGTTGGCGGCTCGGCCGCAACCTTGGCCCGACAGCCGCGATCCTCAACGGCATGACCGCCCGGCTCGAGGCGATACAGCGCTCGTCCGTGCGCTCGGTGAGCCTGGTGGGCTGGAGCCTTGGAGGGATCTTCGCGCGCGAACTTGCCCGCGCCCGCCCCGCGCTGACTCGCCAGGTGATCACGCTCGGCAGCCCGTTCCGGCTCGGCGACCCTGCAGACAGTCGCGCCAGTGCGGCATACCGACGCCTCGGCGTGCTCCACGTCAGCCCCGGTTCGTTGCCTCCGCGCGAACGCCTGTCACGCCCGATACCGGTGCCGACCACCGCCATCTACTCGCGGCTCGACGGCGTGGTGCCGTGGCAGGCGTGCATCAACACAGCTGGGCCGAACCGCGAAAACGTCGCGGTGTACAGCAGTCACATGGGCATGGGAAACAACGCGGCGGTGCTCTGGGTGATCGCCGACCGTCTCGCCCAGCCCGAGGGATCGTGGCGGCCGTTCCGAGCGCCGTCGCTCGCCCGTCATCTCTTTCCGGAGCGCACCGCCGCCTGACCGTCCGGCGACGCCGAGTGCGGGCGGGTAGGTCGTGGCGCCCGCTTCTTGCGGGCGCGCGGCGCGTCGGCCACCGATCCACCGGCAGCAGCGACCAGTTCGCGCATGCCTTGCTCGATGCCGTCGCGAAGCACGTCGATGTCGGTCACCGTGTCGTAATCACCGGTGATCCCGAAGAAGAGCCGCCCGCAGTACGAGAAGATCGCGATGCTGATGCGGACGCTTCCCATGATCGGCACGTAGGGGTATGAGTAGACCATCCGGCGGCCGACCACGTAGAGCGGGTACTGGGGACCGGGAACATTGGTCGTCACGGTCTGGAGTGCGCGCTGCGGGGTCCGGGCTGCGAGCCGCGCACCGAGCGAGAGCAGCATCGGTGGTGCGAAACCGGCCATCTTCACGAGCGCGTCACCCGCGACCGCTTGCTTCGACGCCTTGAGCATGGACAGCTGGCCGGCGATGGCCGCGAGACGCTCCCTCGGGTCCGCAATCGATACCGGCAGCCCGGGAAAGATCCCGGAAACCCGGTTGTTGTAGACGCCGCGTTCCGAGTCCGCGCGCACGGACACCGGTACCAGGGTGCGAACCACACGATTGGACACGTCCTCGCCCCGGTGCAGGAGCAGCGCCCGGAATCCCCCGGTAATCGCCGCGAGCACGACGTCGTTGACCGTGCCGCCCAGACCCTCGCGGACGACCTTCACGTCATCGAGGCTGGCTTCCGCCCAACTCCAGCGACGATGCGGCCCGATCGGTCCGTTCAGCGACGTCGCTGAACGCCTGCTCCACTCTGCCAACGAGCGCAGCAGCGCGGCACCCTCCGCGAGCCGCGTTCGAGGACCGGCGGTGATACGAAGCCCGCCCGAAAGATCACGAAGGCGACCGAGCGGATCGGCGACGGAGCGGATCACCGTGTGGGCGGCGACGGTGAACGTGCCGGGCTCCGCTTGCGGTGACCATTCGGCCGCCAGGGTTTGCGCCGCCGTCGCATCGGTGGAGTCGAACATCACGGTCAGCAGATCGGTCGCGGAGACGCCGTCGACCATGCAGTGATGCACTTTGGAGATCACCGCCCACCGCCCATTCTTCAAGCCCTCGACCATCCACAGTTCCCAGAGCGGCTTGCTCCGGTCCAGCATCTGGGCAAAGACGCGACCGGCCAGGTTGCGCAGCTCATCCCTGCCGCCGGGCGGTGGAAGGGCGGTGTGGCGGATGTGATAGAGGATCTGGAAGTGGGGGTCGTCCACCCACACCGGCCGCCCGATGCCGCCCGGGGCGAAGCGCACCTTCTGGCGGTATCGCGGCACCAACGGCAGCTTGCCGGCGATGAGCCGGACCAGGTCGCCATACGCGGGGGCAGGCCCTTCGAGCACCGCCACCGACCCGATGTGCATCGGATTGTTGCCGTTCTCAACGTGGAGGAACGCAGCGTCCTGCACGCTCATCACATCCACGTCACGTCCCTCCAGATGGCGACACAGCCAGGTATGGGCGGCGGACCCGATCCGCACGGCTGTCGATCATCACCCATCGCGGCCGGGATTGTCAGATCATCGGACGAGCTTCGACTTTCCCGGCCTGGCGCTGCAGGGAACGCACAACGCTGCCCAGGGCACCGCCGCCAGGCGCTCCTCCGGAATCGGCCGGCCACAGCTCACGCATCGCCCATACGTGCCGGCCTCGAGTCGCTCCAGCGCCTGGTCGATCTCCGCGACCGTCGAGTAGATGGTGCGTGCCTGGTATGCGTCGGTCATCCGCTCCACGGCGTAGGCGGTGGCATCGCCGATTCGCTTGCCAAAGCCGAGGTTGGCGACCTCGGCGGGATCGTGCGCACCCAGCTGATCGACCTTGGTGAGGATCTCTGAGCGCTTCTGCATCAGCAGATCGCGCGTCTGTGCCTGTGTGTCTGCCTGATCCATCGAAGCCGCAAGCGTACGCCGCGCTCCGGGCGGGTCGAGGGCGGGTTCGTGACCGGGTCCCGGCCGGCGGATCGAGTTCAGAGGGACCGCGCCGGCGGTCGAAATGTGGCGATTT
Organism: Candidatus Dormiibacterota bacterium; assembly: GCA_003132525.1. Taxonomy (GTDB): domain Bacteria; phylum Chloroflexota; class Dormibacteria; order Aeolococcales; family Aeolococcaceae; genus Palsa-851. The sequence continues at coordinate 123,827 of PKXZ01000049.1, read as the reverse complement.
GCCGATGGAAAGCGACCATTCCGTTGTCAGCGGGCGCGCTGCGAGACAGCAAACTCTCTCCGTGGCTACACGATCTTCTGATGTGCGCCTCGAGGTCCTGACCCGGCTCGGACACTCACTTCCGGGAGCACGGAGCCCGGCAGAGGCGTCCGCCGAGGTTGTCGACGCCCTCGCTGCCCTCGACGTCGCCGGCATTGTGAGCGCCGTCGAATCGGACATGGCGGTGGTGCTCGCCGTGAACGTCCCGCCGGCGCTGACGGCCAGGCTCTCCACACGACTGGCCGGGACCATGGTGGGAATGCGCATCCCCCTCGACGGCGTCGAATCCCTGCGCAAACCCGTCCGCCTCCGGCGCCCGTACTACGGCGCCGCCGACGCCTCCGAGACCCTCCGCCGGCTGACCACCGACTCCGCGCTCGCCAAGGCGCTGCCGAACGCGGCCGACGAGCGCGACGTCCTGGCGGTGCCGGTGACCTGCCGGGATCGCGTCGTCGCCGTGCTCTCGGTATGGGGACCAGGGGCCAGTCCGGAGCTCGGCCCAGTCCTCGAGGTGGTGGGCGCGATGCTCGGGGGTGCCTGGTCGGCGGAGGCCCAGCCGGCCGTCCAGCATTTCGATGCAGCGGCATCGCCCGCACCTGACCGCCGGATGCGAGGCACGATTGCATCCCTGCTCACCAGCGGCGGGATCGTCGCCGCGCTGCAACCGATCGTCCGCCTCGTGAATGACACCGTCATCGGCTATGAGGCGCTCGCCCGGTTCCCACCGCGGGCGCGAATCCATACGCCTGACCAGCTGTTCGGCGCGGCCGCCGCGCTGAACATGCAGTCGTCGGTCGACCGGGCGTGCGTACGGGCGGCACTGCAGGCGGCGTCCAACATCGGAGAAGCCGATCTCTTCGTCAATGTCCTGATCGGCACGCTCGTCGACCAGAGCGGTGTTGCCGCACTCGACAAAGCCGTCCATGACGCCCGGGTCGACCCGGCAGCCGTGGTTCTTGAATTCAGCGAACGCGAACCGGTGCCCGACCTCGCGTTGCTGCAACGCATTGCGGCGGAGTTGCGCGCGCGCGGCTTCCGGATTGCCGTCGACGACGCGGGGGCCGGCCACGCGAGCATGCGAGTGATTGCCGAGTTGCGCCCGGAGTTCATCAAGGTCGACCGCTCTTTGATCACCGCGATCGACGCCGACCGCGCCCGGCGGGCCCTAGTGGTGGCGCTCCTATCATTCAGCGGGCACATTGGCGCGCGCGTCATCGCAGAGGGAATCGAGACGCAGCGCGAGCAGGAGACGCTGCAGTCGCTCGGCGTTCAGTTCGGACAGGGCTGGCTGCTCGGCCGGCCCGTGCTTCCTCATCCGCTCAAGGGCGACACCTCGATGGAGGTGGTCGACGCGACCTGGTTCGCGCAGCGAGTGGTCTCCCCCACGCGAGTTGCGTCCGCGGTGTCGGAACCCACGGCTGCCGGAGAGATCGCTTCGGAAGGCCTGGTCTCGAAGGCCCGGCCGAGACGCGGACTCGCCCGCGCGCTGAGCGACGCCGCGCTGGCACTGCAGAGCGAGCACGACCCGATGCGGATCCTCGGCGTCATGGCCGAGCAGATGAGCCGTGTCGTTCCGGTCAGCGAGATGGCGATCTTCGTCGCCGACTACGAAACCTTCCGCCTGGTTCCGGTGCTTGCCACCGGGCCCGACCGCGACGAGATCATGGCTGACAGCATGGCGCTCGACGCCGGCATCACCGGCTGGGCCTTCGCGAAGGGCACGCCACAGAACATTCCCGACACGTCGAGGCACCCCCTTGCGCGGCAAATTCCGGGGACCTCCTACGTGCAGGAGTCACTGCTCCTCGTGCCACTGGTCGCGACCGAGCACAAGCTCGGCATCATCAACTGCTGGCGCCTCGGCGTCGACCAGTTCAGCGCAAGCGAGCTCGAGGCTGCGTCGCTGTTCGCGCACGTCGCCGCGTCCGCATGGCGCAACGCGCAGCTCTACGGTGAATTGGTCAACGCAGCGATGACCGACCCGCTAACCGGCCTCTACAACAGCCGCTGGCTGCGCGACGCCGGCGAGCGCGACATCGCCCGTGCAGCGCGCGACAGCAAGCCGCTGTCGCTGCTCCTCGTCGACCTCGACCATTTCAAGGCAGTCAACGACAGCGCCGGGCACGCCATCGGAGACGTCGTGCTCCAGCGGGTGGCGGCGCAGTTGCGCACCGCCGTGCGCGGATCCGACGCGGTGGTTCGACTCGGTGGCGAGGAATTCGTCGTGCTGCTCCACGAGTGCTCCGCGGAGGGCGCCACGATCGCCGCCGAGACGGCCCGCGGAGCCGTGCGCGATGTGGTCGTGCCAGAGGGATGCAGCCTGGAGAGCCTCACCGCGTCGATCGGCATCGCCACGTATCCGGAGCACGGCGCCACGCTGGACCTCCTGCTGGGTTCGGCGGATCGCGCGATGTACTCGGCGAAGCACGAGGGGCGGGACCGCTCGGTGCGCGCGACCGCGGCGGCCGGGGTGGGCAAGATCATTGCGCTTCCCCGGCGGCGCCCACCGCGTCCGAGTGCTCCTGGCGTCGTCTCCGGGGGCTGACCGGCCGCTCCGCTGAGCGGCGGCGAATGGTCAGGATCGCTCAGGCCGGCGCGCCCATGTGGGTGTGTGCCCACTCGCCGAGTGCGAGCAGCGCAGGTCGCAGCGCCTCGCCGCCCGGTGTCAGCCGGTAGAGCGACGCAATCGGCGGACCGTCGATCACCTCGCGCGTCAGCAGGCCGGCATCCCGGAGTTCGGTGAGGCGGGCCGAGAGCATGCTCTCCGTGATCCCCGGAATCGCGCGCGCGATCTCCGCGAACCGAGCGGGGCGCTCGAGGAGCACGCCGATCACGACCCCCGTCCAGCGCTTGCCAAGCACAGCGAACACCGAGGTCAGCGCGTCATCGCAGTGAATCGCCCCCGCCCGACACTCCTGATCCATCTCGCACCCCATGGTACCGGGCGGGCGATAGGAACTTGGGCTGCGCTAGCTCCGCGAGCGCTGCTGGCCAGAAGGCCGAGCGATGAGACCTGGCTCACGCCGGCGCGTCGCGAATATCACGGCGCCGTCACCTCATTTGCGCGCGGGATGACCGCTGTGCAACCGAACAACGCGACAGTGTCGCGGTCTGACCGGTAAGTGCGCTCGCGTACCGACCGCTCTCTGAGCCTCCAGCAACGTGATCGTGCGGCTTCCCCCATCCGTCTCAAGGTGACTCCAAGTGTCGGTATCGCTTCCCCTCGCCCGGGACACGCGTCCGCCCCGTCCAACCGCAATTCGAGTCGCGCGAAGCCACGAGCACGAGGTCATCGGTCGCGCTGAGCGGCGCGCCATCCACGAAAGCTCGAGCGGCCCAGAGGGGCTCTTGATCGCCTTGCTGGCGCTCTTCAACGAGTCCGACGACCTCGACGTGACGCTGCGCAAGACGCTCACGATTCTCACCATGGCGCTCGAGGGGCGTGTCGGCGAGATCTGGTTGCGCCGAGGCGAAGCGCGTGACGTCGAACTGCGCTACTCGTCGTCAGACGGCACTCCTGACCTCGTGGAGTTCGAGGCGGAAGGAGTGGCACTCGGTCTCGGTGCCGGGCCGGCACTGGTCAGCCGTGTGGTGAGGACCGGTCGCGCTTCGGCAGTATCCTCGGTGGCTGCGGCAGGCAGGGGCAGCCGTGCCGCAATCGCGGCATCGGCAGACATCCACAGCGCGCTGACCTTTCCGATCCGTGGCAAGGACTCGCTCGTCGGCGTGCTGGTCATCTTCCGGGAATCTCCGCTGCGGCCGTCACGCGCTGCACTGGCATCGATGCCGGTCATCGGCCGGCATCTCGGCCGCTTCATCGAGCGCACTCGCGCCGAGACGGCGGTTCACGAGTCCGCCATGGAACTTGCGGCACTTGCATCAACGGATACACTGACCGGTCTCAAGAATCGCCGCGAGTTCGACCGAGCATTGCGCACCATTCCGCGCCTGCCCTTTGCAGTGCTGTCGCTGGACGTCGACGGCCTCAAGTACATCAATGACACCGAGGGCCATACCGGGGGAGACGCTCTCCTGCGAGTCGTCGGTCACACACTCGGACTGCTGGTCCGCGGCTGGGACGTGATGGCACGTGTGGGCGGCGACGAGTTCGCGGCCCTGCTGCCTGAGGTCGGTGTCTTCGGTGCCCAATTGGTCGCGGAGCGCATGCGCGTTGCCATGCACTCTCTCGTGCTCGCGACCGGGCCCGTCCGCATCACCGTCGGGTGGAGCGCCGCCCCTGCGGGCGCGGATCCTCTGTCCGTGTGGCAGCGCGCCGACGAGTCGCTGTATCAGGCCAAGCGCGCGGGTGGCGACCGGGTTACCGGGTCATCCTACGAGGGCGGCGAGATGGCCGACATCGCCGAGCGGTCGTATTCCGACGTGGTCACACGCCTCCTCGACGGCGGGTCACTCACCACGATGTTTCAGCCGATCGTGAGCCTCGACAACGGCGCCGTGATCGGCTACGAAGCACTCGCGCGTCCCGAGGGTTTCGCGGCGATGGACTCCGTCGAGGCGGTTTTCGAGGCCGCGCGGATTGGGGGCCAGATTCGCGACCTCGACTGGGTGTGCCGGCGCAGAGCGGTGGAGGATGCCCGGCTGCTGCCGAACGGCACCACCATCTTCCTGAACATCAGTGCGGCCGCACTCCTCGATCCGGTGCACGGTGTCGACCAGCTGCTGCTCCTCCTGAGGAGTACGGGACGGTCGCCGTCGAGTGTCGTGCTCGAGATCACCGAACACGAACGGATCCGTGACTACGACATACTCGCCCAGGTCCTCGACGCATATCGTGCTGAAGGGATTCGCTTTGCTCTCGATGACGTCGGTGAGGGACACGCCACCATCGAGCTCCTTGCCGCCTCGGGGAGCGAATTTCTCAAGCTGGGACGGAGCCTGACGATGACCTCCACTAAAGTCGGGTCACACGCCGCCATGGATGCGACCCTCGCATTTGCGCGGGTCAGCGGTGCCGCGGTTATCGCCGAGGGTGTCGAGAACGAGTTCGTCGCCGACCTCATGAAGGCGGGTGGCATCAGGCTCGGTCAGGGCTTCGGACTGGGCAAGCCAACCATAGCCACTGATCTCGAAGATGTCGCCGCGGCGCTCGCCGAGCGTGCGGCACTGAGCCAGCTGCGGCCCCGTCCTGGCGTGCCGTCCGTCAGCTAGCCAGGCGCTCTTCAGCGGCGGCAGGCTTCCTGCGTGCGCCCAGGGGACAGTGACGCGATGGGGGCATACAACACGCTCGCCCTCACCGCGACCACTGCCACGAGTCTTCATTCCACTTCCGCCGCCAAGGCTGCGCTGCCGCAGCGGAGGAGATCTGTTCGACAGCGCACATACGTGGGCATTGTTCGCGACTGTGACAACCGTCATGTTCGGAGCGCGCACATGACTTTGAGCTCGGGAACGTGGGTTCAGTTCGGCTGAGATCCTGTGGCATCGACACCGATGACTGTGGGTCGCAGCCCGGTGACGCGGTGTCCTACCGCTGCGGGTGGGGCTACGCTCGGGCGGATGGTCAGCGTTCTTCTCTCCGTGAACGATGGCCCCGGGTAGCCTTCGTGACCTGCGTCACTTGCTCGGAACGTATCAGAACGCTTCGGCGATCACCGGCGTCCTCCAGCTCGCTATCGACGCTCTCGACCTCGAGGTCGCGACCTTGCTTCGCCACGGCGAGACGGTGATGTCGGTGCATGTGCGTCAGCGTGCCTGTGCGGAGGCCGGCTCGGAGCGTCGCCCACAGACAACCGATGCCGCCTCGACGCCATTGCTCGGCCCCTGCATCGTGATCCCTGCGGGCGGCATGCGCTCGCGACGCGAGTGCGCGTTGCGTCTCCAGCGAGCTCCGGGCTCCCCCTTTACCGAGCAGGACCAGGCGATCGCTGCCGTGATCGCGGCCGCAGTCGTGTACACCGAGGCCGGGCTGGAGTTATTGACCCGCGAGGGCGGATGGGCGAGCGCCGAGACCGACGGTATGGAAACCGGCCGGCTGCGAAAGCTGCTGCGCGACCGCGACGCCCTGCTCGACCAGCTCTCCGGGATCCAGCGCGCGCTGTCGCAGCGGGCACCGCTTCGGGATATCCTCGACACCATCGTCGATGCCGCGTCCGAGCTCATCGGCGATGAGACGGTGAATCTCCGCCTCCGGGATCCCGTCGATCCGACGCATCTCATTCGCGTCGCCGGTCGCGGGTACTCCGCGGAGGTCGAGCCATTCATGGCGCGGATCCGCACCGACGAAGGGGCTGTCGGTCGCGCGTTCACCGAAGGCAGGCTGATCGTCGTCGAGAACTATCAGACGAGTCCCGACAGGCTCCAGGTGCTCGGTGGCGAGGGTCTCGAGGCTGCCATGTCGGCGCCGGTCGAGGAGAACGGCCACGTGATCGGTGCTCTCACCGTCGCGACGCACCGCCGCGGCCGTACCTACAGCCTGACCGAGCAGCAGATGCTGGTCACCTTCGCGGTCCACGCGAGCGTCGCACTCACCAACGCTCGAATCGCGGACTCGATGGCGCACCTCGCGTTTCACGATGCGCTGACCGGACTCCCCAACCGCGCACTGTTCATCGACCGGGTGACGCAGGCCCTGGCGCGCAGCAGCCGCACGACGCGGATCACCGCGGTGCTGTTTGCCGATCTCGACAATTTCAAGGCCATCAACGACAGCCTCGGCCATGCCGCCGGCGATGAGCTTCTGGTGGTCATCGCACGCCGGCTTCGTGAATCACTTCGCCCATCGGATAGTGCCGCACGGTTCGGCGGCGACGAGTTCGCGATTCTGCTCGAGGACATCGGGAGCGAGGTGCGGGTTGTCAACACATGCGAGCGAATCCTGGTGTCACTGGTCGCACCGGTCGCAATCCAGGGCACGATGATCGATCCTGGAGCCAGCATCGGCGTGGCCCTCAGCGGAGACGCGTTGAGCAACGCGGACAGTCTCCTCCGCGACGCCGACGTCGCGATGTACGCGGCCAAAGCCGCCGGCAAGGGCACGTACAAGCTCTTCAGCTCCACGATGCAGGCACACGTCGTCCGCCGCATGCAGCTCGAGTCGGACTTCTCGCAGGCGCTCGACTGATCGCCTCTCACCCGGCGGTGATGAGGACGACCGCGACCAGAGCGGCGACGACTCCGGCGACCTGAGCCGCACGAAGGCGTTCACCGAGCACGACCATCGAACAGAGGACGGTCGAGACCGGGTACAGCGAGACCAGCACCGCGATGATGCTGAGCAGGCCGCCGTGGACGGCCAGCAGGTACAGCGCGTTGGCGCTCACATCGAACACTCCCGCGGCGACGATGACGACCGGGTTGGCGGCGCCGAAGGATGGGACCCGGCGCGCCGCGGCGGAGACCAAGAGGAGGACTGCCACCGACGCGCCGCGCGCAGTCACCAGTGGCCAGAGATTTGCGTCCGGCGACGTCTTCGCGATGGCTACGTAGAAGAGGCCGAACCCGAGCCCCGCGCCGAGCGCGAGCAGCAGAGTCCCGCGCTGGAGGCGCGCTGTGCGATGTCCGCCGCCGCTGAGCAGCGCGACCGCGATAACCGCCGCGGCGATGCCCGCGTACTGCAGCGTCGCGGGGCGCTCGCCACCGCCGACGCCCACAACGATCGGCACCACCACGGCCACGACACCGGTGATGGGCGCGACCAGCGACATCGCTCCCGAGGCGAGACCGCGGTAGAGCATCGCGACTCCGGCAGCGCCGGCGAGCCCGGCAAGGGCGCCGTAGCCAAGGTCCGCGCCACTGGCTGTTCCACCGATGATCGTGGCGACCACGAGCATCCCGACAAGACCGACGCCCTGGGAGATGACGAGCACCGAGAGCAGGGACGTCGCCCGATTGGCGAATCCGCCAAGGAAGTCGCCACTTCCCCAGAGTGCAGCGGCGGCCAGCGCCAGTCCGATGCTCAGGCGGTGGTCACCGACGCCGCGGCCTGCAGTCCCAGCTCCTCGACCGATGCCTGGCGCATCAGATATTTCTGCACCTTGCCGGTCACGGTCATGGGGAACGAGTCGACGAGCTTCCAGTAGCGCGGAATCTTGTTGGTCGCGATGCGTCCGCGGCAGAAGGTCTCGAGCAATTCAGGGGTGGGCGCGCTCCCTTCCCTCGGCTTGACCCATGCCATCACCTCTTCGCCATAGCGCTCGGACGGGACACCGATGACCTGCACATCGCTGACGTCCGGATGCCCATACAGGAACTCCTCGATCTCGCGTGGATAGATGTTCTCGCCACCACGGATGATCATGTCCTTGATACGGCCAACGATGTTCACATAGCCTAGGTCATCCATCGTGGCGAGATCGCCGGTGTGCATCCAGCGCGCACTGTCGATCGCGTCGGCAGTCGCGGCTTCATTGTTCCAGTACCCGAGCATCACGCCGTATCCGCGCGTGCACAGCTCCCCGGATTCCCGACGACCCACGATCGCGCCGGTTTCCGGATCCACGACCTTCACCTCGACATGCGGATGCACCCTGCCCACGGTTCCGACGCGCTTTTCCAGCGGGTCGTCGAGTGCACTCTGCGTGGAGACCGGCGAAGTCTCGGTCATGCCGTAGCAGATGGTCACCTCACGCATGTGCATAAGCGACTGCACCTTCTTCATCACCTCGACGGGGCACGGTGAACCCGCCATGATCCCGGTGCGCAGAAGATTCAGGTCGTGCTTGTCGAATCCGGCGTGCTCGAGCTCGGCGATGAACATGGTCGGCACGCCGTAGAGCGACGTGCAGCGCTCCTGCTCGGTGATGCGGAGCACCGTGTCCGCGTCGAATGCCTCGCCGGGCACAACGATGCACGCGCCGTGCGACGTACAGGCGAGATTGCCAAGCACCATGCCGAAGCAGTGATAGAACGGCACCGGGATGCAGACCCGATCCTCGGGAGTGTATTTGACGGCCTCGCCGATGAAGAACCCGTTGTTGAGGATGTTGTGGTGGGACAGCGTCGCGCCTTTCGGAAAGCCGGTGGTTCCCGATGTGTACTGAATGTTGATCGGGTCGTCGAACTGAAGGACCGACTCGATCGCCGCGAGGGCTTCGTCAGAAACGCCGTTGCCATCACGCAGCAGCGAGCCCCAACCGTCCTCCAGCACAAGCGCCTCGCGAAGCTCGGGGCAGGCGCCCTTCACCTCGCGGAGCATGCGCACGTAATCGGCCTGGCGGAAGCTGCGCGCAAGAATCAGAAACGAGACTCCCGACTGACCAAGCGCGTATTCGAGCTCCGACGTTCGGTATGCCGGGTTGATGTTGACGAGAATCGCGCCGATCCGGGCGGTCGCATACTGGACGACCACCCACTCGAAGCGATTCGGCGCCCAGATGCCAACCCGGTCACCGCGCCGGACTCCGCGCGCGATCAGCCCCCGAGCCACGAGCGAGGTCTGCTTCCAGAGTTGCCGGTACGTTGCCCGATATCCCTGATGCGGGACGACGAGCGCCTCCGACTCACCGTGCCGCTCGACGGTCCGCCTGAGGTTCTCGCCGATGGTCTCGCCCAGCAGCGGCAAGGTGCTGGGCCCGGATGCGTACGACAGCATGCTGCGTCGACCTCCTCGTCAGGCGATGGACACGATGTGCGAGGCCGCACCTCGCAACCATACCCGGCGTGACGGCCGTAGACGAGCGGCGGCGACCGCGTCCGACCCAGGTTCAGCGCCACTTTCGCGACTAGGGCTGGCGGCAGTCCCTGACGAGCCCGGCCAGCGTTCGCACTCCTTCGGTGAGGACTTGCTCGTTGGCGCCGCCGAATCCCAGGATGAGCCCGGCCCGTCGCGGGGCCGTCGCATAGCAGGCGGAGAGCGGCGCCGGGAACAGGCCGTGATCCGCCGCGCGCCTCGCCACCTCCAGGTCATCGACGTGCTCGGGAATGAAAGTCACCAGGTGCAGTCCGGCGTCGGTGTTCTCGATGGTCAGCACATCGCCGGCATGTTCACGGATGGCGGCGATCAGAGCGTTGCGGCGGGCCAGGTAGATCGCACGCATGCGGCGCAGGTGCCGTGCGAAATGCCCTTCCCTGAGGAAGTCGGTGAGCACGAGTTGATAGAGCAGCGGCGAGAAGAGATCGAGCGCCTCGCGCATTCGGATGAACCTCGGGATCAACTCGTGCGGGACCACCAGATATCCGAGGCGCAGCGCCGGGAAAAGCACCTTGCTGAAGGTGCCGAGATAGATGACACGGTCACCCGTATCCATTCCCTGCAGGGCACCGAGAGTCCGGCTCGAATAGCGGAACTCGCTGTCGTAGTCGTCCTCGAGGATCCATGACTCGTTGCGTTCGGCCCAGCCGAGCAGCTCGAGACGGCGCGAGACCCCGAGCGAGACGCCGAGCGGGTATTGATGCGAGGGAGTCACGTAGACGAGCCGCGCGCGCTCCCCGAGCTGGGCGATCGCGGCGACGTCGATTCCGTCGCTGTCGACGGCGATCGGAGCGATGCTCGCCGCTGAACCCGCGAGCGCCGATCGCGCTCCGCGGTAGCCGGGATCCTCCATGCAGGCGATCGACTCCGGCGTGGCCAGGGTCATCGCGGCGAGCCGGAGGCCCATCTGTGATCCCGACACGACGATCACCTGGTCGGGGTCGCAGTCAACTGCACGAGCTGTGCGCAGATACGCCGCGATCGCGTCGCGGAGCGGCGCGTACCCTCCCGGGTCGGCGTAGGCAAGCAGGTCCTCGCTGAGCCGGCCCGCGTGCCGCCGGGTGAGCCGCGCGAAAGTCTCATTGGGGAAGCGATCAAGGGCTGGGAGGCTCTTGAAGACTCCCGAGCCATCGTCGCGCCGGCTGCGACGCGGGCTCGGCGTGACCACGAAGGGCCGCTTGGGGGTGGGCGGCATTGCACGGCGGAGTCGCATCGGCCTCGCGACCTCATCGGGGATACAGTCGCGGACATACGTCCCAGAACCGACCTTGCCCTCGAGATATCCCTCGTGGAGCAACTGCTCGAACGCGTTGAGCACTGGAAGGCGCGAGATCTGCAGCTCGGCGGCAAGTGTGCGGGTGGATGGAAGCCGCTGACCGGGCCCAAGCCGTCCGCTCAGAATTGCCATGCGATAGCCGTCGTAGATCTGCGTGTAGAACGGCACGCCCGACGCACGATCGAATGGGATGTATGGAGTGAGTCCGGCGCTCGGCGCGGTCTTCATGGAAACGAGCGTCGGAAGTGCCTGGCCGCCGGTGAACAACGAGGCGACGCCAGAGGCGTCGTGGGGCAGAGACTCACGTCACTCCGACGGCCAGGCACCATCAGCCTGACGTTGCGGCGCGCAAAACGCGAGTACCACTTCCGCGCATTCGAGAACGGCCATTCCACCAAGCCACTTTGCGCGAATCGCATCGTGCCATTTTGTGCGTTTGCAGGCCACTACTCATCACCCATCAGAATGATTTTTCGCGCGTGCACCACATTGGAGCGATTGCCTGAGCTCCGTGGTGGGCGCGAACGCACCCACGACGCGAATACGAAATCCCTTTCCCCGTACCACTTTCGCTGAAAGCCGCCGAGCCATTCTGCAGGTTGCGCCGAACTACTTCATCACCCGTTGGAGTGAATTTCGTCCAGAACTCTTTGATCGCGCGTAGCCGTTACGTATCGTGCGCGTCAGGATTCGTGGAGGTTGTTCTGAGGAGATACACATGGCGTCGAAACGCATGTTGGGACGGAGGAGCGTCGTCGCCGCAGCGGGACTCGGAGTACTGGTACTCGCCGCCTGTGGGAGCAACAGCCCCTCCAGCACGGGTCCGGCAGTCACCAAGACCACGGCGACGTTCGCCGAGGGTCCGGGGTCGCAGCCGAACTACATCTTCCCGCTCGCGTCACTCGCCTATTTCAGTGTCGCGAACCTCAGCCAGTTCCAGTACCTGATGTACCGGCCGCTCTACTGGTTCGGCGACAACGGTCAGGTGCAGCTCAACCCGAGCCTCAGCCTCGCCGACGCCCCTGTCTACTCCGCGGACGGCAAGTCGGTGACCATCACCCTCAAGGGATGGAAGTGGTCGGACGGAACCCAGATCACCGCCCGTGACATCCAGTTCTGGCAGAACCTGGTCACCGCCAACAAGGAGAACTGGGCCGGCTACTCGCCTGGCGAGTACCCGGACAACGTCCTGAGCACGACCATCAACCCGAGCAACCCGCTGCAGATCACCTTCAACCTCAGCCAGGCGTACGGCTCGTACTTCTTCACCTACAACGAGCTGAGCCAGATCACCCCACTGCCCCAGCAGGTCTGGGACAAGGAGTCGGCCACCGGTCCAGTCGGTAACTACGACGAGACCCCGGCCGGCGCGCAGGCAGTGTTCAAGTTCCTCGATGCGCAGTCGAAGTCGATCTCGACCTACGACACCAACCCGCTCTGGCAGGTCGTCGACGGACCGTGGAAGCTGAAGTCGATGGACACCGCGGGCGACGTCTCGATGGTCCCGAATCCCGGCTACGGCGGACCGATCAAGCCGACTCTGACCCAGTTCAACGAGGTTCCCTTCACGCAGGCGGGAGCCGAGTTCAACCAGCTCAAGGCGGCGACCTCGGTCACCAACACCACCGTCGACTACGGCTATCTCCCCGCCAACGACGCACTGCAGAAAAGCTCGCTGAACAGCGCCTACAACTTCGAGCCCTGGATCGGATGGCAGGTCCTGTTCTTCCCGGAGAACTTCACCAACCCGACCAGCGGCCCGATCTTCAAGCAGCTCTACTTCCGACAGGCGATGCAGGACCTGATCGACCAGAACACCTTCATCAGCAAGGCGTTCTTCGGGTACGCCTACCCGACATACGGCCCGGTGCCCACCAAGCCGTCCTCGACGTTCGTCGACTCGTTCGAGAGGAGCAATCCCTACCCCTACAGCCCGAGCAAGGCAAGGTCGCTGCTGCAGGCCAACGGGTGGACAGTCAATTCAGGCGGTGTGAGCACGTGCACCAGCCCGGGCACCGGCACCGGCCAGTGCGGCGCGGGAATTCCTCAGGGCGCCAAGGCCTCCTTCAGCCTCCAGTACGAGAGCGGTCAGCCTTCGCTCGACCAGGAGATGGCACAGCTGAAGACCGATTTCGCGCAGGCCGGCATCGCCATCGATCTGACGTCCGCGCCCTTCGACACGGTGATCGGGAACGCGATCCCGTGCAAGACCGGGCAGGCCTGCACGTGGGACATGGAGTTCTGGGGTGGTGGTTGGATCTACGCCCCTGACTACTACCCGACCGGCGACGAGCTGTGGTCGTGCACCGGTTCCGGCGCCAGCGTCCAGTACGCGGGCTCGGACTCCGGCGGTTACTGCGACGCGCAGGCGGAGCAGGACATCGTTGCGACTGAGGACAGCAACAGCGTCTCGACGCTCTATACCTACGAGAACTACCTGGCCGCACAGCTCCCAGTGATCTGGCTGCCGGTTGCGGATGCGCAGCTCTCGGAGATCAACAAGGACCTGAAGGGCACCGGCCCGCAGGATCCGCTCCTCCAGATCTACCCGGAGAACTGGCGCTGGTCCTGACCTCGATACTGCGACAACTCCAGCAACACGGCGACATCGACAGGGGATGCCGGCTTCAGGCCGGCATCCCTTACTCGTTTTGTTCCGAATGGCATGCAGCAGCGAATCCGGCCATCGAGGGGAACGTCCAGTCAGGCGTCGGCGTCTCGGGCGGCGGTGGCGTCGCACCCCAGCCGTGACGGGCTCTTCGACGGTCGATCCACACCGTCGGAAGCCCTAGGCTCCGGGCCGGAACATGGTCGTGGAAAAGGCTCTGGGCAACGTGCAGCAGACGGCCGTCTTCGACGCCCATTGCGCGAACGGCCTCCACCAGTACCTCGAAGTTCTTGAGCGTTGGTTTGTACGAGCCGACGTCCTGCGCGGTGATGATCGCGTCGAAGTGGACGCCCAGCCTCGCATTGCTCATCGCGAACGACGCGCGGTCGACATTGGAGAGGATGACGAGCTTGTACTGTTGCGAGAGCGCACGCAGCGCAGCCGGCGAATCTGGGAACGCCGGCCAGTCTCCCACCGAGGTTGCGAGCCGCTCGGACTCGGCTGCGCTGACGTCGACGCCCAAGCTCGCGCCGAGGCTGCGCATCGCGGCATCGAGGATGTCTGGGTACAACGCCGCAGGTTGCTCCGCCTCCCATCGAGCCTCGATCTGCGCATACCGCTCGAGCAGCTCCTCGCTGGTTGCGGTCACGCCGTGCGCGCTCGCCCATGGGCCGAGGACCGCACCGATGCCGGCCTCCCAGTCGATCAAGGTCCCGTAACAGTCGAAGCTCACCGCGTCGAAATCAGTCAGCTGCATCTGGCAGCTCATTCTCGCCACTCTGGCGCTGATTGGTAGTCTTCGCGCGGTGGACAACGCTGCCGACGGGCCTGCATACCTCGGCCCGACCACGTTCTGCAAGGTGCCGCTCCTGACGAGCGCCGCTCAGCTCGACGATGTCAAGCCCGATGTCGCAATCGTCGGGGCACCCTGGGACGAGGGCGTCACCTACCGCCCCGGCGCCCGTTTCGCACCGCGGAGTGTGCGCACCGCGTCGTACCAGGCCGCCGAGTGGCACCTCGAGCTCGAGGTTGCGCCGCTCGAGGTGTTGCGCGTCGTGGACTACGGCGATGCCCTCTGCCTGCCCGGCTTGGCGGAGGCTTCCCATGCGGCGATCCGCGAGCGGGTCGGCGACGTCGCGCAGCGAAGGATCATCCCGATGGTCATCGGCGGCGACCACTCCATCACCTGGCCGTCGGCCACCGCGGTTGCCGCAGCGTATTCGCCTGGGAGCGTCGGGATCGTGCACTTCGATGCCCATGCGGACACCGGCAACAGCAGTTGGGGAAATCTGTACTCCCACGGATCACCGATGCGCCGCCTCATCGAATCAGGCGCGGTTTCGGGCCGCAACTTCGTGCAGGTCGGGTTGCGCGGGTACTGGCCGCCCAAGGACGTGTTCGAGTGGATGCGCGACCAGGGGATGCGCTGGCACCTGATGGGCGAACTCCGTGATCGGGGCGTCGCGGCCGTCATCGAGGACGCGATCGCCCAAGCGCTCGACGGACCGCAGTACATCTATCTCTCGGTCGACATCGACGTGCTCGACCCCGGGTTCGCGCCAGGCACTGGGACGCCCGAGCCAGGTGGTATGCAACCGGTCGATCTGCTCCACGCGATTCGGCAGATCGTGCTCCGCACCGACATCGTCGCCATGGACGTCGTTGAGGTGTCACCGCCCTACGACTGGGCCGAGATCACCGCGCAGAACGCGCATCGCTGCCTGCTCGAGGCGATCTCGGCACTCGCCGTGAAACGTCGCGACGGCGCGGCAGGGGCCGCCTGAGTCAGTCCCGCACGGGTTGAGCGACTGCGCGCACCGCGCCGCGGGCAGGCAGACCGAGCGCAAGCGGCAGCCCGAGGATCCCGATGACCGCAAGTGCCGCAAGCGGGAGGTACGCGTTGCCCATCACCGCCTGAATCACGAGCACCAGGACGACGCCACCGAGGTTCCCCGCCATCAACAGGAATCCGGCGGCCGCGCCCTCTCGCGCGCGTCCCGCGTGCACCGCCGACCAGTCGAGCACGACCGGAAGGCAGGCCATGAGCACGAACCCGGCCGCGAACAGCCACACCACGAGCCACGCGATCTCATGGCGAAGATCCGTCGCCGCAAACGCGATCGCGGAGACCGCGAGCGCGATGATGAGCATCGGGCGGCGCCAATCGCGCGCCGCGACTACCGGTGGCAGGATTGCCGCCCCGACGATTCCTCCGGCGGTGAGCACGGCGATGAGATTGCCCGCCGCACCGCCCTGGCCGAAGTTCGCGAGCACCGGCTGCAGCCAGGTCGCCACGGCGTTGTACACCCCCATGCCGATGAAGATGAGCCCGGCGAGCAGCCACATGAATCGATCCCGGAGCAGCCAGCGAAGGCTCACGGCAGTGGACGCGTCATCCTGATACAGGGCGGGCACGCGGAGCAGAACGAGCATGAGCACCGCGGCAACCACTGAAGGGATCGCCTCGACGGTGAGCACCAGCCCGAGGCCGCCCGCGGAGAACAGTGGACCGGCGATGAGCACCGAGGCGAGGATGCCGAGGAACAGCGCAACGCTTCCGATCGAGATGGCGGTCGCGCGCTCCGGCTGCGGGAAGTAGCGGGCGGCGACCTTGGTGATGCTGTTGAGCACGAATGGCTGGCCGGCAGCGATCACGAACTGTCCGGCGAGCTGGACGCCAAACGACGTGGGTGCGGCGATGCGCAGCAGGGCGCCCGCGCCGGTGAGCACCGCGCCGATCGCCAGGGCGTGGGTGAACCTTGTGTCGAGCCACCTGCCCACGGGGAGGGCGAGTACCACGTAGACGAAGGGAAAGATGGCCGCGAGGTCGCCGACGGTGCCGACATCGGTGTGCAGGACACGCGCCGAGTCGGTGTCGATCGCCGCAAAGCTGAGCCAGAGCAACTGCGTGCAGGCCGCCAGCAATGCGTAGACAAGGAGGATCGCCCAACGGATCCCGCGAGCACGGGTGGTGTCGGTGCTCAAGCGTTCAACCTCTCGTACACGCCGTGGAGGCGATGGTACAGGCGGCGATATTCCGCGTACATGGGCGCGTAGACGTTGCGCGCTTGCGGGTCGGGATCGAAGGTGGCGTCGAGCAGAACCCGCGCTGCTGCGCCCGCCAGGTCGATGTTTCCCAGCGACATCGACGCGAAGAGTGCCGCGCCGCGGAGGTTTGCGTACATCGGCGCGGCCACGCGTTCGATGCGCCGCTCGAGGATGTCGGCATGGATCTGACACCAGAGATCCGAGACCGCTCCGCCACCGAGGATGCGAAGCGTGGTCATGGGCCGTTTGATGAACCGCTCCACGGAGTCGAGCAGCCAGCGAGCGTTGAACGCCACCCCCTCGAGCACGGCGCGCACCAGGTGAGCGCGCTCAGTGGTCATCGAGATGTTGAGAAACGCGGCGCGCAGTGTTCGATCGTCCACAGGGCTCCGCTCGCCGTTGAGCCATGGCGTGAACAGCACCCCGCCGGCACCGGGCGGTACCGTCGACGCCAGCGCGGTCAGCTGCTCATATCCGTCATTCCCGGACGCAGCGGTGCCACCGCACACGCCGGCCGAGTCCCGCAGCCACTGCAAGCACAACCCCGCGGTCTCGTGGTTGTTGGCCACGAGATACGAGCCCTTGCGGAGCGCGGGAACCGACGCGACCTGGTGCAACACGTCGGTGCGCTTGAACGGCACCTCGCACCCGATCCATGCGCTCGTGCTGATGGTCACGTGCCCGGCGTAGGGCGCCACCGCTCCAGAGCCGATATACGCGGTGTGCAGGTCCGGGATCCCCGCGACGACTGGGATTCCCTCCGGAACCCCGAGCTCCGCGGCGACCGCGGTCTGCAGACCTCCGAGGACGCTGCCGGTGGGCACCATCTCCGGGAGCTTTGCGGGCTCGCGACCCGACCGGCGCACCAGCCCCGGCTGATAGTCGCCCTTGCCGCGCGGACGATTGTCGGTGAGCCACGACAGGATCATCGAAGCCTGAGTCGCAGCCCGCCTGCCGGTGAATCGCATGCCGAGGTAATCCAGCGGCTCGAGGAGCGTCTCGACCCGCGCGTAGACATCGGGCTCGCGAGCGGCGAGATACAGATGATGTCCGAGCGGATCGGCTCCGCCCGGCGATGGAGCGCCACCGGTGAGACGCAGCCAGCTCACGAGATTGGCCGGCGAGTAGCCGACGATTTTGAGAGCCCCGCCAAGGCGTTGCGCCGCAAGCGCGCGTCCACGCGTGTCCGACCAGAGCATGCACGGAGCAACCGGGTCACCGTCCTTGCCCACCGCCACCGTCGATCCCCACTGACCGGTGATCCCCACCCCCACCGCGGCGGCCGGATCGACCCCGTGGCTCAGGACTTCCGCGACGCCCTCGCGGATGCCGTCCCACCACGCATGTGGGTCCTGTACCGCGCCCCCGTCATCGCTGAACGCCGTCGCCACGCTGCGATGCGCGACCGCCAGCAGCTCGCCCGACAGCGTGACCGCACCGGTTTTCGGCCCCCCGGTTCCAAGATCCACCGCGAGGATCCACGGCTCGGCCATCCGGGTCAGGGGACCACGTCGTACATCGCGTCCAGAGCGGCGGCGAACAGCAGGTCCAGCGCCTCGTTGCCCTCGGGGGAGCCGCCAAGCCCGTAGAGCGCGCCGCTCCGCGCCGGACCGAGCCCTGGGGTCTTCGCGTACGCAACGGCGTCGCGCAGGTCGGCGAGGAAAGCGTCGGCAACGCCATCGGCGGTATTCGGTCGCGTGACACAGAAGTGCAGCCCGGGCGGGAGCTGCAGCGCGTTGAGGCGCCATCCCTTGCTGATCAGGAAATCGTTGACGTGGTAGATGTCGATGCCGCGCCCGCGGAAGGCGATGATGAATGTCGGGTCGCCGAAGACCTCGAGCTCCGGGATGGTCGCGATGCCGGTGAGGATCGTGGCCGCGGTCTCGAAGATCCGTTCGGCGATCTCCATATATCCCTGCTCGCCCAGGCTGAGCATCGCGGCCCACGCGGCCGCCACGACTCCCCCCGAACGGCTGCCCGAGAGCCCCGGCGACATGTAGATGCCGCCCGGCCAGTCCGGGTAGCTGAAGTACTGGTAGCGGCGCAGCGTGCTGTTCCGATACAGGAGCACCGACGTGCCCTTGAGCGCGTAGCCGAACTTGTGGGTGTCGGCGGAGATCGACGTGACTCCGGGGAGCCGGAAGTCGAACACAGGTATCGGATATCCCAGCCGCTCCGCCCAGGGAAGGATGAAGCCTCCCATGCATCCGTCCACGTGGAACCCGAGATCATGCTCGAGCGCGAGCGCCGATATCTCCTCGATCGGATCGATGAGCCCGTGCGGGTAGTTCCCGGCCGAACCGACAATCGCGATCGTGTTCGGCGTCACGTGCTCGCGCATCCAGTCGACGTCGGCGCGCCAGTCGTCACGCACCGGCGCCTGGATGATCTCGATGTCGAGCATGTGCGCGGCCTTCTGCAGGGCGACGTGCGCAGTGACCGGGATGATCACCTCCGGGGCGGCGATGCCCTTCTCCACCCTCCCCCGCTCGCGGTACACGAGCATTGGATTGATAAGGCTCTCGGTACCGCCGAAGGTCACCACCCCGCACACCTCCTCCCCGGGATGATGCTCGGCGACGGCCGCGCCGTTCAGCAACGACGCCGTCATCGCGACGATCTCGCCCTCGAGCTTGGTGGCACTCGGATACATGTCTCGTTGCAGGACATTGGCGTGCGCGAAGAGTCCGTATGCCTCGGTGAGGAACTGGTAATGGTCGTGCCCGCCGTGATAGATGGAGCCGGAGACGCGACCAGCATTGCCCATCCGGTCCTCCTCCTCCGCCATGGCACCGAGCTCGGCAAGGATGCTCTCGCGCGAGCGTGGCTCGGCGGGGATCCGGTGGTACGCCTCGAACCGGTCTCGATAGGGGTGGAAGTCGATGAGCGCCGCGAAGTCTCCCTCGGGCTCTTGCTCGGGCTCGGAATGGGACTTCTGCTCGGACTTGCGGGATGCCTGGGGCACGTGGTCTTCCTCCATCGCCGCCGGATTGTCGTCGAAGCGCGCTCGTGGGCGCAGAAGCGCCGGCGCGTCTATGCTCGCCGGCGATGGCTGATGACGTCGTAATGTTCGAAGCGGCCGGCCGCGAGGTCCCGATCACCAACCCGGGCAAGGTCTATTTCAACGAACGAGGCGATACCAAGCTCGACCTGGTTCGCTACTACCAGTCGGTCGAGGATCCGTTGCTCCGCGCCATGGGTGGGCGGCCGGTGCTGCTCCAGCGATTCCCCAATGGGGCGAGCGGGCCGTCGTTCTTCCAGAAGCGCGTCCCGGACGCCCGTCCCGACTGGCTCGAGACGACCATCGTGAGCACCCCCAACGGCACCACGGCGCGGGCGCTGGTGGCCGCCGACCTCGCGCATGTCCTCTGGGCGGTGAATCTCGGGTGCCTCGGCTTCCACGTCTGGCCGTCCAAGGCCAATGATCCGGAGCACGCGGACGAGCTCCGCATCGACCTCGACCCCAGCCCCGGCGTCGTGTTCCCGATGGTGCGCGAGGCGGCGCGTGAAGTTCGCGCACTGTTCGATGAGCTTGGCGTGCTCTGCCTCCCCAAGACAACGGGCAACCGGGGTATCCACGTCTACGTTCGGCTCCTGTCCGAGTGGACCTCCTACGAGGTTCGCTCGGCGGCGGTCGCCGTGGCACGTGAGCTGGAGCGCAGGCGACCCGATCTGATCACCGCCGCCTGGTGGAAGGAGGAGCGCGGACGCCGCGTCTTTGTCGACTTCAATCAGAACGCTCCCCACAAGACCATCTTCGGCGCCTGGTCGGTCCGGGCCCGTCCGGGGGCGCAGGTGTCGACCCCGTTCTCCTGGGACGAGCTGGAGGCGATCACGCCCGACGTCCTGACCATCGCGACGGTGCCACCCCGGGTCGCCAGCGACGGTGACCCCTGGCTGCCGATGTCCACCGCACCGCAATCCCTCGAACCCGTGCTCGCGCTTCACGAGCGGGATACCGCGGCGGGACAGGTCGATGCGCCATGGCCGCCCCAGTACCCGAAGATGCCCGGAGAGCCGTCCCGGGTGGCGCCGAGCCGGGCTCGGAAGCCCGAAAACCCCGCCTGAGGATTGCGCCGAGCGGGCCATTTGGGTCGCGATGTAACCTCCGCGTGTATACGGTGAGTCGTCCCCGAGAGGAGGTGGCCGACGGGCAGGCTCGGGAGTCTCTCCGCGCGTCAATCACTGGCGGCATGTTCATGGAGGAGAGCCCTTGGGATTCATGTTGCGACGCCGTCGGGATCAGGGCGTCTGATCGACGGCCGTGAGCGCGTCGCAGCGGACGCGCCTTTCGTCAGGACCGGACTCGGCGCACCGCGCCGAGCAAACACTTAGGGGGAACTTCGAACTGATGATTTCCATGCCAAAGCGCATGACGGGCTTGCTTTCGGGATCGGGCCTGCTTGCGGCAACACTGCTGACCGTCGGCGGATCCGGCGCGGCCGTTGCGACAACCGCGATGGGGGCACCGGTGCCGCTCGCGCAGCTGCTCAGCAACCACGCGTTCCTGACTCCGCCAACCACCGCGGACTGCATCGAGCAGACCGGCCTCGCCTGCTACGCGCCCTTCCAGTTCCAGAAGGCCTACAACCTCGGACCGTTGTACAAGAAGGGATTCACCGGCAAGGGCGAGACAATCGTCATCGTCGACTCCTACGGTTACCAGGGCATCGGGCAGGAGCTGGCCACGTTCGACAAGTCGTTCAACCTGCCGGCGCCGCCGCACTTCATCGTCCTGCAGCCAGAGGGTCCGATCCCTCCGTTCAACGCGACCAAGCGTCCGATGATGGTCGGATGGGCGCAGGAGACGACGCTTGACGTCGAGTACTCGCACGCGATCGCGCCCGACGCCAACATCCTGCTGGTCGAGACGCCGGTTGCCGAGACACTCGGTGTCACCGGCTTCCCGCAGATCATCGCAGCCGAGAACTACGTGATCAACCACCATCTTGGAACGGTCATCACGCAGAGCTTCGCGGCACCCGAGCCGACCTTTGCGAATGCCCAGCAAATTCTCGGCCTCCGCAGCGCGTACAAGAACGCGGCCGCACACGGCGTCACCGTACTGGCAGCGGCAGGTGACGAGGGTCCATCCGGCCCGAAGACGTTGACGTCCCAGGGCTTCGCAAACACGTACTTCCTGCGTCGGGTTGGAGAGTGGCCATCGGATGATCCGCTGGTCACCGGCGTCGGCGGCCTGGAGCTGTTCCTGAACGCGAAGGGCAAGGCAACCCAGCCCCCGGCTGTCTGGAACGACACTGCCCTGTTCGGCTCGCCGGCCGCAGGCGGTGGTGGCACCTCGACAGTCTTCGCACGTCCCTCGTATCAGAACAGCGTGAAGTCGGTCGTCGGCGCATCGCGCGGCTTCCCTGATATCTCCATGAGCGCAGCCGTCAACGGCGCGGCGCTCGTCTACCTGAGCGCCCAGGCCGCACAGGGGACTGCCGGGTTCTACCTGATCGGCGGGACCAGCGAGGCGTCGCCCGAGTTCTCGGGCATCATCGCCATCGCTGACCAGATGGCTGGTCATGGCCTCGGCCTGATCAACCCCGCCCTGTACTCGATGGAAGCAGCGGGTGCTCCCGGAATCGTCGACGTGACCAACGGGAACAACACGGTGACCGTGACCCAGGGTGGTGCGACGCACACTGTCAATGGATGGGCCGCGGTGAACGGCTACGACCTCGCGAGTGGGGTTGGGACCGTGAACGCGGCGCTCTTCGTCCCAGAGCTGGTGCACGCGGTTCACTGAACCGCGGCGGTCGTCGGTCAGGCTCTCCGGGCTCGCTCTCGAGCCTGGAGGGTCCTGGCCGGCGGCTACTCCCCCGACCCCGTCCAGTCGGTGCGGTGCTGCGGCTGGGTGAGAAACGCGTCGCGGACGCGACGACGCACATCGGGATCGAGGATCACATCGGCGCCGATCCTGGCCAGCACCTCGGCGGCCTGCAACATCGCCTGCTCGCCTCGTGCCGACAGAGCGGCATCGCGGAATCCATGGGTGTGTGGCCCGATTCCCGGGTCGGCGATGGCGAACTCGGGATGCAACGTCGGAGCCGCGTAGGAGACGTCACCGACGTCGGTCGATCCCGTGCGCTCCCAGGGGACGACTCGATCCTCTTTGAGACCGACCCCGGCCAGGTGCAGGCTCGCGCGCTCGGCGAGGACCGCATTGGATCGCAGGTCGAGATAGGTCTCCCGCTCGTCGAGCTGTAGCTCGCAGCCCGTTGCCCGAGCGGCTGCTTCGAAGATTGCGCGGAAGCGAAGGTTCATGGTGCGCAGGTACTCACCGTCGCGCGCACGCGTCAGGTACTCGCCGCGGGTCAGCTCCGGAATGATGTTCGGCGCGGTCCCGCCTTCGATGATGAAACCGTGCACGCGTGCGTCATCGCGCAGTTGCTGGCGCCAGAGCGACACGCCGTTGTACGCGTGGACGAAGGCGTCGAGCGCGTTGATGCCGTGGTCGGGATGGCCTGCCGCGTGCGCGGCCTTGCCCCGGAATGTCCACTCCCAGTGAGTGCAAGCAAGCGCGTACTGCACTGACGCGGTGCGGTCTGACGGATGAAAGATCAGCACGGCGTCGCAGTCGTCGAAGAGTCCGTCGTGGCACAAGGGAATCTTGCCGCCGCCACCCTCCTCCGCCGGCGCGCCCACGATGCTGACCCGCGCGTCGACACCGCCGGCCTTGAGCGCGCGGGCGAGGGCGATCCCCGCGCCCGCCGACGATGTTGCGATGAGGTTGTGACCGCACGCATGACCGAGGCCGCGCAGCGCGTCGTACTCGCAGACAAACGCGACATGCGGCCCGGTATTGCCCTGTCTCGCGACGAACGCCGTCGGCATCCCGGAGATCCCGCGCTCGACGTGGAAACCGTGTTGCTCGATGACGCCGCTGAGAATGCGGGACGACTCGTATTCCTCGAAACCGATCTCGGCGAGCGCGTGGATCGCACGCGACGTGGAGATCAACTCGTCCGCGCCCGCGCTGGTCGCGTCGTGGATCGCCTGGTGGATTTCGACGGGCACAGTTGTCGTCATGCGGTTCTCCTGGGCCGCTATTGTGCACAAGCGTGGAGACCACCGAACGCCTCTACGCCGATGCGGAGGCGTCATTCCCGGCGTGGGAGCTGCTCAAGGACGTCGTCGATGAATTCATCGACCTCGCGCTCAACTACCGCCAGAGTGGACATCCCGGGGGCTCGCGCTCCAAGGTCCACCTGCTGCTCTCGACTCTCCTGTCGGGTGCGATGCGCTGGGATCTTCGCCGGCCATGGCTGCCCTTCGGCGATCGCTTCGTGCTCTCGGCCGGCCATACGGTGCCGGTGGTCTATGCCACCCTCGCGGCGCTCAACGAGACGCTCCGCCTGCGCGCGGGGCGAGACGTCAACCCGGCGTTCGTGCTGCCCGACGATGGCCGCTGGGCCCTGTTTCCCGAGCACCTGACGACGCTGCGTCATCGCGGCGGCCTGCCCGGGCATCCCGAGATGGCGGGCAAGACGCTCTTTCTCAAGTTCAACACCGGGCCATCGGGCCACGGGATGCCGCCCGCCGCGGGTGAGGCGCTTGCGCTCAAGCTGGCCGGCGCGGATGCGGTTCGCGTCTTCGTCGTCGAGGGCGAGGGTGGCCTGACCGCAGGTGCCAGCCACGAGACCCGGAACGCCGCGTGGGGCCTTGGGCTCTCGAACCTCGTGTTCCTGGTCGACTGGAACGATTACGGCATCGACGAGTTCGCCGCGTCCTCAGTTGTTCCCGGGACCCCCGAGACATGGTTCGGGGCGTACGGCTGGCGCGTCACAGGAACCATGGAGGGCTCGGAGTGGTCGCCGGTGACCAGGGCCGTCCTCGAGGCTGCGCATGGCGAGAATCCCGAACGCGTGCCTTCGATGGCCTGGTTCCGCACCCGCAAGGGACGCGGTTATCTCAAGTACGACTACAAGAGTCACGGCTCTGCGCATGCCATGAACAGCGCGCCGTTCTGGGAGTTGCGCACCGCGTTCATGGCGAAATACGGCATGACCTATGTCGGCACTGGCGAGCCGGCCCCCAGCGATCCCGGGGCAGTCCACGAGCAGGCCGCGGAGAACCTGCGCCGCGCCGCCGGCGTGCTGGCGGATCACCCGGACGTCGTCGACGCCATATCCGACCGTCTGATCGAGCTGGCGCAGCAGGTCCCGGATGCGATTGAAGGCCTGCGCGTGGGTGGTCACGGCGGCGACATCTTCAGCGACGCTCGCCTGACCGATTACCGCAGCTATCCGGCGGCCCTCTACAAGCAACCCGGCGAGAAGCAGGCGAACCGCGCCGCGTTGGGGGCGTGGAGCTCGTGGGTCAACGCGATGGGGCGGCAGGACTACGGACGCCCGCTCTTCATCGCGGCATCCGCGGACCTCGCCGATTCGACGAACCTCGCGGGATTCGGCAAGGACTTCGGTGACATGCCCGGCTATGGATGGTACGAGCGCAACGCCAATCCCGAAGGAGCGCTCCTTCCCACCGAGATCACCGAGTTCACCAACGCCGGGATGATCGCCGGCCTCGCCACGGTGAACATGTCGTCCGATCCGTTCTCGACGTTCAACGGTTTCTGGGGCGCGTGTTCGACCTATGGATCGTTCAGCTACCTCAAGTACGGCGAGATGCGGCTGTTCAGCCAGCTCGCCCAGGACTGTGAGCTCAAGGTCGGCAAGGTGCTCTGGGTGGCCGGCCACTCCGGTCCGGAAACGGCCGAGGATTCACGCACGCACTTCGGCATCTACGAGCCCGGGGTCACGCAACTCTTTCCGGAAGGCAAGGTCATCGATCTGCACCCGTGGGAGTACAACGAGGTGCTCGTCGTGCTCGGCGCGGCGCTGGCGAGCGACATCCCCATCATCGCGTTGCACCTGACCAGGCCTGCCATCGAGCTGCCCGACCGTGAGGCGCTCGGTATGCCGAGTCATTTCGAAGCGGCGCGTGGCGCATACGTGCTCCGTCCGTTCCGCGACGATCTGCCCGCCATGGGCACCGTGTTCATCCAGGGCACGACGACAACCGCCAACCTCGTCAAGGCGCTCCCTGATCTTGACAGTCTTGGCCTCAACGTCAAGATCGTCGCGGCCATCAGCCCGCAGCTGTTTCACAGGCAACCCGTAGCATATCGCGACACCGTCATCAGCGCGGCCGATCGTGTCGACGCGATGGCGATCACCAACCGGACCGTCAAGCTGATGCGTGACTGGGTCGATGGTCCACTCGCAGCCGAGTACTCCATGGGCGCCGACTGGGACAACCGCTGGCGCACGGGCGGCTCGGTCGATGAGGTCATGGACGAGGCACACCTCACGACGCGGCACATTCTCGAGGGCATCAGCCGTTTCGTCCACGATCGCGAGAGCAGGCTCGAGCGCCTGCGCGCGATCGTCGCGGCGGCTGATCGCACAACTGCCTGACCTGCACGAGGGTCAACCCAACAATGCGCCGGAGCGGCATCAACCGCTAGACGTCTGCCCGATACAGCGTGTGTGGCCCGTAGCGCATCGCGATGGAACGGCCCGCGCTGTCCACGCTAAAGCTCACCTCCTCACCGAAATGCCCGTAGTCGTCGCCTTCCACGATCGTGAATCGGCGCGCACCGTTCGGCAGCAGCCGGGCGGCGGCCGCGAGTGGCATTGGCATCTCGGGGTCGAACAGGTACAGCGATCGGTTGATGCGAGCAACCGTCAGCTCGCCGACCTCGCCGCGGTAGTGGCCCGCAAAGCGGTCGACGCTGGCGCGCGTGTGTCCGTGCGCGGTCTCGGCAGCATCAGCCCACCTGCGGACGACCCACGCGGTGCTGTGGAAGATCGCGTCGACCCCGAGCGCCGGCACCGCGCTGTTCGTGTTGTTCAGCGCCGCCGCGGCCAGACCCCACTCCGGCGAGAAGCCGATCTTGGTCGTGAATCCGGGGAAGCCACCACTGTGGCCGCGAATTGCGATGCCGTCGACGTGCCAGACCATCCAGCCCAACCCGTGATTCGGCTCCTCGGGTCGCTGCCACTGAGTCCGCTGCATCTCGCGCCGCGATAGATCTGAGATGAGCTCGCCCGCACCCGGGAAATGCGCGTGCTGATACGTGAGCAGGTCGGGGACGGTCGAAACCAGCCCCCCCGCGGGCGTGAACGCGCGCGCCTCAGCATGTCGTGCCGGATGTGGTTCCTCCCCGGGACGGCGGTGGTAGTACCCGGTCGCCAAAGTCCTTCGGACGCGCGGCGTCAGCGACGGCGCACTGCCGCTCAGGCCGAGCCTGCCGAGCACATCGCGTTGCAGCAGCGCGTCAAAGGGCCTGCCGGTCACGGATTCGAGCGCTTCACCGAGGAGCACGTAGGCGAGATTCGAGTAGCGAAATGTCGTCGCCGGTTCGGCGAATGTGAGCTGCTGGCGGAGTTCCCGGCGCACCGCATCTCGATCCGGGAAGTCATCGTCGCCCCATGCGTTCGAGCCGTCGCGGATCACCCCACCGCCGTGAATCAGGAGATGCCGGATGCTGATGTCATGGGCTCCGGGCAGGCGGCGGGTCCAGGTCACATACGTGGTAATCGGTGCATCGAGTCGCATCCGTCCCGATTCCACCTGCTGCATCACCAGTGTCGCGGTCATCGTCTTCGTGATCGATGCGCACCGGTAGCTCGTCGCATCCGGGGTCGCAACGCGACCCGTCGCGATGTCGGCGACGCCCTTGGCGTCGAGCATCATGATGCGACCGCGGTAACTCATCCCGAACGAGATGCCGGGGATGTCCCAGAGCATCGCCTGAAAGCGAATCCAGCGGCGAGCGACCTCAGCCGCGTCCGCGAGCTGGCGAGGCGTGAGGTTCACGCCGGAAGCCTAGCGGGTCGCTACATGCCGCCTGCGACCCGCAGGATCGCGCCGGTGACGTAGGTCGCTTCGGAGCCGAGCAACCATGCAATCGCGACGGCGATCTCGCGCGGGTCCGCGGGACGTCCCAGCGGGATCCGTGACGCTGACCGCTCGACACGATCCGGATCGCCGGCGGCCGTATGGATCTCGGTTCGGGCGATTCCCGGGGCCACCGCGTTGACTCGAATCCCGTCCCCGGCAAGCTCCTTCGCGAGCCCGATGGTCAGCGCCTCGACACCGGCTTTCGCTGCCGCGTAATGGACATACTCGTGCGGGCTGCCGAGTGTCGCGGCGGCTGAAGAGACACTCACGATCGCACCTCCGGCACCGCCGCGCCTTGTCGACATCAGCTGCGCAGCGCGACGCGAGCAGAGAATCGTGCTGATCAGGTTGACGTCGACCACCGCACGGATGGTCGCGACCGGCGTGTCGGCGAGGTCCGCGATGTGCAGGGTTGCGCCGGCATTGTTGACGAGGCAGTCAACTGACCCCAGGCCGTCGTGCGCGGCGGCAAACAACCGGGCGACGTCGTCCTCGATCGTGACATCCGCCTGAACCCCGATCGCGCGTGCGCCCAACGCCTGGGCCGCGTCGACGACCTGCTGAGCAGCCGCGTGATCCCGCTGGTAGTTCACGACGATGTCGTGACCGATCTCGGCGAGGTGGAGCGCCGTGGCGGCGCCGATGCCCCTCCCCGCCCCGGTGATGATCGTGATCGGCCGGCGCGTCGGGTCCACGCGGAGATGATGGCGCACTGCACCCTGAAGAGAGCAAGAAAGGGCGCCGGTTTCCCGGCGCCCTTTGCTTCAGTCGGTCAGAACGGCGTCAGGCGGTGGCCATAAAGTGGATGAACCGCTGCCCGACCGACCCGATGCCGGTCATGCCGTCGAAACCTGGTGCTGTGTCCACTTCGACGAGACGCGACGCACAGTTGCCCGTGCCGTCGCAGTAGGTCTCTTCGCCCTGGTAGTCGATCGCGCGAAGGCTCACGACGTAGCCGTCAGTCGCGTTCGCCGTGTTGGCGTAGTCGACCCTGATCACCGCGGTGGCGTCAGGATTGGCGGCCGGCACGATGTCGTTGAACGCGCTCGCATGGCTCGTGTCCAGGCTGTAGAGGGTTGGGTTGAGGAACCCGATCGAACCGCCGGCGGCCTGGTCGGCGTCTGCGATGACACCGGCGAGCAGCGGCGACGCAAGGCTCGTTCCGCCTTCCTTGAACTGCGAGTAGCCGGTGCTACCGTTCGAGAAGGTCTGGGTGAGCCCAATCAGCATTCCGGTCGACGCGTCAGCGTCCATCGAGATGTCCGGGACGACACGCAGCGGCTGCGGGCCGAACAGGTTCTCGTTGCGGAGCGCGAGCGCAGCGGGCACAACGCCTGCCTGGTACGAGGGCTGAAGGTAGGTGTAGCTGGTACCAACGCCGCCGCCGGCCTGGAACGCGATCGCTCCCGCAGGCACGGTCGCGGAACCGCAGTTGGTGGTGGTGCCTTCGCAGAGGGTCTGCTTGGCAGTGGACCAGCCGTACTCAGCGAGGCGATTGTGTGCCTGGCCGATCTCCAGCGACGTGCCGCCCACCGCGGTGACATACGGGCTGGTGGGTGGGTAATCCGGAACGGTCATGCCGAAGTCGGCGAAGTTGTCGCCGTCATCGCCGCTCGAGAAGAGCACGCTGACCCCGGTTGTGTCGGCGAGGATGAATGTGTTGTCGAAGGCGGTCTTGGTGGCGGCGTCGGTGAGCAGGTCACCGAGCGTGTCGCCCCACGAGTCGCTGACAACCGATGCGCCGCTGGTGATCGCGGTGTTCACCGCCGCCAGTAGGCTGGTGTCGTTGCAATCGACCGCGCCCACGAAGATGATGTGCGCGCCCGGCGCCATGGTGTGCGAGGACTCGACGTCCAGCGCCTGCTCCGGGTACCAGCCACTTGCTCCGCACTCCGCCTCGTCATCGACCGTCGATGGCTTGATGTTCGTGAACTGGCTCTTGGTGAGCGGGATGGACGGGTCGTTGGTCTTGAAATACTCCTGAGCATCAGAGAGCAGCGTCGGCGAGTCGTACGCGTCGACGATCGCGATCTTGACGCCGTGGCCGTCCGCCGTTCCGTTCTTGATGCCGGTCGAAAGGTTGTACGCGCCCTCGAGCTGCGCGGGCTTGTAGCCGCAGATGTCATATGGCTGCGGGCTTGTGTATGGCGCGTAGAGCGACGCCTTGTCGGTGGTGTCGACCTTCTGGCCGAAGTAACCCGAGCACGGCTGTGGGTTCCTGAAGACAGCTGGTGGCGGCGGCTCCTGGGTGGGGCTGTTCGTCGTGGTCGCGGCCATCGTCGATCCCGAGCTGAGATCGTTGGTTGCGACCGACTGGTTGACGCCGACCACACCGGACACGACGCCGGCAAGCGTGCCGGGGACTGAGAGCGCGGTGTTGGCGAGGCGCACGTCCTTCCCGTTCACCTTGTAGGTGCCGAGAGTGGTGCCGAATGCGCGCTCAACCTGGGCGGCGCTGCCGCTCGCGGGGATGAACAGCCGGTCCGACGGGACCGCGCCGATCCTGAAGCCCTGCTGGCGCAGCCAGGTTTCCGCGGATGCAACCGCAGCCTGGGTCGGCGCGAAGCGGGCCATCCACTGGGCGATCGTGAGGTAGTTACGGTACTGCGCCGATCCGGGGGTCGACACGGCCGTCACCAGGGCCTGTGCCCCCGCCGCGTCACGCAGCGAGAGATTGAGATCGAAGGCGACCGCGGCAGACGCCGCAACCCTGCCTTCGGGCTTGGATCGTTCGACCCCTGTGGCCAGCGAGCCGCTTAGCGACGCGCGGCTGGACGAGGATGCTGCCGATGCCGGCGTCCCGGTGGTCGCGGCCGCAGCTGACGCCGCGAGCCCCACCGATGCCAGGGCGGCCCAAGATCGAACTGACTTCATGAATCTCCTCCACGGCGCGAATTTGCGCCAAACCCTCTTTCCACAAACGGACATGGCATACGGGACACCCCCTCGACATCGACTGAACCGAGGCGAGGATTGTGGCGCGCTGGGTGCGCAAGGTGCAAGTGATTTGTTCGATTCATACGCTCCGTACGATCAGAACGAGGTTTTCAGGCCGCTTGGTGGGTCGGCGACGAGGTCCGGAGCGCGTCTGGGGGCGCCCGCCATGCTTCAAACATGAGTGCTCGGTGGCTCGCCCGAATTGCCGTGACGAGCCTGCTGGCGCTTGCGGGTTGCGCAGCGCCGCCTGCCGCGCCGGCGACCAGTGCCAGTACGGCCAACCCTACCCTCGCCCCTTCCCCGGCTACCGCCGCCCCAGCTCAGCCCGTCGTGGCGCCCTCGACGCTGATCGAGCCAGGCGCCAGCATGGGGCCGATCTATGCGCTGCTCGCATCCGCTCGGCACACGGTCGACCTCGTCATGTATGACCTCGAGGACACCCGAGCCGAGCAGCTCCTGGCCGGCGACGCCGCGCGCGGCGTGGACGTGAGGGTCGTGCTCAACAGCGCGTACACGGGTTCGGAGAACGACGCCGCCTTCTCCTATCTGAAGGGGCACGGCGTCCTCGTGCGCTGGGCGACCTCGCTGTACGACCTCACCCACCAGAAGACACTCGTCGTGGACGGTTCTNNATGACGATTGACCTGGAGGCTCTCGGGACGTTCGACATCGTCCTTTATCTCGGGGTGCTCTACCACATGCCGGAGCCGTTGACCGCCCTTCGCCGCGTTCGCGCGGTCACGCGCGACGTCGCCGTGATCGACCGCGTCCCATCCGATGTCGCCGCGATCGAGACGACGTTCGAAGCCGACTACAACGGAAAGCGGATAACGCCGGCTGGAGCTGCTGATCTCGTCTGGTCACCGACCACCTCGCTCCCCGACCTGCTCTCCCTCATCAATGGCGCCGAGCACGACCTGTTCGTTGAGAACGAGGAGATGAGCAGCCGGGACATCACCGACGCACTCGCTGCCGCGGCGCGGCGCGGGGTGGACGTCGAGATCTGCATGACCAACTCGAGCAGCTGGTCGTCGGAATTCGCGACGCTGGTTGGCGCCGGCGTCCACCTGAGGGTCTACTCCCCGGACGCATCGCTCTACATCCACGCCAAGGTGGTCGTCCGAGATCCGGGATCCCCCGACCAGGAGGCAATCGCGGGGTCACAGAACTTCTCGACTGAGTCGCTGCGCTACAACCGTGAGCTCGGCATCATTCTGAACAGCGGATCCCTGGTCGATCAGCTCGCCACCATGATCCAGGACGACTACGCGGGCGCGGCGCCGTGGAACGGCTGAATCAGCCGGGGTGGGAAGATGCGGGCGTGACCGACGAACTGCTGACACGCCTCCTGGAGGCGCGAAGCTCGGTCATCGCCGATGTCGCGGCCGACGGCTCCGAACTGCTCGTCCGGTGCGATGACACCGGCAGCCTGCAGGTATATCGGCTCTCGACTCGCGGCGGCGAGCTCACCCAGCTGACCTTCCTCCACGAGCCGGTTGCCGCCGCCCGGTACATTCCCCATACAGACGACGTCGTGGTTGCGGTCGATCGTGGCGGTAACGAGAACTACCAGCTCTGGGTGGTGGATGTGAACGGCGGGGAACCTCGACCGCTGGTCGTCGAAGAAACCATCAAGCACGACCTTGGTGATGTCAGCCAGGATGGGAAGCTGATCGCTTTCACCTCGACACAACGCAACGGCATCGACATCGACGTCTATGTGCTCGACCGAGCTGACGGCACGACGCGCTCGGTGCTGGAAGGTGGATGGAACCGGGTCGAGTCCTTCTCCCCGGACCGACGCTGGCTCGCGGTCGCACGTCTCGACGGGTCGTATGCGCTCAGCGACGACCTGCTGCTCGTCGACCTGGAGACAAACGAGGTGCGCACGGTCGTGGCGCGCGACGGTCCCGGTACCGCTATCGCTCCCACCTGGTACCCAGATTCGTCGGCGTTTCTGTTCAGCACCGATGCCGGCCGGGACATCGCCTCGATCGCGCGCTATGACATCGCAACCTCATCCTGGCGCTTCGTGCTCGAGACCGAGTGGGACAGCGAAGCGGCCCTCAGCAGTGATGGGCGCAGCGTGCTCGTGGTCCACGCTGAGAATGCGATCACCCGCCTGCAACTGCGCGACGGCGCCAGCCTCGTGCACATCCGCGATATCGCCCTGCCAGGGATTGGAACCGGTTTCGCTCTGCCGTTGGTCCCGCGCCCGTATCTGTCCTCCGACGGTTCGACCGCATTGCTGAGCTACACCACCACGGCAACGCCGTTGACGCCGCTGCGCCTCGATACGAGTGAGTTCGGTACCTCGGCGCCACTGCTGCCGATCGATCACGTCGTGCCCGATGACCTGGTGACGCCGGAACTCCAGACGATCGCGTCATTTGACGGCGAGCAGGTCACCTATTTCCTCTACAGACCGCCCGCCGAGAATCCCCCAGTGGTCATGGTCGTGCACGGCGGCCCTGAAGCGCGCTTCGCACCTCGTTACGACCCCTTCATCATTCGACTCGTAGCCGCGGGCATCGCAGTCGTAGCGCCCAATGTTCGTGGCTCGGCGGGCTGGGGACGCCGGTTCGTCTCCCTCGATGACCGCCGGCTCCGGCTCAATTCGGTTCGCGATCTCACGGCCGTCCGTGAGTCACTCGCGGAGCGCGGCGTCGATGCGACTCGCGTGGCGGTGATCGGCGGGTCGTACGGCGGCTACATGACGCTCGCGGCACTCGCCTTCTATCCCGATCTGTGGGCCGCGGGCATCGCGACCGTTGGGATCAGCAGCCTGGTGACCTTCCTCGAGAACACCTCTCCATACCGGCGCCGGGTCCGCGAGGTGGAGTACGGATTCCTCGACACGGACCGCGACTTTCTCATCGAGGCATCGCCCATGACTCATGTGGACCGGATTCGCGCGCCCCTCATGCTCATCCACGGCGCGAACGACCCCAGGGTCCCGGTCGGCGAGGCACGCCAGTTGCACGCCTCGCTGGTTGCTCGGGGTGTCGACAGTGAGCTGCTCGTTTACGAGGACGAAGGACACGGCCTCGCCAAACGGGCTAATCGCCTGGACGCACTACCCCGGATGCTCGCCTTTCTCCGAAAGAACCTCGACGTCTGAGCGACGATCCAGTGCGCGGCGGTCTGGGCGCTGCCGGCTAACGACTATTCGTTGTCGGGGACGGTCTCGGGAGCGTCAGCCGTGCGATCGGGGTCGGGCACCTCCGGCTGACCCGGATCTGGATCCGGATCTGTGATCTCGGGCTCCGGTTCGGGATCGGGCTGCGAGGGCGGGATCGGCGGTGTCATCGGGATGTTCATAGGCACCAGTGTGCACTATGTGTACCTAATTGTGGAGTTCTATCTGATAGTGTAGCTATCATGTAATCCAACATCTGCGCGCGGCTGCTGAGCATCGGCTACTACGTCGGTGGCGCGATCATATTCGCGGGCGGCCTGGTCGCCTGGTTCTTCGGAATCAACCCAGAACGCGCCTCATAAAAGGAGACCGATGCAGACCACCCGTGTGACCGATCTCATCCGCCTGGACCACGTCTGGTTTCGCAGTCAGTTCGCCGCCCTCGAGACCGCACGCGACGATCGCGACGCGCTCACGTCACTCTGGGCTGCACTATCGGCGCGGCTCGAAGTCCACGCGGCCGCAGAGGAGGCGCTCTTCTACCCGCGGCTGCTCAAGGACGATTCGGACTCGGTGGACGACACCAAGGACGCCATCAAGGATCACAACGAGATACGTGACGCGATCCATGATGCCGAGGGCCATCGCATCGGCGATGACGCATGGTGGCAGGCCGTCAATGCCACCGAGCACGCCAACACCGAGCACATGGAAGAGGAGGAAAAGGGACCGCTCATCGAGTTCGATCACGCGGCCTCCTCGGACGAGCAGGCACAGCTCGCGTCGGCATTCGCCGCCTTCGAGACCGAGCACGCCGGCGCCCGAGGCATCAGCACCGCTGACAAGGACCCCGAGGAGTACGTCGAGGACAATTCCTGATCCCGATGTTCGGCAGGCCTGTATCGCTTGACTGGAGCCTAAATTGACATGATCGGTACGCCTGCCTAAGCTCGATGGGTCAGCGGTCGGATGATCGCTGTCCCCCACCCCTCCCAACGAGTCCACCCCGCCGAGGCCAGTTCGCGGCGCGGGTGGACTCTTCGTGTCCGGGATCAGGCGAGCGGCAACGTCACCACGAAGGTGCTTCCGGAGTCGGGGGTCGATCTGACGGTGATGTCACCTCCGTGGAGGCGGGCGATCTCTCGGGCGAGATAGAGCCCGAGGCCGGTCCCGCGGATGTGGCTCGTCTCGGGCGTCACGAGGCGACCGAATCTGGTGAAGAGGAGGTGCGCCTGCTCGGCGTTGATGCCGATCCCGTGGTCGCGTACGAGGATCGTCGCCTCCCGGTCATCGTGCTCGCAGGAGATCTCGATCTCACCACCGGCCGGCGAGTACTTGATGGCATTGTCGATCAGGTTCGTCAGCATGGTGGTCAGCCGTCGTCTGTCAGCGACCGCGGCAATGTCATCGCGGGTCGAGGCCAGCGCGAACTGATGGCCGGGTCCCATCAGCGGACGCATCGCGAGGACCGCGTTGTCGACAATCTCGAGGAGATCGACGGGTTCGAGCTCGAGCTCCAGGCCGAGGGTTTCGAGGCGGGCGGTCTCGAGCATGTCGGAGATCAGACGCGCCATCTCGTCCGTCTTCTCGCTGATCCTGCTCAAGGCGAGTTCGCCATCCGCCTCAGGGAGCATTCCCTCCCCGAGCATGGACGCGTAGCCGCGGATGATCCCAAGGGGGCTGCGCAACTCGTGCGCCGCGATGTTCAGGAACTCGCTCTTGAGACGCTCGAGGCGGCGGCTGCGCTCCGCCTCGAGCTGGAGCTCGGTGACGGTCGCGGCCTGACGCATCCCGAGGCTGACGATGCGTGCGATGTTCGCCAGCGCCGTTCGCTGCCCGTCATCGACCCGACCTGTGCCGTCGATCACGATGATCCCGCGAACGCCCACCTCCCCGGTGACGGGAACCACGACCTGAGCGGCTTCGTCGACGATCTCACCGGTTGTGATCGCACGGTCGAAGGCGGCGTGCTCGGAGGTGCGGTACGGTCCGCGTGCCCACGTCTCTGTGGAGCCGGACGCGGCAAGACAGGTCAGGACATCGCTGCGTAAAGCGAAGTACGACGCGTCTCGGACCTGCCCCTCGGTCGACGCCAACCGCGACGCGAGCCGGACTGCTTCGAGGATGAGGTTGCTGGAGGCACCGTCGGTGTCAGTTGGATCAGCCCACATCGGTGCCGGGTCCGGTGCAGCGCTTGCCGCGACTCAGGTCGAGGGCAGTGCGCGCGGGCCGATCGACCGTTCGACGCTCTCGGAGAGCTGTGCCGGGTTCGTATCGCCTTTGACGAGGAACTCGAGGGCGCCGAGCCTCAAACCGCGTTCCCGCAATTCGGGTTCGCCGTAGTTGGTGAGGATGATGACGGGGATGTGCCTTGTGGCCGCGTCGCCGCGGAGGCGTTCTAGCACCTCGAAGCCGTCGAGCCCCGGGAGGCGAAGGTCGAGATAGATGAAGTCGGGAGCTTCGTCGGTCGCGAGGCGCAGGCCTTCCCGGCCGTCGTGGCCGATCACGACCGAATACCCGTCGGCCACGAGACGCAACCGATACATCTCGGCGGCGGCGACGTCGTCCTCGATGAGCAGGACTTTGACGTCCTCGTCCGCTCGGTATTCCTCAGTGGCCGTTGTCTTCCACTCCCGTTGACGGATGTGTACCCCTGGTTCCAGTACGGTACCAGACAAACCGTGGAGTTCAATGGCCCGGCTGGGCATGCCAACTCACCAGCAAGCGCCTCACCGGGCCGTCCCCCCTCGCTGGATCGGACTAGCGGAGAACGACCCCCACTCCGAAGAAGATGGTCCAGGCGACGGCGACAAACAGAGCCGCCCCGGTCGCCAGCGCTCGAAGATCGAGCCTCCGGCGACGACGCAGCGAGCGCGGTGCGATTCGCGATCGCCCCATCTGCTCGGACCTCGGGGTCACCAACTCAGTCATGGTCATCATGATAGCAATATCAGCACTATCACGTTTTGTGATAGGATGGTCCAAGCAGGGGTCCATGAGAGTCTCCTCGCCCGACCCGGCCGCACCACTTGGAGGTACTCGATGGCTCGCAAATACAAGCCGATTCAACTCGATGTCAAACCCGTCGAGGGACAATATCTGGCCGAGGCGGCGACCTGTCCTCAGTGCAGCTCCAGGATCACCCAGGTGCTCGGGAGAATGGGGCTCCGCCTCGTCTTTCGTTGTGACCGGTGCCGTGTCCAATTCTTCCGCCAGCGCACGGCGGCCAGCGCAGGTCTGGTCTGACGCTGCGCGCTTGACCGGTAGAATCGCTGTCACGTTGGACAGTGCCACCGGTCGCGCGCGCGGGCTTGGGCGACGTGCCCGCAGAGGTCTAGCGATGGGTCGATCGGTTGCCTGCTGAGACCACCGTCCCCACGTCCGAGCGGATGCTCGACCTCGACAAACCGCTGTACACCATCAGTGTCGCGGCCGAGATCCTCGCCAGCCATCCGCGCACCCTGATGATGTACGAGACCATGGGGCTCGGAGTTCCGGAGCGGACCGCGACCAACCGGCGCCGCTATTCGCAGCGCGACATCCTCACACTCAGCGCGATTCAACGCCTCACGCGTCAGTACGGATTGAATATTGCGGGAGCGAGATACGTCATCAAGTGCCTGCAACTCCTCGACGCACACGGCATTCCCCGGCCGCCGGAGCTTGCCGAGATTGACATCGACCACGTTCGACTCTGACCTGAGTCCGCGCCTGCCGGAGACGGGCAGTTTCGGCGCGTCGATCGAGGCGGATCTTGTCTCGCGCGGTGACGCGCATCAGATCATGGAGCGCCTTGTGCGCTTCGCCGCCGAGAACATCGATGTCGATCGCTGCACGCTGACGAGCCTTGATCAGGACGTCTTGCGTGTCGAGGCCAGCTACCAGCGCGGCGGACCACCGGACTTCGTCGGAAAGGAGTACCCATTGACCTGGCTGAGCCGGCAGCCGCTGCTCGACCAGGCCGTGAAGACGGGCCAGATCCAGTTGGGC
The DNA here is from genome assembly GCA_003132525.1 of Candidatus Dormiibacterota bacterium. Lineage (GTDB taxonomy): Bacteria > Chloroflexota > Dormibacteria > Aeolococcales > Aeolococcaceae > Palsa-851. The sequence continues at coordinate 86,227 of PKXZ01000049.1, read as the reverse complement.
GGAAGTCTCGGTGACTCCGGCATCGCGGATCCCGTTCTTGCGCCAGCCCTGCTGGTGATGCATCACACCGCCATCGTTCCGCTGGCGCTCGGCGACACGGTCGGAGCGGTGCTCATCCTGAGCCGCAGGAGCGATCGCCCGTTCGTACCTCTGGAGCTGGAGGGGCTCCAGCAGGTCGGGCTGCTCGCAGTCCTCGCATTGCGCAATGCCCGTCTCGTCGAGCAGGTGCGCAACGCCCAGCGCCGAGGCCTCGACTCCTTGACGCAGATGTCCCGGCACGTCGCGTCGAGCCTCGATCCCGCGACGTTCTTCGAAAAGATGAGCGAGACGGCGGCGGGTCTGGTGGACGCCGAACGTGCCGGTTTCTGGCAGCTGACCGGGAGTGAACTGGTCCCGCTCCACGATCCGCTCGCCACCGGCGAGGCAAGCACCGACGCGGTCAGGGTCCTGGATTTCAAGGACCACCCGGACCTGTCGCGCGTTCTCTACGCTGGTGAGGCGTTGCGGCTCAACCGGTCCGAGCCGCAGGCGGCGGTTGGTCCTGGCTCGATGCTCGCGCGCTTCGACGCTCGCGACATTCTCGCAGTGCCTTGGCGCACCGCCGCGGTGCCGTTGGGGATCCTTGCCGCTTGGAATTCACAGAGCGGCTTCAGCGACCAGGACGAGTGGATCATGCGCCTCGCCGCGCGCTCGTCGGCGCTGGTGTGGCAAGGCTATGCGGCGGAACAGCGCGCCCAGGGCCTCCAGGCCGCCGAGCTCGACCGGCTCGAAGCGCACGCGCAACGGATGGCGGTTCTCGAACGGCAGAAGTCGGAGTTCCTGCAACTCGCATCCCACGAGCTCCGCGCGCCGATCACGCTGGTGAGCGGCTACCTCTCGATGCTCGAGGAAGGGTCCCTCGGGGAGCTGCCCGGTCCCGCTGCCAAGGTAGTGCCTTTGATGACGGGTCGGATGCGCCACATGAGCGAGCTCGTCGACCGCATGCTCACCACGAGTCGCATGGAGATCCGCGCTCGAGGTCAGACGGCGTCCGAAGTGGACATGGTGGCCCTGACGCGCGCAGTCGCCGCCTCGGCGGCTGTCACCGCAGGTGGTCGGTCGCCCCGGGTCGTCAGCGTCAAATCCACGCGGCGCATCCGTGTGCGAGCCGACCCGGAACAGGTCGAGACCATCCTTCGCAACCTCATCTCCAACGCGCTGAAATATTCGCCGGACAACGCGCCCGTCACGGTGACCGTGCGCGACGAGCCCGGCTGGGTCGCGGTGGACGTGATCGACCAGGGTGAGGGCATCTCGGAGGAGGACCTGTCGAAGCTGTTTCAACCCTTCGGCCGTCTCCAGCGTGCTATCGCAGCCGGGATTCAGGGGACCGGCCTCGGCCTCCACCTGTCACGAGGTCTCGCCGAGGGACAGGGCGGAGACATCTTGGTGGTGTCCCGGCCCGGCGAAGGGAGTACATTCACCCTGCGGCTGCCGCGCGGACGCAAGCGGCCAGCGGGGAGAGTGCATGCCTGATGGGGCGCTGGGAATACGGTTGTTGCTCGTCGACGACGATGTCGACGTCGCCACGATGTACGAGACGCAGCTGGCTGCCTACGGATTCCAGGTCATCACGGCGCGCTCCGGTGCTGAGGCGATCGACCGTGCCGGCGCCGATGCCCCGGACCTGATCTATCTCGACCTTGGGTTGCCCGAGATGCACGGCTTCGACGTCCTGCAGCGGCTCCGAGCGGCGCCGACCACCGCGGGCATTCCGGTCGTCATCCTCACGAACTACAGCGAACCCGAGCTGATGGAACGAGGCCGCCAGCTGGGCGCGCACGATTACCTCATCAAGGCGCACACCCCGCCTGCCGCCCTCGCCGAGGCCACCCGAAGGTGGGTGTCGTGAGCGACACCGCGAACGATGCGGATGCTGCGGCTGAACACGCGTCAAAGCCGGCCCCGGATCATAAGGACGCGAAGAACGCGGCTCTCGACGCTGTTGAACCCGAGCGTCTGCTCGACGGTGAGAACGAGGACACCTCATACGTGGATGACGCCGTGCACTGGACAAGGGTCTACACGGAGTTGCTCGACTTCAAGCGCAGCCTGCTCGACGTCGCAGAGCGCGCTGTGACCTCATTGCACAATGACGCCGAGACGGAGGTGAAGGACACCGATCTCAAGGTGCTGAAAGCCGAAGCCGCGCGCTTCGAGCGCCGGCTCGAGTTCTGGAAGGCACGAACGGATCAGCTGTCGGGGGGTGTCGTCACCGACTCCGCATAACCGCGGGAGCGGCGTTGCGCCGCGTGACCGGGCATCAACGCGTGGATCGCAAACCGTCGCACGAGAGCACGGGGACGTCGCCTATGACGTCTGATTAGCCGAGGACGCGCGAACGAGGGTGGCCGCGTCGAGAGTGGGACCTGGAGGACGTACGCTGTGGTGACTGTCGAGACTCCCCGGAAGGAGGCGAGCGCGCTCCGGCGGCTTGGTGCCCTTCCCGCGACCGCGCTGTTTCGCCGGAAAGAGCACGACGCGGCGCCCGCACGGCCGGCGACCGGCATCGCATGCACGATGCGCGGCTGCGCCAACCTGACCGCACAGCTCTGCGCCTATCGCGACCGCCGGGAACGTTCCTGCTCGGTGACCATCTGCCCCGCTCACGCTATCTCGCTCGGAGCGAACACCTACTGCCGCCGGCATGCCGGCACCGTGCAGGCAATCGGCGAGCTGTCAGGTGATCCGAGCGGACATCCGGACATCGACGATCGCGCACCGTCGCTGGTCGACTGGATCGGTCGCGACCTCGACAAGGACATCCGGACACTGCTCGCTCGCGCCGCTCGGCCTGGGGAGAGCGTGATCTCCGACCATGTCGCCCGGCGCGCGCACGACTTTCATCGCAATGCCCGGTGGGAGCGGAGCTGGCGTCTCGTCGAACACACCGGCCCGGTCCTCAACGTGACGCTGCACGTGGCTGAGGACAACGACTCGCTCGTCCATGTTCGCGTGGGATGCGAGGCCGTCGCCGGCGGCGTCCCGCCGTGGATCGCACGGCGCCGGGATGGCCAGGACGTCGAGGCGGCGATCGACATCTCCCAGCGTCAGCTCTTTTACCGGTACCTCGAAGAGACGATTTCCGAGGCCGTCGTGCGTTTTCGCGATCGCTCCGACAGCATCGAGCAGTAGGGCGCGGCCCGGCGCTTGGATTGTGTGGAGCTCGGGACTCCGGGTGATCAGCTATGGGCGAAGTATGGTAGTATTACTATCATCTTTACTGATAGCTGACAGCCGTTCATCAGGCCCTCCGACGCCTGAGCGGGATTAGCTGGGAGGTCACCTGGTGCCCCGTAGATACAAGCCGGTCCAGCTCGACGCAAAGCCGGTTCCCGACGATTTGCTCCAGGAGGCCGCGATCTGCCCGCAGTGCGATTCGCGTCTGACCGAGGTGCTCGGCCGGATGGGGCTACGACTCCTGTTCCGCTGTGCCCGTTGTCGCGCGCGGTTCTTCCGTCATCCCAAGGCCACCGCGAACGCGAGGATCGTCTGAGCTTCAGACCTTGACGTGCTCGATGTCGATGTCGGCCAGCTCCGCGGGTCGCGAAATGCCGTGGGCGTCGAGCAACTGAAGACAGAGGATCAGCGAGCGTGCGCTGATCAGGTTGAGGCCATATCCCCGGGTCAATCGCTGGATCGCACCGAGCGTGATGATGTCGCGCTGCGAGTAGAGCCGCCGATTGGTGGCCGTTCGACTTGGCACGACAAGCCCCAGGTGCTCGTACATCATGAGTGTCCGCGTGTGCGTGGCAAGGACTTCGGCGGTGATGCCGATTGTGTAAAGGGGCTTGTCGAGATTGAGCATCTTCCCCGCGCCGTCGCCGCCTGCGGCCACGCGAGTCATGGCTGTCGCGGCGTCATGCCAGCTTGCGACCCGCGTTCACGCGGACACGCACGACCGATCCGGTGTCGCGCGACGAGCGCACCTGAACGAGGTCGCAGAGCTGGTTCACCGTCCAGAGACCGCGAGGACCCGACAGGTCGGCACCCGGTTGCCGCCGATCCACAAGCGGATCGCTGATCACGCCGCGATCCGCCACCTCGCAGACGACGTCGCCGTCATCGACCCAGATGCGCGCCACGCCCCGACCGCCACCGTGTTCGATGCTGTTAGTCGCGACCTCGCTCACCGCCAGGATCAGATCCTCGAGCCGCGAGCGCAGCAGCCCTGCGCGTGCACCCTCTGCCGCCACCAGCGCGCGCACCTCGCCTGCGGTGCCGGAGTCGAACGCGATCTCAGTGACGGCAGCACTATCGGGCTGCGGCAACGATGAAGACAAGGGAAACGTCGGTGCGACGAATTCCTCGACCAACGAATGCACCCGAAGAGATTCGGGCGCTGCGCCGTCGCTGACCAGGGGATGGGTCTGTCGTGCCTCTCGAACGACACTCGGATCAAGGACCGCGACGTCATAGGGGCAGACAAGCCAGAAGCCCTGCAGGTGCGCAAATGCCGTGTTGATCAGGGCCTCGTGCCAGTGGCACTCCTCCAACTGGGCCGCGGCGCGTCCCGGCCAGATCGGCTCGCCCACACCGCGCATGCGAACGACCCCGCGTTGCTCCTGCGCGAGCGCGAACGCGACCCATGCGGGGATGATCCGTGCCGGGTTGGCGCCGACCACGCTCATATCTCGATATTCGACCAGCCCATCACCATCAGCGCCGATGCGCCCGCGGAGTGCGTCGATCTTCTCGGCACTCACCATGACCAGCGACGGTTCCCCGGCGGCGAGACCATCGATGACGAACGCCGCGACGCCTTCGAGGAATTCCGTCTCCCCTTCATAGAGGATCGCTTCATGCCTGAAGTCGCGGACGCCGTGACCGCTTGTCAAATCGCCACCTCGAGATCCGTGATGGGCGACGCAATCGCGGCGACAGACGCGAGGCCCGCGGCAGTCAAAGCACGCTGCAACTGTGGCTGCATGCCGGCCAACGTGATCATGCCGCCTTTGGCGGCGCGGATGAGCAGGCGCAAGCCGGCAACGGAACAGAACGTCACGCCGGTGAGGTCGATCCTGACCACGTCTCCCCCGGCGATCGCCTCAGTCAGCGCCGCATCCACCGCGTTGAGGTTGGTCTGGTCGATGCTCCCGACGAAGGTCAGCGCCGCCGGGTTCGTCGCGCGCGAGATGGTGACCGAACCGGACACCTGGGCACCCTCGGTCGAGGGCAGTGGCCCATCGGGTCGCGGGGGGGGCTGACCGTCGCCACGCGGGAGGTCCAGACGCGAGCTGCGCTGCCACTCGCCGAGCACGATCGCGACACGGTCGGTGAGATCACTCGCTGAAAAACCGAGCTCCTCGAGTCGCGTCGCATGTGTGCTCACGAACGCCCCGAACTCGTCCACGAACTCGCGAACCACCGCAGCGAGCGCCAGGCGGCCCGACCGGCTGTCCGGCGGCTCGGCGAGCGCGGTCGCTTTTGCCGCGATCAATTCTCTCAGGGCATCCGGGTGCTGAAGCTCGAACTCCGCGCTCAATGCTCGCTGCACCTCCAGGCGCGCCGGCCCCATCATGCCGAGCCAGCGCATCCTGTCGGGCACGGCGCCGAGTGAGCAGCGCGGATAGAACTGATTCGTGCTCAACTCACCCACCACGAGGTGGGCGCATGCGATGTGCGTGCCGAGCGGCTTGCCATACGACGTCGCGGCGATGAACTGGCTCCGCTGGAACGCGGGGCAGTCGATGGAGGGCCGTTCGAACGCCAGGCCGAATCCGCAGCGATCTGATGGCTCAGTCATCCCGCTGACCGAGACGGGAATCGATTGACGCTCGCTCAGCACGAAGGTCCACCCCGGGGTATCGCGGGCGCAATCATGATAGCGAGTGTATACCGTGAGCGACGCCGCCGATTGCACCAGCGACGCCACTGCGAGGCAGCCATCCCGCCGGGGGATGAACCCCGGCGGGGTGGGCTTTTGGGGAGGGGAATTCGGTTTGGATGGCTGAGCAGTGCCGGAATCGAGATTACCAGCTTGGTAAAGTGAGTGTCAAGCAAACTGATAGCCTGCCTGTAGTGTCGACGGTCTGGAATTCAGTGGTTTCATGACAAACGGCAGGGAGGACAGCGCTACAATCCGGGCTACGCAGCGAGCCGGATGCCAGGTGATTTCACCGATGCCGGGGGTGTCAGAGGAGAAGCTTGGTGGACGAAGACGTCAGGGTTCTATTGATCGAGGACGACGCGGCTGCCGCGGAGATGTACCGCCTCCGTCTTGCGGCTGACGGCTACAGCGTTGTCGTCGGCAGGGATGGCGAGGAAGGCCTCCGAATGGCTGCCGACGAGGCGCCGGACTTCATCTATCTGGACCTGCGACTGCCCGGTCTGGACGGATTTGAAGTGCTCGAGCGGCTTCGCGCCGATCCGGCAACCACGCACATCCCCGTGATCATCCTCAGCAACTACGGCGAGCCGGAGCTACGCGAGCGCGGTCTGAAGCTCGGAGCTCTCGAGTTCCTGGTCAAGGCGGACACGACTCCGGCGCAACTGTCGACGAAGGTCGGGCGGTCGCGTCCATCCCAGAGGCTCGGGTCTTCCGACACCCCGCTCTGAGCGGGATTCACGACGGGCGCTGCGCGGAATGCCCCTCCTCGCGGCCTTCGTACTCGCCGCCCACTTGGCGATCGATCTCTTCGAGCGCCTTCTTCGCCGTGCCGAGGACACTGTCATCCTGAGATTCCTCGGAAACTTTGCGCGCCGCGTCGTGCAGGTTCTGGGGATGGAACGCCGGGTTGCGCTCCTCGCTCAAGGACTTCTTGGAGGCAACGGTCCCATGCTTCCCGTCGAACTCTTCATCAAGCCAGCCCCGGCTTCTTGCCGCGCTCGGCTTCCGCGGGACGTTGGTCGTCATCGCTCACGGTCAGTTCCTCCGTGTTGTGCCGGCGGCCACCCCTGATGGCCGGCCGCCGGACTTCACGACGTTGCTTTACGCGTCAGACGACGGGCCGGACCGGCATCGCACGCGTGATGTTGGTCATATCCATATACATAATAGTCAGACTGTACCATTTCGCCCAGTGGCCTGGACGCCCTGGGGCACCGGCTCCTTGCGGACCCCCTCCTCCTCGACCGCGCTGACTTCCTCCCCGAGGCGTGGGAGCGACTCGACGGTCACCGAGTCGTCGGGGGCGGTGGTCATTGCCGTGTCGCCCCGTCGAGCGCGGTACATCGCACCGAGGAAGATGTTGGCGACCGCCGCGATCGGCACCGCGAACAGTGCACCGAGGATGCCGGCCAGCTCGGCGCCGACCAGCAGCGCCGCCATCGCCACCAGCGCGTGGAGCCGTGTCACACGTCCATAGACGCGCGGGCCGAGGAGGTACGCGTCGATGGCGTGTCCCACCAATCCGATGCCGAGTGCGAAGAGCGCGATGATCGGGCCCTGGAGCAGCGCAACCGCGACAGCGAGCGCCATCGCGACCACGGCGCCGACGATCGGGATGAACTCGAGGAAGAACGCGGCAATGCCCAGGAGAAACGCGTACTTGACGCCGACGAGAGTCAAACCCACGCCAGTGTAGACGCCGATCACCAAGGACATCAGGACCTGGCCACGCACGTAGGCGGCAACGGTCGATCCGACGGCGAGCGCCGTGAAGTCGAACTCGCGCTGCCGGCTGGGAAACACGTTGCGCGCGGTCGCGACGACAGCACGACCCTCGATGAGCAGATAGATGGAGATGACCAGGATCAACACCACGCTGACGAGCCCGGACACGAACGCTGCGGCGACACCGAGCGCAACGCCGAGCTGTTGCCCGTTGACTGCTTTGATCAATGATGCCAACGAGAACGAAATGCCATGCCGGTGCAGCTGATTCTCGATCGTCTGCGCCAGTGCAGGCAATCCCTTCACCTGGGCGATCACGGTCGGGAGGATGAGCAGGATCGCGCCGGCGATGATCGCGACACCGACAACGTAGATGAGCAGCACTGCAAACGAGCGGTGCCCTCGGAACGGTCTGACGCGTTCCATCCAGTCGATGAACGGGGTGAGGATGAGCGCGATGATCCCCGCGAAGATGAAGAGCAGCAGCACGTTGAAGACGTGCACGAGGATGAACGACGCACCGTCGAAGATCCAGATGAGCGCGAGGATGATGGCGAGCCAGACGAGCGCTTTCACCGGACGGCTGTCCCACAGCCCGCCGGCTGTGCGCCGGGACGACGCTCTGGGCGCTCTCCGATCCTTGACCGCGCGCCCTCGACTGCTCGGCGCGGGCGCGGCCGGTTCAGACGGAGACAAAGCCAATGGGAACGCGGTCCGGCATATCAGAGGTTTCCTTCATCGCTATCACACAACATTATAGTATTATTGTAGCATACTCTGGGGAACCGTGGGTCGAGGGTTCGACCTGAGGGACCACACGGCTGTTGGGTGATATAGTCGCTATCACTAAAATGGTCTGGCTGCGCATCGTATCGCTGTGCCCGTAGCGCGAGAGAAGCATTCGGCCCCGGGTATCGCCGACCCTCAGTCCAGGCCATCTCCGGGGGACGAGGACACGCGGCGCGTCAACGAGGCGATCGGCCGCCTGATCGGACGCCTCCTCGACGACGTTCCCACCGATCCACGGGCCACGGTGCCACTCGCGGATCTCCTCAGGGCGATGGCCGTCGAAGCCACGCACGTCGTGCCCGACACGGAGTGCGTGATCTCGGTCGTGCCCGCGTCGCGCCCCGATATCTTCCAGGTGATCGCCGCTTCAGGACCCTGGGCGGAGCGACTGATCGGCGATGAGTGGCCGCTGCACGAAGGGATGCTGCACGGACGCGCGATGCTGCATCACGTTGCGGTCGAAACCAGCAACGCACCGGATGAAAGCGCGGCCCCCGAGGTCTTCGGCTCGCACATCCGGATCGGACGGTTGGTACCGATGTCGACCGGGACACCGCTTCCGGATGGACGTGTCGGGATGGGAGTTGTCGGGTTCTGGCGGCCCGAGACCCGGCCGTTCACAGACACCGAGCGAGCCATCATGGATCGATTCACACGGCTGATCAGCATCATGGTCATCGGTGACGACGCGAGAGAGTCGACGCGGCACCTCGTCGATCGACTGCGCCTCACCGGTGAGGCGACCCGCGAGCTTTCAGCATCGCTTGACCCCGCTCAGGTCGTCCAGGCGATCGTTGAGCGCATCGCCGAAATCGTCGACGTCGACCGCATCACCGTGACCAAATTCTGGCCGGATAGCATCGAGGCGATCGCGGGTTACGATCGGACTCGCCCCCCTGCGAGGATCGGCGCGAGATGGCAGCTGACGCCGGAGTTGCGCAGCGCTATCGACAGCGGCGAAGCAGCGTTCGAGGGATTCTCCGATGTCTCGGGAATGCCTGCCGACATGCAGGAGCAGCTGTCGGACGTGCGCAGGCGCGTGATGCTCCCACTCCGAGCCGGTGGGCGCGTGCTGGGTGTCCTCGCCGTGAGCCGCCGCACGGATCAGGCGTTTGGCCAGCTCGATCTGGACAATCTCGAGCAGATCGCGCTTTCCGCCGCGCTCGCGCTCCAGAACGCCAGCCTCTTCGCCGAAACCAAGGAGGCCCAGCAGAAGGCGTTGCATGCCCTGTTGAGCGTCTCCGACCACCTGGACTCCAACGCCTCCGAAGCCGATCTGTATGCGCGATTCGCGGCGACGGTTGCGGAGCTCGTGGGCGCGCGTCGCGTGACGCTCTGGCGGCTCAGCATGGACCGCACCCTGCTGATGCCGGCAGCAGCCGCACACGGGTTCACCGCGACGGAATTGGCGCAGTTGCAAGAGGTGCCCTGCAATCCCGACGGGACATCCGTCCGCGATCGAGTCATCTTTGGTGATGCCGTCTTTCATGGTCACGCCGCCGAGCTGGGAATGAGTCTGAGGAGCGACCATCCCGGCTCCACGGCCGGCACGATGGCAGTGGCGTGGCGCGCCGGGACGCTGCGGCTCGGCGTGCTTGCCGCCCATGACCCCATCAAACCCGACGGCTTCAGCAACGAAGACGGCTGGACCCTCCAGCTCGCCGCTTTCGCCGCCGGCCTCGTCTGGCAGATCAAGGACTCCGAAGAGCGCATCCGCACCCTTGGCGATGCCGAAGCGCAGCGGCTCATCGAGCACATCGAGCGCACGCGCGCGATGGAGAAGATGCGCTCAGATTTTCTCAAGCTCGCATCGCACGAGCTGCGCGGCCCGATCGGGGTCGTGCGTGGCTATTTCTCGATGATGGCCGACAAGTCACTCGACGCCGAGGCGCTCGAGCATGCAATGCCGGTCATCGAGCGAAAGCTCAACGAGATGAATGCACTCGTCAATGAGATGCTCGAGACGGCACGCCTCGAGGAGGGCATCACGCGCCTCGAGCGGCAGCCGCAAAGCGTGCGCGCCATCGTGGCCGCCGCAACGTCGGCGATCCAACCGCAGCTCAGCAGTGCTCACCGCCTCGACGTGCGCCTGCCCAGCGACTCTGTGCTCGTCAACGTCGATGCGGGCAGGATCGAAACGGTGCTGCGGAATCTCCTCGACAACGCGATGAAATTCTCGCCGGACGGTGGGGTGATCGCCTGCCACACGACCGCGGATGAGGACGTCGTGCGGATCACTGTCATCGACCATGGCCTCGGGATCCCACCGGAACAGTTGCACCGTCTCTTCACACGCTTCAGCCGTCTGGTCACACCTGAGAACAGCCACATCTCGGGGACGGGGCTCGGCCTCTATCTCTCCCGCGAACTGGCGCGCCTCCATGGCGGCGACATCACCGCGACGACGACCCCGGGCGGTGGGTCGACATTCGTCTTGACCCTCCCGATCTGGTCACCGGAGACGGTCGACTAGACCGGCGTCGCGGTCCCGGCGTTGCTCCAGATGGCCACCGAGTCGGGACTGAGTGCCGGGCCGGCATCCGAACAGACAGCACCATCCGACGCCAGCACCAATATCGTGCCCATTGCCTCGGGGACACGGGCGAGTTCGGTACCGAGATTGCAGCACACCAGCAGATCGGCGTGCGTGTACGCGAGCAAGCTGCGCGTGCTGTCATACCACGCATTGGTGGACACGCTCTGATCATCTGAGGCGATCAGCCGGACGCGGCGCAATTCGATCAGCCTTCGATACCAGTCCAGCATGCATGCGTGGATTCCTTCGTGGACCTCGTCCCACTTGAGGATCGAGTTCTGGAAGGTCGTGACAGCCTGAGGGTCGGGGACTGAAGCAGGTGGCCAGCCGAACGCTCTGAACTCGCGACGCCGGCCATTGGTCACGGCCTTTTGCAGATGCGCATCACCGAGATCGGTGAAGTACTGAAACGGTGTGCTCGCCGCCCATTCCTCTCCCTGGAAAAGCATCGGCACCATCGGCGACAGCAGGGTCAGCGCAGCGGCCATACGCGCGCGCCCGTCGCTCACGAGGTGGCAGAGCCGCTCCCCTGCGGCGCGATTGCCGACCTGGTCGTGATTCTGCGAATAGACGATGAAGCGAGAGCGCGGCAGGTCGGCTGCGGAGCGGCCGACCGTGCGCTTGCGATGTCGCGAATACTGGCCGGCGTAGACGAACGTTTCGAGCAACGCGGTCACCATCTCCTCCGGGGTGCCGAAATCCTCGTAGTAGCCGTGCTGCTCGCCTGTCAGCAGTGCGTGGAGCGCATGGTGGAAGTCGTCGTTCCACTGCGCGTCCAGCCCGTATCCACCGAGCTCGCGATTACGGACGAGCCGCGGGTCGTTGCTGTCGCTCTCGGCGATCACCCAGAGGTCCCGGCCGAGTTCCTCGGCAAGCTCATCGACTCGAATCGCGATCGCCTCGAGGATGTGCAGGGGAGAGGTGTCGATGATGGCGTGCACGGCGTCGAGGCGCAGCCCGTCGACCCCGTAGTCGCGCAGCCACATCTCGGCGTTATCGAGCACGAAGCGACGAACCTCGTCCGAGTGCTCGCCGTCGTAGTTGAAGGCGCTTCCCCACGGTGTCTCGTATCGATTGGTGAAGTACGGTCCGAAGTTGCCGAGGTAGTCCCCCTCAGGCCCCACGTGGTTGTAGATAACGTCGAGGACCACCGCGATGCCGCGGGCATGGCACGCCTCGATGAGCCGATGCAGGCCGTCCGGACCCCCATATGCATGGTGAGGCGCAGAGAGGTCNNACGCCGTCGTAGCCCCACCCGCGCCGTCCAGGGAACTCGGCAACCGGCATCACCTCGACGGCGTTGATGCCGAGCTCCTTGAGATGGTCGAGGCGCGTGATCGCGGCTTCGAAGGTGCCTCCCGGTGTGAAGGTGCCGGCGTGCAGCTCGTAGATGATGGCGTCACTGAGCGGGAATCCCCGCCACTCATCGATCGCTCGCCGGCGCGGATGATCGACAAGCCGAGATGGTTCATGGACTCCCCCGGCCTGCCATCCCGACCGCGGATCCGGCATCGGATCGCTGCCATCGACGCTGAACGCATAGTCATCCCCTGCGCCGAGATCCGCATTGGCGGCGAACCACCCGCCACCGGACGCTTCCATCGCACACGTTTCGTCGCCGGCGACGAGGTCGACCGCTTCTGCGGCCGGCGCCCAGACGCTGATCCTCCTGGCGGTCACGCGCTTTCCAGGAGCGCGACCGGAGCCGCCTCGAGCAGCGTTGCCATGCGCTGCTCACCGCCCGGGGTTTCACGCCCGGTGAGCGCGTCGCGCCAGCACCCGTCGGGGAGAGCCACGAGCGTGTCCCCCCATCCGTCGCGGAGCAGCAACGGCCAGCGAAAGGCGAGCGTTGCAGTGACCGGCCGGCCATCCGCACCCGCGCGTAGAAAGCTGATCACGTGGTCGGCGCGCGCACCGGTTGCCGTCACGCGAGCGTAGCCCGACTCACGGCCATACGCCTCCGGATGGCGAGCGCGCACCGCCAGCGCTGTGGCGATGAGACGCAGCTTTGGAGCGCCGGATTCGAGACCGGACAGGAAGTCGCCGCGATCCGCGCGCATCACGTCGTGGAGGACGGCGCGCCGCGTGCCGTAGTCCACCGGCGTGCGGTTGTCGGGATCCACCAGGCGAAGATCCCAGAGCTCGGACCCCTGATAGATGTCGGGAATGCCCGGCGCTGTGAGCTTGATCAGCGTCTGCGACAGCGACAGCATCTGCCACGCGGGGGTCATCGCGGTGACCACCGCCTTGATCTCCGTCTCGACGTCCGGGTCGGCGATCATCCCCCGCACGAACCGCTCGAGATTCGCCTCGTATTGACCATTCGGTTCGACCCAGCTGGTATCCAGTTTCGCCTCCCGACCGGCCTTGAGCATGTACGCCCACGCGCGATCGGCATCGATGGGATGCGCAGCCACAAGCGTCTGATAGAAGAGGTACTTGGCGGTGCGTGACGGCGAGTGCACTCCGCGATGACGCGCAGCAAGGTGGTCCAGGCGCTCGACTGTGTGGCGCCATTGCTGCGGCATCTCCGAAAGCAGTCCGACGCGCAGGCGTGCATCCTCGGACCGCTTGGTGTCGTGGGTGGTTGTGGCGAGCAACGTCAAAGGGCGATCCCGCGCTGTCTCGACACATGTTTCGTGAAACTCGTCGAGCGTGCTGATGCGCTCGGGATCGGAGCCGACTTCGTTGAGCGCGACCAGGCGCGTAAAGCGATAGAAAGCGGTGTCCTCGACGCCCTTGGCCATCACCGCGCCGGCGACCTGCTGAAAGCGCTCACGCAGCTCACGGGCCGGCGCGGCAGCGTCGCCCTCGCCGCGAAGGATGGCGAGAACCGCATCGAGGCGCAGGCCGTCGCACGCGCCGGATTGGCGTGCCCACGTCTCGGCTGCGTTCAGAGCTCGCTGATCGTCGCGCGATAACCCGTCATCGGCGCGCGGGTAGATCCGATACTGCGGCATGCCGGCGATGAGGACCGCGAGCTCGGTTCGCGCGTCTGCTACACCGGCGGCCCCGGCAACCCGTGTGAGCCTGCCAAGCTCGGCGCTCAACAACGACTCGACCACCTCATGGCGTCCCCGATGTGAATGAATTTGAAAGTCGCATGCGTCGCCGGTGAACTGCCGGTAGCAATCAGAGAGCTCCTCGAGCCCGCCTGGATGAATCATCAGCGAGGCGAGCAGCGCGCCGAATTCATAGCCGGTCGTCCCATCGATCGGCCAGCCGACCGGCAGGTGCTCCCCGCTGGCAAGGACCTTCTCGGCGATCAACCATGCTCCCGGAACCCGCGACCGCAGCTGGGAAGCGAATCCCGCCGGATCACGCAGGCCATCGATGTGGTCGATGCGCAGCCCGTCAACCGTGCCGTCGTCGACGAGGTCGATGGCCCGGGTGAGACTCCAGTCGAACACCTCGTGGTCCTCCACACGGACGCCGGCGAGCGATGACACGTCGAAGAAGCGGCGGTAGTTGATCAGTGCGGAACCTGTCTTGAAGAAGTCGAGGATGTAGTGCTGCGCGTCCAGCGTCTCGGCAGCGACTGGTCCGGGCCGGATGGCCGTCCCTCGTGCAAGGGGAAAAGCGCTGCTCCCGTAGTGGAGTTCGAAGGTCGAGGCGGTCGCGACCACCTCGAGTCCACCGTCAGCCAGCACCTCGTCGAGCGGCGCGCCCAGCACAGCGAGGAGCACTCGATTCCGGAGTGCTGGCGCATCCCAGTCGATGTCGAAGGTCGACGCATACTCGCCCGCCTGTCCGTCACGCAGGACGCTCCACCAGCGGGTATTGGCGGGTTCGGCGATGCACACATGGTTGGGCACGATGTCGAGCAGCTGCCCCATCCGCGCGTTGCGAAGGGCGCCATCGAGACGGCGCAGGCCGGGCTCGCCACCGAGCGTTTCGCTCACGCGTGTCGGATCGACAACGTCGTATCCATGCGGGCTGTGGTCCGCCGCCTGCATGTACGGCGAGGTGTACAGGTGAGAGACGCCGAGCTCCTCCAGGTACGGAACAATCGCCGTGGCAGCGTCGAAATCGAACTCCTCGCGCAGCTGCACCCGGTAGGTAGCGCGAGGACTGGCCCTCATCGCCGGCGCCCCGGCACCGTCCGTTTCTGTAATATCACTCGGACTATCACCATATCTGAAGGTAACTCTATCAATTTTCTGGACTGCGCCATCATTGCACCGCCATGACCACCAGCCCTAGACGGCGCACGGGAAGCCGAACCACTCCCCGTCACCAGGCTTGGCCTGGGAGCGAGGCACCGCTTGGCGCGACGTGGGATGGTGAGGGTACGAATTTCGCCGTGTACTCGGCGTCCGCCGATGGTGTGGACGTGGTGCTCTACGACGACAACGGCGTCGAGACCGCCACGTACGAGCTCCAGGAGCGGACTGACCTTGTCTGGCATGGATACATCGACCAGGTCGGTCCGGGACAGCGATACGGGCTTCGTGTCCATGGTGCCTACGACCCGTTGCACGGTCTGCGTCACAACCCGCGCAAGCTGCTTCTCGACCCCTATGCATGGGCGATATCGGGACGGTTCAAGCACGGACCCGAGCTCTACGGCTACTCGTTCGATGGCGACGATCTCGACCCGAGTCACCTCGACTCGGCTCCGTCGATGCCCCGCAGTGTCGTGATCGACCGGAGCTTCCCATGGGGCGACGACCGTCGACCGGATACCGCATGGGCCGACACGGTGATCTACGAGCTGCACGTGAAGGGATTCACGAAACGCAACCCAGATATCCCCGAGGAATTGCGCGGGACCTACGCCGGGCTGGCGCATCCGAGCTCGCTCGAATATCTGCAGCGACTCGGGGTCACCGCCGTCGAGCTCATGCCGGTACACCACTTCATCGATGCGGGACACCTCGTCGATCGCGGTCTCGTGAACTACTGGGGCTACGACTCGGTCGGCTATCTCTCGCCGGAAAGCCGCTACTCGGCGGGCGGTGGCAACGGCGACCAGGTCCGCGAGTTCAAGGCCATGGTGCGCGCATTGCATGGGGCCGGTCTCGAGGTGATCCTCGACGTCGTCTACAACCACACCGGTGAGGGCAACCATCTCGGCCCGACGGTGAGCTTTCGCGGCATCGACAATCCGTCCTACTACCGGCTGGTCGAGGACGAGCCGCGTTTCTACTTCGACGTCACTGGGACCGGCAACAGTCTCAACGTCAGCAGCCCGATCACGCTGCAGCTCATCACCGACAGCCTCCGGTACTGGGTGACCGAGATGCACGTCGACGGCTTCAGGTTCGACCTCGCTGCGGCGCTCGCGCGCCAGTTCTACGACGTCGACCGGCTCTCGGCGTTCTTCGACATCATCCACCAGGACCCCGTGCTGTCACGCGTGAAGCTCGTTGCCGAGCCGTGGGACGTCGGTGAGGGTGGGTATCATGTCGGCAACTTCCCCGTGCGATGGGCGGAATGGAACGGCGCGTACCGCGACACGGTGCGCGATTTCTGGCGAGGCAAAGCCGGCGGCGTTCGTGATATCGCCAACTGCCTCACCGGTTCGAGCAGCCTCTACCAGTGGGATGGCCGCCAGCCGTGGGCGAGCATCAACTTCGTGACCGCACATGACGGATTCACGCTGCGCGACCTGGTCACATACAACGAGAAGCACAACGAGGCCAACGGCGAAGGCAATGACGACGGCGCCAACGACAACCGCTCGTGGAACTGCGGTGTCGAAGGCGAGACCGATGATCCTGACACCATGACGCTGCGCGATCGCCAGCGCCGCAATCTGATCGCCACGGTGCTGCTCTCGCAGGGCTGCCCGATGATTTGCGGCGGCGACGAGATCGGCCGCACCCAGCACGGCAACAACAATGCGTACTGTCAGGACAATGAGATTTCCTGGCTCGACTGGACCAGCGTCGACGAGGTGATGCTGCGCTTCGTGCAGCGCGTCGTCGCGTTTCGACGCGAGCAACCGGTCCTGCGGCGGAAGCGCTTCTTCTCCGGTGAGGCCACACGGCGTTCGGGAAGAAAGGACATCATCTGGCTGCTGCCCAACGGCGAGGAGTTCACTGACACCGACTGGGACAATGACGGCGAGCGAACCATCGGCATGATCCTCAACGGCGAGGAGATTCCGGACCGCGATCCGCGCGGCCACCGCATCGTCGGTGACTCGCTGATGATCCTGCTCCACAGTGGCGACGTGCCGATCACCTGGACCATGCCGTCTGGATGGCGCGGCGGATGGACCCTTGTCATCGACACCGACGATCCCGAAGGGCATCGCGGTTCGAGCACCCATCATGCTGGAGATGAGGTCCCGATGCAGCCTCGTTCGCTGCTCGTGCTCAATCACCCTATCGATGCGGCGCGCGAACACAACGAGTCCTTCCGGACCTAAAGCCTTATTCGCCCACTGCAACTGGGCGATCCGGGACTCCACCTCGCAGCAGGGCTGCCAGGTGCTCGCCGAGGCGGGCTGGCGAGAATCGCTCGATGCTGCCAAGGATGTCGTCGAGTCTCCACCAGGCAAAGGTCCTGATCACCGCCGCGTCCACGGGCTCGAAGCGGCTGGTATCGACCTCATGACTGACGACCCGTACGAGGAAGAATTGCTCGACATGCCGCTCCGCGATTCCCTGCCAGATGAACACGGAGTCGCGGCCCCAGACGGGCGCCCCGACGGCGGAGGCGTCGACGATCAACGCGGTCTCCTCCATCACCTCGCGAACCAGCGCGGACTCATACGTCTCGCCTGGCTCGAGCGCACCGCCTGGGGCAAACCACCAGGGTTCCCGGCCGGGAAGCTCCCCGCGAAAGAGCAGCACCCGTTGCGCAGCATCGACGATGAGCGCGCGACTGACTCGACGAATCGGCGCCGGCGCGCTCACGACGCTGCCGTTGTCGAGATCCCGAATGCCTGCTGGAGTTGATCGACGCCGAGCGGTGTGATGAGCAGGCCGCGGCCGGAGCGGCGCCGCCGTACCCAGCCGGCGTGCAGGACGCTCTGACACAACGCCGCGCCGAGCGCCCCCGCAAGATGCGGCCGCCGCTCGGTCCAGTCGAGACACACGCGAGCGAAATGCCGTCGCTGCATCCGCGCTTTCGGCACATCCACGCCGATATCGACAAGGCTCTGGTCGCCGGCTGCAGAGAGCACGTATTCGTCGCCGCGCGCCACGAGCCACTCGCGCTGAAGCAGGGCCCCCAGGACGTCGACACCCAGCCGGCCGGCGAGATGGTCGTAGCAGGTGCGCGCAGCCCGCAGCGCATCCATGTCGCGAGCCGAGCGGAGTGAGCGCACGGGCGGATCCGGGCAGATTCTCGACAACGCCTCCAGCGCAAGCGCGATATCGCGATCCGCGATGCTGTATTCGCGGGTGCGTCCACGCGTTGCGACAACGACCATGCGGCCTTCGACAAGCGCCGCGAGGTGTCCGCTCGCGGTGGATGGCTTGACGGCCGCGGCGGCCGCGAGCTCGCTCGATGTCGCCGTGCGCCCGTCGAGAAGCGCATCCAGCATCGCAGCGCGCGCCGGACTGCTGAGCAGGCGGCCAACCGACGCAAAATCGGTACCCATCACCGAGAACCGTACCGCCTCGATAGTTCGGTCATCACCGAAGTGTTCAGCGGATAGGCTTGCGCCGTGACACCCGCTCCCGCCGTCCAGTCAATCGCACCGAGCGAAAGGGGCCTGGCGCTCGCAGCGGCTCTGGCGACCGTCCTCCTCTGGGCATCCGCGTTCGTGGGGATCCGTGCGGCAGATCGAATGCTCTCACCCGGTTCGCTCGCGCTCGCCAGGCTTCTGGTCGGCACCATCGCCCTCGGCGTCATGGTCGTCGTCCGCCACCAGCCGCTCCCGCGTCGCTCCGACATTCCCGGATTGCTCGCCTGCGGGCTGCTCTGGTTTGGCGCATACAACCTTCTCCTCAACCAGGCGGAGCGTACGGTCGACGCCGGCACGGCGGCGATGCTCGTGAACACCGGTCCGGTGTTCGTCGCGATCCTCAGCGGGCTGTTCCTGCGCGAGGGCTTCCCACGACGCCTCGTCGCCGGCTGCATCATCGGCTTCGGTGGCGCCGTGGTCATCGGGTTCGCCACGTCGAACCACGGGTTTCAGGCGGGGCTCGGCGCCGTGCTCTGCGTTGCCGCAGCGATCGTCTACGCGGGGGGCGTCACGGCAGAGAAGCCGCTCCTCGCACGGAATTCCGCGCTCACCGTCACCTGGCTCGCCTGCAGCATCGGCGCCGTCGTCTGCCTGCCCTTCGCCCCTCAGCTGGTTCATGAGCTCGGCACGGCGGACGTGGGCACGATTGCCTGGGCGGTGTACCTCGGCCTCTTTCCCACCGCGATCGGGTTCAGCTTCTGGGCATACGCACTGGCGCGCACCAGTGGCGGGCGGATGGGTGCCATGGGGTATCTCGTTTCGCCGGTGGCGATCCTCCTCGGGTGGCTGATCCTCGGCGCGGTGCCGCCCCTACTGGCGCTGCTCGGGGGCGTTCTCTGCCTCGCGGGCGTTGTGGTCACACGGGGCGTCGGGTTGCCTGGACGGCTCGGTGCTCGCAGGCGGGTCAGCGTCTGATCCTGGACTCTATGTCATGTATAGTTGACATATGACATACTCGTTGTCGACCCCCAATGCCGACGCGGCGGTGACGACCGTGCTGCGCGCGCTCAACGACCTACCGACTGAGGATCGCCTGGTGGCGCTTCGATCGGTCGCCGTCCTGCTCGGGTCCAAGCGCGCCTCCACCGTCCTCGCGGCTCGCGCTGAGGGGATGAGCTGGCAGGACATCGCCGAGCGCCTCGGGATGTCGCGACAGTCGGTGTGGGACCGCTACGCCGCCGAGGATCACAACCCTCCGCCGCCCGCCCGCGGCCGGCGGTCACGAGCTCGCAGCGCCACCCACGCCTTCTCGAACTGCGCCGCCTACAAGGCGGTCACCACCCCTCGCCAGTGATCAGGAGAACGCACATGGTCAAGCCCGTCGACGACGCAACCTTTGATAGCGAGGTCCTCGCCGCAGAAGCACCGGTGCTCGTCGAGTTCGGCGCGGCATGGTGTCCTCCCTGCCGAATGCTCGCCCCCATCCTCGACGGGGTCGCGGCCGAACGGTCAAGCAGCATCGGGATCCTCACGGTCGACGTCGACGCCAACCCCGTGACCCAGGGGCGCTATGGCGTGATGTCCCTGCCGACGCTCCTGCTGTTCATCGGCGGCAAGCCGGTGCGTCAGGTGATCGGCTTCATGTCCAAGGGACGTCTGCTGGCATTCATCGACGAGGCACTGGAGATGGCCGCCTGAAGCACCTGGCAGCGGCGGCCGACCACGCCTGTCTGCGTACAGTTTCGTGGTGGGGACTGCCTCGGGGACGCCGGCTGACGACGCGGTAGACGCGGCTCCGGCAGACCGTGGTGGCTTCGGGCACGCACTCGACATCCTCGAGGACGGCCCCCATCCGCGGCGGACGCAGCAGGTCATCGGCAACCTGATCCTCACCTCGCACGCCGGGCTGGTCATCCTCTTCGGCCTGGTGCTGCTCTACCTCAGCGGCCTCGCCTTCACCCCGCTGCGGCCGGTCCACTTCGCTCTGGGATTCGCACTGATCCCGATCCTTGTGGTGAAGCTCGCGAGCACCGCGTGGCGCGCGATCAGCTACTACTTCCACCGCGAGGCCTACCGCGCCGCAGGTGCGCCGTGGCTGCTCCCACGGCTCATCGCGCTGCCGCTCGCGGGCGCGGCGGTGCTCGCCACCGCCAGCGGCGTCGTGCTGTGGGCCGTGGGCACCGACCACGGTCTCTGGGCCACGATCCACACCGACTCGGTGATCGCGCTCGGCGGCATCGTCCTCGTGCACCTGGCCGTCTACATGCGCAAGGCGGTCCGGGCGTCGGCCAGAAGCCTTGCCGCCACTGCCGTCAACCGACCGGAGAAGGTCATCGTCTGGGCGCTCGTGGCGGCGATTGTTGCGGGCGCAATCGCCACGGGCCTCGAGCCCACCTGGCACCCATAGCCTCGCGGGCATCGACCGTGCCCTGCTCAGCCTGTTGGGTGCCCACCTCCGCGAGTCGGGCGAGTTCAGCGGGCTTCGAGGTTGCGGGCGAGAAACGCCACGGATGCGGTCATCGCCTCCTTCGGAAGCTCAGCATGATCCCCGGGGTAGGCGTGGAGACGCTTGTCCACGCTCCCGATGAGGTCGAAAAGCTCGAATGCCCGCAACCGCGGCACGCGCTGGTCGTCCCAGTTGACGAGGAAGAGCACCGGGCACGTCAGGCGTGCGGCGTCGGCGCGGATGCGCGTCCCAGGGGGTGATGGCCAGTCGGCATGCATGAGACCGAGCACCGCGGCCTGGATGCGCCCATCGCCAGCGATCAGCGAAATGCCAAGCGATGCCCCCATCGACACGCCCCAATAACCGACTCGTTCGGTGTCGATCCCGGCTGCGTTGCTGAGGAAGTCCACAGCAGACCGCCAGTCCCGAATGACAGCGTCCGGGTCCGCTCGCGCCGGGATCGGTGCCGCGTCGGGTGCTCGACGTTCACCGTGGTCCGGGGCGTCGATGGAGACGACGTTCCATCCGCGACGCGCCATGAGCCGCCCGAGCGCGAGTTGATGCGGGCTGCGCTTGTGCGCAGTGCGCCCGTGACCGAGCAGCAATGTCGGCCCGGTCCTCTGGGTGTCCGACGGACTCCACAGTAAACCCGGGACTAATTCCCCATCGACCGTCACGTTGAAGCGGTGTTCGGCCATTTCGGAATCGGCTTCGACCAACGTCAGCTGCGTCACGGCTTGCTGCTCAGTGCTGTGAGCGACGGGCGATAACGCACCGCTCGCATGCTCAACGCCGCGACCCTGCCCACTACGGTTGCGTGACCGGTGACGGCTTACCCACGACCTCGAAGACCTCCCACATCGCGGCATATCGCCCGTGAGCCGCGATCAGCTCGTCATGGGTCCCGGCCTCCACCACCTGCCCACCGTGCAGCACGATGATCCGGTCCGCGGCCCGGGCTGTCTGGAGGCGGTGGGCGATCACGACTGTGGTGCGACCGTGGGACACCTCCTGCATCGCGGCGGCGACATGCGCCTCGGTGACCAGGTCGAGGTTCGAGGTGGCCTCGTCCAGCAGAAGGATCACCGGGTCGACCAGCTCGGCGCGAGCGAGCGCGATGAGCTGGCGCTGGCCCGACGACAGCGACCGCCCGCGCTCGGTCAGCTCGTGATGGTAGCCGCCTGAGAGGCGGGCGATGAACTCATGTGCGCCGACAGCGCGCGCGGCAGTCTCCACCTCGGCATCACTTGCCTCCGGACGGCCGTACGCAACGTTGTCCCGGATCGTGCCGGAGAAGAGGAACGCTTCCTGCGGGACGTAGCCGAGCTGGTGGCGGAACTCGTGAAGATCGATCCTGCGCAGGTCATGGCCGTCCACCTCGACGCTTCCCTCATCGGCGTCGTAGAAGCGCGCGAGCAGCTTCATGACCGTCGATTTCCCCGCGCCGGTCTCACCGACGAGCGCGACGGTCTCCCCCGCCGCGACGCGGAGGTCGATGCCGCGTAACGCCTCGGGTGGCTTGCGCCAGGCAGCGTCCCGGGACTGGAGCATGCGCGGATCCTGGGGTCCGCGCCGATCGACGGGACGGACTCCGTCGAATCCGGGGCGGTTCACCGGCACGGGGTACGAGAATCGAACGTGGTTCAGGCTGAGGTTGCCGTGCAGGCGGCCGATCTCCTCCGGGTCGCGAGGGTTCGGCGTGAGTGATTCCAGCTGCATCAACTCGGCGATCCGGCCCACCGACACGCGGGTCTGCTGCCAGGCGTCGAACACCTGGGAGAGTTGCTGGATCGGCGAGAAGAAGAGGTCGATGTAGAGCAGGAACGCGATGAGCGCACCGGAGGTGAGGTGTCCGGTTTCGATCAGGTGCGCGCCGACGCCCAGCACGATGGCGTCGGCCACCGAGGACATGAACTGCACGAACGGGAAGTACGTTGCGACCAGACGCTGCGCCGCGACGCGGGTGTCGAGGTACGAGCGTCCCAGCCGGTGAAACTGCGCCATCGCGGCACCCTCATGCACAAAGGCCTGCGATTCGCGAACACCGGAGAGGCTCTCCTGGAAATCCGCGTTGACAATTGCGATCCGCTCACGCGAGATGCTGTACAGCCGTGCCGCCTTCTGGCGGAAGACGACCGTCGCGACAGCAAGCGGGATCGCCACCGACAGCGTGCAGAGCCCCAACTCGGAATTGATGACGACCAGCGCCACGCCGACACCGACAAACGTGACGATCGAGACGAGCGCTGAAAGCAAGCCGTTCTCGATGAGCGACTCGAACTGGTCGACGTCGGTCGTCATCCGGGTCATGATTCGACCGGCCATCTCGCGCTCGTAGTAGTCGAGCGAAAGGCGTTGCAGCTGCGCCCAGATCCGGATGCGCAGCGACAGCATGATGCGCTGCGCGGCTCGCCCCGTCACAAACGTCTCGCCGATCTCGTCGATGAGGTCGACGAGCGTGACCACGAGGAACACGCCCGCTGCGGCGAAGAGGACGAATGTCGATCCCTTCGCCACGCCATTGTCGAGCCCCGTTTTGACGAGCACCGGTCCTGCGAGTGTCATCAGGCCGTCGATGACCACGAACAGCAGCCCGAGCAGCAATGGCCTCTTGAACTCACGCAACAACCGGAACAGGCTGAAGTTCCTGTCCGGTAGCGACTCGCGCTCGAGGTCGACCTTCGCCACGTCGCGGACAGGTCTGAGGCGTGCGACGCGCGCGAGGAGTTCCGGGGTCGGGGCGAGGTTCAGGCGCCATCCACCGCCGCCGCCGCCGCCCAGGCCCGGTCCGAGGGAAGGGGCACCCACGGTGCGAGCGGCTGTCCGGTTGCCGGATCGCTGGCTGTCGCCCGCCCACGCGGCCGCCGTGGTGCCGTCAGCGCCGACAGTCGCCGTGAGGCTAGCGAGCGCTTCGATGGAATCGCCGATCTCGGCCGCGTCGAGCTCTTCGAGCCCCGACACCAGCGTTCTGTACAGCGCGCTGCGCGCGATGAGCTCGTCGTGCGTGCCCTCCTCCACCACGACGCCGCCGTCGAGCACGACGATCCGGTCGGCGAGGTGCAGCGTCGACTGGCGATGCGCGATGAGCAGCGTCGTGCGGCCGGCCATGATCCCGCGCAGGGCATCGTGCACCGCGGCCTCGACGCGCGCGTCGATCGCGCTCGTGGCATCGTCGAGGATGAGGATGCGCGGGTCGTACAGGATCGCCCGCGCGAGCGCGATCCTCTGGCGTTGCCCCCCGGAGAGCGTCAGCCCGCGCTCGCCGATCGCGGTGTCGTAACCGCGCGGCAGCTCCTCGATGAACTCGTGTGCCTGCGCGGCGCGCGCGGCCGCCTCGATCTGCTCGTCGGTCGCGTCCGGCCGCCCGTACGCGATGTTCTCGCGAACCGAGTCCGAGAACAGGAAGCTGTCCTCGAAGACCACGCCCACCTGACGCCGGAGCGAGCGAAGGGTCACGTTGCGCACGTCGTATCCGTCCACGAGCGTCACCCCCTGGGTGGGGTCGTAGAAGCGTGGGACGAGCATCGCCAGCGTGGACTTGCCGCTCCCGCTCGGACCGACGATGGCCACGCGCTCCCCCGGCGTCACATGCAGGTCGACCCCCTTGAGCACCGGGTCACCGTCCCCGTAGCAGAAGTGCACGCTCGAGAAGCGGATGTCACCGCGGAGCTCGGGGAGCTCGACCGCATTCGGGGCGTCGGCTATGGCCGCAGGCAGGTCGAGGAGCTGGAAGATGCGCTCCAGGCCTGCGCGAGCCTGCTGCCCGATCGTCAAGACCCCGGCGAGCTGTCGGGCCGGCGCGAGCAGCTGGGTGACGTAGGTCGAGAACGCGAGGAAGGTTCCGAGCGTGATTTCGTGATGGAGCGCGAGCCATCCGCCAAGGGCGAGGATCGCAACCTGCGCGAACGAGGGGATCGCCTCGAGCAACGGCTGATACCGCGATTGCAGGCGCACGGCCCGCATCTGTGACCCGTACACCGCCTTGGCGGCATCCGCGACGCGATCGAGCTCGCGCTGCTCCTGGGCGAACGCCTTGACCACGCGGACGCCGTTGACATCCTCGTCGACGATCTGGACCAGCTCACCCTCGCGCTGCTGTCCGTCCCAGGTTGCGGGAAAGACACGCCAGCGCATGCGGTAGGAGACGATCAGCAGGCTCGGGGCGACCACGACGCTGACCAGCGCCAGCAGCGGCGAGAGGTAGAGCATCACGCCGAGCGAGAGCAGGAGCAGGAGGATGTTGCTGCTCATGATCGGGAAGAAGCTCAGCAGCCCCTGGACCAGCGTCGAATCCGAGTTCGCGCGAGCAACCAGCTGCCCGGTCGGCATGCGTCCGAGGTTGTCGAAGTCCAGGGCCTGCAGGTGGTCGTGCATGTCGTTGCGCAGGTCGTACTGGACCTCGAGCGCCACTCGACCACCCCGATACCGGCGGATGTACGCGAACCCGAAGCTGGCGGCGGCGAGCACGACGAGCAGCACGAGCCACGGCCACAACGCCGATGTCCTGGTGAGGATCACCCCGTCGACGATCTGACGCGCGACCAGCGGGACGGCCGTCTGCGTCACGCTGCCGAGCGCCGCGGCTCCGACTGACAGCACGACATCCCGCCGGTGCCGGAGCATGTAGCCCCAGAGGCGCCGGATCCACCCGGGCTTGTCGCGAGCTTCGCTCAACCGCGTTCGTTGGTCGTTCGTAGATCCTCAGCCAGTCAAACGGACGCCGTCAGCGTAGCGCGACCGCGCTTGAACGCCGCTCGCTAGCCGGCGGCGGTGGAGACCGACGGCCTCACCCGGCGATCGATCGCGTTGAGGATCCGAACCGCAAACTCGGGGCTGTCGATGAATGTCACGCGATAGAGGCCGGTTTCATTGATCCGCGGTTCAATGCGAATCACCCGGAGACCGGCCTCCTGCAGCGCCGCCAGCATGCGCGTAACGCCGCCCGGGCGGTGCTGCGTTGTCTCCATGATGTCGCTGTCCCTGACGTCGATCGCGAGCATTGCTCATCCCCTATCGCGGTTGGATCACGGTCGCATCATGGAGGCCACATCCTGTCGACTCCGTGAGCAACCTGTCTCAGAGGGATTCCATATGTACGTCGGATCGGTGGTGATCGACTGCAACGACTTCCCGGCCATGTACGCGTTCTGGACGGCGGCGCTCCGCTACGTGCCTCGGGATCCGCCGGAGGATGGATGGGCGGTGCTCCGAGATCCTGATGGAGACCACGTCAACGTGTCGCTCCAGCTGGTGCCCGAGCCGCGGATCGGTAAGAACCGCCTGCATCTCGACCTGTACACTGCCGATCCGGCGGGTGAGCTCGCGCGCCTGCTGGAACTCGGAGCGGTGCGCTTTCCGCGTACGCCCGAAGCCGGCGACGACTTCGTCACGCTCCAGGATCCCGAGGGCAATCTGTTCGACGTGATCGACAAGTCGGGAGGGTGAGCGACCGCGCATTGCAACGGGTCACGCTGCCGGCACTGTGATGCCCGGAAGCAGATGCCACGTCGTGCCGCCGTCGCTGGTCGTCCAGATCCCGCCTGGAACGAAGGTCCACCCGTGCTGCGAATCCACGAATCCGATTCCTTCGGCGCCGCCACCGCCGCCGAAGGAGTCGGGCGGAAGAGCAGCATGGATCCAAGTGACTCCTCCGTCGTGAGTCACGAGATCGTCCTCGCGATCATTTGCCATCCAGGCAGTCGTGGTGCTCAGGACGGCGAGCCCGATCGGTGCGCCACCACTGTCGATGGATCCGACATTCGCCGCAGGGGGTGAGAAGCCGGAGTTGTAACCCTCCCGGCTGCGCAGGATCCACTTCGAACCGCCATCGCTGGACGTCCAAACCTCCTGCGGTGCTGGAAACGCCCCTTCATTTCCGCAGGCAAGCATCACGTGATCCGGAGACGACGCGCCGAGGATCGCGGTGGCACCGACAGTGCATGGGAGGGGAAGTGACATCCAGGTGCGGCCGTTGTTCTGGCTGCGGACGAGTGCGGGCCCCTGCTGGTTGGCATCAAGAATCCAAGCGTCGTCGCCGATACGTACGAGTTGCGCCAGCGGGATCGTCGAGTTGTTGTCGATCGGTGCCCCAACCGCAGCCGGGAGTGCGCCCAGATCCGACCATGCACCGCCGCCCACGGGTTGCGAGAACAGCGTCGCCGTGCACGGCTTCGGAATCGAGCAGGTGGTCACCGCCCACGCGGTTCCCTGTGCGAGCTCGACATCTGCGACAAGCGCATTGCCGACCGCCATTGACTGCCAGCTCACGCCTCCGTTGTGTGTTGCCACGAGAAGTCCATGGCCATCGGAGGCACCCCAGATCCATACGTCGGCGCTCGACGCGGCACGGATGTTGAGTGTGGCGTTGCCCAGGTCGACCTTCGCCGAGAAGTGCACCGGCATCCACCGCGTGCCGGCATCGGTGGTCCGGTAGACAGCGAGTGCGCACGTCGATGGATTGCAGACCTGTCCGATGGTCCAGCCGTCAGACGCGGTGGCGAAGCTCACCGCGGTCGGGGTGAAGACGAGCGCCGTCGACGGTGCCGCCGTTGGTGGCACGACCACGGGTGGAGTCGCGGGAGGGCTCGTCGGGAGGATCGGCAATGCGGTCTTCGCAGGGGTGGACGTCGAGTGATTCCGCAGGCTCAGCGTCAGCCCGAGAGCACCGCCGAGCAGCGCGATGACCGCGAGGGCGATGAACGCCCCTCCCACTCCTCTCCCGAGCGGCATCCACGTGATCCTCGGCGCGGGCTCTCGCGTGATCCTTTCACGAGCGTGCTCCAGCACCCGTTGCTCGACGCCGATCCCCGGGAGCCTCGAGTCGATCGCCTGATGGACGAGGCGATTCAACTCCTCCTCGGTATTGACTGACATCAGCGTTGCTCTCCTGCCAGCGCCCGTTGAAGGTCGGCCGTGCCGCGCTGCGCCAGCGCTTTGGCCGCGTCGATCGAGCAATCCGCGGCGGCGGCGACCTCGTCGAACGGCAGGTCGAGGTAGTAGCGCAGCACGATGACCAGCCGGCGGCGATACGGCAGCCGCGCAATCGCATCGCGCAGATCGATCAACGCGGAGGTGTCGCCATGCGCGTCGCTGCTGTCACCGGGCTTGTCGCTTCGCACAACTCGCCACCAGCGTCCTCTCCGCACCTCGCGGCATTGATTGGCCACGATGCCCAGGAACCACGGGCGCAGGTCTGTCCCTTGGCGGCGGTTGGCGCGGCGGCGCCAGGCACGCACACACGCATCCTGCACGGCGTCCTCCGCCTCAACTGCGCTCAGGAGCATTCCTGTCGCGAGACGCACTGCTTCCTGGAGCAAAGGCCGGAGCTCCGCCTCGAAGGCATCGGCTTCGGCGTCGCGTGAGGGCACGACATCCACCGCGCCCGAGCGGCCCTCCAGCGACGTCACTGACCCTCCTTGCCAACGTGGTCACGGCTTAATACGGGCGGTCCGCGAGGAAAGTGTCATTGGACCGGACGGCGCGTACTAAAGTGGCGTCATCGGGATGGAAGGCACCCATCGACAGAGGCGGCTGAGGGCGGGCCTGCTCGCCGCGGTCGTGGCCGCCGCCAGCGACTGGGTGTACCTCACGGTAGCCGTCCATAGTCAGAACGGACTTCCGCCCCTACCCGGGATCGTGCCGTTCATCACCGGGTACATCGCCGCGATCGCAGCCGCCTCGGTCGTCGGGATGGCCTGCGTGCTGCGTCGACGGCCTGCGATCGCTAAAACCGTGTTCCTGTCGGCCGCGGCAGGAAGCGCCGCCCTGGGCGTAATTGGGATCTTCAGCATCGGGCTTGCGCTCCTGATCACTGCGGCCTTGCTCTCGATCGCCGCCCAGACGATCCCGCCGATCCGTCACCCCAACGCGTGGCTCTGGCCGGTATCGGGTGCGGCCGTCGCGATTGCCGCGCTGATCGTTGGATTCGTGGCTGTCGGCGCGTTCTGGCAGCAATAGCAGGCGGAACTGCACGCGGAGCGCGAGCGTTATCAAGTCGACGATGTCCGAGCCAGATCAACGCTCCTTCATGGGAGCATCGCATCGGATGGCTCGTTACTGCCTGCTCGTCGCGAGCGCACTCACGGCGACGCTCGTGTCATGCACGAGCCCACCTCTGGCCCGAACCCCGCCGAGCGCGCCACTCAACACCCAATCCCCGATAACACCGTCGATTGCGCCCACCCCGACGCCTACCGTGTCCCCGACTGCGACTGCGCGGCCATCCCCGTCGCCCACCGCACCGATCGTGACAGCCGGGGAACCAACCTGCACGGGATCACAGCTGCAAGTCGCATTCTGGCCGGCACTCAGCGGTGGCGGTGCGGGGAGCGTCGCGGTGTCGCTGGCAATCTGGAACCGCGGCACGCGGCGGTGCACTATTCATGGCTGGGCAACGCTGCAATTCCTGAATCCCGCGGGCGGTCTCGTATCCACCCACTGGGTGGAGACGACAGCCACGTTCGGGGGAAGCGCACGCCTCGAAGCAATCAGTCTCCTTCCTTGCGGTGAGTCGAACGGCTGCCCTTCCAGGGTAGCGCCGGCAGCTTTCATCAACTTCTTCGGTGACGATGTCATCGAGCCATGTGTGACCGCGGCGGAGGTCCGGGTGCTCACGCCCGGGACATCAATTCCTGTAGTGGCCAACCTGAGCGTTCAGGGTTACACCGACGGTCAGATCTTCTGTTCTGACGGCAAGATATTTGTGCTTCCCGTTCAGTCGGCGGTCGAAGCGCTTGGCCCGACGCTCTCCTGAGGGCCAGGTTCGGCCGACTCCTGCCGCCACGTGCTCCACAGGCGGGCGTATGCCCCTCCGGCACTCAACAGCTCAGCGTGAGTGCCGTATTCGCTGATGCGCCCGTCCTCAACCACCACAACGACTTCCGCGTCGTGCGCCGCGTGGAGGCGATGCGAGATTGCGATAACCGTACGGCCCTCGAGCAGCACTGCGACCGAGCGCTCGAGATGACGCGCCGCGCGTGAATCGAGCAGTGAGGTCGCCTCATCGAGCACGAGCGTGTGCGGATCGGCGAGTAGCAAACGCGCGATCGCGATCTGCTGGGCGAATCCAGGACTGATCGACATTCCGCCTGACCCGATCACAGTGTCCAACCCCGACGGAAGGGCGCGGAACGCCTGCATCGCATCGACGGCTTCCAGGACAGCGAGCAGTTGCCTGTCGCTCGCATCGGCCCGCGCGAGGCGGAGGTTGTCGCGCAGCGAGCAGGCGAACAGATGGTGCTCCTGGGTGACGAGCGCCACCTCGCGGCGAAGCCGTTCCGGTGGCAGCAGGTGCGTTTCAACGCCGCCGACCTCGACAGCACCTGTCCGAGGCGCGTGCACACCGGCCAGGAGCAATGCAAGCGTGCTCTTCCCCGCACCGCTGGGGCCGACGACGGCGAGGCGGGCGCCGACCTCAGGCGCGAGGTCGATGCCGTGCAGCACATCGGCATCTTCGTTGTAGGCGAAGTGCACGTGATCGGCAACCAGGAGCTGGTCCAATGGGATGCGCTCGGTCATCTCGGCAGGTGGCACCTCAGAAACGCCGACGACGCGTGAGAGCGAGGCAGACGCAAGCTGCACCTCGTCCTGCCATGCGAGCAGGGTGTCGACCGGAGACACGAGCTGCTGGGCGTACAGCGCGGCGGCCGCGACTGCCCCGATGGAGAGCTGGCCGTGAATCACCAGCAACCCGCCAAAAAGGATGCACAGCACCAAAGGAACGATGTACGCGGCCTCGCAGGAACCGAAGAAAACGGTTCGCAGGCGCAGCGTCCGCCGCTCCCACGCGATCCAATCGCGAATGTCGTCGTCAGTCTGCGCGATACGGCGCGCGCCAAGCCGCAACGATTCGATGGTACGCGCAGCGTTGACGGTTTCCTGGAGGTCGGCGTTCACCACGGCCTGTGCGGCCGCCTCCCGCTGATACGCGGGTCGCGCGCGGTGCAGATACCAGCGGGTGGCGAGCACGAGTGGTGGAATCACCGGGACCACTACCAGACCGAGGATCGGCGCGGTCACCACCAGCGCGACGATCGCGAGTACGCAGGTGACGCTTGCCACCAGCAGCTCGGGGACTCCACGGCGCACCGCCTGCGACATGTCGTCGACGTCCGTGGAGGCGCGGGTCATCAGGTCGCCGGTCCCTGCGCGCTCCACGATGCCGATCGGCAGAGCGAGGACCGTGGCGATGAATCGCTCGCGCATGCGGGCGAGCACGTACTCCCCGGTGAGCGCACCACAAGCACGGGCCCCCGCGGTGAACACCGTTTGGACGACCAGCGCGATGCTGAACAGCAGCGCGGTGCGGTCGATGGTGGCGTCGGTGAGCGCGCCCGAACTGTTGATGATTCGCTCGAGCAGCTGCGGTCCGACCAACCCGGCGGCGCTCGCCGCGATCTGCAACGCGATGGCCGCGGCGATGAGTCCGCGGCGCTCGGCGAGCCCCGATCTCAAGCTGCGCCATGCCGCGCGGCCGCCGGCCACGGGGAGGATGGACGCCATGTCTCGGCTCATTCGCTCCCCCGGGTGACCACCTGGCGGTATCGCGCATTGGTGGCCATCAACTGCGAATGCGTGCCGGCGACGACAGTGCCGTCATCCACGAAGGCGACCCGATCCGCACGCGCGAGCAGCAGCGGGCTGGTGGTGAAGATGACCGTCGTTCGCCCGCGTCGGACGGCGCCGAGCCGCTCACCGATGATCGCCTCGGTGTGAGCGTCGACGGCGCTGGTCGGTTCATCGAGCACCAGAACGTCCGGGTCGGCGCGGAGCGCCGCTGCCAGGGCGATCCGCTGGCGCTGACCACCCGAGAGCGAGCGGCCGCGCTCGGAGACCTGCGAGTCGAGGCCGTTGCCAAGGCCCGTCACGATGTCGGCGCCGCACGCCGCCGCTATTGCCTCATCAACGCTCGGCCGCCGGTCCGCAGCGTCGGACCGCGCGCTCGGCGTGTCGACGGCGTCGCGCAGCGAGCCGACGAGCAGCTGCGGATCGCGATCGACGACGAGGATGCGGCGCCGCACTTCGTCAACCGGCAAACGATCGAGCGCGACTCCCCCAAGGGTCACCGTTGCAGTGCCGGATGGATCGATGAGGCGCCCCAGTCGTGCGGCGGTCGCGCTGGCGACGTCCGGATCCGCGATCACCACGGCAGTCAGGAGTCCGCGAGGTGCGCTCAACCCCGACCCCTCATCGACGAGGTCGCCATCGATCGGTTCTGCCGGATCTGCGGGTGAGGCGAGGTCCGCGTCGAGCCGCAGCACGGTGAGGACGCGACCCGCCGCAACCGTCGCCGCGGACCAGACGCTCGCCGCCTGGATCAGCGTCTGCACCGGCAGGGCCAGAAACGCTGCGTAGGCATAGTCAGCGACGAGCTCGCCGGGTGGGATCGAACCGCTGCGCACGAGGCGCGCACCCAGGAACGTGATCGCGACCAGGATCGCGCCCGGCAGGAAGACCTGAAGACCGTCCAGCAGCGACTGGATCAGCGCCGTGCGCACGGTCGCGTGCCGCACCTCCTGGGATGTCCGGGCGTACCGAGCCGAAAAGTCGGCCTCGCCGCCGAGGCCGCGCAACACCCTGAGTCCCGCGACCGTGTCGGCTGCGACCGCAGACGCGGCGCCCCGCTGTTGCCGCTCGGCCCGCTGGCGACGTTCGAGTGGACCCATCGCCGGGAGGATCAGGAGCGCGGCGATCGGCGCTCCGATCAGCACGACAAGACCCAATTGCGTCGAGGTGCTCAGCAGGATGACCGCGACGATCACGATCGACACGACCGCGCCCGTTCCCCGGGCGCTGATATCGAGCAGCCGGGCGACGCGCACCATGTCGGTCGTTCCCAGGCTGGCCACCTCGCCGGCGCCGATCTGTCGTGGCAGGCCGGCGCCAAGCCGGATCGCCGCGCGGATGACCAATTGCTGGACGCGCACACAGGCCTCGAGAAAGTTGCTCACCGCGCGCCGGTGACGGAGCACCCCTGCCGCCGCCTGGAGAATGCCCAGGGCAAGGACGACCGATGCCCACACGATCAGTGCCGACCCATTGCGCTGCGTGATGGCGTTGACCGACTGGCCGAGCGCCGCCGGGATCACCCCCTGTGTTCCCATCCAGAGCGCGCCGAAGAAGGCACCGCCGACGACGGTCCTGCGCTGCCCGCGCGCAATCCAGAAGAGGAACCGGACCGGCGATCGAAGATCCGGGTCCCCGGGATGGGCGAGCGGAATCCGGGAGAGCATGACGGCGGGCAAGTCTAGCCGTGATCGCGAATTTGTCCGGAGAGCGCCTGACATGAGGCGACATTCGCCCTCGGACAGGGCTTTACCCCGGCAGTCCGAAGGCTCCTCCGACTCGCAGCTCGGCGATGCGACTCTCGTCGTAGCCGAGCAGGTCGCGGAGCACCGCGTCCTGGTGCTCGCCCCGCAGCGGTGCTCGCTTGTACCGCGGTTCCGAGACGCCGACGCGCACCGGGCTGCGAAGTTGACGGACGGTGCCGAATCGCGGGTGCTCGGTGTCGACGATCATGCCGCGTGCGCCGGTTTGCTCATCGCGCAGCGCTTCGGGCACCGTGTTGATGGGGCTGCAGGGGACACCCGCGCCGCCAAGAATGGCCAGCCACTCCGACGCCGTTCGCGACTCGAACACGGCTTCGAGCGTGGGCAGGAGCTCTGCCGCGTGAGTGCGCCGATCGGCGAATGTCGAGAAGCGCGCATCCTTCGCAAGTTCGGGACGCCCGATTGCGTTGACCAGACGCACCCAGAACTTCTCCTTCGGGCACCCAACCACGATCCATCCGTCGCGCGCCTGGAAGGCCTGGAACGGAACCAGCGATGGATGCGCAGAGTGATGGGTTCGAGCAGGAGTGAAGTCGCCGTTGAGGTGCCAGATCGCGGGGTACGTGAGCATGCCGAGCGCGGTGTCGAAAAGGCTGACATCGCAGTCCATTCCCACGCCGTCGCGACGCGCCGCGTGGATGCCCGCGAGGATCGAGATTGCCGCGACCAATCCGGCCGAGTAGTCCACCACCGACAGCCCCGACTTGGTGGGCGGCCCTCCCGGTTCTCCTGTGAGATCCATCCAACCCGCAATTCCCTGCAGGAAGTAGTCGTAGCCGGGCTCACTCCTGCGCGGTCCGGTCATCCCGAACCCGGTGAGCGCGCA
Organism: Candidatus Dormiibacterota bacterium; assembly: GCA_003132525.1. Lineage (GTDB taxonomy): Bacteria > Chloroflexota > Dormibacteria > Aeolococcales > Aeolococcaceae > Palsa-851. The sequence goes on along the minus strand of PKXZ01000049.1, from coordinate 52,128 downwards.
GCACACGATGCGTTTGTTGAGATGTTCGAGGTCGGCGTAGTTGATGCGCAGCGTCTCGGGGACGTCGCCGCGAAGATTCGAGAACACCACGTCGCTGACTCGCACGAGATCGTGGAACACGGCGCGTCCCCCGGGTGTCCTGAGGTCGAGACTGATGCTGCGCTTGTTCCGGTTGAAGGTCTCGAAGAACAAGCTGTCCTCTTCCTCCTGCATCGGCGGGACGTAGCGCCCGATGTCGCCACCGCTCGCCGGATCCTCGATCTTGATCACATCGGCGCCGAGGTCGGCGAGGTGCACGCTCCCGAACGGCCCTGCTCCGTACTGCTCGACGGCGATGATGCGCACGTCCTCGAGGGGAGTCATACCGGCGTGCGACCTCGAGCCGCGACCAACGCCGCAACTCGAGCCATCTCGTTGCCCACGATCATGATTCCCTCGTCGACGCCCATGCCCGGCTTGGCCAGCAGCTGCGTTGCGCCACAGGCCATGGCGACATGCGCCGACACTTGCGCCGACCGATCCGTCTCGTTGCAACTGCCGCCGCAATAGGCGGCGAGGCCATGGCGTGCGACGAGCAGCAGGGCTTCGATGGTGTTGTTGATCCCACCGAGGTCGGGAGTCTTCACGTGGATGACATCAGCCGCCTTGGCCGCGACAAAGATCTCAATATCCTCGAGCGTGTTGCACCACTCGTCCACGGCAATGCGAACATCGCTGCCGCGGGCTCGAAGCGCCGTCCGCAACGCCGCGAAGACGCGAACCTGCCCGTCGCGGCTTCCCGCGTCGATGGCGTGCTCAACGCAAACGCCGAAGGGCTGCGCTGTGGCGCCGAGCCGCTCGAGATAGCCGGCCACCTTGTCGACGTCGCCATCGAAGGCCTGACCGATGGTCCCGTAGACGTCGAAATGCAGCCGGGGCGAGTACTCGGGCCGAGCGCGCAGCGTGATGATCCGGTCCCGGACCCAGGCGACGTAGTCCAGCAACAGCTCGCCGTCGCGGCCGAGTTTCGTGTCGATCTGGTTGATCAGGCCGTGTGGGAGAACGTCCGTCTCCTTGAGGACCATCTTGTCGACGTTGGTGTAGCGGTCATCGCCGGATTGGACGAAGAGCGGCACCGGCGCGATCGCGATGCCGGTCGCGTACTCGTCGCGCACGACCTCAGCCATGGTCACACCGCGCGCTCGAGCGACGGCATCGAGGAGCGCCTGCGTCACCCCATACCGGGTGGCCGTGTGCAGGCGATGACCATCAACAACGAGTGTGTCGATCTCGCCTGCGAGGTCGCGAAAGTTCGTGACCTGCCGCCCGCGAAGCAGCGGCACGACACGCCGTTCGATCATTTCCGCAGCTGGATTTGCGAGGAACAGCGGTTCGCGACCGCCGACCCCCGAGTACTGCACCGCGGCACAGTCTCCGTGCGCGACCTGTGCGTCATCGAGGATCAGCAGCACCGACACCGCCTCACCCGGCTGCCGGATCGTTCGGAAGCCTGCGGTCAGCGGGACACCACCGTAGGTGAAGCCGTCGTGCACCGCCCCCGCGCGTATCGCAGCCTGGTCGTCGGCGAAGAACCCCGAGCGGACCGGGACGGCGATGACGTCGGTGATGAGCACGTGGACTGTAGCCGCCGAGTCAGCCGCTCACGCGCGCAGGCGGCGGCGCGAGCGCCCACACTCCGGCGATCTCGTCCGCAGTCGCCATGTCGAAGCGATGGCGCATGAGCAGGAGTGACGCGTCGTGCTGCTCCCTGTCGTCGCTCGCGACGCAATCGACGGCGATCACCACGTAGAGGTCGTTGAACAGCGCATCGCGAGCAGTCGACTCGACACATCCCTCAGTGGTGCAACCCCCGATCACCACGGTCTTGATGCCATTGCTGCGGAGAAGGATCTCGAGATCGGTGCCCCAGAACGCGCTGGACCGGTGCTTGCTGACCACCGGCTCGCCGGTGCGAGGTGTCAGCTCACTGACGAACTCATGGCCTGGCGTTCCCGCAATGGAATAGCGGAGCGGGACGCCGTCTTGACGCTCCCCGGCGTGCATGCGCAGGTTGAAGCGGATCTGCGCGGGTGAATCGCTCAACCGACCAGGCAGCGTGGTGTTCTGCACGTGAATCACCAGGATCGAGGCACGACGTGCATCCCCGAGCAACCTCGCAAGGTGGGGCACCGAGTCGCGATACATCGAGAGGTCGATCCCGAGCTTGCCGAAGGCACCGTCCGGTTCGACAAAGTCCCGCTGCATATCGATGAGCAGCAGCGCCGTGTGCGCGGGATCGACGACCTCTCTCAGTTCGGTGAAGACCTCTTTGCCCTCAACCGTTATCAAGGCCGCACCGCACGATTGGATCTCACAGCGCTTGCGTCGAGTCGTCGACGCGCTCGGGAGCCGTCGATGTGGCTGCAGGCCGGCGCTCGTACAGAACGTGAATCGATGCGACGCGTCGCTGGATGCGGCGGTCGAGGTGCCCCGTGACACCATTCGATGCCGCGGGGAGCGTGACACCGACGTGAGTGGGGGTCACGTCCCTGGCAACGGTCATGTACCCGATCGCATGCAGCGCCGCCTCATCGCGACCGTACTCCGCGTCGTCGAAATAATGTCGCAGGATGGGATCGGGGAACACCTGCCTGCGGACCATGCGCCGGACGTCGCGTGCGTTGAACCAGTCTCGGATCGATCCGACGACTCTCACCGCTGGCACAGGGCTTCTTCCTCCGCGTTCCCGGACGACCGTCAGAGCATAGCCCTCGGACCGGCGACGGCCTCAGCCGGCGAAGGGCCACCTCGGGGCGCCAAGCTCTCGAGACACCCCGCGCGCCGCCTCGACCACCGCAGTGGAGAGCCCGCGCGCCGTACCGCGCGGGAATACACGATCCGTGTCGCCGACAACCGCGATCGCGCCGACGGCGTTGCTCGATCGATCGAAGATGGGTGCCGCGATGCTGGATTCACCGAGGACGGCCTCGTCGCGTTCGGTGGCAATCGCCTGCAGGCGAATGGTGTTCAGCTGGAGGCGCAGCGCCGCGGCGTTGGATGTCCGCTTGGTGAGCCGTTCCAGTGGCGCCGACATCAGGTTGTCGATGACGCCGGCAGGCGCAAATGCGAGCAGTGCCTTGCCGAGCGCGCTGGCATGCAACGGCAGTTGGGAGCCGACCTCGAGAATCTGCAGGGTCGCGTCGGGGCGAAACACGTGGTGCACCACAACCGCGCTCGGTCCGTGCATGACACCGACTCGCACCGCGAACTTGGTGCGCACGGCCAGTTGCGCGGCGTAGGTGATCGAGCGCGAGCGCAACTCGTTGACATCGAGGTACGAGTACCCGAGTTGGAGCAGCCCGGCGCCAAGCTGGTATTTCTCCGAATCTCGATCCTGCTCGACAAACCCCTGGGCGAGCAACGTCTGCAGAAGTCCGTGCACCGTCGGCCGCGCCAAGTCGAGCCTGTCCGCCAGCTCGCTGACACCGAGTCGCCCCGGACCACCCGCGAGCGCCTTGAGAATTGCGGCAGCGCGATCGACGGACTGGATTGTTGTCGGTCGCCGGCTATTCGGCATTGCTGAATTATGGTCGAGGATGTAGACTAAGCGGACTTCTGAAACCATGACGTGGCAGCGAGGGAAGTCGTGGCCGTCGGGATTGTACTGGTCTCACACAGCCCACAGTTGGCGGCTGGACTGACCCTTCTTGCCGGTCAGATGGCAGGGCCGGATGTGCACATCGAGCCCGCCGGCGGCGACCAGGACGGAGGTCTCGGCACGTCGGATGAGCTGGTTCGCGCGGCCATCGAGCGCGCCGACCAGGGCGACGGCGTTTTGCTCCTGTGCGACCTGGGCAGTGCGATCCTCACCGTGCGCGAGGTGCTCGACGGCAACGGCAACGGGCACGTTCGGCTCGTCGACGCGCCGTTTGTCGAAGGTGCGGTGGCGGCCGCCGTCATCGCTTCATCGGGGGCGCCACTCGACGAGGTGGCGCAGGCGGCCGAGGACGCTCGCGATGCTCGCAAACTCTGAAGCAACGATGACCCTGCCCGACGGGGTCGCACTGCACGCCCGACCCGCGGCACTCTTCGTGCGCACCGCAATGCGCTTTCGCTCGAAGATCATGGTTGCGGCGAACGGGCGCGAGGCCGACGCGAAGAGCATTCTCAGCGTGCTCGGTCTGGGCGCCGCCGCCGGCACAACGTTGCTGGTGCGCGCCGACGGCGAGGATGCAGCGGCGGCACTCGATGCGCTCGCGGAAACGCTAGCCGGCGTCGTCGAGTAGCGAGCACAGCGGGCGCGCCAGCAACTCCACCTCGGCCGCCGACTCTGCGTCGAGCGAACGCCGTGCGATCGTCGTTGCCTCGACGAAGTCCAGAGCGCGCACCCACCCCCTCACCTTCGCGACAGCAGCGGCGCCAACGCTGAGCTCGTCGACGGCCAAGCCGACGAGCAGCGGCATGACCAACGGATTCGATGCGGCTTCGCCACAAACCTCGACCGGGATCCCGGCCGCGTGCGCAGCCTCGACGGTGGCGGCGATCAGTCGAAGCACCGCAGGATGGTGGGCCGGAGAGCCGCCCGGGCGAGCCCGGTCGATGCCGAGCTGGAAGCTCGTCAAGTCGTTGGTGCCGATGCTGAACATGCCGACTTCCGGCGCGAGGCGATCGGCCATGACCGCCGCCGCTGGAACCTCCACCATCGCGGCCACGAGCGGAACCCGGCTGCCCCGGCGCGCCGCGATCGGTTCGATGGCGGCTCTCACAGCGCGTACCTGACCGGGCTCGGTCACCATCGGGATGAGGATGCGGAGCTCGGTCTCCTCACCGGTCTCGAGGATGGCCCCGAGCTGTGCTTCGAGCGCCTCGGTCTCCTCGAGGAGCAGCTCGACGCCGCGTCCGTGCACTCCTTTAAGGAAGGGGGGGGTCTTGTCAGCCCCGAAATCGAGCAGACGGACCGTTGCCGTGAGCCCCTTCAGTTGGGTCAGCATCGGCTCGAGTGTGCGTCGGTGCTCGGTTGCCGTCGGCCAGTGCGTCGCCTCCAGGAAGGCCAGCTCCGTCCGCAGCAGGCCGACGCCTTCGGCGCCTGCTTCCAGCGCCGCGCGCACCTCCGTCGGCGTCGCCGCATTGGCGAGGACCCGAACCGAGCGGCCGTCTCGGGTCACTGTCGGCAGCGACCGCGCCGCCATCGCACGGGTGCGGGCATCGCGTGCCAAGGCGATCGCCTTGCGCACCGCGTCGACTCGCTCGCCATCGGGCGACGCGATGACCACGCTCCGATCCGCGTCGACGATGACCGGCTCACCTTCGGTCAGCGTGAGGATGCCATCGCCGAGGCCAACCACCATTGGAAGCCCCAGCCCGCGAGCGACGATCGCCGCGTGACCGGTCACGCCTCCCACCGCGAGTGCGATCCCGCGCACGTCGCCGTCGAGTTCGATGACGTCCGCCGGTCCGAGATCCGCCGCAACCAGGATTGTCTCCCCGGTTGATTTCCGTCGAGCGGAACCATCGCGGCCGGATGCGAGCCGCAATGCCCGGCGGGCGAGGCTCCGGACATCGGCCGCCCGCGCAGCGAGCTCCGGGGAACCGAGCGCGTCCAGCTGCGTCGCGGCCAACTCGACCTCGTCGAGAATGGCGCTCGCCGCGCTGAGACCGCGCACGAGCACTGCCCGGTCGACAGCTTCGAGGAGCACCGGGTCCTCGGCCATCATCGTGCCTGCATCGAGGATGTCGGCTTCGTCGGTCCGCCCCTCGGCTCGGAGCTTCCCGGCGAGTTCCTCGAGCTCCCTCGCGGATTGCGCGAGAGCTTCGTGCGCACGCGCAGCAGCTGCGGGCCTGTCGCTCTCGTCGAGAACGGTCCGGTCAATCTCGCCGGCAGCGTCCAGGAGGCGCACCCCTCCCAACGCGGTCCCCGGTGACGCCGGAACGCCAGCGAGCACACGCTCGGTCATGTATTAAGGAGTGCCCGCGACCGTCCGTTCGAGGGCGCGCATGATCAGGGCGGTCGACGTGGCGCCGGGATCTTGGTGACCGATCGAGCGTTCACCCAGGTATGACGCGCGTCCCTTGCGTGCCTGCATCGGGATCGTGGCCCGCATGCCCGCCTCCGCGGCCTCCGCGGCGGAGCGAAGGATCGCTCCGCTCGACGCCCCCCGTGCCAGCCCCTCTCGCATCGCGGCCACCGCCGGCTCCAGCGCGTCAACCATGGTCTTGTCACCCGGCACTGCAGCGCCCAGGTCCTGGATGGACGCCAGCGCCGCGGCCATCGCGTCGACGAGCTGGGCGAGGTCGAAGGTCGGTCCATCGCCGAGCGCGCGTCCCGCCTTGCGGAGTGCGGATCCCCAGAGCGGACCGCTCGCTCCTCCGACTGTGGACACGAGTGTCTTGCCGGAGAGGATCAGCAGCTTTCCCGGAGTCCCATCGGGCTCGGTGCTCAACGCGAGGACCACGGCGTCGAACCCTCGATTGAGGTTGATGCCGTGGTCACCATCGCCGATCGCCGCGTCGAGCTGGACCAGGTAGTCCCGCTCGGCGCGGACCGATGCGGCGATCTCGTTCATCCACGCGGTGACGGTCTGCGCATCCATTGCTATAGCGACCGCCACGATAGCATCAGCCTCCCCAGCGAAGTGCTGCCGTGTGCACGGGCGCATCCCAGAGCGCCGTCAGGTTGTCATCGAGCTCGACAACTGTCAACGAGGCTCCCGCCATCTCGAGCGAGGTGATGTAGCTGCCGACCAGGTTCCGTGTCACTTTGAGGCCTGCCGCACGCAGTCGCTTCTCAACCTCGCCGTAGAGGAGGTAGAGCTCGAGCAGCGGTGTGCCGCCCATGCCGTTGACGAACGCCAGCACGTTTGAGCCAGACTTGGCAGCAAGGTCGGAGGTGACCGCCTCGACCATGATGTCCGCGATCTCCGCGGCGCTGCCGAGTGGCGCGCGACGGCGTCCGGGCTCCCCGTGGATGCCGATGCCGACTTCCATCTCGCCCTCGGGCAGATCGAAGATCGGGTTACCGGAAGCCGGTGGGATGCATGACGACAGCGCGATCCCAAAGGAACGCCCGCGCGCGTTGACCTGCTTGATGGCGCTGACTACGGCCTCGAGCGAGTCGCCCCGCTCCGCGGCAGCGCCGCCGATCTTCTCGGCGATCACCGTGGCGCCGACGCCGCGCCGGCCGGCGGTGTACAGCGAGTCCTGCACTGCGACGTCGTCGTCGATGACGATCGCCTCGACCTTGATTCCTTCGTCGGCAGCCTCGTCGGCGGCCATCTTGAAGTTGAGGACATCACCGGTGTAGTTCTTGACGATGTGGATGACCCCCGCTCCACCGTCCACGGCCTTGGTGGCGGCGAGCATCTGGTCCGGCACGGGCGACGTGAACACCTCACCTGGGCAGGCCGCATCGAGCATTCCCTTGCCGACGAAGCCGCCGTGCAACGGCTCGTGACCCGAACCGCCACCGGAGATCAGGGCGACCTTGCCCTTCACCGGCGCATCCGCCCGAACCAGGATCTGGTTCGCGACGTCGTATCGCAGGATGTCGGGGACGGATGCCGCGAGCCCGGCAAGCGACTCTTTGACCACCTGGTCCGGCTCGTTGATGATCTTCCGCATGCGCCTGGTGGCTGTGGCCATGGCTCGACACTCCTGTTATTCGACATTATCGAACGTTGGTCGGAAATTACTCTTATGCCTAGGGTGATGTCAATGGGTTCGTCAAGGTCGCCGCGGCGGGTTTGATCACCCTCTCGCCGACCGGGTTTCGCTGCCTTCCGGTGGCGACCGGGTAGGCTCGGTCACGCATGGCTGGCAGGGCGTTTGTGACCGGCGCGACCGGCTTCCTCNNGCGATCCTTGAGGACCTGGTCGCGGCCGGACGACCGGTACGCGCCCTGGCCCGATCCGACGGTGCGACGCAACGCCTGGTTGCGCTGGGTGCCGAGCCCGTGCGTGGCGACCTCCGTGATCGAGCGTCGCTCGAAGCCGCCTTCGCCGGCTGCGAGGTCGTCTACCACGTGGCCGGCGTGAACGCCTTCTGCGTCCCCGATCCTCGCCCCATGTTCGAGGTCAACGTTGCCGGCTCCCGCGCGGTCGTCCTTGCCGCCGCGGCAGCAGGCGTCCAGAGGCTGGTCTACACCTCCTCGGCCGCAACCCTCGACGTGGACGGCGGTCGCGCGGGCTCCCGCCGCTTTCTCTCGAACTACGCACGCTCCAAATACGATGCCGAGCAATCGGTCATGGAGGCCTCGGCGCGGACCGGCCTCGGAGTGATCTGTGTCAACCCCGCCTCGGTGCAGGGTCCCGGGCGGACCAGTGGGACGGCCCGGCTGCTCATCGGCTTTCTCAACGGCAAGCTGCCGGCCGCGGTCGACGGCCCACTGAATGTGATCGATATCGCCGACTGCACTCGCGGCCATCTGCTCGCCGAGGAACGCGGAGTTCCTGGCGAGCGCTACCTGCTCTGCGGAGCCTCGATGACCCTGCGCAGCGGCCTCGCTCTGCTCGCCCAACTCACAGGGCTCCAGGATCCCCCACGTTTCCTGCCTCCGAGCCTCGCGCTGGCCGCCGCCGCCTGCATCGAGGTCGTCGCCCGCGCTCGCAGGAAGCCGACGCGCTTCTGCCGCGAGATGGTTCGCACCTTGATCGAGGGCTCCCCATACGACGGGTCGCCGGCCGCGCGTGCCCTCGGGCTGGACTACACGCCAATCGAAACGACCATGCGCCGGACCATCAGCTGGTACATCGAGCAGGGGTTGATCGTGCGGGCGCTCCCCGGCTTTGCCGATTCAGCGCCCGGCACGACTGCCTCAGCCTGACGAACTGTCAGCGCACCGGCGGAGTCGGGTCACTGACAGCGACCGGTGCGGGTGCACGGTGGCGCAATCCCGGCAGTCGCAGCGTGAAGCGGTTCTCATTGCCCCGTCGCAATCGCTGGATGTTGGCGCGGTGCAGGACGATGATCGCGGCAGCCGCGCCGGCGGTGAAGATCACTTCCGACCAGGAGCCGCCGAACACGAGGACGAGCGGCGGGAGCGCCAGTGATGCGGTGATCGAGGCGACAGACGTGTATCGGGTGGCCAGGAGGACCATCCACCAGAGGACCGCCATGACCACCGAGGCGAGCGGCGCGATGACCAGGGCGACGCCGACGGTTGTCGCCACGATCTTGCCGCCACGCTTGAAGCCGAGGAACAGCGGTCGCCAGTGGCCGATCAGCGCACCTGTCCCGGCCGCCACGGCTCCCGACGGGCCACCCACGGCCAGGCCGAGCGCCGCCGCGGCCGATCCCTTGCCGATATCCAGCAGAGCAACAGCGAAGAACATCTTGAAGCCGGCGTGCCGCCAGACGTTCGCAGCCCCGGTGCCACGGCTCCCGACCTCGCGGATGTCTTTGCCGGTGAAGAACCTCGAGAGCCAGTATCCCCATGGGAGACTCCCGAGCACATACCCAGCCAGCCCCAAAAGCACAATGGTCAAGGGGCTCACCTAGCGATTCTAGATGCAATGCCTGAGACGCGCCGATGACCCGCTCGAGGAGGCCGCATGCACACTGACGCGGTGACTCGCCACCTGACAATCCCGAACCAGCTGACGATCCTTCGGATCCTCCTGGTACCGGTGATCGGGGCGGTGCTGGCGATCGATTTCACCGATCACTATCAGATCGGCGCGGTCGCCTACGTCACGGCAGCGGCGACCGACACGCTCGACGGACGGATCGCCCGGAGCCGCAACCTCGTGACCGAGCTCGGCAAGTTCCTCGATCCCCTTGCGGACAAGCTGATGGTCATCACCGTGCTGGTGATCCTCGCCTCGCAATCGCTGCTGCCGTCATGGGTCGTCGTCGTCGTCGCCGCACGCGAGTTCCTGATCACCGGGCTTCGCTCCGTGGCGGCGGGTCAGGGCGTGGTGGTGAGCTCATCGCAACTGGGGAAGGGAAAGGCCTTCACGCAGAACTGCATGATCCTGCTGATCATCCTGGCCCAGCCCTATCCCTGGCTCGAGCTCCCGGCGGTGGTGTTCACCTGGATCGCCGTCATCGCCACGATCGCGAGCGGCCTCGACTACCTCTGGCGCTACCGCCGCTTCATCATCTAGCCGCAGCCGGGTCAATCGTCGTCGTCGACCCAGTCGAGAGTGCGCTGCACGGCCTTCTTCCACTTGCGATAGCCGCGATCGCGCTCGGCCTGGTCCATCTTGGGAACCCACTCCGCGGCCTTGTGCCAGTTGGCGCGGAGGCTCTCGACATCCGGCCAGAACCCCACCGCAAGACCGGCGGCATACGCGGCCCCCAGCGAGACGGTCTCGGCAACGTTCGGCCGAACCACCGGGACGCCGAGCACGTCGGCCAGGAATTGCATGAGCAGGTTGTTGGCGGTCATCCCTCCGTCCGCCTTCAATGAGGTCATGGCAATGCCGGAATCCGCGTTCATCGCGTCGACGACCTCGCGCGTCTGCCAGGCGGTGGCCTCGAGCACAGCGCGGGCGAGATGTCCCTTGGTGACATAGCCGGTGAGGCCGGCGATGACGCCACGCGCATCGCCGCGCCAGTGAGGCGCGAACAGGCCGGAGAACGCGGGGACGAAGTAGATCCCGCCGTTGTCATCGACGGTGCGAGCCAGGGTCTCGACCTCGGATGCGCTGCCGATCAGACCGACCTTGTCGCGGAACCACTGCACGAGAGCTCCGGTGACCGCGATCGAGCCTTCGAGCGCATAGGTGGCCGGCGCCTCCCCGATCTTGGAACCGACGGTCGTGATCAATCCATGCCCGGACAGCACCGGACGATTCCCGGTGTTGAGCAGCAGGAAGCTTCCGGTGCCGTAGGTGCACTTGGCCTCCCCCGCCGAGAAGCACGTCTGCCCGAAGAGCGCCGCCTGCTGGTCGCCGAGCGCCGCGGCGATGGGGACGCCGCCTAGCGAACCGCCCGCCTCGCCGTAGATCTGCGACGAGGGCTGGATCGCCGGCAGCATCGCCCGGGGGACTCCGATGGCGTCGAGCAGCGTGTCATCCCAGTCGAGCGTCTCGAGGTTCATGAGCATGGTGCGGCTCGCGTTGGTCACGTCGGTCACATGGCGACCGGTGAGATTCCAGACGAGCCAGCTGTCCATGGTCCCGAACAGCAGCTCACCCTCCTCGGCGCGCCGGCGCAGTCCCGGTGCGCTGTCGAGCAGCCAGCTCACCTTCGGGCCGGAGAAGTACGTGGCCAGCGGCAGACCGCAGCGGTCACGGAATCGATCCTGCCCGTGCTCGGCGCCGAGCTTCCGGCAGAGCGCGTCGGTGCGCGTGTCCTGCCAGACGATCGCGTTGTGCACCGGCTCGCCGGTGCGCGGATCCCAGACGACTGTCGTCTCACGCTGGTTCGCGATACCGACCGCGACCAGGTCGCGCACCGTGAGCCCACCCGTGTCGAGCGCACCGTGCACGACCTCGATCACGTTGCGCAGGATCTCGCGGGGGTCGTGCTCCACCCATCCCGGCCGGGGAAAGATCTGCTCGTGCTCCTTCTGGCTCAACGAGACGATCCGGCCCTGCAGATCGAACACCAGGCAGCGCGACGACGACGTTCCCTGATCGATCGCGGCGACGTACTCCACGTTCAAGTCCCTCGTGCCGGCTGATACTGCGTGATCATCACCATGGAACCGCTCCCAGGTCTCGCGATATCGTCCGCGCTCCCTCCCGCACGTACGACACCAGCTCGTTGCGCGGCTGGGCGTCGTCGCAGAGTCGTTCGGTCGGTCCCGAGATCGCGATCGCACCCACCGCGACACCCTGGCGGTCGCGGATTGGCGCCGCCAGCGAGGTCTCGCCGTCGATGAGCTCTTCCAGCGATGCCGCCCAGCCCTGTTCCTGCACCTGTTCCAACTCGATGGCGAGCAGCTTGGGATCGGTGATCGTGCAGCTCGTGAAGCGCTGCAGGCTGCCGTTACCGAGCTCTTCGGTCAGGTAGGGGTGGTACGCGAGCAGCACCTTGCCCATGGCGGTCGCGTGCATCGGCAGCAACGAACCAACCTCGAGGACCTGCGGGCTGTTGTCGGGACGGAAGACGTGGTGAACGAGGAGTACGTGGCCGTCATGCAGGGTGCCGAGGCGAACGCTCTCGTTGGTGCGGGCCGCGAGCCAGTCCGCCCAGTTGAGCGCGCGCGTGCGCAACTCGTTGCCATCCAGGTAGCTGCTCCCGAGGTGGAGCAGCGCCGCACCGATGCGGTACTTGCCCGACTCCGGATCCTGCTCGACGAAACCAACGGACAGCAGCGTGCGCATGATCCCGTACACGGTCCCCTTGGGAAGGCCCAGTTCCCCCGCGACTTCCGCGAGGCTGAGCCGCCGGGTTCGCCCGGACAGCAGGCGAAGGATCGCCGAGGCTCGTTCGATGGATTGGATCGGCTTGGGCACGGGCGCTAAGCCTAGCAATTCCTTAACAGGGCAAAAAGGGCCATTGCAAAAGGTGATTGACAATGCCCTACGGACGAGGGTAGTGTCCGCACACCCAATCAGGGGTAGAAGATCGTCAAGGAGGTGGCACTCATGCCGAACCACATTTTTTTCTCGGAGGTCATAGGGACAGGCCTACTGATCCTTCTGGGAGACGGCGTCGTCGCCGGGGTGCTGCTCTCCAAGTCGAAGGCCGAGAACAGCGGGTGGATCGTGATCACCTTCGGGTGGGCCATGGCCGTGGCGATGGCGGTGTATGCGGTGGGTCAATTCGACGGCGCCCACCTCAACCCCGCAGTCACACTCGGGCTCGCGGTCATCGGCAAGACGCAGTGGTCCAACGTTCCGCAATACATCGGCGGTGAACTGGTTGGAGCCTTCATCGGAGCCGTCCTGGTGTGGGTGCACTACAGCCATCACTGGAAGGAGACCGATGATCCCGGTCTGAAGCTCGCCGTCTTCTCGACCGGCCCGGCGATCCGCAACCCCCTGTTCAACATCATCAGCGAGATCATTGGGACCTTCGTGCTCGTCTTTGGTGTGGTCACGATCACGTCCACGGGGAACACCCTGACAGGCGGCCTCGCCCCACTGCTCATTGGCCTGCTGGTCTTCGCAATCGGCCTCTCGTTGGGTGGTCCGACCGGATACGCGATCAACCCCGCACGCGATCTCATGCCGCGCATCGCCCACTTCGTGCTCCCAATTCCCGGGAAGGGTTCGTCCGACTGGAGCTATGCCTGGATACCGGTTGTGGGTCCGATCATCGGCGGCATCCTCGGCGCCGTGGTTGCCCACCAACTCCCCATCTAGCGGTCGTCACTGAACGCGGACTGATGCCGGAAAGAGATATGGGCGAAAGGAGTTATTGATGGCGAAATACGCAGCAGCGATCGACCAGGGCACCACGAGCACGCGCTTCATGGTGTTCGACCACAGCGGCAAGGTTGTCTCTGTCGATCAGAAGGAGCACGAGCAGATCTTCCCGAAGCCGGGGTGGGTGGAGCACGATCCACTCGAGATCTGGCAGCGCACACAGGAAGTCGTGAAAGCTGGTCTCGACAAGGTGGCCATCGCCGACATCGCGGCGGTCGGGATCACCAACCAGCGCGAGACAACGCTGGTCTGGGACCGCAGTACCGGCAAACCCGTGTACAACGCGATCGTCTGGCAGGACACGCGCACCGACAAGATCGTGGAGCAGCTCTCCGCTGACGGCGGCCAGGACCGCTTCCGTGCCAAGGTGGGACTGCCGCTCGCAACCTACTTCTCGGGTCCCAAGGTCAAGTGGATCCTGGACAACGTCGATGGCGCGCGAGCCAAGGCGGAGGCAGGCGATCTCGCCTTCGGCAACATCGACGCATGGCTGATCTGGCTGCTCACCGGCGGTACCGACGGTGGCGTGCATGTCACCGATGTGACCAATGCGAGCCGGACCATGCTCATGAACCTCGAGACGCTCGACTGGGATGACGAGATCCTCGGCATCATGGGCATTCCACGGTCGATGCTCCCCGCGATCCGCGCGTCGAGCGAGACCTATGGCGAGGCCAAGGGTGTGCTCGGCGGCATCGCGGTCGCGGGCGATCTCGGCGACCAGCAGGCCGCCCTCTTCGGGCAGACCTGCTTCGCCGTCGGCGAGGCAAAGAACACGTACGGAACAGGTAACTTCCTGCTCCTCAACACCGGCACCAAGCCGGTGCAGTCGAAGAACGGCTTGCTCACCACGCTCGCCTACAAGATGGGCAGCGCGGACGCCACCTACTGCCTCGAGGGTTCGATCGCGATCACGGGCGCGCTCGTCCAGTGGTTGCGGGACAACCTCGGCATGATCGAGAAGTCCTCGGACATCGAGGTGCTCGCCAAGACCGTTGATGACAATGGTGGCGCGTACTTCGTGCCGGCGTTCTCGGGCCTCTACGCTCCGTACTGGAAGGCGAGTGCTCGCGGCGTCATTGCGGGGCTCACGCGCTACGTCAACAAGGGTCACATCGCGCGCGCGGCGCTCGAGGCGACCGCGTGGCAGACGCGGGAGATCGTCGATGCCATGAACGCCGACTCCGGGGTCGCGCTGACCTCGCTGAAGGTGGACGGCGGCATGGTCTTCAACGACACGCTGATGCAGTTCCAGTCCGACGTGCTCGGCGTGCCCGTGGTGCGCCCGACCGTCGCCGAGACCACCTCGTTGGGCGCCGCTTACGCCGCCGGCCTCGCGGTCGGCTTCTGGGCGCAGGTGGAAGACCTTCGCGAGAACTGGGGCAAGGACAAGGAATGGACGCCGCAGATGGACAAGGCAAAGGTCGACCACGAGTACGCGCTCTGGAAGAAGGCGGTCACCCGGACGTTCGACTGGGCCGAGTGACGCCCGTCTGAGGCGGATGTAGCAGACTGAATTCGTCCTCCGTGACAACCCCGGTCGGCGCCGGCATCGTCAGCGCCGACCGGGCCCGCGGAGGGCCGGCACGCGACCGAAACTGGCGGGAGCCAGGCTCAACAGGAGGTCCACCATGGCTGGCGAGGAACCCGGAGGCGTCCCCGCACCGGACGATCATGAGCACGGGCATCAGGGCTCGTTCGGCACCGGGCAGGAGACACACGAGCATCACCCGGAGCGCGAGGAAGAGGAAGGCGATTTCGCGACTGGCGAGGAGAAGGCGAAAGACACGCACGAGGGCAGCTTCGCCGAGGGCCAGGAGACGCGCGACCATCACCCTGAGAACCCGGAGAACAGGGACGACTTTGCCGAAGGCCAGGAGGAGGAGCACACGCATCCGGGCTAGATCGGAGTCTTCCCGGGTGGTCGAGCGATCAGCGTGGGCCGACTCGATACGCTCACTCCAATGGCAACCCAGAGCCCGTCACTGAGTTCACTCGAGGCCGACGTCCTCGTCATCGGGGGCGGCTCGACAGGCGTCGGTGTCGCGCGTGATGCTGCGCTGCGTGGCTTCTCCACCATCCTGGTGGAGCGCAGCGATCTGGCGGACGGAACCACTGGACGGTTTCACGGCCTCCTCCACTCAGGAGGGCGATACGCGGTCAAGGACCCGTCGGCGGCTCGCGAGTGCATCGCCGAGAACCGCATCCTTCGCCTGACCGCGGCCGACTGTGTCGAGGACACGGGCGGGCTGTTCGTCTCCACGCCGTGGGATGACCCCGAGTACGGCGACCAGTTCCTGCAGGGCTGCAAGGCGACCGGGGTGCCCGCCGAGGAGATACCGGTCGCGGAGGCGCTGCGCCGCGAGCCCCGCGTGAACCCGGATATCCGGCGCGCGTTCCTGGTTCCCGACGCCGCGCTCGACCCCTGGAAGCTGGTCTGGGGTTGCGCACGGTCAGCCGAGGAGCACGGCGCTCGCATCCTCCCCTATTGCCGTGTGCTCTACCTCGAGATGGATGGTGATCGGGTGGTCGGCGCGGATGTCAGGAACGAGCGCAGCGGCGAGGAATTCCGTATTCACGCCACGGTTGTCATCAACGCCGCGGGCGCGTGGGCCGGTCAGATCGCGGATCTTGCGCGCTGCACCGTCAACGTCCGCGCCGGGATGGGCCTGATGATCGCGATGAACCATCGCCTCGTGCACATGTGCGTCAACCGATGCAAGCGACCGGCGGACGGCGACATCCTGCTCCCGCTGCGCACCGCGTGCGTGATCGGTACCACCGATGTGTTCGTCCCCGACCCCGACCAGACCGAGATTCGCCAGGAAGACATCGATCTGCTGCTCGACGAGGGTGAGAAGCTGGTGCCCGGATTTCGCCAGGCGAGGGCGCTCCACGCGTGGGCAGGCGTGCGTCCGCTGTTCGAGGACACGGCGAAAGTCGCGGAGACACGCGACGTCACACGCTCGCATGCGCTCCTCGACCACTCGTCACGTGAAGGCGTCGCCGGCTTTCTCACCATCACCGGCGGCAAGACCACGACATTCCGCCTGATGGCCGAGGCCGCTGTCGACGCGGCGTGCCGGCAGCTCGGCGGCCCGCGGCCGTGCAGGACGGCCGATGTGCCGCTCTCGGGGTCCGAGAACCATGCGCTCTACCAGATCAGCCATCGCCTGGCTGAGCGTGAGCCCGTCCCTCAGGCGGAGGAGATCATCTGCGAGTGTGAGCTGATCACCAGGTCGCGGCTGGAGGACACGATCAAACAGCGCGACACCACCAGTCTCGACGACATCCGGCGTCTGCTGAGGCTGGCGATGGGGCCGTGTCAGGGTGGGTTCTGCATCTACCGGGCGGCAGGCATCCTGCACCAGGGCGGGCATGTCGACCAGGCGGGTGCCAATCAGACGCTGCTCGACTTTCTCGAGGAGCGCTGGAAGGGGGTTCATCCCATCCTGCACGGCGACCAGCTCCGCCAGGCACGGCTCGACGACTGGATCTTCCAGGGTATTCTCGACGTGGAGCACGTTCCGGTATGAGCTACGACACCGTCGTCGTCGGCGCCGGACTCGCGGGGCTCACAGCCGCGTTGCGTCTGAGTGAACGCGGCCAGCACGTGCTGATCGTCGCCCGCGGCGTTGGCGCGACGCATCTGGCTCCCGCAACGGTGGACGTGCTCGGCTACCTGGGCGATACGCAGGTGGCGAGCCCGGCGGCTTCGCTGCCCGGGCTCTCGAACGGCCATCCCTACGGGCACGTGCCTGTCGACCAGCTCACAACCGCACTTGCATGGTTCTGCGCGCACACCGCCGCGCTCGGCTATGCGGGGGGGCCGGGCGAGAACCTGCTGCTGCCGACAGCCCTCGGGGTTCCCAAGCCGTCGGCGCTCGCGCCGCGGAGCATGGCCGGCGGCGATCTCCGCGCAGGCGGACGTTTTGTCTTCGTCGGCTTCAAAGGCTTCAAGGATTTCCATCCCACGCTGATAGCCGCCAACCTCGCACGTGCGCGCCTCCCCCTTTCCATCGAGGCACGCGCGCTCGAACTCGAGCCTCCCCCCACCCGCAGGGGCGACCTCAGCGGTCGCGTGATGGCCGGGCGGTTCGACAACGAACAACTCACTGACTGGCTGGTCCACGCACTGGAGCACCGAGTCGAGCCCGACGAGCGAATCGGCGTTCCCGCGGTGCTGGGACTCCGCAGCGACGCCCCGTGGCAGGAACTCGAGAAACGCTTGCAACGCAAGGTGTTTGAAGTCGCGACGCTGCCACCGTCGGTGCCCGGCATCCGCCTCTTCCAGGCGCTCTCAGCCGCCCTTCGATCCGGTGGCGTTCGCATGGTGTTCGGTGTCACGGCAGTGGGTGCGCGGATCAACGCGGGGCGGATTGAAGCCGTTGAGGTCGCCAACGCCACCGGTACTCACGCGTACCCGGTGACGTCAGTTGTGCTCGCGTCGGGTGGATTCGCGAGTGGTGGTCTCGAGCTCGATTCGTTCGGCACGACACGTGAGACGGTGTTCGATCTGCCGCTGAGCGGTCTCCCGGAGGGACATCGGGTCCGCTTCGCCCCCAGGTACTTCGATGAGCAACCCCTCGCGACCGCGGGCGTCGCCACCGACGATCTCCTGCGCCCTGTCGACGGCTCGAGCCGGCCCGTCTACGAGAACCTGCATGCGGCAGGCGCAATTCTCGCAGGCGCGACTCCGTGGAAAGAGAAGTCCGGCACGGGCATCAGTGTCGCGACGGGATATGCGGCTGCGGAGGGAATCCTCGTCCCGGCAGCGGCACCGGTGTCCGAGGCGGTGCGATGAACGACGCCATCCGCGACTCGCTCGACCACTGCGTGAAGTGCACCGTCTGCGAGTCCTTTTGTCCCGTTTCGCAGGTGACGCCACTGTTCCCGGGGCCGAAGTACGCTGGACCGCAGGCAGAACGCTACCGAGGAGCCGGACCGTCGGCGGACTCCTCCGTGGACTACTGCTCGGGATGCGGTATCTGCACGCAGGTCTGCCCTCAGGACGTGAAGATCGCGGAGATCAACTCACGCGCGCGCGCAGCCCTCTGGGAGAAGCGCGGCGTGCCGCTGCGCAACCAGCTGATCGCCCGCCCCACGGTGATCGGACGCCTCGGGACACCGGTTGCGCCGCTCGCAAACTGGGCGCTGCACAACCGCACGGTTCGCGGAGTCGTGCAGAGCGTGATCGGCATCCACCGTGACGCGCCGATGCCGAGCTTTGCCGGCCGGACGTTCCAGCGGCGTTCACGCAGTCACCACGGTCCGTCCGCCGGGCCTGCAGTCGTGTACTTCCATGGCTGCGGGACCAACTACTACGAACCGCGCGTCGGCGAGATGCTGGTCGCAGTGCTCGAGCACAACGGATTTCGGGTGATCGTCCCGCCGCAGGACTGCTGCGGTCTTCCATTGCAGTCCAACGGCAATTTTCCCGCCGCGCGCACGTACGTCCGTCGCCTCGTCGACCGTCTCGCGCCGCACGCGCGCGCGGGGCTTCCCATCGTCTCCAACTCGACGAGCTGTGGTCTGATGCTCAAGCGCGAGGCGCACGAGATCCTGGGGATCGAGGACGACGACCTCGCCATCGTCAGCAAGTCGATGTACGACGTCTGTGAATTCCTGCTCGGCCTCCACGAGCGCGGTGAGCTGCGCACCGATTTCAACTCCTTGCCGCTCACCATTCCTTATCACGCGCCGTGCCAGCAACGCGGCCATGGGATCGGCAAGCCGGCGCTCGACCTTCTCGCGCTCGTCCCGGACCTGAACATGATCGAGCTCGATGTCGACTGCTGCGGCATCGCGGGCACGTACGGGCTCAAGAAGGAGAAGTACGACATCTCGATGGCGGTCGGCAAACGCCTTTTCGACGACATCGCGGCAACCGGCTCTCGCGTTGCGGCGTGCGACAGTGAGACCTGCCGCTGGCAGATCACCCACGGCACTGGCGTGAAATCGGTCCATCCGATCGAGCTGCTCTATCGCGCGTACGGTCTCGGCCGGAACCGCTCCGTCCCGGTGAAGGCTGGCCGCCCAACCGCGCAAGTGAACGCGTGACCATGGCGAAACGTCGCGCGCCGCGTGCTGTGGTTAAGGAGTCCCCAACGGGACAGGCCGTCATGCGTGTCGATGACGTGCTGCTCTCGCGCGACGAACGCGGCACGTGGCTCATCGACATGAAGGTGCGGTCCTCCGCCGGTGACCGCTCGTTGCAGATCCCGATCGGCAAGCACCGTGCCATCGACCGGCTTGCATGGGAGCTCAGGAAGGGCGAGAACCAGTCCTGACCGGTGCGGGCGACTGCAAGATTTCGGACCGCGGAAGCACGCTGCGTGCGCCGATGAGCAGCGAATCACAGACCAGCGCCACGCAACGCTTCCGCTGCGATGGATCCATGAGGATGGGATCCGTATGACTGATGCCGGCCATCATTGCCGAGACATCACCGATGGTCACATCCGGTCGAATCCGGCCACACTCCTGCGCCCGCTCGAGCAGCCGCGAGACAGCCGAGATGAGCTCGCCGGAGATCTGACTCTTCGCAGCATCGAGGTCCACGCCTGAATCCACCATCGCGTCGGCGAGCGCCTTGAAATTCGCGAACTCGTCACTCAGATTGCGCACAAAGTCGACAAACGCCTCGCCAGGTTCGTCGGCATCCGCCGCTGCGCGCGCGGCCGAGACGAGCGGTTCGAGCCGCGCCATGAGCAGTCCCTCGAAGAGGGCTGCCTTGGTCGGGAAGTTGCGATACACCGTTCCCACGCCGACCTGCGCGAGCTGGGCGATCTCGTCGATGGGGACGTCGATGCCGTGGACGGCCATCAACGTCGTGGCGGCCTCGAGGATGCGTGCGCGGTTGCGCTGGGCGTCGGCGCGCAGGTGCCGATCAGATCCCGGCGAGCCGGCCTCCCCCTGCTCTCTCTCAGTTATCCCCGTGCTCATCGATGTCCTGACCTTGGGTTGACAAACGGAACCATCGTTCCGTATAGTACTCCTAACCGGAGCCAACGCTCCGATTCTACCCCAAAGTGAGGACGAACGCTATGCAACCAAGACGCGTCAACCCCTGGCTCGTCCTCGTGATCGTCGGCCTCGCCCAGTTCATGGTCATCCTCGATGCGACCATCGTGAACGTCGCGCTGCCCTCGATCCAGCGCGGCCTCCACTTCTCGCCCGAGAGCCTGCAATGGATCGTGAACGCCTACACGCTCGCGTTCGGAGGTTTTCTGATGCTCGGCGGACGGGCCGCCGATCTCATCGGGCGCCGCCGCCTGTTCGTCATCGGCATCGTGCTGTTCTCTGCCGCCTCTCTCATGAATGGGTTCGCCGGCTCGGCAGGAATCCTCGTCGCCGGCCGGGCGCTGCAGGGTCTCGGCGGTGCGCTGGTTTCGCCGGCGGCGCTCGCCGTGCTCACCACCACGTTCGCCGAGGGGCGTGAGCGGACGACCGCACTCGGCGTCTGGAGCGCGGTGGCCGTCGGCGGCGGGGCGATCGGACTCCTCCTCGGCGGCGTGCTCACCACCCTCTTCTCCTGGCAGTGGATCTTCTTCGTGAATGTTCCGGTCGGCGTGATCGCCATCGCGCTCGCCCTGCGGTTCGTGCCTGAGAGCCGCGTGGAGCACGCTCGTGGCGGGGTCGATATCGCGGGGGCCGTATCGGTGACGGCAGGACTTGTGGTGCTCGTCTATGCGCTGGTAAACGCTGAGACCGCGGGGTGGATCTCCGTTGAGACACTTGGTCTCGGAGCCCTTGCCGTTGCGCTGCTGTCTGGCTTCGTGATGATCGAAAACCGGCTCCGCCATCCGCTGATCCGGCTCGGCATCTTCCGGATGCGATCCATCAGCGGAGCGAATGCCGCGATGCTCCTCGTCGCCGGCGGCATGTTCGCGATGTTCTACTTCGCCTCGATCTACGTGCAGGAGGTGCTCGGCTACAGCGCACTCCGCGCCGGGCTCGCCTTCCTCCCCGTCACCTTGGGCATCGTCGCGGGCGCCGGGTTATCGCAGCAGCTCATTCGCCGGGTCGGCGTTCGTGCGGTCGGACTGTCGGGCATGTCAATCGCGGCAGTGGGACTCGTCGTCTTGAGCAGAATCCCGGTGGCGGGAACTTACCTCGGTGACCTGCTGCCCGGGCTGATGATCATGGCCGTGGGCATGGGGCTCACCTTCGTGCCGATCACGCTCATCGCGACCACCAACGTGGGCGCCGAGGATGCGGGACTGGCGTCAGGACTGCTCAACACGTCGCAACAGCTCGGTGGTGCAATCGGGTTGGCGGTGCTCTCAACGCTCGCGGCAAACGCCACCGCGAACAACTTGTTGGCGCTTGGCCACGTGCCGACGGCCGCGGACGGCGTCAGCGCCCTCGTCGCCGGCTTCCACGTGGCGTTCCTCGTCGGAGCATTCCTGATGCTGTCGGGTGCGGCGATCCTCGCGGCGACGGTGCGCCGGGGTGATGTCGCGCGGATCGACAACGCGAATGAAGAGCCGGCTGCCGATGTCGCTGTCGTCGAGTCGATCGCCAGTTGATGCCGGATGCACAGCAGTCGCTGACCAGATGTGTGCGCGAAGGACGAAGCTTCCCGACGTGAGTTCTGACACCGTTACTGATGATGACAGCCATGCACACGGCGTTCCGCCGAATCGAAGCGGGTGCGAGTGAGATGACCCCGAGCAGGAGTCCAGCGTCCGTTGGCGACGAGCCCGACGTCCCCGCGCCGGCGACCGCGCCCATCAATCAGGCAAAGTGGCGGAACCGGATTCGCGCGACGGGCACGGTGCGAGCCCTGCGCATGCAGGAAACCCCGACCGGGTCCAGCCTCGGATGTGAGATCGGTGACGATGCCGGCAGCCTGCTCCTCGTCTTTCCGGGAAGACGACGCATCCCGGGAATAGAACTGGGCGCACGCGTGCTCGTCGAGGGCATGGTTGGCCTCTGGCGGCGCCAGCTCGCGATCCTGAATCCGTATTACGAGCTGGTTGGCGACTAGCCCGAGTCAAGTGGCCCTTGCCTGCGAACGACAAGCGCTCAGGCGATGGCTTGCACGTCGGAGTCGGTGCAGTCGCCGGGGCCAAGTGCGGTCATGAACACGCGCTTTGTGGCCGTGAGCGATCCCGCGAACGGCGCCTGATAGGTCCCTGAGAGCGGAGTTACATCCGCGAAGTCACGTCCCACGGCGACGGTGATGTACTCGTAACCCGTCGCGCGTCCATGGGTGGGGTCGAGCGACAGTACACGCGCATGACCACTCGGGTCCGGGACCAGGACCTCCACCCAGGCATGCGAACCCCCGAATCCGAGCATCTGTCCCGAGATGTAGCGCGATGCAAGGCCGAGCCGGCGAGTCAGCGCCAGGAGCACGTGCGCGTAGTCCTGGCACACGCCCGCGCGGCGGGCGAGCGCCTCGGCCGCTGTGGTGCGAACCGACGTGGCGCCGTGCTGGTAGCTCAGGGCGTTGTGCACGCATTCATTCGCCGCGGTCGCGAGCGCGGTGCCGGTCAGACCGCTGGCCATCAACTCTTCCGCAAGCAGATCGATGGTTTGATCGGCGCAGGTGAGTGGCGTCGCGTCCAGGAGATTGTGGTCCTGGAGCAACGCGGCCGGTTCGATGTGTGGACCATGCTGGGCATCGCGCTCCACCACGCTCGAGGTGACGAAGGTGACCTCCTCCTCCACGCGGGGAATGTTCAGCATGACCACCGTGTTCCCGAACAGGTCAACACTGGCCTCGACGCTCTCGGGAATCGCACTGAGCACGGTCAGGCGGCGGCTGAGCCGCCGTTGATCACCGTGAACGCTCCGCGGTTGGACGACAAGGCGCTGCTCGAGCGATCGCACCGGACCCTCATAACGATACGTGATGCGCTGATGGATCCTGTAGCGCGTCCGCTCGACACGACTCCAGTCCACCTGCAGCGGGCCTGCGGACCAGTTGTGCACCCGATCCGACGCCGGCGAGTCCGGGCGCAACGTCACTGAACGTCCTCGGCGAACTCACCGACCACAGCGGGAACTGCGCTGGACCACGGCTGCGCCTCGATCGGCTCCGCGACCACGCGCATGGCACGCAAGGGCGCCGCGCCGTAGTGGGTCATCATCGCGATGTCGAGCGCGTCACGGCCGCGCCCGATCAGCACCCGACCGGTGCGTCTCGTGTTGTTGCGGGGGTCGAACGTGTACCAGCGGTCGCCGACATACGCCTCGAGCCACGCGGCGAAGTCCATCGGCTCGTTCGGTGGTGGCACGTCGATGTCGGGGAGATACCCGAAGCAGTAGCGCGCCGGGATGTTCAGACCACGCAGGAACGCGACCGCGAGTTGAGCGAAGTCGCGGCAGACTCCCTCGCGCTGAAGGTACACATCCGTCGCCCCCGTCGATGGTCCAGTGCTGCCGTGCCGGAAGGTGACGTTGTCATGCACCCAGTCGACAACCGCCTTGGCGCGCGGCCACCCTGGCGGTTCGTCGCCGAACAGACGCCACGCAGTGTTGCCAAGCTTGTCGGACTCGCAGTACCGGCTGGCCAGCGTGAAGTGGAGCGTGGAGTCGGGCAGGTCGGCCACCGCACGCTGTGTCGCGGTCTCGTCCGCCTCGTCGATGCCGCTGTCCACCTCGACCTCGGCCTCATAGCGGATGCGCACGCTCCCGGGTCCGAGGACGAATCGCTGACACCTGTTTCCGTACATGTCCGTGTACTCGTGCAGGGAGGTCCGTGGCCAGGTCTCGACTCCGGCGCTGCTCAGCGCGTGAACCGCGTCCGGGCGCGGCTCGACCTGCAGGACGAACGTGACCGGCCAGTCGAGGTCATGGAGGAACTCACAGCCCACGCGAAGCCGTCGACCGCTCGTGGGGGCGCCGATCACGGCCCTCACTGTACTGCCGATTTGCAGCGTGTGAACCACTCTGGCTGCACAATCGTCGCCCCGTCGCCTTGTGCGCCACGACCAATGACGATGCGGCGGATGCGGGGAGTACTGTCCGTGAATGACAACCGGGGCCGGTACGGCGAGGGCGCCAGCCTTCGGGTTGCCACGCGCCGCCGATGAGTGCGTCGACATTGACGGCGTGGTCCGGCCTCCCTACACGGAGTTGCTGGCGACCCTCGAGCGGGCTGCCGCGTCCCTGCCGCAGATCCGCCGCGACGCGCAGCAGTGGTTTGCTGATCGGGGCGTCACCTTCGGGGTCCCCACCGAGGGCGTGGCGCCGATCTTCCCGTTTGACCCGGTGCCGCGAGTGCTCTCGTCGGCAGAATGGCGGTCGCTGACGCGCGCCCTGTCCCAGCGCGCGATGGCGCTCGACCTGTTCGTCTCCGACTGCTACGGATCGCAGCGCGCGATCCGGCACGGGGTTGTCCCCGGCCGGCTCGTGTACAGCAGCACCGGCTACCTCCGCGACATCGTCGGGATTCGCCCGCCCCGTGCGACCTGGTGTCACGTGTCAGGCATCGACGTGGTGCGCGTCAACGGCACCTTCCATGTGCTCGAGGACAATGTCCGGATCCCGAGTGGCATCGCGTACGCGCTGGAGTCGCGGCGCGCGATGGAGTCGCTGGCACCGGACTGGTTCGAGCTGGCCCCGGTCCGTCCGATCCACGGTTACACCGGGAGGCTGCGGCGCATCCTGCAGCGCATCGCCCCTCGCCAGTGGGACGCCGACATCGTCGTGCTCACCCCGGGCTCGTACAACGCGGCGTACTACGAGCACCAGCTCCTCGCCGCCGAGATGAACGCGACTCTCGTCGAAGGCCACGAGCTCATCGTCGTCGAGGACGAGGTCTACCGGCGCGACGCCGAGGGCGCCGCACAGCGCGTTGACGTCATCTACTCGCGCGTCAACAGCGAATGGCTCGATCCCCTGGTCTTCCGGCGCGACTCGATGCTCGGGGCGCCGGGACTCATCGAGGCGTGGCGACGCGGCAACGTCGCCATCGCCAACGCACCGGGGACGGGGGTCGCCGATGACAAGGTTATCTATCCGTATGTTCCCGCGATGATCCGCTACTACCTCGGCGAGGAACCCCTGATGGAGAACGTCCCCACCTACGACCTCAGCGATGCCGCCCAACTGGCATACGTTGTGGCCAATATCGACAAGATGGTGCTGAAGCCCGTGGACGCCAGCGGTGGCTACGGGATCCATTTCGGGAGGCTGATGGCGTCGAAGGAACGCGGCGAGTTCCTCGATGGTGTCACGGGCAATCCTCGCCAGTGGCTGGCCCAGGAGGAGGTGACGCTGAGCCGCGCGGTGTGTCTCCGCGCGGGCGGCGGCTTCGAGCCTCGCTCCGTCGACCTGCGTCCCTTCGTGCTGCTCGACGAACGGCCGTGGATCGTTCCGGGCGGGCTCACCCGGGTTGCGGGTGATCCCGACGAGCTCGTGGTCAACTCGTCCAAGGGGGGCGGGAGCAAGGACACATGGGTACTGACACGCTGACCTACTCGGTGTCGCACCGCACCGTGCTGAGATATACGGCGAAGGTGAGCCTTTCCTACAACGAGGTGCGCATGCGCCCTCGCGACCGCGGGTCGCAGCGCACCCTGGCGTTCTCGCTGCTGAGCAAACCGTGGGCGGTGCCGCGCAGCCGGGTCGATTATTTCGGCAATTTCGTGCACCGCCTCGATGTCACGACTCCGCACGACCTACTCGAATTCACCGTCGATGCGGTTGTCGAGAACACCGAGCCGCGCCGCCGCCGGCTCGCGGCGTGGGACTCGGAAGCGCTTGCCGGCGATCCACGTCTCGAGTTCATCCTGCCGAGCCCACGGGTCCCGCTCGGCGAGAACACGCGGACGCTGTGGCACGAGTGGAACGGCGATGACACCAGCTTCGACAGTGTGCTGGCCACCGCGCAGCGGATCCGGCGCGAGTTCCGCTACGTGAGCGGCGCCACCACCGTCGAATCGAGCATTGACGATCTCCTGGCGGGTGGCGCGGGCGTCTGCCAGGACTTCACGCATCTCTTCCTCGCGATGGTCCGTGGCGCCGGGTGGCCTGCACGATACGTGAGCGGCTACCTCGGACCCGTGGACGAGGAGAAGGTCGTTGAGGGGCAGTCACATGCGTGGATCGAGGTATGTGGTGCGGACGGGCGCTGGCTCGGGCTCGACCCGACGCTCGGTGAGCACGTCGGCGCCCACCATCTCCGGCTCGCGGTCGGTCGTGACTACGGTGATGTCGCACCCCACCACGGTCTCTTCTTCGGCAAGGCGAAGGGCACGCCGCCCGAGGTGACCGTCCGAATTGCGCGGATGTCCAACCAGCAGGTGGACCGTGTCGAGCATCACGCCGCGGTGCACTGGCAGCAGCAACAACAGCAGCAATAAGCGCGACCTAGGTCCAGGGTCGTGCTGATCTCGCGGCCCAGTACTGCCCGGCGGGCTCGGCTGTCTCAGGGAGCTCGACAGCGGCGGCGTCGAGCGCGTGCAGATTACTGCTCAGCTGCTCGACGCTGACAGCGCCGCTCAGCACCACCGAAACCCACGGTTGCGCGAGCGCGGCCGCGATGGCGAGTGCGTCGGGTGTGACACCCGCGGCTGCCGCCGCTCTCCCCAGGGGCGTGTCGTCCCTGCCGGCGTCGCCGACCTGGGTCAACCTGCCGTTGGCGACAGCCTCCTTGACGATCACCGCCCACCCCGCGGCCGACGCCTCATTGAGTGCGGGACCAGCCGACGGCTCGAGCAGATTCCAGGTGGCCTGCACCGACGAGAACAGCTGCTCCCCGTCGACCCGGACCTCGAGCGCTCGGCGGATGGTGTCTTCCTGTCTCGGACCGGTGGTCGTGATGCCGATGAGCAACCCTTCCCGGCGACGCCGCGCCAGCGCCCCAAGCAGCGGCGCGTCCTCCATAGCACCCGACACGATGGTCACCGAGTGCACCTGGTAGAGGCGAAGGTGGTCGCCGAGCAGTGCCCTCGTCTCAGCGTATTGCCGCTCGAAATTCGCCGGCGAGAGATCCTTGACCTCCTGCACCGGCGCCGCGATATCCCAGCCTCCGACATAGGTGTACCCCCACTTGGACCCCACGACCACGTCGTGGATATCGCCCCTGCTCGCGAGCCAGCCGCTGAGAAACAATTCGGCCGACCCGTACGAGCGCGCGACGTCCACATAGCGCACGCCCGATGCGTAGGCCGCGTCGAGCAGCTGCGAGGTTCGCTCACGAAGGGCGTCCATCGACCGGTCTCCGCCGAGGTCGGCGGCGCGATCAGTCGTGATGTAGGCGGGGCGGCCGATCGCCGCGAGACCAAGTCCGATCCGGCTGATCGGCGGTCCATCGCGTCCCAGCGTCGCGGCGATCATGCCGACAACGATACGAAGACGGCGCGACGGCGCGACGGCGCATCGGGAAGACCGACGTAAGATCGACCGATGGCAACCCTGATCGTGGAAGGCTCGGACCTCGTGGTCAAGATGTCGGAGCTCGAGAAGTTCGAGGCCGTTCATCCGGACATTCGCGTTCCTGTCAGTGCCATCCGCGCGGTTCGGGCGGTCGAAGATGCGTGGCCTGAACTTCGAGGCATCCGCGCGCCCGGGACCGGCATTCCCGGCGTGATCGCCGTGGGAACGCGACGGGGCTCATTCGGCAAGGACTTCGCGGTCGTGCACGGGAGGGAGCGGGCTGTCGTGGTCGAGCTCGAGGGCGCGAGCTACGCGCGCATCCTCGTGACCACACCTGATGCGGACAACGTCGCTGCCGAGATCCAGCGTCATCTCATGCCCTCATCGAGCTTTCTTCCGCCACCGGGCTGACCTCACGACGTCGCCCGGCGGACAGCGAACACAGTCGACGCGAGGTTACGCAAGGCCCGAGTTATCGCCCTCATTGACGGTAACGTGGCTGATGCACGCCGGGCCGCCACGCCGCAGGGCGTACCTGCCGGAATCCGGCATGGCCGTGCGCCGGAGTGCTAGGCCCTCGAGCGTCCTCGCATCAGGTACCACCCGACGATGGCGAGCACGATCACGATGACGATCACGTAGACGATGATCTCTTTGGTGCCGAAGACGTGGAACGCGAGCATGAATGCCTCCTTGGTAGGCGCTGGGCTGCGCCTGCCGCCGCCACGAGCGGGCGCGCCGCCATCCTACGGTGCCGACCGGGTCTTGTGCTTGATCTCGTGCGGACGCGGCAGACTGCTGTCGCCTACGCCTGCCGGGGTCGCTCCACCCAGAGAAAGCTCGTGAAGTTCTCGTCGAGGTCCTGGAGATTGTCCTCGACGACGCGCAGGCCGTTGAGCTCCGCGAGGATCCGGCTCCCCATCGTCGCGATCGAATCGGGAAGCTCACCAGTACCAAGCAGTTCGGCCACCTTCGCCTGATCGATCAGGTCGCCGGCTCCGCTGGTCTGCCGGAGGTTCGCGTACTTCTTGTCGAGGTTGGTGCGGCACTGACGCAGCACCTGGGGATGGGCCATCACCGTGTCGACGTTGGAGAAATCGGCACCAGCGGCAATCATCAGCGCGTGCGAGATCTTGATCGCGAACTCTTCGACGATGGCGAAGCGATAGCGCGCCATCGCCGCAACTGACTCCCCCACCATGCCGCCGACCGAGTTATGGATGGCGAAGACTCCGCGATCGATCTCTCCTTCGTGCAGCGCGCGCAGCACCCGTTCGGTCGTATGCAGATAGACGACGTCGACGGGGACTTGAGGGGTGCGGCTCATGTAATAGCGCGCGGCGTCTTCGTTGAAGCTTCCCCGGCCGCCCTGGATTCCCACCACGACGCGGTCGGTCACCACGCGGTTCGGGAGCAACAGATCGAAGACCGAGTCCTGCGCCTCCGACATGCGCAGGCGCATCGCCTTGGTGTGCGGGTTGAGTGTCTGCAGGTCGACAAAGAGCTCCCAGGTGTCGTTGCTCACCTGTGAGGTGACGTCGTGGAGCCGTCTGGTGCCGAGCGTGTCGATCGGTGTCTGCGCAAAGCCGAAGCGTTCGAGGGTGCGGCCGACAAAGTGGGTGACCCCCTGGCTCCCAGCGGCGAGTCGATCGTGTTCATCGGCGGACATCGGCACAACCACGAGGCCCTTGGACGTGAAGTATTCCTTCCATGCATCCAGCGCACCCGACGGGAGGCGGTATCCGTCGACGACGATGGTGTGCCCTGCAAGACCGCTCGCGGCAACGCTGTCGGGTCCGAAGAGTGGATGGGTGAGCAGCGCCTGGTAGGTCGCCGGGAGATGCCGCTCAAAGACCTGGCGCGCATGCACCTTCACCGAGAGCACGTCGATGAGTGTCCGTGTTCCGCCGAGCTCCTCGAAGATCGCGAGATGCTCTTGCAGGGTGGGCTCGAACGCGGAGATGGGAACGCAGTAGAAAACGGCATCCGCGCTCAGCGTGTCGCGCAACGACCCCGGTGCAAGGCCCTGACGCTCCGCCTGCGCACATTGCTCCGGATCGGAGTCATAGACCCGGAGCGTGAAGTCAGCCTGCAGCATGGATGCCCAGAGGCGCCCAAATCGGCCCAGGCCCACGACGCCGACGGTCTCCGGCAGGCCGCTGGTCATCACCGGGGCTAGTGTACGGGTGCGCGCGTGAACCGCCCCGGCACTGAAGAGCGGGGCGTCGGTATGGTCTGCGTTGTATGGCAACGCCAGCTGAGGGTGAGACCGCCGACCGCAGCGTGCGCGACACCGCGCGGCAGGAGGCGCCGCGCGCGCTGCGCGAGGAGGTGCGCCTGGCCGGTGACGCGCTCGGGCAGGTCATCGCCGAGCATGGGGGCGCTGGGTTGCTTGCCGACGTCGAAGCATTGCGGAGAACGGTGATCCAGGCTCGTGCCGAGGCCGCCACGCGCGGCGGTTACGCGAACACCGCCGACACACTCGTGTCCTCGTGGTCACTGGATCGGGCCGAGCAGGTGGCCCGCGCGTTCGCGTGCTATTTCCACCTCGTCAACCTCGCGGAGGAGCGCTACCGCGCTCGGACGCTTCGGGAGGCTGACTACGGCACCGCCGGTCCTGCCGAGGCGCTCACAACCGCACTCGCCACCGTCCGCGCCGAGCTCGGCGATGCCGGACTCGCTGAGCAGCTCGCCGCGCTGCGAGTCCATCCGGTCTTCACCGCGCATCCCACCGAGGCACGACGGCGTGCGGTCACCTCGGCACTCCGTCGCGTGGGCGAGCAGCTCGAACGGCTCGCCGATCCACGCCTGTCCGAGGCGCCACACCCGGAGATCCGCCGCCGGTTGCTCGAGGAGATCGACGGGCTCTGGCGAACAGCCCAGCTCCGCAGTCAGGACCTGCAGCCGCTCGACGAGGTCCGCACGCTCATGAGCGTCTTCGACGAGACTCTCTTCCGGCTCGTGCCTGCGGTGTACCGCGAGCTCAGCGCGGCGCTCGACGCAAACGAGAGCGGCGCGGAGCGGCCGCCCGCACCGGCGTTCCTTCGCTTCGGCAGCTGGGTCGGTGGCGACCGCGATGGCAATCCGCAGATCACGGCCCAGGTCACCCGCGAGACCATGCTCATTCAGTCGGAGCACATCCTCCGCGGCCTCGAGGCTGCAGCCGGCCGCATCGGATCGGGCCTGACCGCCGACGCAGAGACCACCGCGCCGGACCAGGCCTTCCTGACCAGTCTCCGTTCGGCGCAGGCGATCCTGGGGGGCCGTGGCGCCGCCATCGAGTCACATTCCCCCGGCGAGCCGTTCCGGCAGTTCCTGCTGATCGTTGCCGATCGCATCGCAGCCACCCGGCGGGGGGATCTCGCGCTCGCCTATGCGCAACCGGACGAGCTGCTCGATAACCTCCAGTGCCTGCAGGGCGCGCTCGTGCGAGCCGGCGCCCCAAGGCTCGCGTATGGCGAGCTGCACGGGCTCATCTGGCAGGTGCAGACCTTCGGCTTCCACCTCGCCGACCTCGAGATCCGCCAGCACAGCGGCGTGCACCGCAACGCGCTGGCCGAGCTTCGGGCAGCGGACACCATGCGAGGCTCCGGGACGCGCTCGGCGGAGACCGACGAGGTGGTGGCGACGCTCCGCACGATCGCGCTGTTGCAGCAGCGCCTGGGCGCGCATGTCTGCCATCGCTACGTGGTCAGCTTCACGGAGGGCGCGAGCGACATTGCCAACGTGTACGCGCTCGCGGACCTCGCGTGCGCACCCAACGCGCCACCCGAGCTCGATGTCGTGCCGCTCTTCGAAACCGTCGCCGACCTGCGCGATGCGCGCACCACGCTCGATGCGATGCTCGACCTCGAGCCGGTACGAAAGCGGATGGCCGCAACCGGGCGCGCAGCGGAGGTCATGCTCGGGTACTCCGACTCGGCGAAGGAAAGTGGACCGGTCACCGCAACGCTCGCGTTGTATGCCGCGCAGGCCGACCTGGCCGCGTGGGCGGCGGAACGATCCGTTCAACTCACGCTCTTTCACGGACGGGGCGGTGCGCTGGGACGCGGCGGCGGCCCCGCCAATCGCGCGGTGATGGCGCAGGCGCCTGGTTCGGTTGCGGGTCGATTCAAGGTGACCGAACAGGGAGAGGTCATCTTCGCGCGCTATGGCAATCAGACGATCGCCCAACGCCACATCGAGCAGGTGACGTCGGCGGTGCTGCTCACCTCCACGCCCGCCGCACGGGAGCGAACCGAGCGCGCGGCCATCCGGTTCGATGCACTCGCGCATGGTCTCGATACGGCCGCTCGCGCCGCGTATCGCGAACTGATCGACATCGAAGGCTTTGCGGAGTATTTCGCTGAGGTGACCCCGGTCCGCGAGCTCGCCCGTCTCCACCTCGGGTCGCGCCCCGCCAATCGCGGTGGTGACGGCAGCCTCGGATCGCTGCGAGCCATCCCGTGGGTGTTCGCGTGGTCGCAGATCCGGCTCAACCTCCCCGCTTGGTACGGCCTGGGGAGCGCGCTCGAGGGCATGCCGCTCGACGACCTGCGCGTTGCATATGCGGAGTGGCCGCTGCTGAAGGTGCTCATCGATAACGCGGAGATGAGCCTCGCCAAAACCGACCGCTTCATGGCGGCGGACTACCTGCGACTCGGCGAGCGTCCGGCGATTGCCGAGTTGATCCTCGCGGAATACGACCGCAGCATCGCAGGGATCCTCGCGGTGACCGGTCAATCCCGCCTGCTCGAGAAGCGCCGCGTGCTGTCCTGGGCCGTCGAGTTGCGCAATCCGTATATCGATGCGCTCTCTCACCTCCAGCTGCGCGCGCTTCGCGCCCTGCGCGCAGGTGACGCCGACGATGCCGAGCGACGACGGCTCGAGCAGCTCCTTCTGCTCACCGTCAACGGCATCGCCGCGGGCCTGCAGAACACGGGGTAGCCGCTGCCGGCGGCGGTCTACTCGGTCGTGCGAGGGGCTCCGCTCACCTCGTCGAGCGTGCGCCGCATCTGGTCGATGTGAAACCGTCCGTGGCCAGCGAGCAGCCGGAACATCAGGTCGAAACTCTCCGGTCCGCGTTCGGCGTGCATCCCGTCGCGCACACGCTGCTCCGGGGTCGACCGCTCCCAGAGGGCGATGTTGGCCGCGCGGAGCGCGTCGAAGGTCTCGAGCAGTTCCATCGGGTCTGCCTGGATATATCCGAGTGCGTCGACCCAGAGATCCTGGTCATATGGCACAAGTGGCGGCTGGTTCTCCGCGATGACCCAGCGGTACCGCGCCGACGAGACGATCTCGGCGTCGAGCAGGTGGCCGAGCAGCTCGATCACCGACCACTCTCCTGGTGCGGGACGGGTCCGAAGGCGGTCGGCGGCCTCCACGACGACCTTGCGCAGCGAAGCCGAGGTGGCGCGCTGCACAGTGGCCGGGTCGTCGTCGCCGACCAGGTCGACGAGCATCTGCTGATACGCCTGCGGATTCTGAACTGGATCGACGGTCGCGCTCATCCTCGGTCTCCCTGTCAACCGAACTCGTCTACGATCCATCGTCGCACCTTGACCAGCGACGACGTGTGAGGAGACAGTTGGTGATGCGGTCATGAACGTCGGAGTCGTCGGGATCGGGAAGATGGGCCGGCCGATCGCCGCCCGTCTCATCGCTGCGGGCCACCAGGTGGCTATCTGCAACCGCTCGGACAACGCCGGCGTGCAGACGTTGCGAGAGCAGGGCGCGATCGTGCACGCGTCGCCGGCCGACCTCGCGGCCGCATCCGAGGTGGTCCTGACCGCGCTGCCCACCGAGGACACCGTCCGGCAGGTGTACGCGGAGATGTCCGCAGTGGCCTCGTCCGGTCAGATCTACGCCGACCATTCGACGGTGAGCCCCGGGCTCAACCGCCGCTGCGCAGACATCCTTGCCAGCCATGGAGCGGGATTCCTGGATGCGCCGGTCTCTGGCGGTCCCGCCGGAGCGGAGGCCGGCACGCTGACGGTGATGGTCGGCGGCGACGAGTCGACCTTCAACCGCGCTATCCCTGTGTTTGAGGCGTTCGGCGGCAAGGTCCGGCTCTGCGGGGGTGTCGGCGCGGGTCAGGTGATCAAGCTCGTCAACCAGTACCTGGTCGCCGTGCACACCTTGGCGGCATCGGAGGCGGCGGCGTTCGCGGTGCAACTCGGCGCTGATCTCGGCACGGTCCAGGAGGTGATCGGCACATCCTTCGGGAGCTCCGCGATGCTGCTCCGCGACATCCCGCGCTTCATCGCACGAGACTTCAGCCCGGCGACCCCGGTCGGCCTGATCGCCAAGGACCTGTCCATCATCCACACCGAGGCAAAGGACGCCGGGGTGCCGCTCCTGATCGGTGGGCTCGTGGAGCAGTACTACCTCGAGGCAGGCGCGCGCGGATGGAACGCCGAGGACATGGCCGCCCTGGTCAAGTTCTGGGACCGGGAGGACGAGTAGGTGCCTCGCTTCGCCGCCAACCTGACCATGCTCTGGCAGGACCTGGAGCCGTTCGAGCGGTTCGACGCGGCGGCCGAGGCCGGGTTCACACACGTGGAGATGCTGTTCCCCCACCTGCTCGACGAGGATCGACTTGCCTCGACCCTCGAACAGCGGAAGCTCGAGATGGTGATGTTCGACCCGGCGGCTGGAAACTGGGACGGCGGTGAGCGTGGCCTCGTTGCGCTCCCCGGGCGCGAG
Source organism: Candidatus Dormiibacterota bacterium (assembly GCA_003132525.1). Classification (GTDB taxonomy): domain Bacteria; phylum Chloroflexota; class Dormibacteria; order Aeolococcales; family Aeolococcaceae; genus Palsa-851. The sequence continues at coordinate 17,815 of PKXZ01000049.1, read as the reverse complement.
GACGAGTTCGCCGAAACCGTGCGCGCGGCGATTGCGCTGGCGACGCGAATCGGAACGTCAAGGCTCAACGCGTTGGTGGGTGTACCGCCTGCGGGCGTGACCCGCGAACGGGCGCGGGAAAGCGCAGTCGCGAACCTCAACCGCGTCGAGCCGCTGGTGCGCGAGGCGGGCATCACGTTGCTGGTCGAGGCGATCAACAACATCGACATGCCGGGGTACTGGGCAAACACGGTCGACGCCGCAGCGGACCTTGTGCAAACCGTTGACCGACCGAACGTGCGCCTGCAGCTCGATCAGTACCACGCTGCGATGGCGGGCGAGGACGCCCTGGACTGCCTCCGGCGCTATTTCCCGCTGATACAGCACGTGCAGATCGCCGACCTCCCCGGGCGCCACGAGCCGGGCACCGGCACCCAGCCGATTGAAGCTTTCCTCACCGAATTGGATCGCCTCGGATACGGCGGGTTCGTGGGTCTCGAATACCGTCCGCTCGTCGACACGAAATCCAGCGTTGCCTGGATGCGAACCATGAACCTTCGACCCTAGGAGACCCGAGCCTCAATCGAGGCTTGGGATCTCCTCGATCGCACGTCTTGCGGCCATGCGCAGCAGCACCCTCGCGTGGCGCATCGGATCGCGGCGGGGCTCGAGGCCGGCGAGGCTCAGCGTCGACCTGAACAGCGTGGGCAGCGGATCGAGCACCGTTCCCGCGATTGCGACGCACGGGATCCCGTGCGCCCGTGCTCGCTCCGCGACCTCGGCAGGGGCCTTGCCGGTGGGGGTCTGGCTGTCGAGGCGTCCTTCGCCGGTGATCGCCATGGTTGCGCGCTCCAGGGCGGCATCGAGCCCGACCATGTCGCAGATGAGCGCGGCCCCGGACATCAACCGCGCGCCCGCCAGGGCGAGGGCGAATCCGCATCCCCCCGCCGCGCCCGCTCCGGCGAGCGTCGACAGATCCCCGTAACCCAGGCGCGAAACGAGGGCTGCGAATCGCGCCAGCGCTCGCTCGAGGCGGGCCACCTCGGCGGCATGTGCTCCCTTCTGGGGCGAGAACATCCGGGCCGGTCCCTGCGCCCCGAGCAAGGGGCTGCGAATATCGCAGGCCACCAGGATCGAGCAGTGCGAGAAGCGCTCGAGCACATCCGAGAGGTCGATGCCGGCGGCTTCCTCGAGGCCGGCGCCGCCAGGCCCGATCTCCGCACCGCGCGAGTCCACCACGTGACCGCCAAGCCCCTGGAGCAGTCCCGCGCCACCGTCCGTCGAGGCGCTCCCGCCAACCCCCACGACGACTCTTCGAGCGCCTTGCTCCAGCGCGATACGAATCAGCTCGCCAGTTCCACGCGACGTTGCATGCAGGGCGTCGAGTGGCACAGGACCCAGACGGCGCAGCCCTGACGCCTCGGCCAGCTCGACCACCGCCTGATCGGGCCCCACCCAGCCGAGTTTCGCCGTGATCGACGTGCCGGCGGGACCGGTCACGCGGTGCCGCGTGACTCGCGACTCCGTCTGGTGCGCGGCCAGCAGCACGTCGAGCGTGCCATCGCCTCCGTCGGCCACCGGTACCTCGATCGCAGTGGCACCTGCGTCGCGGACACCACGCGCCATGGCCACGGCCGCCGCCTCCGCACTGAGGGTGCCCTTGAACGCGTTGGGCGCGCAGACGGCAACGACGCCCGAGCGGGCTGCTGGTCGCATCCGGTCCATGGTGCGGAATCCCCCAGCGCATTCGGCGATCAGAATGTCGGCGTGACCAGGCGCCGAGCCGTGACCGCGGGACTCGGCGTCGTTTACGTGGCCGTGTCGGCGATTGCGCCACTCTTCCTCAAGACCACGCCGTCAGATCTCGACCTGTACTTCTGGCCGTCAGCCGAAACCCTGGTCTCCGCGCATCCACTGCTGACCTATGCGGGGCACGTGCATGGCCTCTATCAGAATGACAACGGTCCCCTGGGACTGGTGCCGTTGCTCCCCGCAGTCGCACTCGCCAATGCGCTGGGGTGGGCCGGGAGCCTGGCCGGGCGCGCAGCGCTGACCGGCGCCGTCGTATCGCTCGTTGTCCTGCTCCTTGCGTATCAAACCGTGCAACTCGTCACGAGCGCACGCGGCGGTCTGCATTGGCGGCTCGCCGTTGCCTGCACGGTGCTGCTGGCGCCGGCGCTCTGGATCGGCGTCCTCGACTACGGGCACGTCGAGCAACCCGTCGAGTTGTGTTTCGCGCTCCTTGCGATCACGTGCTTCCTCGGCATGCACAATGCGTTGACCGGCATCGCACTGGGGGCGGCCGTACTCGCGCGCACGATCGCCGGATTCTGTGTTATCCCGCTCCTGCTCGTTCCGCTTGCGACCCGTCGATTCCGATCTTCGACGATGATCGCGGTTGCCGGGGTCATCACAGTCGCTGTGGTCATGGCACCCTTCGTGCTCGCGGACGAACCGGCGGTCACGCATTCGCTGCTCACGTACCGTCCCGGCCTGCCGATCGGCGGCGGGTCCTTCTGGGTCCTTTTTCGGCAGACGTCATGGGCGGGGCTGATCAGGACCGGCGACGTCTACGTGGGTGCCGCAGTCGCGCTTGCCCTTGCAGCGCTCGCGCTGCGCAACAGGCCCACGGTCGCGAGCACACACGCCGGGCTCGCCGGCCTGCTGACGATCGCCGCGTGTTGCTTCCCCGTCTTCGCCAAGAGCGTCTTTCCGTACTACCTCCTCGAGCCGTACGTGTTCTCGATCCTGTGGTGGCTCGCCCGTCCGGGCACCGCGCTCAACTGGCGCGCCGTGGTGCCGCTGATGCTCACCATCGACGTGTTCATCGTCAAGGCCGCGTCGACATCACCCTTCAGTGCATGGGGCGAAGCCGCGAGCGTGCTCTCGTCGGCTGTCATCGCCGTCGCGATCACGATGGTGACGATCGATTTGCTGCGCTCGCCGGCGCCTTCACTGCGGGCCGATGATCGCCACCTGGAACACCTGTCACCGAGCCTTCCACTCGTGCAGGAAGCAACGTAGATGGCGGGTGACACCGGCCGGTTTCTGCTCCTGGGCTCCGGCGAGTTCGAGCCGTGGGCGGTCGAGGCTGAGCGATTCGCACTCGCCGAGGCTGCAGGTGACGGGTCGGTCGGCGTTTTCGCGACCGCGAGTGGGCCCGAGGGTGACGCGGTTTTCGAGCGATGGATCAGCATGGGAATCGATCATTACGAATCGCTCGGCATCGCAGCGCACCCGGTCCGCGTGCGCACTCGCGTCGATGCACTCGACACTGCCATGGCGAACGTGATCGATGACATGAGCATGGTGTTCTTCAGCGGGGGCAGTCCGAAATACCTGGCGGCAACCCTGGGCGGAACCCCGGTGTGGGACGCGGTACTGCGACTCATCGACAGGGGCGGCGTCTTCGGCGGGTGCAGTGCCGGCGCCATGATCGCAGGGGCGCGCGGCATGCCCTTCCCTTTCCGAAGTGGCCTCGGACTGCTCGGTGAAACGTCATTCGGCGTCCACTGGGACGCGCTCTCGGCATGGTGGATCCGCTGGCTGCGCGATCTCGCACCTCGCCGCCTCCCACCGCGCGTTCGCTTCATCGGCATCGCAGAGCAAACCGCGATCGTTTCCGAGGCCGATGGCTGGTACGTCTTCGGCGCGGGAGAAGTCGACGTGCGACACGGTCCCGAACGGGAGGCGTTCATCGCCGGGCAGCACTTCCTTCGGTAGCGGCGTCAGATCGAGGTGATGAGCAGGGTCACCGCGGCAGCACCCATCACGGCCGTGGCGATCCACACCAGGCCGGAGCTCCACACACCACTGCGATGCTCCTTCATGACCTGCCGATCGCGAGCCAGCAGCGCGATCAACACGAGGATCGGCGGCGCCACCACCCCATTGATGATCGCGGTCACCACCAGCGCCTGAATAGGATCGATGTTGAGGACGTTCATCAGCACACCACCGAGGAGCGCGACAACGATGATTCCGTAGAAGGTGGGGCGGGATGCGGGCGTTTCGCTCAGGCTGCCGCGGAAGCCGAAGAACTCCTTGACCGCATATGCAGCGCTCGCCGTGAGTACGGGAATGGCAAGCAGCCCGGTGCCGATCATGCCCAGCGCAAAGAGCAGCGACGCGAACGGACCCGCAAGCGGTTTGAGCGCCTGCGCCGCCTGCTGAGCGGTCTCAACGCTGTGGCCGGACGAGTGGAGCACGGTCCCGGACGTGAGGATGATGGAGTACATCACCACCTGCGAGAACAGCATGCCGACCGACACGTCGATTCGCGCCGCACGCAGTTCCTTGCGACTGGTACCACGTCGCTCCCGTTCGGTCGTGCCACCGGCGGCCTTCATCTCATCGACCTCGCTCGAAGCCTGCCAGAAGAACAGATATGGGCTGATAGTCGTGCCCAGAATCGCGACCACGATGCCCACGAACTCCTTGTTCAGCTCGAAGTGCGGGATGAATGTCGCCTCGACCGTCGTGAGCAGGTTGGGGTGAACGATGAAAACGGTGACGACGTACGCGAACAGCGCGAGGGTCAGGTACTTGAAGCAGCGAAAGATGATCGAGTACGTGAGCTTGAGCTGCATGAAGCCGATGAGCAGCACCGCGGGCACGAGAAACCAGCCGGCTGCTATGTGACTGCCGGTGAGCAGCGATCCTCCCGCCGCGACAGCACCAAGGTCAGCCCCGACATTGATCGTGTTGGCGCCGAAGAGCAGGAGAATGCAGGCTCCGACGAGCACCGACGGAAACTTGCGGCGCAATGATGTGCCCAGGCCAACGCCCGTCTGGAGCGCGATGCGCGCACACGTCTCCTGGACGGCGATCATCAGCGGGAAGGTGAAGATCGCCAGCCAGAGGGTCGCGAGACCGAACTGGCTGCCAGCCTGCGAATAGGTTCCGATACCCGACGGATCGTCGTCAGACGCTCCGGTGATGAGGCCGGGGCCGAGGACCTGGAGAAAACCGAAGGGTCCCCGCTGCCGAGCCTCATCGATGCCGCTTCGTCCGGCCGTGGGCGTCCCGGTGGCCGCCTGGGACGCGTCACCTTTGGCAACGGACTCAGCCGACGGTTCCTCGGCCACCCTGCTGACTCGAGAGGCAGCAGCGCGAATCGGATCCGGCCGCTCCTCCGCCGTCGTCTTCTGGTCAGTCGTACCCATCAGGGAATGTGCAACTGCCCGTCGCTACGAGCCGCAGCTAGATGACATGGAGCAACAGCAGGATCACCAGAACGACGAGGACCAGACCGATTCCGCCACCGACGTACATGTTGGCCTCCCTTACGATGTTGCGCTAAGTAAATATGATAACTAGACTAACACATTAGGTCATGCAACGGGTGATCCCGGGCCAGGGTTGGTTACCGGCGTGTAACACGGTTTCGGCGAGCCGTCAGACATCGCCGCACTTCCGAGCCCTTGCAGCGCTACATATAGGAGTCGTCTAGGAGTCGTCGGGCGATCCATTGTCGCCGACACGAGGAGAACGCCTGCATGGGGATCCCGAAGGGGCCAGCGGCTGCCACGCAGCGCGAGGCCGATCGATGAGCCAGCTCTTCCGCCGCAACCGGAACGCCGAGACGGCGCCATCAGTGCCCGAGCCTCCTCCGAGTACCGGCGTCGCCTGCAAGGTCGCCGGGTGCGCGAGCGACAACGCACGGCCCTGCGCCTACCGTGATGGCCGTGGCCGCGGGTGTCGAACGGTGTGCTGCCCGGATCACGGCACCTCGACCGAAGGAAAGTTCTACTGCCGTCGCCACGCGGGCGTGATTCGCGCGGTCGGCGCCCAGCAGACCCCGCAAGGCGGATTGCCGGATGTCGACAACCGGGCTGCGTCGCTGGTGAACTGGATCGCGCGTGACCTCGACGCCAACGTCCGCCGGTTGCTCTCGGGCGTAGCGAAGTCGGGCGAGAGCGTCATCGCAGACGAGACGGTTCACGTCGCGCGTGACTTCAACCGCAAGGCGCGATGGGAGCAGAGCTGGCGGCTCGTGGACCACACCGGCGTGATCCTCAAGGTGACCATCCAGGTGCTCGAGGAGAACGATTCGCTGGTACGCGTGCATGTCGGCAGCGGCGTCATCGCCGACGGCGTTCCACCCTGGATCGCCCGGCGAACCGAGGACAGCGATGTCGCCACCGATACCGCACAGCGACAGCGCTTCTACCAGTGGCTGGACGAGAGCATCTTCATGGCCGTCGACCGGTTCCGTACCGAGCGCGTTCGACTGCGTTAGTCAGTCGGTAACCGCTGGTTGCGGAATTCCCTCGATCGGTCCCGTCTCCACGCGTACCGCTGCGGCGCCGGGCACGTACACGGTGACTCCGCCGGCTCCCAGGCATCGCCACAATCCCGCCTCCCAGAGTGCGCTGGTTCGCTCATCGATGCCCACCAACACCGTGTCGGGGAGGGCCGCGCGCGCCGACGGATACCACTTCTGGCCAAAGGTGTCGTGATGTGGGAGGACTGCCGCGTGCGGAACGACGCCGAGCCCCGGAAGTGCGCGACGCTGCGTGTGACCCGGGAACGACTGGCGCACCAGAGTCTCTGAGCACAGCGCCATCGCTCCCGCCGACGATCCCGCCACCACGGCGCCGTGCCGCCAGGCCGCGATGATCGCGTCACCCACGGGACTCTCGCGCAGTACCTTGGCGACGAGGCCGGGATCACCGCCGGCGATGTAGCAGAACCCCGCACCTGCGGCGAGCTTCGCCAGCTCCGGATCCTGCGCCTGCGTTCGCGTGTATACCGCGAGCTCGAGGAGGCCCAGCCCGAATCGATGAAACCACGACTGCGCCTGGTGTACCGCCATCTCAGGGCGGGATCTCGCAGCGGCGGTTGCGAGGACATACGCCGGGCCGCGAGCGGACGCAGCGAGGAGTTCGTCGTGCGGCTCGTTGCCAGGGTGGAACTCGTCGCCGCCGACAAGCCCGACGAGGCCCGCGAGCTCAGACGTCGGCGTCAGGCAGGAATGCGTTGCGCTTGGAGCGCCGCCTCGAGACGCAATCGAGCATCGGCGTCCCGCCTGGCCTCGACAACGACATCCCACAAGATGCGGGACGTGTTGCGCTCCTGCAGATACGTCTTGATCGACCGGCTCTCAGCGTGATCCGCGCGACGCTGCTGCCACCAAATCCAAGCCATGGGAGGGTTCCTTTCTAGACACTCCCAGTCTAGCTCGGATGTTCCGCCAGGATGGTGCTTTCTCAGAACGTTTCGAGTGCGAACGCCGCGTGCCCGGTTGGATGCGTCAGCGGATGAATGTGCCAGGTTGTTCGAGGAGATGCGCCGTGCTGATATCTCGCTCGACCAGCGCGCTGCGCCGCGCTGCGTCGTCGACAGCGATCTCAGAGGTTGGGTCGCCCCAGTGCGCCACCATGACCGGCACCGTCGCCACCTGAACGATCTTGTTGGACACGCTTCCGAAGACCATGCCTGCGAGGCTGGAGAGTCCACGGCGGCCGACGATGATGAGGTCCGCTCCGCTCTCCTTGGCTGCGTCGATGATCGCCCGAGGGACGTCTCTGGTCTGCGCCCGTAGCAGCCGCCCCTTCGCGGTGACGCCGTCCGCCACCAGCGATGCAACTGCCTTGTCGACGAGGGCCTGAGCGTCATCCAACCGCTCGAGATCGAGAGCGACGCCTGCCTTGGCCGGGATGAAGTCGTGCTCGTGGACGTGCACAACCTCGACGTGGCAGCCCCTGGCGCCAATCCCTCCCGCCGCGACTAACGCTGCCTTTGAGTACGGCGAGCCGTCGATCGCAACCATGACCGCGTCGAACATGCCCAACCTCCTGAGACGCAGCCGGTCACCACGTGACTGCGATGTACTTGCTCTCCATGAACTCGAGCAGACCGTCGTGGCCGCCTTCACGACCGAGACCGCTTTGCTTGACACCGCCGAACGGCGCCGCCGGGTCGGAGACCAGAGGACGGTTGAGCCCGATCATGCCCGACTCAAGGGCTTCACTGAAGCGCAATCCACGCTGCAGATCACCGGTATAGACGTAGGCGACAAGGCCGAACTCGGTGTCGTTGGCGAGCGCGACGGCTTCTTCTTCAGTATCGAAGAGGACCAGCGGCGCGACGGGTCCGAAGACCTCCTCGCGCAGGATCGCGGCATCCGCGGGGACGTCCACCAGCACCGTCGGCGGGTAGAAGAATCCGGGACCGTCAGGAGCGGTTCCTCCGACGGTCAGCCGCGCGCCGTCGCGCAGCGCGCCGTCAACGAGCGACACGACCTTCTCGCGCCCGGCAGCATTGATCAGCGGCCCGAGTTGCACCCCGTCCTCGAGCCCTGGGCCGACACGGAGCGCACGCATCGCGTCGGTGAGCTTTGACGCGAATGCATCCGCAATACCTCGCTGCACCAGGAACCGGTTGGCAGCCGTGCAGGCTTCACCACCGTTGCGCATCTTTGCCACCATGGCGCCGGCGACGGCGCCTTCCAGGTCGGCGTCGTCGAACACGACAAAGGGAGCGTTCCCACCGAGCTCCATCGAACAGTTGACGACGCAGTCGGCCGCCTGGTGCAGTAGGCCACGCCCGACCTCCGTCGAGCCGGTGAACGAAAGTTTCCGCACCCGGGGGTCGTGGAGCATGGCGGTGATGACGGGACCAGAGCGGCGCGACGGGAGCACGTTGACAACACCCGCCGGAACACCCGCCTCGGTGAGCAACGCCCCCATGGCAAGTGCGGTGAGCGGCGTGTCCGATGCGGGCTTGAGCACGAGCGTGCATCCCGCGGCCAACGCCGGGCCGATCTTTCGCGTCGCCATCGCGGCCGGGAAGTTCCACGGCGTGATCAGCACGCTCACGCCGATCGGCTGGCGCAGCACGAGAATCCGGTTGGTGCCGGCAGGCGCTGTCTGCACATGGCCTTCGGCGCGGACCGCCTCCTCGGCGTACCAGCGGAAGAACTCCGCAGCGTAGGCGACCTCTCCTCGGGCGTCGGAAAGTGCCTTGCCATTCTCACGGACGATCAACCTCGCGAAGTCGTCGGCACGCTGAGTCATGAGCTCGAAGGTGCGACGCAGCAGCTCAGCGCGCTGCCGTGGTGGCGTGGCCGACCAGGCGGGAAGTGCGGCAGACGCGGCGGCCACCGCCGCGAGCCCATCCTCCACTGACGCATTGGCGACGGACGCGATCACGTCACCCGTGGCGGGATCGTCAACGTCGAACGTCTCTTGATCGGACGCGTCCATCCAGCGCCCGGCGATCAGCAGCTGCGTCGGTGCGCCGATTGCCTCGGCACGAAGGATGGCGGTCATGCGGCTAATTGAAGCACTCGCCGCCCGGGCCCCACAGCGCGGGAAACGGCCGCGAGCGTCAGCCCTTGGAGTGCCGGTACGCGACGCTGATTCGCGGACCCGCGGATGCAACCTTGGGCACGGCATGAAGCCAGGTGCGCTGGCTGCTGCCTCCCATGACGACGAGGTCGCCCATGCCGAGGGCGAGCGAAAGCGCCGTCCTCTCCTCGCGTGGACGCATGACAAAGCGGCGTGGATGCCCGAGCGATACCGTCGCGACGACCGGGTCGACGATCCGCACCGGGATGTGGTCGCCGTGCCACGCGACCGAGTCGCGGCCATCGCGATACAGGTTGGCGCCCACCGAATCGAACGGTCGCTTGTAACGCGCCACGAGTAGCTCCCGCATGCGCTCGATGACCGGTGGCAGCGCCTGGATGTCCTCGGCCGACGTCCACCGCGCCACGAGGCGAGGCGTGACCATGATCTTGCCGTAGAGCTCCTGGGTGGTCGCTTCCCAGGGCGTCGAGCGCATCAGATCCTCGAAGAGGGTATCTGCACCGTCGAGCCAGCCGGGGACATGGTCGACCCATGCCGTCTCATCGAGCTGGTGCCGGACCAGGCTCGAGAAGTCAGGGTCGGCTCGCGGCTCGCCCTGCGCGAACAGCGACGGCTGCCAGATCGGCTCTGGAGATTCCACGAGAGTCTGGTACCGCAGCGCCCCGCTCCTTCAAACGAACGCGCGCGGCCGATTGGTACATTCTCGCTATCATATGCGGCGATAGCTCAGCTATCAGTTTCACCCGAATTCGAGGTAGCCACGTGCCCACTGATGCGATCGCGCTCCTGAAAGACGACCACCGCGCCGTTGAGGAACTCTTCAAGAAATTCGAAAAGGTCGGTGAGCGAGCACTGAAGACTCGTCAGGCACTCGTCGACAAGATGCTGCAGGAGCTCGTGACGCACACGTATATCGAGGAACAGGTCTTCTATCCGTTCATCCGCACCCTCAGCAAGAAGCTGAATGACGACACGCTCGAAGCGCTGGAAGAGCACCACGCCGCCAAGGCCACCCTCGCCGAGCTCCAGCTGATGGACTCCTCTCAGGAGCGCTTCACCCCAAAGGTGACCGTCCTCATCGAGAGCGTGCGACACCACGTCAAGGAAGAGGAACGAGAGCTCTTCCCGGAGGTCCGCCGGGCATCGTCCCGCCGCGACCTCGTGGATCTGGTGCCCGCCCTGCGGGCTGCAAAGTCTTCGGCGCCGTCTCGCGCGCTGCCCAACGCGCCCGACACTCCTCGGGGCGAGACCAGCGCACCGCCCTCGCTCGGTGGGGTGCTCGACCATCTGACCGGCGTCAGATAGGGGGCATCCTCCGCGCCGCGCGGACGCGAAGCTCAGCCCGTGCGTCTGCAAAGGTTCGGAGCGTGCGTTCCGCGGCCTCCCGAACCCGTTGCACGGGGTCATCGCGGAGTCGCGTGGCCTGAACGCTGGCGGCTGCCGCTAGCTCGACTCGGTCACCGACGGCGCGATCTCGCCGCGGCCGGCCTGCTGAAGATCGGGAGGCAGGACAACCGAAAGTTTCTTGGCGAGGATTTCGAGCTGCACACGCCAGGCGATGATCGCGTCGCGCTGATCCGACTGCGTGTTGGGCAATCCGGAGAAGTCGCCGTCGGGGAGGGCCGCGACGAGAGCGTTCAGGTAGGCATCCTCGAGGATGTATGTGTGTGCATAGGGCGCGTTGATCCCAGCGAGGGTTGGGTCAGACGGCTGGAGGGCGTTGATGTCCACCATGTACGCGCTGAAGCTCTGCTCCAGCTGCCCCATCGCGACGGCGGCTTGTGAGCCGGAAAGATGGTGATCGCGGTAGCCGTCCAGAATCGGGTCGGCGTCGTCGAGCAGACTGTTCACGCCAAGCCTGATTGGCTCCACCTTGTCGAGGTACGAGCGCAAGGACGACGTTGAGAGTCCTGCTGGTTTTGACGGTCCACAGGCCGTGACCATCAACCCGACCACAGCTGCAGCGACGAGAGGGGCTTTCGTGCAGGGCCTTACGGCAGTGGGTTACATCCCGATGTCGGTGCCCGGCTCGGTGACCCGCGGGCGGCGGCTGGCGCGTCCGGTCAGGCCGACATGCTGGTCGGGTGTTGCATCCTGGAGTGAGTCAAGCACGTCGTGGAGCACCTCGACGAGCCGTCGCATATCACGCTCCGGAACCTCGGTCCAGACCGGCTGCGTCTCGCGCACGGTCTGGCCACCTGACGACAGCCGGGGATCCCATGCCCCGGCCCACGCCGGCGCGTCCGCACCTCGCTCCCAGAACTCCGGCGGGTCACCCGTGCGCAGGTTGAATCGGTGGCGGTTTCCCACCGCGTCGCCGCAGTACGCCATGAGGTTTGCAGACGGATCCTCCCCCACCACGGCATCTCCGGGATCGAGATACCCATGGGCATCGCCCGCATGGAGCATGTTCTGAAACGGGCCGGGCTCGAACGTGTCGCCCACGGCAAGGTGCAGATCCTGCGAGAAGCCCTTGGCCTCGGCGCCTGCGGAGTGGTAGAGGTGGCCGCCAACTCGCATCCACGCCACGAAATTCAGCGCCGAACCGTTGCCGACGTTGCGGACGCGGACAGCCGCCCAGGGCTGGTCGCGAATCCCGACCGGTGGCTCGTCAAGAAGCACGAGCATCGGCATCGTGGCGACGGCGGCCTCGCGGCGCACCTCTTCGACGAGTTCTTTGTTGGCACCGGCCTGGAGCGCCAGGTTGCTGTCGACGAGGCGGCGCAATTCCCTGCTGAACGAGCGACTCTGCCGCACCATGAGCACGATCGTCACTGCGATCGCAATGAGCGTGAGACCAACGACACCCGCGGTGATCGCCAGGATGATCGTCGTGGTGTCCACCATTGGAGTGTAGCCATGCCCCGACGTTGAAAGCGACACTTCGGCTGACTGATGGGGGGCAGGTTTGCGAGAATCCGGCGCCGTGAGCAAGGCTGGTTCTCCGATCCGCGTCGCGCTCGAGGTGGCACCGAAACGCGCATTCGCGTCGGCTGTCGATTGGCCCGGTTGGTCGCGAAGCGGCCGGACAGCAGACGACGCGCTGGAGACGCTCGCGGCGTATGCGGAGCGCTACGCGCCGGTGGCGACGATCGCGGGCCTGAAGTTGCCCAAGGTATCCGGCGTCGAATCGTTCACGGTCATCGAGGAGCTCGAGGGTGACGCGACTACGACGTTCGGCGCACCGAGCCAGCCTGCAGCCGTGGAGTGCGGCAGGGCCACCGCGAATGACGCCGAGCGCGTCGCGCAGCTCCTCGAAGCCGCCTGGGAACTTCTCGACCAGGTGGTGAAGTCATCCCCTGCGGGGCTTCGCAAGGGCCCGCGCGGCGGGGGTCGAGACCGCGACAAGATGTTCGCGCATGTTCTGGGCGCGGAGCAGGCGTACGCGCGAAAGGTGGGGATTCGCCTTCAGCAGCCGTCCAACGACGACCGGGCAGCCATTCGGGCCATGCGTGACGCGCTCCTTGGAGTCGTCCGTGCAGACCGCAGCGGCAAGCCCCTCTGGGATCGCGGCTGGCCTCCTCGTTACAGCGCACGCCGCCTCGCGTGGCATGCGCTCGACCATGCATGGGAGATGCAGGACCGCAGCTCCTGACCACCGCCGTGAGTGACCTCCCGCCGCTGATCATCGTCAGTGGACCGCCTGCTGCCGGCAAGTCACGCCTGGCTGCCCGTCTCTGCAGCCGTTTGCGTCTCCCCGTGATCTCGAAGGACGCGATCAAGGAAGTCCTCATGGATCATTTCGGCGGTGGCGAGCCGGTTGGAACCGCGGCATTCGCACTCCAATTCAGCATCGCTCGATCAATGCTGGATGACGGCTGTGGACTCATCCTCGAGGGAGCCTTCTTCCACGATCAGCGCGATATCACCAGTCTTGTCGGGAAGGCGCGAGCCGCCATCGTGCATGTGGAGGCGCCGCTGGATCACCTGGTTGAGCGGTACACGCTTCGCTCCGGCAGCCGGCACCCGGGCCATCGGGGGCTCGAAGCATTGCCAGATCTCCGATCGCGCGTCGCGAGCGGTGCATACGATCCACCAGACGTCGGTGTTCCGGTGCTGCGCGTTGACAGCACCAACGAGTACAAGCCGTCTGAGCAAGAGATCGAGACGTGGCTTGCTCAGGAGTGCCTCGCCAGTCCGCGCTAGCGTTGCGGCCCAGCGGATTCGATCAACCGTCCCGCCGCCACGGCCATCGAGCGTGCGCTGGAGACCAACACGGCGTTGTTGAGCGCCAATGATGTGTCGGCCAGCACCAGCGTGTCTTCGAGCCCGACTCGAACATCATGGCCGTTCTCGATCGCCGCGGCCATGACACTCCACGTGGCGACGCCGGCGCCGTGATGCAGACGCGGTGCCTGGGAGAGACCGTCATCCAGGATGAAGTCGATCGCGGCCGCCAGGCTCACGGCGTCATCTGGATCGGGCACAGCATCCACCTCCACGAGCACGCGCACGCATGCATCGTCGAGTCCGTTCTCAACGAGCAAGTGAGCGTCGTCCGTCGTCCAGACGCCTGCCTCCACGCCCACGCCGAGCGCATTGAGCAGGTCGACGACCTCCAGCGCACCCTCCTCGCTCAGGTTGACCGATGCGAAGGCAGGAAGCGCCGTCCACGACTGCAGCACCGACAAGCGACGCGAGACATCGGGTTCGATCCACGCAGCCGTGGTAACCCCCACCGGAAACCCAGGGCAGCGCGCATGCACGGCCTCCACAACGGATTGGACATCGTCGCCTTTCAGCGACTCCGTGCCATCAGCGCTGCGGGGATGGACGTGGAGACACCCGGCGCCGGCATCTCTGACGGCCATGGCGTCGCGAGCGATCTGTTCGGCCGTCACCGGCACCGAAGGGTGCTCTCCGGCGTGACGGGCTCCGTTGAGGCACGCTTGAATCAACATATGGGGTGAGGATGACACGCATGAGCATCAGCTGATCCGCCGATTGCATGGCCAAGCTTCCGCATGTCGTTATCGTCGGCGCCGGCTTCGGCGGCCTTGCCGCCACACGCGGTCTGCGCCGCGTTGACGTCGACGTCACCATCGTTGATCGCAACAACTACCACCTCTTTCAACCGCTCCTGTACCAGGTGGCATCCGGGCTGCTCGATCCGTCCGCAATCGCCAGTCCGGTACGCACGATTGTCCGGCGCAGTCCCAACGTCGATGTCCTGCGTGCCGAGGTCACCGGCGTGGACCTGGCGCAGCGCCGGGTGATCACCTCCGCGGAGACGCTCGACTACGACTACCTGGTCATCGCGTCGGGCAGCGAGACCGACTACTTCGGGAACGAGGACGCTCGGCAGCGCAGCACCGGCCTGAAGGATCTCAGTGAGGCGCTGGGGCTGCGCTCGCAACTGCTCGGCTGTTTCGAACGCGCAACGCTCACCGCCGATGCGGACGCTCGACGGCGTCTCCTGACATTCGCCGTCGTCGGCGCCGGCCCGACCGGCGTCGAGTACTCGGGTGCGGTGGCCGAATTGATCAAGCATGTGTTGCCGAAGGACTACCGGCGGATTGACTTCACCGAGGTGTCAGTCGTGCTCATCGAAGCTGGGGACCGCGTGCTCGCGACCTTCGCACCGCGGCTCGGCCGTCTCGCCGAGAGGTCGTTGCAGCGCAAGGGAGTTCGTATCATTCTCGGCCGGTCTGTGCGCGGCGTCGACGACCAGGGCATCGTGCTTGATAGCGGGGAACGCGTCGAGACGAGCACCGTCGTCTGGACGGCCGGCGTGCGGGCGACGACTCCACTGGATCTCGAGGGTGACGCTCTGGCGCGATCCCGGCGCGTCAAGGTGACGCCGGAGCTCAATCTCAGCAGTCACCCCGAGGTGTTCGTCATCGGTGATGCGGCCGCGTTCGAGCAGGCCGGTGCCGTGCTGCCGATGCTTGCCCCGGTTGCGATTCAGGGCGGCAAATACGTTGGGAAGGCGATCGCCGCGCGCCTCAAGGCTCAGGAAAGCCCGCCGTTCCACTACCACGACAAAGGGACGATGGCGACGGTCGGGCGCGGCGCCGCCGTCGCGCAGATCGGACCCATCCACATCGATGGACTGGTGGGCTGGTTCATCTGGATCTTCGTCCACCTGCTGTACCTGGTCGGTTTCCGCAACCGAGCGCTGGCACTCTGGTCGTGGGCCTGGAACTACTTCTTCTGGGACCGGCCGGTGCGCCTGATCATCTCTGCCTCTGACGACCGCTGACGCCGGGTGAGCAGGTCAGGCGGAACGCGCGTCGGGGAGTCGCGGACCTTGTGCGGACGGCAAGTGGAGCACGAATCGGCTGCCAGAGTGGCCGCGACGGCGGTGAAAGGTCAGATCGCCACCCATCTGGCGCGCAAGCGTCCGGCTGATGAAGAGACCGAGCCCGCTTCCGACCTCCGCTGATCCCTCGTCACGTACAAATGGCTCAAAGAGCTGGGCACGACATTCCTCGGAGATGCCCGAACCCGAGTCCTCGACGGCGACTTGGGGACCGTCCTCCTGCTCCACGCGGACGACGACACGGCGAGTCGTACCCGAATACACCAGGGCGTTGTTGATCAAGTTGTCGAGAATGCGCAGCGTGCGCCGCTGATCGCCTTTCGCGATGGCGGAGTGGACCCGGCCGGTGTCGACCACGACACTGCCTTGCAGCAAGCGCGCTCGCGGTTGCGCCCGCGCGGCCGCGGTCCGGGCTGCCTCGGTGAGATTGACCTGGTCATTCCCAGAGCGCGCAACGGGTGCGCAATCCATCCGCCGGAGCACGAGAATCTCATCGATGAGGAGTCGAGCCTCCTCCAGCTTGGTGCCGAGGACCTCGAGCGGCGCGCACCATTGGCCCGGTGCAGGCCCGAAGGTGCCATCCATCAGCATCGACAGGTATCCACTCGCGACGCTGAGCGGCGCTCGAAGGTCATGGACCACTTCCACGACATCGTCGGGCATCGATCGGACGACGTCAGCCAAGCCGCGCCCGTTCCCGAAGGGAGAAAGTGGTCTTGTACGTCACGGGTTGCACTGCCATACACCTCAAAAGTTATATCGACACTATACATAAGGTGCACCCGTCTGAGACGCTTTCCGCAAGCTTTGGTTTGAGATGCCGAATGCACACGCACAAGCCGGCGCGCTCAATCGTTCAGCGCGGGCGTCCTGCTGATCTCGTGGCTCGGCCGCCAAGAAGATCGTGCACCGCATCCCGCAATATGTCCGCGAGCTGCGCTGACGGGACATCATTCAACACGTCCCCGGACAGCACCAATCCGCCCATGATCGCCCCTACGGCGCAGGTCAGTCGCACCCGATCTCGCAACGGCACATCAGGATCAGCCAGGGCCTCGCGGAACACCGCTTCGATGTCGTGGTGGTCGTCGTCGTGCTCGGTGGTGTGATGCAGGCCCTCAAACGCTGCGCTATTTCGTTGATGCATCAGGATGATCTTGCGATTGGCGAAGATCTCGTCGATGAGTTCGTCGAAGAGCTTCGCCCAAGCTTCAAGGCTGGCCGGCGTCGTCCCGAAGCGATCCATCGCGCGATACCCGAACTCGTGGAGGCGCATGTGCAGCGCCATCAGGATCTCGTCCTTGCTCGCGAAGTGGTAATAGATCGCAGCTTTTGAGAAGCCCAACTCATCGGCGATCTCGCGCAACGAGGTCTTGTCGAAGCCCTTTTCGGTGAAGAGATCGAGGGCGATGTCGAGGATGCGCTCGCGCGTCCCCTTCGAGGCTTCGGGGTCTGGCCGCGCTCCCTCGTCGTCGACGAGGTTGGGAGCGGCACTCATCGCCGCCGCGGCGCCATCCCTTTGGCGAATGCGGGTCACGCCACCAAGTATACTTGACGGCCGGTAAGTAGATGGCTTACCATGCGGCAAGTAAGCGCTAGATTACTTCCGGGCGAGGTTGGCATGACCAGACTGATGATCGAGGCCGAGGCGCTCAGCAAGCGGTACGGTCAGACCCAGGCACTCGCGAGCATCGATCTCCAGGTGCCCGGCGGCTCGATCCTCGGGGTTCTCGGCCCCAACGGCGCGGGCAAGACCACAGCGGTGCGGATCCTGACGACCCTCGCGCTTCCGGATGCGGGCCATGCGCGGGTCGCGGGTTATGACGTCGTTACGCAGGCGGCGTCGGTGCGCCGGAACATCGGAGTCACCGCGCAGGACGCGACCCTCGACGACCTGCTCACCGGGCGGCAGAACCTCGTGATGATCGGCGAGCTGAGCGGTTTGCGTCGCACTGACGCGAAGGCGCGCTGCGCTGAGTTGCTCGGTCGCTTCCAACTCGCCGAGGCCGCTGATCGCGTGCTCAAAGGCTATTCGGGTGGCATGCGGCGCCGGCTCGACC
>PKXZ01000049.1:0-185 GCA_003132525.1 Candidatus Dormiibacterota bacterium | reverse complement strand
TGGCCGACCGCATCGCGGTCATCGACCACGGCTCGGTGATTGCGGAGGGCACCCCTGCCGAGCTCAAATCGGCCACGGGAGGAGCCCGCCTCCACGTCACGCTCAGCGCCGCAAGCCCAGCGGCCGTCACGGCGCTCAAGGGGCTCGTCGATGGGCAGGTTCACGTCAGTCACGACGGCCGGCTC
>PKXZ01000077.1 GCA_003132525.1 Candidatus Dormiibacterota bacterium | reverse complement strand
GCAAGGTGTTCACCGGCAGGTACAGCAACGAGCTGCTCAAGACGGTGGCGCGAACCAGCACCGGCGAAATACGCAACAAGCGCGCTGCGGGCACCGCGAAGAGGACAAGAATGAGCGCCGAGTGGGACACATCAGCCGGCGGCGTCCTCTGACAGATCAGCCGCTACCCTACACGGGCAAACGCGATTCCGAACATGGGATGCGCTATGGCAGGCAGGTGAGTAACCCAGCGAGAGCCTATCCTCTTCGCCACTATGGAAGCCGATGCTCCCCACGGCGAAATTGAGGAATGGACCGCCACCGTTCCGCGACTCTTGGAACGTTGCACGCAGAGGTGGGGCTTGACAGTCGGTCCGCCGTACACATCAGGGACGGCCGGTTACGTCGCACCAGCCATCCGTTCCGACGGGACCGATGTCGTCCTCAAACTGATCTATCCACATCGCGAGGCAGAACATGAGGCCGATGCTCTGAAATACTGGAACGGTGAGGGTGCGGTCCGATTGATCGACCAGGATCAGGACGGTTGGGCGTTGGTCCTTGAACGCTGCTCACCTGGCTCACCCGTATCCGCTATGGGTGCTGATGCGGCCCTTGACGTATTCACGTCACTTCTGCCACGTCTCTGGGCGGTTGTTCCTCCACATGTCTTCACTTCACTCGCCGATGAAGCCATGCACTGGCATCGCAACCTGCGGGCGGACTGGGAGCGCGGTAGTCGTCCCTTTGACGAGCGCATGCTCGACGCTACACTGGAGGCACTGCCCGCCCTTTGCGCAACGCAGGGCGAGCAAGTACTGCTGCATCAGGACCTTCACGGCGACAATGTTCTGTCCGCACAGCGAGAGCCATGGCTCGCGATCGATCCAAAGCCACTGGTAGGAGAGCGCGAGTTTGGAGTTGCGCCCATTCTTCGCTCATCCGAACTCGAGCAAAGCCGAGACGCCACTCTCAATCGGCTGGATCGTTTGTGCGCTGAACTCGGTCTCGATCGGGAGCGCGCTCAATGGTGGACGATCGCCCAAACGCTCGCATGGTCCTTCGACGCTACATACCGAGTGTCGACGGCCGATTGGTTGTTTGACGATGTCGTCGCTCGATAGCGAATCCACCGCATGAGGGCGATCTGACATGTCGGCTGATGCTTGACATGAGCGAATGGGTTGCGTGGCACGAGCGATACACGCCCGGTTCGCCGTTGGCACGCCGGCTCGACATCGTCCAGGGCCTGATTCGCTCGGCCCTTGACGCGTCGCCGCCAGGCCCGATCCATCTGATCAGCATGTGCGCAGGCGACGGTCGCGACATCTTTGGCGTGCTGCCGGACCATCCGCGTCAGGCCGACGTGCACGCCCGCTTGGTCGAGCTCGATCCCGAGCTGGCGCGCCGCGCTCGCGAGCACGCCGCCGAAGTATCGCCGGCGATCGAGGTTGTCACCGGCGACGCATCGCGCACCGGCAGCTACCCGGGCGCCGTGCCGGCCGGCATCGTGCTCGCGTGCGGCATCTTCGGCAACATCACCGATGACGACATCCACAACACCGTCGTGCACCTGCCGGAGCTCTGCGCAGCGGACGCCACGGTGATCTGGACACGCGGTACGTTCGTGCCAGATTTGACGCCAACCATTCGGGTCTGGTTCATGGAGGCCGGCTTCTCCGAGCTCGACTTCGTCGCGATTCCGGACACTTGGGTCGGGGTCGGCGCCAACCGGCTCACCGCTCCGCCACGGGCGTTGGACCCGGACGTTCGGCTCTTCACGTTCCTCCCCGAGGAGGATCGCCCATCGCGAGGAGGACGTCAGGTCGCCGGCTGATTCGCAGGCTGGTGCGTCGCCTCCGCCACCGCCGCGTCCCAGTCGATGATCACCTGGCCCTGCTCCTCCGGGCGCACCTTGGCGGGCACGTTGGATCCCGGGTAGAGCAGCGGCACGCCGGCGGGTGGCACCGGGTTGCCCATCTGGGTCTGATACGGCTGATGCCCGTCGCACAGAATCGTCACCACGAACGCGTACATGTCCATGCCGGCCTGGGACCGCATCCCCATCGGCCGGCTCTGGATGATCACCGCGCGGGCCGGTGTCCCGGTGGCGAGCAGCTCAGCCGCGCTGCCGCGATTCGGACCCGTCGCCGAGAGGGTCACGGTCGGCGGCTCGCTGTCAAAGTCGATGGCGACGTCCTGCGGATTCTGGGGATTCACCCGTACCGCAACGATTGCGCCCGGCGTCATGAGCTGTTGCAGCGCGAGGATCGGGACACCCTGATGACAGGTCGCCTGGAATGGCGGCGTGTTGTCCATGTAGATGTTCATCGCGACGTTGCACACCTGCTTGCCGAGAGCCTCATTGCCGTGACTCACGGTCATGCCGGTCGGCTGCAGGCTGACGATCTCGCCACGTGCCAGCGTCCCGTTCTTCATCAGGTCCGGAGACACGCCGCCGTCGACGGCGCGGATCTTGTCCAGAAATCCCATGGTCGTCCCCTCGGGCACTCGCCTGCGCCGAACTGGCTCCTGTGCGCGTGTCGCCCGGCCGAATTGTAGGTGCGCGAACAACGGTGGCGTCCGCTCGTCAGTGCGGCGGCGTTCCCTGCGCGCGTCGCGCGAGCGTTGTCGGCGCCAGCGCTGCGTAGCTCTCGTCGATCCAGTCACGAAGCAGCTCCACCGCCGGGCGGGACGGATCGTCGAGCGTGATCGTCACCCACCCGTGCTTGCCGAGCCCGTACGCCATCGGCGTCGTGCAGGCTAGCGTGAGCGCGTACGCGCCCGAGTGCGGGATCTTCACGCCGAGCGAACCCTGGTCGTCCGACGGGAGGAACGCGAAGATCTTCTTGCGCACCTTGGCCACACGATCGCTCTCCCACGGATGATCCTCCCACGCCTCCGGCTTCGCCAGGGCGTGACGCGCGAGCTGATCAGCGACGCGACGCGCCGGAGGCATGTGGCCTACACCTCGATGGGATATGAGGTTGGCTGCCTGCCGTCGATGTCCTTGAATCCGTACATGCGAGCCAGGTCGCCCACCGCGAACGACTGACCTGACCTGCGCGCGACGCCCGGGTCCTCCGCCAGTGCGGCAACCGCTCGCCCGATGTACTCGGGCGACTCCATCTGCGCACGGCTCTGCGCGTCATTGGGCATGCGTTCCACCGCCATCCAGCCGGGGGAGAGTGCGATCACGGCGATCTCCCGGTCCCCGAGATCAGCGGCCAGCCCGGACGCAAGCCTGCAAACCCCGTTCTTGGCGACGTCATAGAACACGTTGCCGAGGTACCGGCGCCCGCGCGTGAAGGTCGTGAGCACCACCAGGCCCTGACCGGCGGAGACCATCAAGGGAATCCCGTACATGCATGAGGAGATGTGCGCACGGAGCCCCGAGGTGAACATCCCGTCCCACCGCGCCATCGACTGCTCCCAGAACGGCACCGACCACCAGTCGTTGTGCTGGTCGTAGGGCATGTATCCACCCCACGCGTTGCAGACGAGCACATCGAGCTTGCCGTGGTCGTCGCGGACCCGCGCAAACACCGCCTCGACGGCGGCGTCATCGGTGTGATCGCACGGGATCGCAATGCCATGGCCGCCTGCCTCGTCGACTTCCGCGGCGGTCTCCTCGATGGAGTGCGGGAACTCGTCGACGCTGCGATGCTCCTTGGTCGTCCGCCCGGTGACGTACACGGTCGCACCTCGCTGACCGAGGACCCGGGCGATGCCTCGGCCGGCGCCGCGACTCGCGCCGGTGACGACGGCGACCTTCCCGCTCAGCGATCCGTCGGTGTTCGACACTGCCGACAGCTTACCCGCGCCCCTAAGCTCACCGGATGCCCGAGCAGGAGCAGCACCAGGCGCGCCCGGATCTCGCTGAAGCGCTGCGACGGCGGGGCCTGACCCGGGACGACAGCCGTGCCGACGTCGTCGCCGCCCGCCATGGGGCAGGGCGCAGAACGGCGCGCGAGAACATCGCAGACCTCTGTGATGACGGGAGCTTCGTCGAGTACGGCGGCCTGGCGATCGCGGCGCAACGCGGCCGGCGCAGTGTCGACGATCTCGTCCATCGCACGCCCGCTGACGGGCTCATCGCCGGGACCGCCCGGGTGAACGGAGCGCTCGTCGGCGAGGGACGCGCGCACTGCGCGGTGCTCTCGTATGACTACACGGTGCTGGCGGGCACTCAGGGGGTCATGGGGCACCGCAAGAAGGACCGTCTCTTCGACGTCATCGAGCGACGCCGCCTGCCGGTTGTGCTCTTTGCCGAGGGCGGTGGTGGCCGCCCGGGCGACACCGATCATGCGATGGTCGCGGGGCTCGACGTGATGGCCTTCGCGCTCTGGGCTCGGCTTTCGGGCCTTGTGCCCCGCATCGGGATCGCGTCGGGTCGATGCTTTGCGGGCAATGCGGCCCTGCTCGGCTGCTCCGACCTGATCATCGCGACGCCGGATGCCAGCATCGGCATGGGCGGCCCGGCGATGATCGAGGGCGGCGGACTCGGCGTGGTCGACGCCGACGACGTCGGTCCGTTCGACATGCAGGTGAAGAACGGTGTCATCGACATCGCGGCTGCCGATGAGACCGATGCTGTGCGTCTTGCCCGCCAGGCGCTCTCGTACTTTCAAGGTCCCGTCGTGGACTGGGAGGCCCCGGACCAACACGTGCTGCGTGACGTCGTGCCGGAGAACCGCCGGCGCGCCTACGACGTCCACCGCGCTGCCGAGATCATCGCCGACACAGGTTCCATGCTCGAGCTGCGACCCGGCTTCGGGCGCGGCATGGTCACCACGCTTGCGCGCATCCAGGGAAACCCCGTCGGGATCGTGGCCAACAATCCCATGCATCTCGCCGGCGCGATCACCAGCGACTGTGCCGACAAGGCGGCGCGCTTCCTGCAGCTGTGCGAGGCGTTCCGGTTGCCGGTGCTGTTCCTCTGCGACACGCCGGGGATCATGGTCGGACCCGACGCGGAGAGCACGGCGCTGGTCCGGCACGCGAGCCGCCTGTTCCTCGCCGGAGCCGCGCTCACGGTCCCCTTCATGACCGTGGTGCTGCGCAANNGGGCTCGGTGCGCAGGCGATGGCGGGCGGAAGCTTTCGCGCCCCGCTCATGACGGTTGCGTGGCCGACCGGGGAATTCGGCGGGATGGGGCTCGAGGGTGCGGTGAAGCTCGCCTACCGCAAGGAATTGGATGCGATCGAGGATGCCGAGGCGCGCAAGGCACGCTTCGACGCCATGGTTGCCGACGCTTACGAACGCGGGACCGCTCTCAACACCGCAACATATTTCGAGGTCGATGACGTGGTCGACCCCGCAGCGACGCGAGCCTTGGTGGCCGCGGTGATCCTGCATCCGGGAGATTCACCCCCGGAGACACCGAAACGGCGCTATGTCGACTCGTGGTGATGGTCGTGGTGCGCCGGCGCAGGACCAGCGCAACCGCGCTCAGCAGGACGCCGAACAGTGCTATTCCCTCACCGAGACCGGCGGGGATCGCTGACGGCGGCGTGGCGCCGGTCTCCGGAACCGGCGGGGTCGGCGCGGACGCGACCGTGATCGTCACCGATGCGGTGTCGTTGGCGGGGTTCGGGTCCAGCTGAGTCTCACCCGACTTGGTGGCCGTGTTCCTGATGACGCCGAGCGCAGCCAGGCGCACAGTGATGTGCAGCGTCGCGGTTGCCCCGACAGCCAGCGCGCCAACGGTCCAGAAGCCGCTCGCGGGAGCGTACGAACCCTGCGACGCGCTCGAGCTCACGAAGATCTCCCCGTTGGGGAGGACATCGGTGACGGTCACCCCGGTGGCGGCGAGCGGACCGTTGTCGTGCGCGGTGATCGTGTAGACGTCGTCATCGCCAATGACCGGGTCGGCGACACTCACGCTCTTGGTGACCGCGACGTCCGCGTACGAGCCCGGGGCGACGATGACCAGCGTGCTGCTGACCTCGTGGCTCGGGTAGTACGTCCAGAGGTCGAGCCCCTTGGCATCGCCGAAACTCCCGGTGCACGGCACGTTGGTGTTGCCGCCGGTCGGCGTTCCGAAGGCGCGCTGCGTGCTTGACGTGTCGTAGCCGGTGATCGGATCGCTGAACGCGACGGTCGGCGGGTCGTTGCCGCAGAGCACCAACCCGGGCGTGCCGACCGTGACCCCTGTCGTCGTCGTGTATCCGCGATCGTCGTAGAAGCCGCCACTGCAGCCGCCGGTGAACGGTGGGCACACCCCGCCGGGCGGGTTGAGCATGGTGATCGTCGGTCCGCCCATGATGTCGTTCTCGACGTCGATGAACGGGAAGTGGTACTCGCCCGCGTGGACGTCGATCTCGAACGGGTAGCTGGTGCCCGGGGCATTGGTGGGGAAGTAATTGCCCGCGTTGTCCTTGCCGTCCCACGTCACGGTCTGCGTGCCGGCACCCTTCAGGCCACTGAGGACCCGGTTCTGCGGATCGGTCGGATCGAAGTTGACGCCATCGCGGCTGATCACAATCTGGTAGACGCCGGGGACGTTGGACGTGTACCGAAACGTCCCGCCGCTCTGGAACAGTGTCGTGCTGCCGAGCACCGTCCCGGTGAAGCTGACATTGCTCACCACCGAGGCGATTGGTGTGAGCGGGATGCCGAGCGCCGTCAGCGTGACACTGGCCGGCGGTGTGAAGAAGATGGGATAGCTGGGCGGAGCGAAGATCACACCGCCGTCGACCGAGGTGAGCTGGCCGGGGCTGCCGGTGTTGTTGGCGAGCGCGTCGTGGTAGAGCGGCGTGGTGCCGTCCGGGTCGATGAATCCCAGCTGGCTCCCGTACTGCACCCATCCGTCCGGATCCATGGCGCGATCGACGACCTTGTACCGGAAGCCATCGGTGGTGACCACGTAGGTGGTCGAGTCGACCGGCAGCCCGTTGTTCCCGGTGAACAGCGAGAGCACGTAGCTGAACACGCGGCCCGTCTGCGTCGACGCCGGACTCGTGAGGCTGTCGCGGACTGTCACGTCCCAGGCCGCAATAGACGACCCCTGCGCTGCGCTGTAGTCGCCAGTTGCGGTCAGCGCGATGTCAGCGCTCACGCCGCCGTCGGCGTTTGCCGCCGTCCCGGCTGGCCCGATCATGGCGATGCTGTAGATGCCGGTTGACGGTGCCGTGTACACGCAGGGCGTGTAGCCATTGGTGACGCCACCGCCGGGAACGGTGTCTGGACCGGTGAGCTCCTCTGCCCGGCTGGTGATCTCTCCCTGCGTCGCGATGTGCGATGTCGCGCGTTGCGCCGCGCACGAGAATGACGAGGTGGCGGGAATCGTCTCGTTGCCCGGGGTTCCGGTCACGAGCCCGGGATTCCAGATCAGGATGTCGGCCTCGCCCTGGCCAATCGCCGTTGATCCGACCAGCAGAAACTCACCGCTCGTCGCATACGCGTGGAGCAGGGTTCGCCGCGTGATCGCACCGGCGCCATAGGAGTTGGTGCGCCACTCGGTGTTGGCGCGAAAACCGGTTGCGCCGGCCGGATAGAGATTCTGGGAACCGTCGGCGAAAACGTTGACCGCAGAGGCGATCAGCACACCGATACTCAGCAGGGACGCAGCGAGACCCCGTCGTCGCACGAGGGCATCATGCCTGATCGGGTATCAGATATGTGAGAGCTCGCGGTAGACGTCGCGGAAGAACGGACGGCCCCACAGGCCGATCGACAGCAGGCCGCCGAAAAGCATGACGGCATCAACGCTTTCGCGTCCCTGCTTGGCCCAGTACACATCCTCGAGGTCGAGCCAGAGTGCGAACTCGTCGAGGGTGAGCGCCGACGAGCCACCGTAGAGGATCGACGTGAACTTACAGAGTGCGTCATCCGTGCCCGGCGTCTTCCCTGAGGTGTTGACCTGGATCATCCAGAGGTAGCCTGTGCCGAGCAGCCCGGTGATGCCGAAGACGAGATGGTGGAAATGGCGGCCACCCACGCTCAGGTTGTGGAACGGCCCAACCCCGTCGCGTATGGCGTGCGTTATTGCGCGGGTTGCGGCGAACGTCGTGAAAAAAGACACCGACGACAGAAACAATCGCTCGCGCCGCTGGTCTTTGAACGCGTTGCGATAGATCTCGAGGGCGCGGCTCGGGGTCAACACTGTGTGGTGCTCAGGCTCTGACGGGCTTCGGCCGGGCGAAGTTCGCGGCGATCACGGCGAGCAGGGTCAGCACCAGGAAGACAACCGCGTGCTTCCAGTGCATTGCCGGCCGGCCGGAAGCGAGGAAGTTCGTCTTCACCGTGAAATAGAAGATGGTCAGAAGCGCGAAGACGACTGCGAGCGCGAGCAATAAAAGCGCCAGTGGGCGGCTACCCCGCATGACAGATCCCCCGGTAGGTGCGGTCGTGAGCCGCCTGGGAACGCCTCTCTGAGTTCGACACGTCAGTTCACGACCGATCAGTGGATGAAGACGAGGCCCGCGGCCCCGAGAGCGGCACAGTAATACGCGAAGGGGTCGAGGCGTCCGAGCCGAAGGTAGCGGAGCAGGAACCGAGCGCTGGCATAGGCCACCACGCCGGCCAGCGCTGCGGCCGCGATGCCCACCCCCAGGGTCGGGGCATCGGAACCGAGATCGGGAACCTCGAGCAGTCCCGCCGC
This sequence comes from Candidatus Dormiibacterota bacterium, assembly GCA_003132525.1. GTDB lineage: Bacteria > Chloroflexota > Dormibacteria > Aeolococcales > Aeolococcaceae > Palsa-851. The sequence continues at coordinate 25,056 of PKXZ01000077.1, read as the reverse complement.
CAGGATGATCGGGGTGGCGAGGAGGAAGGCGAATCGCGCCGCCTCCTCATGCCGCAGGCCGGCGACCAGCCCTGCGGCCATGGTGATCCCCGACCGCGAGATCCCTGGGATGAGCGCTCCCGCCTGAAAGATGCCGACGAAGACGGCCGTGCGCAGGCTGAGCCCCTCGATGCCCTGGTAGGCGGGGTCGTCCTCCTCGTGGGCGAGGACCGGGGCGCCAACGACGGCGCGGCGGCGTTCGTCCCGTCGCCGGAACATCTCGGCGGCGAATAGGATGCCGCCGTTCACGATGAGGAAGGCGGACGCGGCACGCGGGTCACCGAAAAGCGACTTCAGCGGGTCCTGGAGGAGGAACCCGATCACCCCTGCCGGGACGGTTCCGACCACCAGGAGCATCGCCAGGCGTTGATCCGGGGTCTCGATGCGCCCGCGCACCGCGGCGGTGAAGAAGCCCCGGATGATCCGCACCCAGTCACGTCGATAGAGGAACAGCAGCGCTGCCGCGGTGCCGAGGTGCAGGAGGGCGAGCACGGGCACGAACGCCGGGCTCGACTCGTTGAAATTGAGCCCGATCAGCTTGGGGACCACGACGGCGTGGCCCAAAGACGAGACTGGAAAGAGCTCGGTGACTCCCTGGAGGGCGGCGAGAAACAGGATCAATCCGGCGCCCAGCATTGGCCAGAGCCTACCAGCCCCCCTCGCGTAGTCTGATGCGATGACTTCCACGACGGGGCCGCCCGGCTCCTCGGTCAATCGTCAGTGGCGCCTCGCGGCGCGCCCCCATGGTCTTCCCGTGGCTTCGAACTGGGAGTACCGCACCGAGCCGGTTCCCGAGCCCGGCGACGGCGAGTTCCTGGTGCACATCCTCTACATCTCGCTCGATCCGGCGATGCGCGGCTGGATGAACGAAGGCCGCTCGTACGTGCCGCCGGTCGGGCTCGGCGAGGTGATGCGGGCGGGTGGCCTGGGTCTGGTGGTCGCATCGGCGCATCCAGAGTTCAAGGCAGGCGAGCACGTCGTCGGGACGTTCGGCGTCCAGGACTACGCTGTCAGCGACGGCCGGGGTGTCATCCGGGTGTCGGACGAGTCGGTCCCGCTCGTCCAGTACCTCAGCGTCCTCGGCATGCCCGGCATGACCGCGTACTTCGGGTTGCTCGAGATCGGGCATCCGGCCGCGGGCGAGACGGTGGTGGTGTCGGCCGCCGCGGGCGCGGTGGGTCAGGTGGCCGGGCAGATCGCCCGCATCAAGGGCTGCCGGGTGGTCGGGATCGCCGGCGGGGCGGAGAAATGCCGGTTCATCGTCGATGAGCTCGGCTTCGACGCGTCCGTCGACTACAAGAACGAGGACGTCCGGGCGGCGCTCCGCGAGCACTGCCCCGATCGCGTGGACGTGTATTTCGACAACGTCGGCGGTGAGATCCTCGACATCGTGCTCACCAGGCTCGCACGCCACGCGCGCATCGTCCTTTGCGGATCGATCTCGCAGTACAACAACCAGGGGCCCGCGCGAGGGCCGTCGAACTACATGACACTGCTCGTGGACCGCGCCCGGATGGAGGGCTTCGTCGTCTTCGACTACGCCAAACGCTATGCCGAGGCCGCCCGCGAGATGGCCGGCTGGATCGCCGACGGAAGCCTGAAGTCGGTGGAGCACGTGGTCACGGGGCTGGAGCAGTTTCCCGAGACGCTCCTCAAGCTCTACAGCGGGGAAAACTTCGGGAAGCTGATCCTGAGCGTCGGCGACGAGGTAGGTTAGGCGGCGACCCGCGCGGCCGTCTTGCCCGGGCCGGTCTGGAAGAGGCGCGCGATGTCACTCGGCGAGATGAGGCCGACCAGCGTTCCGCCGTCATAGACCATCGCGCGGCCATCCGACGCCGGCCCGAGCCGCTTGAGCAAGTCGGTCATGTGCTCGTCCGGACGCGCGATCGGCACGCGGTCAATCGGAATCGCGATATCGATCGCGCGGCGGTTGCTTCGCTGCTGCGCCGGCACCTGCTTGATCCCGCGCATGGTCACCAGGCCGTCGATGCGCCCGTCGATGCTGTGGGTCGGGAACGACGTGAACTGGTGACCCATGACGTATTGATCGACGAGCAGCTCGACCGTGATCCATGAGGGGACGATCACGGGATTCTTCGACATGACGTCGCCCACGAGCATGCCCTCGAGCGCGTGTCGGGCCTGCTCCCCGTGTGCCTCGCCGCGCGCGGCGCTGTCAAGGAACCAGCCGATCAGCACGAGCCACAACCCACCGACCGGATCGACGAAGAAGAGGTCGAGAACCCCAACCCCGATCAGCACCACCGCGAAGAAGCGGCCGGCTCGAGAGGCTGCGACCGTCGCGGTCATGCGGTTCTTCGTGCGGGTCCAGAGAAAGCCGCGCAGGATCCGCCCACCGTCGAGCGGAAACGCCGGGATCAGGTTGAAGAGGAGCAGGAGCAGGTTCACACCTGCGAGCCACTCGGGGACGATGGCAACGATGGCGGGGGCTCCGACGCTGATCATCACCCACGAGATCGCGACGAAGATGCCCACGACGAGAAACGAGACGGCCGGCCCGATGGCTGCGACGAGCATCTCTGTCCTGCCGGTCATCCAGTCACCGCTGATCTGCGCGACGCCGCCGAACAGCCACAGCTTGATGCCGTCGACGCTGAGGCCACGGTGGCGGGCGAGCAGCGCGTGGCCCATCTCGTGCGCCGCCAGGGATGCGATCAGGAGCAGGGCAGCGATAACGCCGACGCCCCAGGCGATCCAGACCGGTGTCCCGGCTGCGTAGACCGGCACCGCGCCTGCGGCAACGCCCCATGCGAACAGTGCGCCGATGACCAGCACGCTCCAGTCCGCCGAGATCTTGATCCCAGCGATACGAGCGATCGGGATGCCGCCTCTGTTCATGGTGCCGTTCTCATCCTGCGCCCAGGGCCTTTCATCTGTGTGAACGTACCCATCTCAACGTCAATTCAACGACAACGGTTCGGGTTATGCCAGGGCGGATTGCGCGACTCGCTGCCGGACCGCCGGATCCGGACGGGCTGCACGTGCCACGAGCGCGCACCACGCGGCCGCGAACAGCAGCAACACCCACGGCGTCGCCCTGCCTGGCAGACCTACGCTGTTCTGCGACAGATCCCCGAGGCTGGCAAACGAGAGCAGCACCCACAGCGCAAGCACGCCGAGGGTGCCCGGTCCAGGCCAGGTCTTGCCTGGTCGGCCGGCCAGCCAGGCAAGACCTGCCACCAGAACGGGTGCCAGGAGCGTCAGGTCGTGCCCGAGCAGGTGCGGGGAGGCGAACAGCGACAGGGCCACGGCGCCGCAGAGCGACGGCTCGAAGAGATCGTGGCGGCGGCGAGCAACCGTCCCCAGCCATCCCGCCACGGCGGCGGCGGCGAGCCCGGCGACCACCGCGAGCAGAAAGACTCCCGGAGCGTGGCCGAGGAGTGAGCCGAAGAGACCGCTCGATCCCTGCATCTGCGCGGTTGGCGAGTTGCTCGGCGTGGCGATAGCAGTTATGAACGCGGTCAGCCCCTTGGGACCGGTGCCGATGAGCCCAATCACGACCGTGACCGCAGCACCGGCCAGCGCACCGCCGACTGCCCGCCAGTCGCGCCGGCCGATCATGTAGGCGGCGACCCCGATCACCAGTTGCGGTTTGGCGATAGCCGCAGTGAATCCGAGGGCGAAACCGGCGGCGGCTGGTCGCTCTCGCCGCCACAGCGCATACGCCGCGGCCAGCCCGAGCACCGAGACTCCGTCCCATTGGCCCTCCACGAAGAGCAGCCCGGTGCCGAAGCCGGCGAGGGCGATGAGCAGGATGGCCAGCCGCGGCAACCGCGGAAGNNCGAGTTGGAGCAGCGACCAGGCGCGCCAGGCTTCTCCGGCGCCCAGCAGCGCAAACGGCAGTGCCACCACGGCGGCTGCGGGCGGGTTCTCGAACGGGATGTCGTCGTGGCTCACGGGCGCGCCGCTCGCCACTAGCGCCTGGCGCTCGGCGCCGGCGTTGTAGATCTGGGCCGCGCGGCCCGAACGGATCAGCGTCGAAGCGACATACGTTCCGGCGAAGTCGCTCGTGGGTGCCAGGGAACTCGGCACCACCGTCCACACCTGGACGTAGTGGGCGAGAACGATCGAGGCAACGGCGATGAGGATGGCGGCGAACCACCGCGGGCGTTCGGACAAGGCGCTGCCCACTCTATGGCCACACCGCCCACGCCACCGTCAAGCGGGCGTCACAGTGCCCTCGCGAATACCTCGAGATCCTGATCTGAGAAGAGCGCGAAGGTGATCTCGCGGAGGCTCGTGCCCGGAGCCTCGAGCGCCGTGGCGGCGGTGCCAATCGCGAGCGGGGCGGCGAGCTCGATCGGGAACCCGTAGATCCCGGTGCTGATCGCCGGCGCCGCCACCGAGGCGCAGGAGTGCTCTGCCGCGAGCGCGAAGGCGCTCCGGTACGCGGACTCGAGCAGCTCGCGCTCACCGTGGTTGCCGTCGCGCCAGCGAGGACCGACCGCATGGATGACGTACCGGGCCGGAAGGTGGCCGCCCCCGGTGATCACCGCCGACCCCGGCGGGCAGCCCTGGTACCGCTCCTGCAACTCACGCATCAACTCGGGTCCCCCGGCTCGGTGGATCGCCCCGTCCACACCACCACCACCTGCGAGCGAGGCATTGGCGGCGTTGACCACGGCGTCAACGGCCATCGTGGTGATGTCGGCGCGGACGAGCAGGACGCTGCCACCACCGACTCTGCGGACGAGCCGGTCAGACTCCATCCGATCGCGCCAGCGCCAGGCAGACGTTGTGCCCGCCAAACCCGTACGACGTGCTCAGCGCAAAGTCGATGCGCGCGTCGCGNNGTCGGCGGCACGAATTGGTCACGAATGGCCAGAATCGTGATCACCGCCTCGACCGCTCCCGCCGCACCGAGCAGATGTCCGTGCATCGACTTGGTCGACGACATCGGGATGGTTCCTGCCTGGGGCCCGAAAGCCGCTTTCACAGCACGGGTTTCCGCCGCGTCGTTCATCTGCGTGGAGGTCCCGTGCGCATTGATGTAATCAACCTCGTCCGGCTCGCGGCCGGCGCGCTTGAGCGAACGCAGGATGCAGCGACGTGCGCCGTCACCCTCCGCGTCCGGCTGCGTGATGTGGAACGCATCGGCGGTTGCGCCGTAGCCCGCGACCTCGCCGTAGATGTGCGCGCCGCGCGCCACCGCGTGACCCCACTCCTCGATCACGAACATCCCTGCACCCTCGCCCATGACGAAGCCGTCGCGGTCCTTGTCGAAAGGCCGCGAAGCGCGGTCGGGCTCGTCGTTACGCGTCGAGAGCGCCTGCATAGCATCGAACGCGGCGACGCTGATGTTGGTAATTGACGCCTCGGTACCGCCGGTGATGATCGCCGTCGCCTCGCCGCGCCGGATCCATTCGGCCGCCTCACCGATCGCGTGCCCCGACGACGAGCAGGCGCTGACGATCGCGTAGTTGACACCCTTGGCCCCGCAGTCGATGGCGATCGCTCCGGCGGGCATGTCGATGATCATCGACGGCACGGTGAACGGGGACACCCGCCGTGGCCCCTGGTTGTACAGGGCCAGGACATTTCGCTCGATCACCTCGATCCCGCCCACCCCGGAGGCGACGAGCACGCCGACGTCCTCGGCGATCGGAGCGATCTCCAGGCCGGAATCTTCCAGCGCCTGGCGAGCGGCGAAGAGCGCGAGTTGGGTGCAGCGGCTTGTGCGGCGCGCCTCCTTCTTCCCGAGCACCGCCTCGGGGTCGAATCCCTTGACCTGGCCGGCGATCTGGGTGGTGAGATGCGAGGCGTCGAACGCCGTGATCGGGCCGATGCCTCCCTGGCCGCGGCGGCATGCCTGCCAGGTCGACTCGGCGTCGAGCCCGAGTGGGGTGACCGCCCCGATGCCCGTGATCGCAACGCGCGGGCTGCCGTTGCTGCCGCTCATACCTTCGCCTCCGCGGTCTCAAGGGGCGGCGCGCCCTGGGAGTGGTAGCCGCCGTCGACGTGAATCATCTCGCCGGTGATGGCTCGGGAGAGGTCGCTCAGCAGGAAGGCCGTGGTGTCCGCGACCGGCCCGCTGTCGGAGCTGTCCCACCCGAGCGGCGAGTGGCTCCCCCACGAGGACTTGAGCGTCTCGAATCCCGGGATGGACCGGGCGGCGATGGTCTCCAGCGGCCCCGCCGAGATGGTGTTCACCCGGATCCGGCGCGGACCGAGCTCGCGTGCGAGGTACCGCACGATTGCCTCGAGCGCCGCCTTGGCCGGACCCATCCAGTCGTAGACGGGCCACGCGACACGCGCGTCGAAGGTGAGCGTGACGATCGATCCACCGGTTTCGGGCATCAGCGGCGCGAACGCCGCCGCCAGCGTCTGCAACGAGTAGCTGCTCACGTGGAATGCGGTGCTGACCGAGCTCCACGGAGCCTCGAGGAAGCCGCCGCCGAGGCAGTCGGGAGGCGCGAACCCGATGGCGTGGACCAGCCCGTCGACACCGCCCCAGAGCCCGCGAACGTGCTCGGCAACCGCCTGCACCTGGGCCACATCGGTGACGTCCATCTCCAGAACTTCGGGAACCGGCTTGAGTCGCTGCGCGCTCTTCCGGGTGAGGCTCATCGCCCTCCCGAACGAGGTGAGCACCACCTCCGCGCCCGCGGCCTGCGCCGCGGCAGCGATGGCAAAGGCGATGCTTCTGGGGGTCAAAACCCCGGTGACAACGATTCGCTTGCCGCGGAGCAGATCGTGTGCCGGGGTCGCTGGATTCTCGGTAGTCACAGGCGTCGTACCTTATAAGGCTCAGCCGGGGATGCGCAGTTACGCAGCAACGATCTCGAGCATCACCGCGTGCCAGGCCGGCGTGCCGGCAAGGATGTCGCCGCTGACGAAGACCGCGTCGGGGTCGCCCGCCCAGTCGGTGACCACCCCGCCCGCCTCACGAACCAGCAACGCGCCGGCCGCGATGTCCCAGAGACCGAGGCCGAGCTCGAAGTAGCCGTCGAAGGCACCGGCTGCGACGTAGGCGAGATCGAGGCTGGCCGCGCCGGCGCGGCGAAGATCCTCGAACCGCTCGAGGGCCGCTGTCATCACGGGCAGGTAGCGTGGGAGCCGCTCCTTGCGGCGAAAGGGAAAGCCGGTGGCGACGACGCCGGCTCCGGGATGAGTCGAGACCGCCAGGCGGTGGCCCCTGCTATCAAAGGCGCCCTCGCCCTCAGCCGCGCTCCAGGTCTCGCCGAGCAGCGGCGCGGTCACCGCGCCGGCCACTGGACGGCCATCTTCCACAAGCGCCACGCTGACCCCGACGATCGGGTACCCGCGCACGAAGTTGGTGGTGCCGTCGACCGGGTCGATCACCCACATCCGGTCGTGACGCGTCCCGCCGGATTCCTCCGCCAGGATCGCGATATCGGGCGCTCCCGCTCGGAGCACGCGGATCGCCGCCTGCTCGGCCGCGCGATCGACCTCGGTGACGTAGTCGCCGGGGCTCTTGACCTCGGCGGTCAGCTTCCCCGGATGGGCTTGCGCTCTGACGACCAGCTCTCCGGCGGCCGAGGCGGCCGCGACGGCGAGCTCACGCAGAGTGTCGCGCTGGTGCACCCGTCGAGGGTACCCGCCGCGGCCGGGCGGGCTTGCGCTTTGCCGCCCGTGGCGCCGGAGCCGTCCGCGAGAAGAGGGCCGGGTCGAGGCCACCCTCACGGAGGAGCGCCTCCATGGCCTCCGCCTCGCATGGGTGGGCGAGGTGGAATCCCTGGGCCATCCCACAGCCGAGCTCATTGAGGCGCTGCACCTGGAGCGGCAGCTCCACGCCCTCGGCGACCAGCGCCAGGCGGAGTGCCTCACCGTGGCGGACGACCGTTCGGGCCAGCTCGCCGCTCGAGTTGGGGTCGCCGAGCTCGGCCACCAGCGGCCGGGCGATCTTCAGGATGTCGATGGGCAGACGCCGGAGATAGGCGAGCGATGTGTAGCCGGTGCCGACGTCGTCGATGGCAACGTGGACGCCGGCACGCTGCAGTGCGTCAAAGGTGGTGATCGCGCCGTGGAGGTCCTCGAGCACGGCGTTCTCGGTCACCTCGAGGATCAGGCATGCCGGATCGACGTCGACCCGGGCGAGGCACCGTGTCACGCGTTCGACGAGCGCCCCGCGACTCAGCTCGCCTGGGGCGACGTTCACGGACATGGCGAGCTCGGGCGTGGCCGGGTAGGCCGTCTGCCAGCGCCGGAGCTGCTCGCAGGCGGTGCGGATCACGTACTCTTCGATACGGTCGATCAGGCCGCATTCCACCGCAACCGGGAGGAAATGCAGGGGCGCGATCAGGCCCCGCACGGGGTGCTGCCAGCGCACCAGTGCCTCGGCGCCGAGGATCTTGCCTGTGCGCAGCTCGACGATCGGCTGGTAGTGGAGGACGAGCTCTCCCTTGGTCAGCGCCGATTCGAGCTCCTCCGCGAGATCGGGGTCTGCCGACCCGGACCCCGCGCCACCATGGATGCGGTACGTCCCAGAGCCCGCCTCGCGCGCGTCCTGGGCGGCAGCTGTCGCGTGGCGCAGCAGGACCGCGGCGCTCCCGTCCTCGGGGGTCGCGCAGGCGAGACCGACCGATGCGCGCACCGTCACCGGGACGCCGTCGGTCACCACGGGGGCCGCGAGCGCTTCAACCACGCGCTGGGCGATCAGCTCCGCCTCACGAGGGTGGAGCACCTCGGGAAGGAGCAACGCGAATTCATCACCACCGAGCCGGGCAGCGGTGTCGGTCCGGCGGAGGCACTCGTGGAGGCGATGCGCCACCTCGATGAGCACCGCGTCTCCGGTGGCATGTCCGCGCTCGGCATTGATCCGCCGGAAGTCCTCGAGGTCGACGGAGATGACGCTCACGACATGACGCTCGGGGTCGCGCTCGAGCAGCGCCCGCTCAATGCGGTCGATGAACAGCACGCGATTGGCGAGCTGCGTGAGCGGGTCGTGGAAGGCACGATCGGCGAGCTCACTCTGGAGTGTGGCGAGCCCGACGAGCGCCTCGTGGAGGCGGCTGCGCTGGATGGTGAGCGCGACGAGGTTGGCAAACTCCTGGAGGTCCTGATCATCGGAGCGGGATTCACCGCCATCCGACGCGTTCATCCCGAGCGCCATGTATCCAACCGTGCGTGACTCATGGCGAAGCGTTACCGACATACCTCGAGAGATCCCGAGACGTATGCAGAGACGCGCAACCCACGGGTCGGACGCCGCCTCGGTGATGTGCACCACACCGAAGACGGGCGGTGTCAGCGCACCGTCTTCGTCGTCCTCGAGGTCGGTCGATCGCATGACATCCACAGGCTCGCCGCCGCGGACTGTGGTCCGAAATGCTGCGCCGGTGCCCGTCTCAGGGATGAGGGTCAGCTCAGCCACGTCCGCGCCGAATCGCTCGCGCGCTCGCCGGAGGATATCCACAGACGCGGTGTCGAGATCTCGGGCTTCGAGCAGCGCGATCGAGGTGGTGTGCAGGAACCCGAGGCGCGCCTTCTCGCGTCGAACCGCCGTCCACGAAATGCCCGCCGTCGCAAAGGCGATCAGCGCAACCACCAGGACGGCGAGCCAGATGGGCATCGATTACCCGAGCAACCTGAGCGGCATGACTTTCTCCGCGGTGTCGGACACCGACTCGAGCCGCGCGCGATCGATGCCTCCGTGGCGCAGCAACTGCTCCACCTCGGGAGCGGGGAGCGGATGACAGAGGTGATAGCCCTGACCGGCAAGACACCCGAGGCTGAGCAGTCGGGTGACCTGCGATGAGGCTTCGATGCCCTCGGCGATGACATGCAATTGGAGCGCGTCCGCGATGGTGACGATGGCGCGCGTGAAGTCCTCCTCCGCTCCATCGGCCAGGTCGTCGACGAACGGCTTGGCGATCTTGAGGATGTCGACGGGAAGCCGGCGCAGGTAGCTGAGCGAGGAGTAACCGGTGCCGAAGTCATCGATGGCCACGCGAATCCCGGCGTTGCGCAACGCGTCGAGCTTGGCGATGACAATCGCCGTGTCCTCGACGAACATCGACTCCGTCAGCTCGAGGATCAACGTGTCCGGGGCGAGCCCCGACTCGGCGACGATGGCAAGCACGTCCTCGACGAAGGTGGGCGCGTTCAACTGGACGACGGAGACGTTGACGCACACCGCGAGTGGCGTCGACTGCAGCTTCTGGAACTGGAGCGTGGTGGCACACGCCGTACGCAGCACGAATTCGCCGAGCTGCATGATCAGGCCACTCTCCTCAGCGACTCCGATGAACTCGCCTGGTGCGACGATCCCACGCAGCGGATGATGCCAGCGCACCAGCGCTTCCACCGCGGTGATCTCGCCGGTGATGAGGTTGACAACCGGCTGGTAATGCAGGATGAACTGGTTGAGCTCCATCGCACGCTCGAGCTCGCCGCGGAGCTTCCGCCGGTGGACGACATCGCTCTCCATGCCCGGTGCGAACAGCACGTAGCGATTTCGGCCTGCGCCCTTGGCGACATACATGGCCACGTCGGCGTGGCGCATGAGGCTCGCCGCGTTTGCGTCGATGCTGTCTGCAACTGCGATGCCGAGCGACGCGCGGACGATCACCGACGTGCCCGAAACCGTGAAGGGTTCGCGAAGCACGTCGAGAACGCGGCGCGCGACATGCTCGGCCTCGATCGCGCTGTCGACTCCCTCGATGAGCAGCGCGAACTCATCGCCTCCGAGGCGTGCAGCGGTATCCGGGCGGCGCAGGCAGGCACGAATCCGGGCGGCGACCTCGACGAGGAGCGCGTCGCCGGCGGCGTGGCCGAGGGTGTCGTTGACACCTTTGAAATCGTCGATGTCAAGGAAGATCACGGCGACGCTCGCGGCGCCCTCGGCTTTGCGGCGCAACGCCTGGTCGATCTGCTGCCCGAAGAGCGAGCGGTTGGCGAGATCGGTCAGCGAGTCGTGATACGCCTGGTGGGTCAGCTGCTCCTGGAGCTCGGTCAGACGGGCGATCGACCGCTCCATCCGGCTGTTCTCGAGGATGGCCGTGGTTCTCGTGGCCAGCGTGCGGAACAGGCGCAGGTCGCGATCGTCGAAGGTGCGGGCGTCGAGGTGGCCGCCCACCATGAGGCTGCCGATCATTCGCGACTCGCCGCGGAGCAGCGCCACCATTGCCTCGTTGACGTTCCGGCGGCCGAGCATCTCGGAACTCGGATCGCCGGGCTCGCCGGCGCGAACGATCACACCGGCGGTCTCCGCCTCGAGCACGTCGTCGAGCTCCCCGAGACCGAGAGCCACCATGACCTCGTCGGGCTGGCCGTGGCGCACGGTGGTGCGGAACGCCTTCTCGGCCGGCTGCGAGGGGAACACCGTGAGCTGAGCGATCTCCGCGTGGAAGATGTCCCGCGCCCGGTTGAGGAGGAGCACGATCGACGGCTCGAGCTCACGACCGGCGAGGGCGTCCACGGCTCCAATGAGAAATTCGGCCGCCTCGTGGTCGTAGCGCTCGCGAACCCAGGCCCGGTGGGTCATCAGCACGGTGAAGGTGACCACCGCCAGGGGCACGAGCGCATACCGATCCACTGGGATCAGGCGCACCGCGATCAGCCCGATGCACATCGCCGCGGCGGCGGCCACGTAGGCGGCGCGCAGGTGATTGACGACGGCGCTCCACGATGCGCGCTCGCGCGGCCGGAACACCACGGCTTCGGAGATCGCCCGCCTGAACACGACGATGACGGTCGCCGCGATGGCTCCAAGGGCGCTTCGCCAGACGGGCAGACTGGGCGCTCCCGAGATCAGGTGGAAGGCCCAGATGCCGATCGGGGCGAAGACCGCGAAGCGAAGGATCTCGAACACCGTCTGCGAGACGGCCCAGGGTCGCCGGGTGGCGGCGGCGAGGGCCACGCCCAGTGCGTAGCCGCCGAGCATGGCGAGGGGCGTCGCGTGAAAGAGCGCGACGACGAACGGGGCCGCGGCGAGGGTGATTGCCTGGGTCCCGCGCCGCGGGCTGTCCATTGAAGCCAGACGGGCAGCGGTAAAGAATGCAATCGCGTATGCCCACCAGGGCAGGCTCGGCTGCGAGAACACAGGCACCGCCGCGGCATAGACCACCCACAGCACCGCGGCGATCAGGAGCATCACGGCGTCGAGCGCCCATAGCCGCGCGTCGTTACGCGATCGCCGGTTCCAACCGACGCTGAGACGCCGCCGTACGGGCGCCATCACTTCTCGGACAACTCCGCCTTATGCACCACCGCCGGGATCGTATGGCCGGGGGAGCCCACAGTCTCGTCAGCTTCAGTGACGGCTTCGTTACTGTTTGCTCATATGGGCGCACCGATTGCGGTCGGGACCTGCAATTGGGCCGACCACACCGACTTCTATCCTCCCGAGCTCGAGCATGGGCGCCGCCAGCGGGACAAGCTGTCCTATTACGCGGAGTTCTTCCCGATCGTCGAGATCGACACGACCTTCTACGGGATTCCTCGTCCCCAGGTGGTCGAGGGATGGGTCGAACGGACGCCCGAGCAATTCCGCTTCAACATCAAGGCGTACCGCAGTCTCACCGGGCACGAGCGTGAGGACCGGATCCCGCGCAAGCCCACCCCCGATGAGGAGCGCGACTTCATGGCCGCGCTGGCACCGCTGCGCTCGAGCGGCAAGCTGGTCGCCGTCCACTACCAGTTCCCGCCTTGGTTGACCAATCGACCTGAGTCGCGCGAGTGGCTCCTCGCCGCTCGAGACCGTCACCCCGACGATCTCCTGGCGATCGAGTTCCGGCACCGATCGTGGTTCGACCATGACGCCTGGCCGGCGACCGAGGACCTGCTCCGGGAACTGGAGTGCGTCTACGTCGGCGTGGACGCTCCCCAGATAGGATCAGCGACCGCGCCACCGCTGCTCGCGATCACCTCACCCCGGCTGTGCATCGCGCGTTTCCACGGCCGCAATCGCGAGACCTGGTACACGAGCGGACCCACAAGCGGCGACCGGTTCAACTACCTCTACACGCCGGCCGAGCTCGAGGAGTGGATTCCGGCGATGCGCGCGGCGAGTGATTCCGGGGTGCCGCTCCATGTGCTGCTGAACAACAACCGAAGCAATTACGCGGTGGTGAACGCCTTCGATTTCGGAGCGATGCTCGGGCTCGGCTTGCCCCGCCCACCGGAGCCGGTCGTCGAGACCCTGCGCGAGCGGGACGGGCACGTTCCGGATTGGGTCGAGGCTTCGCCTCCCGTGGTCCACCCACCGGCGGTCAAGGCCGAGAAGCCGGCTGAACGAGAAAGCGGGAACCAGCTGACCCTCTCGCTCTGAGGCATCCATTTGGGGGACAATGGTCGCGGGCGGCGAGGCGAATGCCTGCCGGGATGTATTGGAGGTCTTTGCGATGGCTATGGCGTCCTCTCGACGCAACGACCGTGGGCGCCGTCCGGCGGCCAGCGGTGTCGTCATGCGCAACGAAGCCGCCACCCACGAGGTCGAGGTGTCCAGGGCTCTCAATCAGTGGGCGGTGACCGTGACCTCGCTGGCCGACAACCGCATGATCACCCAGGATTTCTTCTCGAGGCGCTGGGAAGCTGTGGCGCGAGCCGAGGACTTCGTTCGCCTGCTGAACAGGTCCGAACCGCCTCCCGGCTGGTAGGCGCTCAGCCGCCCTCCAGCGCCAGGAGCCACCGCTTGCGGGGCAATCCGCCGCCGTAGCCGCCGATGGCGCCGCCGGTTCGGACCACGCGGTGGCACGGGACCACCACGGGGATCGGGTTGGAGCCCAGCGCGTTGCCCACTGCGCGGGCGCCACGTGGTGTGCCGACCTCGAGGGCGACCTCGCCATAGCTCGCCACCGAGCCGTAGGGGATCCGGGCCGTCCGGCGCAGCACCTTGCGGGCGAAATCTCCCACCAGCGCCCAGTCCAGGGGCACCTCGAAATCCTGCAGCTTCCCGGCGAAGTACCTGTCGAGCTCGCGGCGCACCGGGTCGAGACGGCGAGGCGCCTCGAGGATGCGCGGCGACAGCTGCATCGCGACCTCCCCGAGCACCTCATCGCGGTTCTCGTCCTCGAACGCGATACGGACCAGTCCCTTGGGCGTGGCCATGAGGAGGAGCGTGCCGATCGGGCTGTCCATGGTCGTGACCGCCACGTCGACGAGGCCCTTGGCCTCCGCGCCCTGGAGAAATCGGTTGGTCAACGCTGGGGTGACGGTCATTGGAGCTCCCTTCTGAGTTTCTTCAATCCCTCGTGCACGCTCTGGCGCGCCGAGTCCTGCGTGGTCGACATCGCTGCCGCGATCTCCGGGTAGCTCTTGTCGCCCGCGAACCGGAGCACGACGGCCTTGCGCTGTTTGCCCGGCAGGCCCCGCACCTGGTCCCAGAGCTCGTCATCGGTCTCGGCGTGCGCGTCCACCGCAGCGCCCGGATCGGGATCGGCGACCGGTACGGGCCGGCGGGCGCGAGCGCGGTGGGAGTCGATGGCTTTTCGCCGCGCGATCGTGAGCAACCAGCCGCGCAGGTTCGACGCATCCCTCAAACGGGGATATGCGCGGAGCGCGCTGAGCATCGTCTCCTGGAAACAATCCTCCGCCTCGGACACGCCCACGGATCCGTTGAGAAACGAGAGCACCGCGTTCGCGTGCTCATCGAACACGAACTGGAACGGGTGCAACGCTGTCGACTTCACCGTGCTCACTGCATACCAAACGCAGGTCCCGGCGCGACTGTGAGCCGGTCAGGCGGGCGGCGCTTCCTCGGCGGGAACGTCGGCCCGGGGATCGACCGGAGCCTCGATGGGAAAGGCCACAGCGACCTCCGACACGTCACCCTCGCGCCAGATGGTGAGCATCATGGTGTCGCCTGGTTGGCGCAGTGCGACGGCGCGACGAAACTGATCGGCGCCGCCGTTGACCGTGTACGGGCCGATTCCAGTGATCACGTCACCGGGCAGGATCCCCGCGGCCTCGGCGGGTGAGCCCGGCTTGACCTGCCCGACCTCGACGCCGTACGTCGCAGGGAGGTGCTTGGCGCTTGCGATCTCACCCGTGACGGTCCTCACCGACGCTCCGAACGACACGTGCTGCTCCTCACTGTCCTCGCGGGGGAGGAAGCGGGCGAGCTGAACGGGGTCATGCCCGACGAGCAGTCGGTCACCGACCTGAACCACCGGGACGACGACCCGGCCAAGGCGTCCGAACAGGATCGCAGTCGCCGACGGGTCGCTGAGGACGTCCCGCTTGGTGTACTTGACCCCGCGCTGGTCGAGGTAGCGAAGCGTCGCCTCGGACGCCGGATCTCCAGGGCGGACGAAGACCGTGACTGCGTCGCTCACGTCTTCAGGCCTCGGGTGCGTCCCCAGCCGGGGCTGGAGCGGCGGTCGCCTCCTGCTCCGGCGGCGGGCCGGTGGTCTCGCCCGTCTGGCCTGCCGGCTGTCCCAGGCCCGCACCGCGCCCACGTCCGCGACGGCGGCGACGGCGACGGCGGCGCTGCGCGCCTTCCTGTGGCTGGCCCTCGAGGGTTGGCTGCACGGGAGCACCGGTTTCCGAGCCGGGCTCGGCGGTACCTGCAGTCACCGGGACGGGACCGCCACGCCTCCCGCGACGGCGACGGCGACGACGCTTGGCCGCGCGCTCCGGGTCGCCCTCTTCGCCACCCTCGGCGCCCCCGGGCTGTCCCGATGGACGCTGCTCGCCGCGACGCGGCTTGGGTTGCGATACCAGCTCGAGGGCGCTGAGCCAACCGCCGGTTGAGCGCGAAGCCTCGACGAGCACCCCGTACATCGACTCGTCGCCGCTGCGCAGGGTCGCGCTGTCGCCGATGCAGGCTACCAGTCGCTTGGCTCGGGAGATGGCCACGTTGAGGCGGTTCGGAACTCGGAGGAAGCCGATGCGGCCGCGTTCGTTCGAGCGCACCAGCGAGATGACCACGATGTCCTCCTCGCGTCCCTCGAACGAGTCGACGGTGTCGATCTTCACGGTGCGCTTGAAGCGCCGGCGTCCGAGCGCCTGGCGAAGCCGTTCCACCTGCTCGGCGTACATCGCGATGACCGCCATGCTCAGCTCGCGCGGGGCGCGCTCGTCGAGCAGCCGGACCACCTGTGCGGCGACCCGGACCTCGGCCTCGTTGCGCAGCGCACCACCGGGGCCGCGCCGCTCGCGACCGCCGCGCATTCCCTCGGTGTCGACGAAATGCAGCGCGACCGGGAATGGCTTACGAGTGATGTAGTCGTACTCCAGAACTTCGGGCGCGTTCTCGAGCTGGTTGTCGTACGACGCCGCCGACACGTATGCCGCGATGTCGGGGTGCATGCGGTGCTGGATGGTGAGCAGGCACTGAGCATCGGCAGGAAGGCCGCCGTCCCAGCACTGCTCGAACAAGCTGCGGTTGACCAGGTCTTCGAGTGCAGGGTCGGTCTCGACAATGCCGTAGAGAGCGTCGTCCTCGACCGGGGGCAGTTGCTTGTGGTCTCCCACCAGCGCAAGGCTGCGACCGAGGCGCAGCGCCGGGAGCGCCTCGTCGGCGCGTGCCTTGTTGGCCTCGTCGAGGATGACGATGTCGAAGTTCATGTCGGTGATGCCCGACGTCGCCGCGGTGGCGCAGGTGGCGAAGTAGCAGTTGGCCTCGAGGAGGCGCGGATCGTCCTCGTCGTCGCAGCGGAACTTGTCCACTGCCGGATGCACGCGCTCCGCGCGAGCCACCCGGACGGCGCGCATTCCCGGCGTGCCCGCGAGGCGCTCGAGGGCGTTGTCCACGGCGAGGTTGCTATGCGACGTCACCAGGATCCGCTCATCCGGATTGGCGGCCAGACGGCGCTTGACGGCTTCGACGATCACCGTGGTCTTGCCGGTGCCAGGAGGTCCCTGGATGAACACGGCCTGGCCTGCGCTCAAGCGGCTGAGCAATCCCACCGCACGGTTCTGTGGCTTGTTCGGACGCATCCCACTGGTGAGCCAGGACCCTTCGGCATCCGATTCATCCTTGGGTGCGACGATCGTTTCCGGGCTGACCAGGAGTTGCGCGAGCAATCCAACACCGAAGTCCTTGGTGGCGATAGCCGCAAGCACCGACCGCTTCGCCTGATAGAGGGCCTTGTTGAATGACGGCGCGATGTAGCCCTCGCTGCCGGAGTGCTCGAAGGTGCGGGTGACGATCTCCACGACGTGACGCTGATGGTCGATGCGAGCGACCCGGCCCACGAAGTTGGTCTCGTCGTCGGGCTCGATGAGCACCGCGGCGTCCGGCGTCAGGTTGATCGGCTCACCGGCGGGGATCTGGAACTCGACCTTGCCCACCTCGGGAGATTTGCGGTCCGCCTCGGTGAACTCCCGGCCGCACGACGGGCAGCGCTCATGGCTCTCGGGCCGCCACAGAGCCCGGCAGGCCTTGCAACGCCAGAACTCACGTGCACCGTTGAATCGGGTGCGCTGCGACTGTGCCCGCTGCTTTTCGGCTCGCTCGAGGCTGTCGACGAGTTTGAGCGTTGCGTAGAGCTGCTCCGACCGCGCCGCATGCTGTGTCGAGATCCGCCAGTCGAGCAGACGGAAGGTGTCGCTGACCACGCCGTTGGCCGCGGTCACGATCGGCTCGCGGGTGGTGATGGTGAGGAGCTTGGCGCCCTCGGGCTGGCCGCCGGTCGGACGGATGGACAGGACGCGCAGACCGAGATGGTCGCGGGTGCCATCATCGCCGGCCTGCGCGACGCATTGCAGCACGAGGTCGGGAAGATCGAGGCGCAACTGGATCGGGTCCTCGTCGCCGAACGACACGGAGACGTGACCGACCTCACCGATGCGCTCGGCAAAAACAGTGCGCGGATCGGCGCCGGGCTGCGAGCCGTTCGCCCATGCTTCCAGGACGACCATGGCATCGCTGCCGTCGGGCACGATGAGGTGCAGACGATCGAGCGCGAGGTCTGGGGCTATCAGCGGACTGTCAACCTCGGATGCGCGGTGGCCCTGTCCACCGACGCAATTACTGGACTTCGGGACGGCCTCGGGCGGAGCTCTTTGACGCGGGGCGACGATCCGATCGACGTCAACCGCGGGGATGCGCGAGGCCTCCCGTCTGCGAATGACTATACCCGATCCCAGCGTGGATGCAACGTTTGCGGTTCCCAGCCGTATGTCCACTACGATCACTCTATGGGCGACACATCTCCACCCGGCGTTGACCTGAGCGGCATCCACCACGAGCTCGACAAGCTCAAATCCCAGCTGTGCCGGTGCCAGCACCAGGGCACCTGCATGGCCTGCAAGGGGTTCGAGGTGATCCGCCAGCAGGTTCAGGTGGTGGCCGCGGCGGCGTCACAGCCGGTGCTCATGCAGGTGGCACAGGAAGTGCAGATGGAACAGCTCATGGGCCAGTTGGGCGGGCTCCAGGAAAAGCTTTCCGAGGACCCACAGCTCCAGGAGTTGATGGCGCGCATGTTCGAGCGCGTCCAGGACGACCTCGGTGGACCCGAGCAGTTCCAGCAGATGTTCGGCAGCTTGTTTGGCGGAATGGGCGGGCTCGGCGGGATGACCCCGGACGGCACCGACGCTCCTGCGGACGACCGCCAAATTCCTCTCGACGATCGCCCGAGCCCGCCGAAAGACAAACCAACTCCGCCCGACGACCGGCCCACCCCTCCGAAGGAGTAGCCGAGCGGTGTCCACGGCCCGACTTCGCCGTTCAGTTCTCGCCGTTCCCGGCAGCAACCCACGGATGATGGAGAAGGCCGCGGCGAGCGCTGCCGACGAGGTGTTCCTCGACCTCGAGGACGCGTGCGCCCCGCTCGAGAAACCGGCGGCGCGCGCCAAGGTGGTCGAGGCGTTGCGCACGCACGACTGGCACGGCAAGACGCGCGTGGTGCGCATCAACCAGGTGACGAGCTCGTTTGCGTTCGACGACCTGCGCGAGATCATCACCGGTGCGGGCGACGTTCTCGATTGCATCATGGTGCCGAAGGTGCGCAATGCCGGCGACATTGCTTTCGTCGACCGGGCGCTGATGCAGCTCGAGCAGGCACTGGGATACGCGGTGGGACGCATCGGCATCGAGGCGCAGATCGAGGATGCGGAAGGCCTGATGCGCGCCGACGAAATTGCGTTTGCGAGCAGTCGCCTGGAAACGCTGACATTCGGGCCGGCTGACTTCTCCGCGTCGATGCAGTTGCCGTCGCTGTCGGTGCGGAACGACTCCAGCTACCCGGGCGATCTCTTTCACTACGTGCTGTTCAAGCTCGCGGTCGCCGCGCGCTCTGCCGGCATCCAGGTCATCGACGGGCCGTACCTCGCGATCCATGACGTGGATGGATACAGGGCCGCCGCGTCGCGTGCAGCGGCGCTCGGCTACGACGGCAAATGGGTGCTGCACCCGATGCAGATCGAGCCCGCCAACGAGACGTTCACGCCGGCGCAGGCCGACTTCGACAAAGCCGCGCGCATGCTCGAGGTATACCGGCAGGCGACCGAGGTCGAGCGCAAGGGCGCCGTCATGCTCGGCGACGAGATGATCGACGAAGCCTCACGAAAGATTGCGGTGCAGTTCTACGCACGCGGTGTCGCAGCGGGACTGACACCGTCGCCCGCGCATGGCGAGGAGTCCGCGGCGGGCTGAGATGGGAGCCATCGGTACTGGACGGCTCATCGCGTTCATACCGACCACCGACCTCTCGCGCGCTCGTGCCTTCTACGCCGATACCCTCGGTTTGCCGGTGTCCGAGGAAAGCCCGTTCGCGTGCGTGTTCGACGCCAACGGGACCATGCTCAGGCTGACGCCGGTGCGCAAGCTCTCGAAGGTTCGCTACACGGTCCTGGGCTGGGGCGTCGATGACATCGTCGCGACCGTGGGCGCGCTCACGGCGGCTGGGGTCGCATTCGTCCGCTATCGAGGCATGGACCTCGACGACGCGGGCATCTGGACATCGCCGAGTGGCGACCGGGTCGCGTGGTTCGAGGATCCCGACGGGAACCTCCTCTCGGTGACGCAGTTCGCGGCGCAAAGCCTTAGTCCACGAGTGATAGGCTGACTATCACATTTGGCCTGTAGGGGTGTCGCATGTCCAGCCATCTGCCCTCGCCTCCGCCGGCTCCGCCGTGGCTCGAGGCTGGTGAACAACCACCGCCACCCGGCCCTGCGCCGGGCACTGACGACTCCTCGAACGTGCCGTGGCCGTGGCGGCTATACGCCGCACTGACGGCCTATCTCGGCCTGCCGGTGATCGCCGCGTGGATCGCCGCGGCCGTCCTCGCGGTGATGTTCCTGCCCGACTTCGGCGCCGCATCCGGTTTTGGCCTGATCCAGCTGGTCCCCGCAAACACCGCGGCTTTGCGCGCCCAGGCGACCGAGCAGCAACTCTTCGGGTCATCGCTGGCCGACAGCCCGGCACTGGTTGTCGAGCACGCCGCTCGCAGCCTCCCGACGGCAACGCTGGTCAAGATCGGCCGCCAGGCGCAGTCCGCCGACGGCTCGCGCCCCGCATCAGCGCCACCGAACCAACCCAGCTTCGCGCTGCCGGTGGTCAACGTTCCCGGGCTGGTCTCCGCATCGCGGGCCCCCGGGACCACGGCGGTCACCTTCCTCTTCTTCCCCTCGACAGCGCAGTCCGGCGACATCAGCACTGGAGCGGCGGCCTATGCGGCCGCGACCCCACGGTCGCCCGGGGCGTCGGTGGGCGTCACGGGACCGGTGCCGGCTCAGATCAGCGAAGGCAATCTCATCGAGAACGCGCTGGTGCTGCTCGAGATCGTGACGGTCGCCGTGATCGCCCTCCTCGTCGGCCTGCTCTTCCGGTCACCGGTCGCTCCGCTGGTGCCACTCGCCGGAGCGGGGATCGCCTACCTGGTGACGCGCCACGTCCTCGGCTGGGGAGCGCACCTGCTGGGCATCCAGATTCCATCGCAGCTGTCGCCGATCATGATCGTGCTGATCCTCGGTGTGGTCACCGACTACTCCGTCTTCACCCTGACGGCGATGCGCGCCCGCCTCGCTGCCGGCGAGCGGCGCACCATGGCGCTGCGCCACGCCTCGTCCCGGGTCGTCCCACTCGTGATCGCGGCAGCCCTCACGGTGGCGGCGGGCACAATCGCGCTGGTCGGAGCGGACCTCGACTTCTTCCATGCGGTCGGTCCCGGCATGGCTGTCGCGGTGATCATCTCCGGGCTCGTGTCGATCTCGTTTGTTCCGGCGTTGACCGGCGTCCTCGGCAGGCTGACGTTCTGGCCGTACCTCCCCCGGCGCACGGAGGAGCCGTCCAAGCGTGAGATCGAAAAGGGCGGCGCGAGGAGGGTCCTCGCCGGCCTCATCAGCAAGCGCTGGGCGGCCGCCATCACCGCAGTCGCCTCTGTCGCGCTGCTGCTGTTCGCGGCGTCCGGGCTCGCTCACGCCCGTCTGGGCACAAACGTGATCAGCGGCCTTCCGACCACCAGCGACCCGCGCCAGGCGGCTGACGCGGCCGCGGCCGGTTTTGGCCCCGGCATTGTCGGTCCGACGACGCTGGTCCTCGAGCGACCGGACATCTCGGGGCAACAGACTTCGCTGACGCGCCTGGAGCAGGCCATCAGGCGGAGCCCGGGCGTGAGCGCGGTGGTGGGGCCAGGTGAGCTCCCGCTGAACATTGGAGCATCGCTGTTCGCCACGTCGAGCCACACCGCCGTGCGCATGGTGGTCGTCCTTCGCGACGATCCCTACGACGCGGCTGCCATCGCGACGTTCACTGCGCTCGAGCAGCGAATGCCCGGGCTGCTTTCCGCGGCGGATCTGCACGGCACGACGGCCCTCTGGTCGGGTGCGACCCCCGAAGCCGCGGATGGCGTGGCCGCCACCAACACCGACATCTGGCGTGTGGCACTGCTCGCGGCGCTGCTGATGAGCATCGTGCTGATGCTCTATTTCAGAGCGGTGGCGGCACCTCTCCTGCTCATCGCTTCGAGTGCGCTCGGACTCGCGGCATCCCTCGGCGTCTTCGTCGATGTGTTCCAGGGGCCGGCCGGATATCCGGACATCACCTTCTTCGTCCCCGTGACGGCCGGGGTGCTGCTTGTCTCACTGGGAGCGGACTACAGCGTCTTCGTCATGGGACGCATCTGGGAGGAGGCACGCGGTCGCAATATGGCAGCAGCTGTCGAGGCGGCCCTGCCGCGGGCATCGCGCGCAGTGTCGATCGCCGCGGTGACGCTTGCGGCGAGCTTCGCCGTTCTAGCGCTGGTGCCGGTTCAGCCCTTCCGTGAGTTCGCGTTCATCCTGGCTGTGGGGGTGCTGATCGACGCCTTCCTGGTGCGCTCGTTACTGCTTCCCGCGCTGCTCGTACTGGTGGGACCGCTCGCTTTCTGGCCGCACCGGGTTGCGGGCCGGCGTCCCGCTCAGACAGCTGCGGGCGTTGGCGGCGCTAGTGAGCTGGCTCGAGCGGATCCTCCCCGGTAGCCGTGAATCTGCCGAGGCGATCCTCGGCGATACGTACTGCGCGCGAGTCGATGTCCGCACCAATGAAACCGCAGCCGCCGAGCAACGCGGCGACACCGGATGACCCGCTTCCGCAGAACGGATCACAAACCAGGAAGCCGGGCTCGGCGCTCGCCTGCACCATGTACTCGAAGAGCTTGACCGGCTTCTGGGTTGGATAGGTCGCGCGGTGGAGTCGAGGGACAGACCACACGTCCGGTAGATCTCGCCGGGAGAGTTTCCTGCGTCCCTTGCTGGCAAACACGATCTGTTCGTGGCGGCGACGGAAGTAATGCCCCATGCCGAGGTGCACCTTGTCCCAGACCACCACGCCCTTGACGTCGAAGAAATCGCGAACCAGCGCACCGAGGGAAAGCATGGAAAAGCTGTCGAACATGATATAGACATGGCGATCCCGCCGCAGCACCCGGTGACACTCGCGAAGAAACACGGCGTACGACTCGGGATCATCGGAGAACTCGTGAAACCAGCGTTCGTTGTCGGGCTTTCCGTAGTGGCCGACGATACGGCCGTGCCCGAGGCGCAGATGACGATTCATCCCGGAGTAGGCGGGATCGGTAACGATCAGATCGACTGATTCGGCGGGAAGCCCGCGCAGAAAGTCGATGCAATCCTGCGTGCGAATGTCGAATCGTGGGGGCGCGGGAATGATTGGCGCCGCGCTCGCTGCCTCGGACTCGGTGCCGGCGGTGCGGGCGATCATCGCGCGAACGGCCGTTCGCTCATCGCGCCAACTCTAACAGCGGGACGGTCACATCGACCGCCGATTACACTGCCGCCCGCATGGCAGGTGGCTTCGAGCGACAGGTGCGCGCACGCAACGAGTACCAGCGCCGCAATCCGTCCTGGGTGGACAGCGTCAGCCGTTATCGAGCGCTGATCGGAAGCGTGTCGACACCGGGGGCTCGCATCCTCGACCTCGGGTGTGGGCGAAACGGCCTGCATGGCGACGACCTCTCCTGCGTACCCGGTGCCGCTGTCTTCGGTGTGGATCCGGATCCATCGGCGCTCGAAGCGAATCGCGCGATCTCGCGCCGCGTCGTGGGATCCGGTGAGGACTTGCCCTTTGCCGCCGGGGCGTTCGATATCGTCGCCTCCGCGTGGGTGCTCGAACACCTCGATCTCCCAGGTCTCGTCTTCTCAGAGGTGCATCGAGTGCTCGCGCCCGGCGGCAGCTTCATCTTTCTCACCCCGAACGCCTGGAATTACAACGCGTGGATGATCAGGGCGATCCCCCAGCGATGGCACGCCGGCATCACGCGGCGTCTCTACGGACGCGGCGACGGGGACGCCTACCCGGTGCGCTATCGGGCCAACAGCAGCACGCGCCTGCATCGCCTGCTCACCGCGGCCGGATTCACGCATGCAGTCCTGAGCTACAACGGCGATCCCTCGTACATCGCCTTCAACCGGCCGCTGCTGGAGGCCTCGTTCGGCATCGAGCGCGTTCTCGCCACACCAGGACTGCGCGGTTCGCAGGTTCACATCCTCGGCGTCGCGCGAGCATGAGACCCGATCCCGGCGACTAGACTCAGCTTGTGTCCATCGACATGACCACCGAGCAGCGCGAGATCGTCGGCATGGTCCGCGACTTCGTGGAGCGTGAGATCCTCCCGGTCGCGCATGACCTGGACCACGACGATACCTATCCCGAGAAGATCGTCGCGCAGATGAAGCAGCTGGGCTTCTTCGGCTTTGCGATCCCCGAGACGTACGGAGGCACCGGCCTCGACTACGCAACGTACGCCATGGTGTGCGAGGAGATCGCCCGAGGATGGATGTCGATCACCGGCATCATCAATACCCATTTCATCGTCAGCTTTCTCATCGACAATTACGGGACCGACGAGCAGAAGCAGCGATTTCTGCCGCGGATGGCCACGGGCGAATTCCATGGCGGCTTCTCGATGAGTGAGCCCAACTGTGGCTCGGACGTGCAGGCGATTCAGACTCGCGCGATCCGCGACAACGGCGAGTACGTCATCAACGGCACCAAGATGTGGGCCACCAACGGCGAGCACTCGACAGTCGTCGCGACGCTCGTGAAAACAGATCCCGATGCCTCACCCCCGCACCGGGGGATGTCGTGCATCCTCGCCGAGAAGCAGTATCCCGGGTTCACGTCGTCGCGACGTATCGAGAAGCTCGGTTACAAGGGCGTCGAGACCACCGAGCTGGTTTTCGAGAACAACCGGCAACCCGCCGCCAACCTGCTCGGCGAGGTCGAGGGACAGGGATTCAAGCAGATGATGGCGGCGATCGAAGTTGGCCGCGTCAATGTGGCGGCGCGCGGTGTGGGCGTTGCGCAGCGGGCGTTCGAGCTGTCCATCGCCTACGCGCAGCAGCGACAGGCCTTCGGTGTTCCGATCGCACAGCACGAAGCCATCCAGTTCAAGCTGGCTGACATGGCCACCAAGATTCAGGCAGCGCGGTTGCTCACCAACTACGCGGCGCGTAAGAAGGATGCGGGCGAGCGAGCCGATGTCGAANNGTCGAGCGCCTTTATCGGGACGCACCGCTGCTGATCATCGGCGAGGGCACCAATGAGATTCAGCGACTGATCATCGCCAAGGGATTGCTGGAGCGCTACCGCATCACCGGGTGATCACGCGCAGCCCGGGCACGCTGGCGAGCCGCTGCCGCATCACCTC